>NZ_JASGEC010000001.1:0-22950 GCF_047606685.1 Microbacterium sp.
CGCGGTCGGGCGAGCGCCTCCGGCGGGGCGGGTCTGGGTGCGCCCGGCGGGCTTCGCCGGCGCCTTGTCGGCGGGGCCGGTCGCACCGTCCGCCTCGAGGGCGGCGCGCAGCTTGCGAGCCACCGGGGGCTCGATCGTCGACGAGGGGCTCTTCACGAACTCGCCGAGCTCCTTCAGCTTGGCCAGAGCGACCTTGCTGTCGACGCCGAGTTCCGAGGCGATCTCGTGCACGCGTGGTTTTGCCACAATTCTCCTGTCTGGGGTCCACCCAGGCAGGGCAGACCGTTAGTTGCGGACGGGTCTCATTTCGAGCCGTTCACTTCGTGTCCATAGCCGTTCAGCCGTTTCTCGAGGGTCTGCGTGTCAAGCGGGCCTGACACACGCAATGCGCGCACGAACGCGCGACGCCGCAAAGCGGCATCCACACACTCGCGCGTGTCGTGCACCCACGCGCCCCGCCCCGGCAGCGACGCGCGCTCATCGGGGATCAGCGCGGAATCGACGGCCACGACTCGAAGGAGGGTGGATCGGGGGGCACGCGTGCGGCATCCGACGCACGTCCGTACGGATTCCATTCTATACCCCTCCTCTGCCTCTCCCTCTCCTTCTCCCGCCCGGCCCTCCCGGCGAGAGAACAGCGGGTGGACGAGGGATAGGCGAGTTCCCTACCTCTCGGCGACCAGGTGTTCTCTCGCGGGGAGAGAACGGGGTCAGGCATCCTCGAGGATCGAGTCGGGCTGGATGTCGATCTTGGCGCCGGTGAGCTTGGCGGCGAGGCGGGCGTTCTGGCCTTCCTTGCCGATCGCGAGCGACAGCTGGTAGTCGGGCACCAGAGCGCGCACGGCCTTGCTGTTCGCGTCCAGCACGAACGCCGACGTCACTTTCGCGGGCGACAGCGCGTTGGCGACGAACTTCGACAGCTCCGGGTCGTAGTCGACGATGTCGATCTTCTCGCCGCCGAGCTCCTCGGTGACCGCGCGCACGCGCCGGCCGAGCTCGCCGATGCACGCGCCCTTCGCGTTGATCGTCGGGTCGTTCGCCTTCACCGCGATCTTGCTGCGGTGACCGGCCTCGCGGGCGAGCGACACGATCTCGACGAGGCCGCCTGCGATCTCCGGCACCTCGAGCGCGAACAGCTTGCGCACCAGGCCGGGGTGCGTGCGCGACACCGTGATCGAGGGCCCCTTGGCGCCCTTGCCGACCGCCGTCACGTACACGCGCAGCCGCGAGCCGTGCGGATACTCCTCCCCCGGCGCCTGCTCCTCGGGGGGCAGGATGGCCTCGACCGTGCCGAGGTCGACGTGCACCATGCGCGGGTTCGGACCCTGCTGCACGACGCCGGCGACGATGTCGCCCTCCTTGCCGCGGAACTCGCCGAGCACCGCGTCGTCGGCGATGTCGCGGAGCCGCTGGCTGATGACCTGCTTGGCGGCGTACGCGGCGATGCGCCCGAAGTCGTCGGGCGTGGTCTCCTCCTCGCCGATGACCACCTCGTCCTCGTCGAGCAGCGGCAGGAAGATCGCGACGTGCCCGCTCTTGCGGTCGAGCTCGGCGCGCGCGCCCTCCGGGATCGTTCCGGTCGGAGAGCTGTGCTTCGCGTAGGCGGTCAGAATCGCCTGCTCGATGATTCGCACCAGCTCGTCGAAGGGGATGTCCTTCTCGCGCTCGATCGTGCGCAGCAGTCCCAGGTCGATGTCCACCGCAAACCTCCCTTTTCAGCTTTCATCCGGCGCACCGGCATCCCCCCAACGCTACCGCTGAAAGCTGGGAGGGAGGGATGCCTCAGCCCGGCGCCGACGGCAGCGCGTTGAGCGCGCGCACGAGCCGGTGCAGATGGCCGACGCGGAACTGGTTCAATCGCAGCACGAGACGCGGGAGGTCGAGGCGGTCGTGATCCTCCCGCTCGACGCGCAGCGGACCGGTCCGCTCGATGCGCCCGGCGGCCAGCAGGTCGCCGAACTCGTCGTTCAGCGCCGCGACCTCGGCATCCGTCGGCTCGGCCTTCACCCGCAGCACGAGGCGGCCGCCCACCCAGCGCAGCGAGTCGTAGTTGCGCCAGAATCCGGTGATCTCGGCGGCCGCGGCCTCGACCGAGTCGGTGACGAGCACACGGTCGAAGTCGCGCGGAGAGATCACTCCCGACGGCACGAGGCAGTCGTTGACGAAGCGGCCAAGGCCCGCCCAGAACGCGCCCCCGGGCTCGTCGAGCAGCACGATCGGCGTCGGCTCGGCCTTGCCGGTCTGCTGCAGCGTGAGCAGCTCGAACATCTCGTCGAGCGTGCCGAATCCGCCCGGAACGCACACGAATCCCCGCGACTCCTTGACGAGCATCAGCTTTCGGGTGAAGAAGTACTTCATCGCCACGTTGCGCGCGTTCGCCCCGACGACCGCATTCGGCTTCTCTTCGAACGGCAGCCGGATCGACACGCCGAGCGAGTGGCCGGGCCCGGCGCCCTCGGCGGCTGCCTGCATGATGCCGGGGCCGGCGCCGGTGACGATCATCCAGCCCTGCGCGGCCAGCGCGGCCGCGACATCCGCCGCCTGACGGTACAGCGGGTCGTCCGGCTTCGTGCGCGCCGACCCGAAGATCGTCACCTTCGGCACGTCCTCGTACGGCGCGAACAGGCGGAACGCCGCGCGCATCTCGGTGAGCGCGGCGGTCGTGATCTTCAGGTCGAGGCGGTCCGTGCCATCCATCCCCAGCCCGATTCCGGTCGCGAGGATCCGGGCCACCAGATCGACGTTGCGGGCGATGCCGGCCGTGTCGATCGCCGCGCGCAGCTCTTCGGCGACCGGCGGCGGAATCGGGATGGTGCTTTCCGACATGAAGCCAGGATGCCACGGCCCGATGTCGCGGTGTTCCCCAGATCAGGAACTTTGGCGCAGTCAGGCCGCTACACCGCAAATCGTCCTGACCACGCCAAATCCCCTGATCTGGGCAAAGCGGGTCTTCGGAGCTGGGCCAGCCAGGATGCCACGGCCCGGCGCCTTACAGTGATGCCGTGTCAGACATCCTCTCCTCACGGCCCTGGTGGGACTCGCCGCTGGTGCGGCTCGCGGGCGCGACGCTGTCGTGGCTCGTCTTCGCCGCCTCGTGCGCCCTGCTCGTGCAGTCGGCCCTCGCCCTCGTCGGCCTGGGGGGCGTCTGCGGCGGCGGCGAGTGGTACGCGACGGCGGACGAGTGCCCCACCGCTGTGGCGGTGTTCACGCCGCTGAGCCTTGTCGGCCTTGTCGCGGCGGTGCTCGTCTCGGTCGGGCTGGCGCGCGGATTTGGGATGCAGCTGCCGCTTCTGGCGTGGCCGATCATGTTCTGCGGCCTCGGCGGGGCCTTCGTCCTCGCCTCGGTCGGCGAGCAGCACGCCTTCGTCTGGGCGCTGCTCGGCCTGTTCTTCGCCGCGATGGGCCTGCTTCCGCTCGTGCTCGTGCTGCGCGCCGACGCGCAGGCGGCGTTTTCCGGGGCGCGCGCGATCAGCGGCTCCCCTCTCCAGGAGGACGTGGACCGTCCGTCGTGGTGGCCGGTCAAGCACTCCCGCGCCGAGACGACCGCCCCGCAGCAGCGAGACTGGCTGCTCGCGGTGGTTCCCGCGCTCGCTGCCGCGGGCGTCGGCCTGTGGCTGGGCGTGGCCCTGTTCCGCGCGGCGGCCGGCTGAGCGCGCGCCTCGTCGACGTGTCGGGCGCCGGTCAGCGGTCGGCGAGGCGCGCGACCGCCTCGGCGACCGAGACCACCTCGCGGTCGCCGGAGCGCCGGTCCCACAGCTCGACCTCGCCCGCGGCCGCGCCGCGGCCGACGATCACGATGCGCGGAACGCCGACCAGCTCGGCATCCGCGAACTTCACTCCGGGCGACACCTTGGGGCGGTCGTCGTAGACAACCTCCAGCCCCGCCGCCTCGAGCTGGTCGCACAGCCGCGCCGCGAGCTCGAACGCCGCGGCATCCTTCCCCGTCGCCACCACGTGCACGTCGAACGGGGCGACAGCGGCGGGCCAGATGAGCCCCTTGTCGTCGTTGGACAGCTCGGCGAGGATCGCGAGGATGCGGGTGACGCCGATGCCGTACGAGCCCATCGTGACGGTGACGAGCTTGCCGTTCGGGTCGAGCACCTTCAGGCCCAGCGTCTCGGCGAAGAAGCGGCCGAGCTGGAAGACGTGGCCGAGCTCCATGCCGCGGGCGAGCTCCACCGGCCCCGACCCGTCCGGCGCGGGGTCGCCGGGGAGAACGCTGGCGACCTCGACGAACCCGTCCGCGGTGAAGTCGCGGCCAGCGACGAGCGAGTGCACGTGCTTCTCGTCGATGTTGGCACCGGTGATCCAGCTGGTCCCGTCGACGACGCGCGGGTCGAGCAGGTACCGGATGCCGGTGGCCGACTCCTCGCCGAGCACCGCCCCCGTCGGCGACCACGGGCCGATGTAGCCCTTCACAAGCAGCGGGTGCCGCTCGAAGTCCTCGGGGGTGGCGGGCTCGACGACGGCGGGGGCGAAGGCGACCTCGGCCCGCTTGTCGTCGACGTCGCGGTCGCCGGGCACGCCGACGATCACGAGCTCGCGCTCGCCGTCGGGGTGGACGAGCGCGAGGACCACGTTCTTGAGCGTGTCGGCGGCGGTGTGCTCGCCGTCCAGCACCGCGTTGGCGTGCGCCACGAGCGTCTCGATCGTCGGGGTGTCGGGCGAGTCGAAGATCTCCGGCTCCGCCAGAGCGTCGAACGGGATCGGCTCGGGCGGCACCGTCGTGAACGCCTCGACGTTGGCGGCGTAGCCGCCCGCCGACCGCACGAAGGTGTCCTCGCCGACGGGGGTGGGGTGCAGGAACTCCTCGCTGCGCGCCCCGCCCATGAGGCCGTTGTCGGCCTGCACGATGACGTACTCCAGGCCGAGCCGCTGGAAGATGCGCTCGTACGCGTCGCGCTGCGCCTGGTAGCTGGTCTCGAGCCCCTCGTCGTTGTAGTCGAACGTGTAGGCGTCCTTCATCGTGAACTCGCGGCCGCGCAGCAGGCCGGCCCGGGGGCGCGCCTCGTCGCGGTACTTGTCCTGGATCTGGTAGATCGCCAGCGGCAGGTCTTTGTACGACGAGTACAGGTCTTTCACGAGCAGCGTGAACAGCTCTTCGTGCGTCGGGGCGAGCAGGTAGTCGGCCTCTTTGCGGTCTTGCAGGCGGAAGATGCCGTCGCCGTAGGCCTCCCAGCGGCCCGACTGCTGGTATGGGTCGGCGGGAACGAGCGCCGGGAAGTGCACTTCGTACGCGCCGGCCGCGGTCATCTCTTCGCGGATGATCTGCTCGATGCGCCCCTTCACCCGCAGCCCCAGCGGCAGCCACGCGAAGATGCCCGGCGCGACGCGGCGGATGTAGCCGGCGCGCAGCAACAGCTTGTGGCTGGTGACCTCGGCCTCGGCCGGGTCCTCGCGGAGCGTGCGGAGGAAGAAGTGCGACAGACGGGTGACCACGAGGGTCAAGTCTACGGATGCCGCGGCCCGTGCGGCCTACACTGACTTCGTGCCCGCCCGCCGCCCGCGTCTCGCTTCCGTCGCAAGCGGCGTGCTGAGCGCCGCCTTCGCCGAACTCGGCCGCGCGCTGGAGCTGCCGGGCGCCTTCTCCGCCGAGGTGCTCGCCGAGGCCGAGAGCGCCGCGAGGTCGGTCCCGACGGATCCGGATGCCGCCGCGCTCCCCGATCTGCGCCACATCGAGCTCTTCACGATCGACCCGGCCGGCTCGACCGACCTCGACCAGGCGCTGCACCTCGAGCGCGCCGACGAAGGCGCCGTGCTGCACTACGCGATTGCAGACGTCGCGGCGTTCGTCGCTGCGGGCGGCGCCATCGACGCCGAAGCGCGCCGGCGCGGCCAGACGATGTACGCGCCCGACCGCAGAGTCCCGCTGCATCCCGACATTCTCGGCGCCGACGCCGCGTCGCTGCTTCCCGGAGTCGACCGCCGCGCGTTCGTGTGGCGCTTCGAGCTCGACGACGGCGCCCGGCCGGTGTCGACGTCGCTCACGCGCGCGATCGTGCGCTCCCGCCGGCAGTGGAGCTACCCCGAGGCCCAGCGAGCAGTCGACGGCGGCGACGCGCCGGCATCCCTGGCCGCCCTGCGGTGGTTCGGCGAGCGCCGTCGTGAACGCGAGAGCGAGCGCGGCGGCGCGAGTCTGAGCGTGCCCGAGGTCGAGATCGAGGCGGATGACGGCCGCTACCGGCTGCGGCGACGGGCGACGCTTCCGATCGAGACGTGGAACGCGCACGTCTCGCTGCTGACGGGGATGTCGGCTGCCGACATCATGCTGCGCGGCGGCGTCGGCATCCTGCGCACCATGCCCGCCGCCGACGACGACGACGTCGCGGCGTTCCGAGCGCAGACCGTCGCGCTCGGCCTGCCATGGCCGGAGGACATGCGGTACGGCGACTATCTGCGCGGGCTCGACGCCGACGACCCGGCGGCCATGGCGGTCCAGGATGCCGCGGCGTCGCTGTTCCGCGGCGCAGGGTACGCCGTGTTCGACGGGGCGCCGCCCGCCGACCCCGTGCAGGCGGCGATCGCGGCGCCGTACGCGCACACGACGGCGCCGATCCGCCGGCTCGTCGACCGCTGGTCGCTCGTGATCTGCGAGGCTTTGGCCGGCGGGCGCGAGGTCCCCGCGTGGGCGCGAGAGAGCCTGCCCGAACTGCCGAAGCTCATGGGGCGCAGCGAGCACCTGGCCAGCCGTCTCGAGGCGGCGTCGGTCGACCGGGTCGAGGCCGCCGTGCTGAGCGGGCACGAGGGAGAGACGTTCGACGGGGTTGTGCTGAGCGCGCGGGGCGACACGGCGCGCGTGCAGCTGGCGCACCCGCCCGTGAGCGCGCGGGTCGCGGGGCTCGAGGCTCCCGCCGGGTCGACGGTGCGGCTGCGGCTCGCGCGCGCCGACATCTCGACCGGCGAGGTCGTGCTGGAGCCGACATCTGGGTAGGCGGTCACCGGGCGCGTGCGCAACTCAGCCTCGCCGTGGCGGTGGCGTCGCAGCTCCGCCGTGATTCCGCGAACGAAGGCCTGCGGCCACTGCCGCGAGACTGAGTTAGTGCGGGCAAGCCAGGAGCACCCGCTCACGCGCGGCGCGCGTGTTCAGGCGGTGACGACCTGCGCCGTGCCGAGCGGGGCGTCGGGGCCCATGTCGGCCGCGATGCGGTTGGCCTCTTCGATGAGGGTCGCCACGATGTCGGCCTCGGGCACCGTCTTGATGACCTGCCCCTTCACGAAGATCTGCCCCTTGCCGTTGCCCGACGCGACGCCCAGGTCGGCCTCGCGCGCCTCGCCGGGGCCGTTCACGACGCAGCCCATCACAGCGACGCGCAGCGGCACGGTCATGTCCTTCAGGCCCTCGGTCACCGAGTCGGCGAGCGTGTAGACATCCACTTGCGCGCGCCCGCACGACGGGCACGAAACGATCTCGAGCTTGCGCTCGCGCAGGTTCAGCGACTGCAGGATCTGATGCCCGACCTTGACCTCTTCGGCCGGCGGCGCCGACAGCGAGACGCGGATCGTGTCGCCGATCCCCTCGGCGAGGAGGATGCCGAACGCCGTCGCCGACTTGATCGTGCCCTGGAACGCCGGCCCCGCCTCGGTCACCCCGAGGTGCAACGGCCAGTCGCCGCGCTCGGCCAGCAGCCGGTACGCCTTCACCATGACGATCGGGTCGTTGTGCTTGACCGAGATCTTGAAGTCGTGGAAGTCGTGCTCCTCGAACAGCGACGCTTCCCACACGGCGCTCTCCATGAGCGCCTCGGGCGTCGCCTTGCCGTGCTTCTCGAGCAGCCGCTTGTCGAGCGACCCGGCGTTCACGCCGATGCGCAGCGACACGCCGGCCGCCTGCGCCGCCGCCGCGATCGCGCCGACCTGGTCGTCGAACTTGCGGATGTTGCCGGGGTTCACCCGCACCGCCGCGCAGCCGGCGTCGATCGCCTGGAACACGTACTTGGGTTGGAAGTGGATGTCGGCGATCACCGGGATCTGGCTCTTCATCGCGATGATCGGCAGGGCGTCGGCGTCGTCCTGCGACGGCACCGCGACGCGGACGATCTCGCAACCGGACGCCGTGAGCTCGGCGATCTGCTGCAGCGTCGCGTTGATGTTCGTCGTCGGCGTCGTCGTCATCGACTGGACGCTCACCGGCGCTGCGCCGCCGACCAGCACCTTGCCCACTCGGATCTGGCGGCTCTTGCGCCTCGGGGCGAGGACGTCGGGCACGCGAGGCATCCCGAGATTGACGGCTGGCACGCTCTCCAGACTACGCGGCGGGGCTGAGCCGACGCTGAACCCGGCAAGGGCCGGCCCTGTGGTAGTTTCGGCGCATGTCCGCGAACCGCACCTGGTGGCCCGCCCGCTGAGGCGGTGTGTTCGCGTTCCCAAAACAGACCGTCCCCCGAGGCGGTCTTTTCTGTGTGGACGACCGCCAGCTGAAAGGCCGGAGATGACCCTTCACCTCCCCACCGGCGAGCCGTTCGCCCTCCTCTGCCGCGACGGGCGCGCCGTCGAGCTGCTGCGCGGCGACGTCGTCGACGTCGACCGGCTCGCCGACATCCCGCTCGCCGCGGGCGGCGTGCCGCGCGAAGTGCTCGCGCTCGTGCCGTTCCGCCAGGTCGTCGAGCGCGGCTTCGAGTGCCACGACGACCACGCGCCGCTGCGCTGCCTGATCGCCTGGTCGCACGAGTCGTTCCCGGTCGCCGACGCGCTCGCGTCGCTGCCGGGCGAGGTGGTGCCGCTGCACGACGCGGGCTTCGACATCGCCGACGACGAGTACGCCGACATCGTCCGCCGCGTCATCGCCGACGAGATCGGCCGCGGGGAGGGCGCGAACTTCGTGATCCGGCGCGATTTCACCGCGCGCGTGGAGACGGATGCCGTAACCGCCGGCCTCACGTGGTTCCGGGCGTTGCTCGAGCACGAGCGCGGCGCGTACTGGACGTTCCTCGTCTCGACCCCGGGGCACGTCGCGGTGGGAGCGAGCCCCGAGGCGCATGTCAGCGCGGTGGACGGCGTCGTGACGATGAACCCGATCTCGGGCACGTTCCGCCACCCGGCCGGCGGCGCCACGGTCGAGTCGCTGACCGAGTTCCTGGAGTCGACGAAGGAGACCGAAGAGCTGTTCATGGTCGTCGATGAAGAGCTCAAGATGATGAGCGCGGTGTGCTCGGACGGCGGGCGGATCACGGGCCCCCACCTCAAGGAGATGTCGCGCCTGACGCACACCGAGTACGTGCTACGGGGGCGCAGCCGGCTCGATCCGCGCGACATCCTGCGCGAGACGATGTTCGCCCCGACCGTGACCGGGTCGCCGATGCAGAACGCGTGCACCGTGATCAGCCGGCACGAGACGAAGCCGCGCGGGTACTACTCCGGGGTGGCGGCGCTGTTCACGCCGCGCGCCGGCCACGAGCCGGGCGAGCCGAGCCACGACCTCGACGCGCCGATCCTGATCCGCACGGCGTACCTCGCGGACGGCACGCTGCGCGTGCCCGTCGGCGCGACGCTCGTGCGCCACTCCGACCCATACGGCGAGGTGAGCGAGACGCACGGCAAGGCCGCGGGAGTGCTCGGCGCGATCGGCGCCGTGCCTCGCGACCCGGGGCCGGCGGCCGACGCGATCGACGAGGACGCGCCGGCCGCGGGGCCCCGCCTGCTCGCGGACGACACGGGCGTCGCCGAGCTGCTCGCGTCGCGCAACGCGCGTCTGGCCTCGTTCTGGCTGAACCCGCAGGACACGACGGAACAGGGCCCGTTCGCCGGCCGGTCCGCGCTGGTGGTCGACGCCGAAGACCGCTTCACGACGATGCTCGCCCACCAGCTCCGCCACTTGGGCCTGAGCGTCGAGATCGCGCACTGGAGCGAGGTGCCAGACGATCGGCTGGATGCCGCCGAGCTCGTCGTGTCGGGGCCGGGACCCGGCGACCCGCGCGATGAGGCGAGCCCGCGGATGCGCCGGATGCGCGAGGTCGTCGCCCGGCGGCGCGAGGCGGGGCGGCCGCTGCTGGCCGTGTGCCTGAGCCACCAGATCCTCGCCGACGCGGTCGGCCTCGATCTCGCGCCGTTGGAGCGTCCGCACCAGGGGCTGCAGAAGACCGTCGACGTGTTCGGCGAGCCCGCCTCGATCGGGTTCTACAACACGTTCACGGCGCGTGTCGCGCCCGGCACGACGCGGGTGGGAGAGACGGATGTCGCGGCCGACGCCGCCGGCGCCGTGTACGCGCTGCGCGGCCCGGGCTACGCGTCGGTGCAGGGGCACCTCGAGTCGATCCTGTCGCGCGACGGCATGCACACGCTGGAGCGCCTCGTCGCCCACGCGCTGACCACCGGTCGTTGAGCAAACCGCTCCCCTCGCTCGTTGAGCAAACGGCTCCCCCGGTCGTTGAGCGAGGGCGCCGTAGGCGTCCGAGACGAAACGCGGCGACCGCCGTGCGACGAAGGCTCGCCGCGTTTCGTCTCGCTCCGCTCGCTCAACGACCGGGGCACCTACGCAGCCGTCAGCTCGCCTGCCGCTCGCTCAACGACCGACCCCGTGCAGGCGGCGCTCGATGAGCCGGCGCTCGGCGTCGTTCGCCGTCAGCTCTCGAGCACGCAGGTCGGCGACGGACGCCTCCGCGCCGCGACCCACGCGGCGCAGCAGGTGTGCGCGCACGGCGTGCCACAGGTGGAAGGGCGCCAGCGCGTCGGCGAGCGCGTCGACCTCGGCGAGCGCCGGCTCGGCTCCGCTGACCTCGGCGAGCGCGACCGCGCGATTGAGCCGGACGATCGGCGACGGGTCGTGCGCGAGCAGCAAGTCGTAGAGGGCGAGCACTTGCCGCCAGTCGGTGTCGGCGGCGGCGCGGGCATCGGAGTGGCACGCCGCGATCGCCGCGTGCAGCTGCCACCGCCCCGGGCGCCGCAGCCGCGCGGCGCGCTCCAGCACGCGGTGGGCCTCGGCGAGGAGCGCGGCGTCCCACCGCGAGCGGTCCTGGTCGGCGAGCAGCACGAGCTCGCCGTCCACGGCCCTCGCGTCCTCGCGGGCGCGGTGGAACAGCAGCAGCGCGAGCAGGCCGTGGGCCTCCGCCTCCCCCGGCAGCGCGTCGACGACCACGCTGGCCAGCCACAGCGCGTCGTCGGCCACGTCGCGGTCGGCCGCGGCATCCCTTCCCGCGACCAAGTGCGCCTCGCTGTACATCGCCGACACGATCGCGAGCACGGTGTCCAGGCGCGGGGCGCGCTTGGCGCCCTCGGGTATCCGCAGTGGCACTCCCGCCGCGCCGATCTTGCGCTTGGCGCGGACGATCCGCTGCCCGACGGCGGACGGGGTGCTCACCGTCGCGCGCGCGATCTGCGCGGTGGTCAGGCCGCACACGGCGCGCAGGGTGAGCGCGAGCTGCGCGTCCGGCGACAGCGCGGGGTGGCAGCAGCCGAACAAGAGCGGCAGCCGCTCGTCGGCGCCCTCCGCCGACTCGTCGGGCGGCGGCGCGGCGAGCAGCGCGAGCTTCTCGCGATAGCGCTTCTCGCGCCGCATCCGGTCGATCGCGTTGTGCCGCGCGGCCTGTGTGAGCCAGCCGCCCGGGTTCGGCGGCACGCCCTTCGCCCGCCACTCGCGCAGCGCCTCCTTGACGGCGTCGGCCACCGACTCCTCGGCGAGGTCGAGGTTGCCGAGCGCCGCGGTGAGCGCCGCGACGATGCGCGCGGACTCCTCGCGGATGACACGCGCGAGCAGTCGATCGGATGCCGCGGCCCCCGCGGGCGGCGGGCCGGCCGCGGCATCCGATCCGGTCACTGCTCGAACTGGCTGTAGTCGGTGACGATCGGCCGGACCTCGACCGACGTGCCGGGCAGCTCCAGCATGGGCCACGAGCGCGCGAGCGCGAGTGCCGCGTCGAGGTCGGCTACGTCGATGATGCTGAACCCGCCGACGGCCTCGCGCGCCTCGGTGAAGGGCCCGTCGACGACCACGGGGCCGTCAGCGCTGTGCCGCACCGTTGTGGCGGTGTCGACGGGCTGCAGCTCGGCACCGCTGTCCTCGATCACCGACTCGTTGTCTTGGAACCACTGGAACACCCGCCTGTAGACGTCCTGGGCGACCTCGGGCGGCACAGCCGCGTCGTGCTCGGGGGTGGACGTGAACATGATCACGTACTTCACGGTCGTTTCCTTTCGTCATGGGAACCGTTTCATCCCCACAGCGAACGGGCAAGCCTCTTTTCGACACCCGCGCGGAAAAAACTCACTGCCCGAAGATCGACACCGGGTTGAACAGGTCGGCGAGGATCAGCACCGCGCCCATGCCGATCAGCAGCACGACGACGACGAAAGTCGCCGGCACGAGCTTGGTGGCGTCCGCCGGCGCCGGCGGCGGACGGCGGAAGAGCTTGGCCCACCCGCGCTTGAGGCCCTCCCACAGCGCCACCACGACGTGGCCGCCGTCCAACGGCAAGAGCGGAATGAGGTTGAACACGAACAGCGCGATGTTGAGCGAGCCGAGCAGCCCGAGCGTCGCGCTGATGCGGTTGAGCACGGGCGCGTCGGCGGATGCGACCTCCCCGGCGATGACGCCGACGCCCACGACGCTGAGCGGCCCGTCGGGGTCGCGCTCCCCGCCCGTGACGAGCGAGACGCCGGTCTCCCACACCTTGACCGGCAGCTGCACGATGATCCCCGCCACCTGGCCGACGTTCTGCAGGGCGAGGGCGGGCCCGCTCCAGAGCGGCTGCCGCAGGAACTCGACCGTGGGGCGGATGCCGAGGAAGCCGACCTCCTGGCCGTCCGCGACCATCGTGGCCGGGGTCACCGTGAGAGTCTGCTGCTGCCCCGCCCGCTCGACGACGACGTTGAGCGGGGCGCCGGGCGAGGCCTGCACGATCTTCGCCACGTCGTCGAAGGTCGCCACGCGCGTGCCGTCGACCGACACGATGGCATCGCCCGGCTCGAAGCCGGCCGCGACGGCGGGAGGTGCGGGGTCGGACGGCGCGCACTCGCTCGTGCTGGCCGCCGGAACGCACTCCGACAGCGACGAGACGGTCGTGGTCGCCGTCTGCACGCCGATGCCGCTGAGCATGATCGTGAACAGCACGATCGCCAGCAGCAGGTTCATGAACGGGCCGCCAAGCATCACGATGACCCGCTTGTGGACGGGCAGCCGGTAGAAGACGCGCTCGTCGTCGTCGCCGTCCAGCGTCTCGTCGTTCGCCGCTCGCGCGTCCTGCACCATCGTGGCGAAGAAGCCGCCACCGGCGCGGCCGTCCCGCGCCGCGCGCGGCGAGGGCGGGTACATGCCCGCCATCGAGATGTAGCCGCCCAGCGGCAGCAGTTTGAAGCCGTACTCCGTCTCGCCGCGGCGGCGCGACCACAGCGTCGGCCCGAACCCGATCATGTACTGGCCGACGCGCACGCCGAACCGCTTCGCCGGCCACAGATGGCCGAGCTCGTGGAGGGCGATCGACACCGCGAGCCCGACGATCATCACGACAATGCCGACGACGAACAGCAGGACGCTCACACCCCCACGGTACCCGCGGATCCCTGGGTGTAGCCTCAGCCAGGCTCGGCGCGGGCCGTGAGACGATGGAGTGCCGCCGTCGGACGGCCATGCTTCGAACACAAAGGTCTCATGAAGGTCAACAACGCCCCTGTGCTGCGCCCCGAGCACCCCGAGCCGCGGCTGCTCACAGACTTCGCCGAGCGCTTCGGCCTGACGCCGATCGGCGACATCGACGGCGTCGAGACCGTCGGCGCCACGGTGTCGAGCGTCGATGTGCGGCCCGGCGAGATCTTCATCGCGATGCACGGCGTGCCCCGCCAGGGGCCCCAGTTCGGCGCGCGCCGCCACGGCGCGGAGTTCGTGGCCGAAGCGGTCGAGAAGGGCGCGGTGGCAATCGTCACCGACGCCCAGGGCGCCGAGATGGCGAAGGACTGCGGGCTGCCGATCTTCGTGATGGACGACCCGCGTCCGCACGTGTCGGAGCTCGCCTCGTGGGTGTTCGGCAACGATGGGCGGATGCCGCTGATCCTCGGCGTGACCGGCACGAACGGCAAGACGTCGACCGTGCACCTGCAGCACGAGATCCTGCGCGCGCTGGGCCGGACGACATCCCTGTCCTCGTCGGCGCGGCGCATCGCCGCCGACACCGAGGTGACCGCCAAGCTGTCGACGCCGGAGGCGAGCGAGCTGCACGCGATCCTCGCGTTCGGACGCGAGCGCGGCGTCGAAGTGATGTGCCTCGAGGTGAGCGTGCAGGCGATCATCCACGGCCGCAGCTCCGGCATCGTGTTCGACGTCGCCGCGTTCACCAACCTGCAGCTGGACCACCGCGAGGACTTCGCGGACATGAACGACTACGTGCGCGCCAAGGCGCGCATCTTCCAGAACGGCAGCGCGCGCCGCGGCGTGGTCTCGCTCGACACGCCGTGGGGCAAGATCGTCGCCGACGAGGCCGACTGCCCCGTGACGACGGTCGCCACGCCCGAGATCGCGGAGGACGTCGAGCTCGCCGAGTCGGCGCAGTGGATCGCGCGCATGACCGCCGAGCGCGTCAACGCCACCGCCTTCACGCTCGACGGCCCCGACGGCCAGCACCTGGAGTCGACGGTGCCGGCGCTGGGCGCGCACATGGTCGCCAACGCCGCGATGGCGATCGTGACGCTCGTGGAGGCCGGCATCGCGTGGGACGACATCGTCTCGGTGGTCGACGGGCGCATCCCCGGGTTCCTCCCCGGCCGCACGCAGCTGGTGACCACCGGTCGCGGCCCGGTCGTGTACATCGACTTCGCGCACACGCCCGACGCGATCGCCGTGACCGCCGCCGCGGTGCGCCGTGTGACGGAGGGCAAGGTCATCGTGATCTTCGGCGCGGACGGGTCGCGCGATGGCACGAAACGCCCCATCATGGGGCTGGCCGCGGTGCGCAACTCGGATGTCGCGATCGTCAGCGACTACAACCCGCGGTGGGAGGATCCCGACCTCATCCGCGCGCAGCTGTACGAGGGGGCGGCCCAGGAGCCCCCCGCCGGCGGCCTGTTCAACATCGCCGACCCGGAAGAGGCGCTCGACAAGGCGATGTCACTGGCCGAGGACGGCGACGCGATCCTGTGGTGCGGGCCCGGGCACCAGGACTTCCTGGACGTGCGCGGCAAGCGCGTCGCCTACGACTTCCCACAGATCTCGCTCGACGCGCTGCGCCGCTACGGCTGGGGCTGACCCGCCCTCCAGCGGCCGCCGGCCGCGATCACGCGCTCGGCGGCATCCCGCGCCCACCGCTCCGCGTCTGCCAGCGTCTCGCGCGTCAGCTGCTCGGGGGCCTCGTGCTCCTCGACCACGCGCGTCACGGTGTCGACGATTCCCAGGAACGACAGCCGCCCCTCGTGGAAGGCGTCCACGGCCTGCTCGTTGGCGGCATTGAACACCGCGGGGTACGTGCGGCCGGCGGTGCCCACGCGCTTGGCGAGGGCGATGGCGGGGAACGCCGCGTGGTCGAGGGGCTCGAAGCTCCAGGATGCCGCGGCGCTCCAGTCCAGCGGACGGCCGACGCCGCCGACGCGGTTCGGCCAGTCGAGCCCGAGGGAGATCGGCAGCCGCATGTCGGGCGGAGACGCCTGGGCGATCGTGGAGCCGTCCACGAACTCGACCATCGAGTGCACGATCGACTGCGGGTGCACGACGACCTCGATGTCGTCGTAGGGCACTGCGAACAGCAAGTGCGCCTCGATGACCTCGAGGCCCTTGTTCACCAGCGTCGCGGAGTTGGTCGTGATCATGCGACCCATGTCCCACGTGGGGTGCGCGAGCGCCTCGGCGGGGGTGACCTGCGCCAGCGACGCGCGCGAGCGGCCGCGGAATGGCCCGCCGGAGGCGGTGAGCACGAGCCGGCGCACTTCGGCGCGGTCGCCGCAGCGCAGCGCCTGCGCGATCGCAGAGTGCTCCGAGTCGACCGGCACGATCTGCCCGGGCTGCGCGGCCGCCGTGACCAGCTCTCCGCCGACGATCAGCGACTCTTTGTTGGCCAGGGCGAGCGTGCGCCCCGCCTCCAGCGCCGCGAGGGTCGGGCCGAGCCCCACCGATCCGGTGATGCCGTTGAGCACGACGTCCGCCTCGACGTCCCGGACGAGCTGCTCGGCCTCGTCGGCGCCGAGCGCGAGGTCGTCGACGCCGAACTGCGCCGCCTGCCGCTCCAGCTCCACTCGGTTCGACCCGGCCGACAGCCCGACGACCTCGAACCGCCGCGGGTTCGCACGGATGACATCCAGCGCCTGCGTGCCGACCGATCCCGTCGAGCCGAGAACGATGACGCGCCGCATCCGGCCAGCCTATCCAGGCCGGCTACGAGTCCGCGTGCTGCGTGCCGAGGATGTCGATGACGAACACCAGTGTCTGGCCCTTCAAGTCTCCGCTCAGATCGCCCATCGACGGCGGCATCACCACGAGCACCTGGCTGCCCACCTTCTGGCCGACCAGCGCCTTGCCGAAGCCCTCGTACACCTGGTTCGTGGCGAACGGAGCCGGGGCGCCGCGCGACCAGCTGGAGTCGAAGTTCTCCTTCGTGTCCCACGACACGCCCGTGTACTGGGTGAGGACGTAGTCGCCGTCCTTGACCTTCTCGCCGTCGCCCTGCTTGAGCACCGCGATCTCGAGCTCCGTGGGCGCGTCGGTGTCGGGAATGGTCACCGTCGGCGTGCCGTCGTCGGCGAGGGTGACTTCCGGCATCCCGTCCACCGGCTCCTGCGGCTCGCCCCACGCCGCCGCCGGCGAGACGCCGAGCACGTCGACGACGTGGACGAGCGCCTGCCCGCCCTCTGCGGCAGGCACCGCCAGCACGAAGCGCGAGCCGATCGTCGCGCAGCCGAAGAACTGCCCGGCGCCGGCAGCGGTCACCTGCTGCGGCAGCGGCTTGTTCGAGGTGTAGCCCTGGGCGCCGAGCGCGTCGCCCGACTCCGCGTCGAAGGTCGTGATCGCGTAGTCGACGAGCTGGCCCTCCGTGATCGCGTCGCCGTCGCCCTCGGTGATCACCGTGCGCTCGATGCTCGCGATCTCCAACGGCGCGGTGAAGTCGACCGTCGGCTCCTTGCCGAACTCACCCTTCACGGTGATGGAGTCGGATGCCTCCCCCGGCGCGGCTGCGACGTCGCACAGGTCGGCCGAGACGGTCGGCGTCTCCGACGGCGTGGGCGTGGCCGAGCCGGAGCAGCCGGCGAGCACGAGGCCGGCGGCGGCGAGCGCGGACAGGACGATGACGGGGCGAATGCGCACGGAAAGACCTCACTGTGGTGGGGGAAGACATCCCATCCTGCCTCATCTTCCCTATGACGCCGCTGGACAGGTCGTTCCCGACGGCATGCCGGGATCGGCATGAGGACGGTAGTACCCTCTTCTCTGATGACTTCCGCGGAGAGCCCCGAACCCGTCGAAGCCGAACCGGACCCCGTCACGCGGATGGGGGGCACATACGCGTTCGGCCGTGTCCTGATCGCCCCGCTGGCTCGCGCCGTCTACCGCCCGCGGGTCGAGGGCAGCGACAATGTTCCGCGCACCGGCCCGGTGATCATCGCGAGCAACCACCTGTCGTTCATCGACTCGATCGCGATCCCCGTGGCAGCTCCGCGCCCGGTGCACTTCCTCGCCAAATCGAGCTACTTCGAGGGAAGCGGGATGAGCGGCTGGATCTCGCGCGAGTTCTTCACCGCGATCGGCGCCGTCCCGGTGCAGCGCGGCGCCGGCCAGGCGGCGCTCGACGCTCTCGAGCAGCAGCGCCTTCTGCTCGAGGCGGGCAACGCCGTCGCGCTGTACCCCGAGGGCACCCGCTCGCTCGACGGCCGCCTGTACAAGGGGCGCACGGGCGTGGCGTTCCTCGCCCTGCAGACGGGCGCTCCGGTCGTGCCGGTCGGCCTCGTCGGCACCGACAAGGTCATGCCGGTCGGGGCGAAGTTCCCCTCGATGAGCGAGCGGGTCACCGTGCGCTTCGGCAAACCGCTCGACCTCTCGCACCACGGTCCGGCGACCTCCGGCCGCGCGCGGCGGCTCGCCACCGACGACATCATGGCGGCGATCCACGCGCTCTCCGGCCAAGAGCTCGCCAACGCCTACAACGAGGTTCCGGCCGCCACTCCGCTGGACCGCATCAAGCAGGCGCTGCCGCACGAGCGGCGCTGACGCCCCGCATCCGGCCTCACCCAAATCTCCTGATCTCGCGCATCCGCGTCCCCGAAATCACCTGATCTCGCGCAGTCAGGCCGGTCCGGCGCAAAGACGTCCTGACCCCGCGAAATGTCCTGATCTGGACAAGCGCGCTCAGCCGCGGGCGGGAGCGACGTCGAGGGTCGGCTCGTGCCGCACCGGGAAGTTCACCGAGTTCGCGATGAAGCACCACTCGTGCGCGCGGTCGTGCGCGATGCGCGCGGCATCCACCATCGCCTCCTCGGCGACCGTCACGTGCGGGCCCAGCACCACTTCGCGGAACGACCCGCCGTTGCCGCGCTGCGTGAGCACCCCGCGCGCCTCGTCGCGATACGCGACGACCACGACCCCGGCTTCCACGCACGCGTGCAGGTAGGCCAGCATGTGGCACTGCGACAGCGCGGCCACCAGCAGGTCCTCCGGGTTCCAGCGCGACGGGTCGCCGCGGAACGGCTTGTCGGCCGACGCGAGCAGAGCGGGCTTGCCCGCGACCTCGACCGTCGCGGCGCGGTCGTAGTCGCGGTAGCCGGTCGTGCCGGCGCCGCGATTGCCGGTCCAGGTCGTGGTGAGGTGGTACTCGTGCTCGCCGCGCATGGGGCAAGTCTTCCACCCCACCCCCTGCTCACGACCCCACCCCCTAAACCCCGCGAACAGGGGGTGGGGTCGAGAGCAGGCGGTGGGGTCGGCGGCGCAGCCCGCCGGATAGGCTGAGAGCGTGCCCGAGACCTTCTCCGCAGCGAGCGCGGTGGAGCTTGCCGTCGTCGAACGCAGCGGCTTCGTGGAGTCGCGGCACAGCGGCGCGGCGATCGTCCTGGGCCCGGACGGCGACGTGCTCGAGCGGCTCGGCGAGGTCACGGCGCCGATCCTGCCGCGCTCGAGCCTGAAGCCCCTGCAGGCGCTCGCGTGCGTGTCGGCGGGAGCGGCGCTCGAGGGCGAGCGGCTGTGCCTTGCCACCGCCAGCCACGCGGGCACCGACCGGCACGTCTCGGTGGTCCGCGACATCCTCGACCAGGCGCGCCTCGGCGAGGAGGCCCTGGGCTGCCCGCCGGCGTGGCCGACAGACACGGCCACGCGGGACGAGCTCGTGCGCGAGCGCGCCGAGCCCGCCCGCATCCGCATGAACTGCTCGGGCAAGCACGCCGCGATGCTGCTTGCGTGCGTCGTCAACGGGTGGGATGTCACGACCTACCTCGATCCACGGCACCCGCTCCAAGTGCACATCCGCGAGGTCGTCGAGCGGCTCACCGGGGAGAGCGTGGCGGCGACCGCGGTCGACGGATGCGGGGCGCCCGTCCACGCCGTGTCGCTGTTCGGTCTCGCGAGGGCCGTCCACCGGATCGGCACGTCGTCGGCGCGGTCGCCGTTCGCGCTGCACCGGCAGGCCGGCGTGCTCGTCGACACCGTGCGAGCCCATCCGTGGGCGATCGACGGCCCCGGCCGGGCCGACACGGTCGCGATCGAGCGCCTCGGCGTGTTCGCGAAAGGCGGCGCGGAGGGCGTCATGGTCATGGTCGCCCCCGGCGGCACGACGGTGGCCCTGAAGATGCTGGACGGCTCCGGCCGCGCCACGACAGCCGTCGCCGTGCGCCTGCTCGAGAAGGCGGGCGCCCTTCCTCCCGCTGCCGTCGCCGAGGCGATGGCGCACGTGCCGCTGGCGGCGGCCGGCGCCGCCATCCGGCCCGCCTTCTGAGAAAGGACCGATCGTGAGGATCAGCGTTCCCACCGAGATCAAGAACAACGAGTACCGGGTGGCGCTCACTCCGTCGGGCGTCCACGACCTGGCCGTGCAGGGGCACGAGGTGTTCGTGCAGCGCGGCGCGGGCGAGGGCTCCTCGATGTCCGACGCCGAGTACGAGCACGCCGGCGCGACGATCCTCGACGAAGCCGAGGAGGTGTGGGATGCCGCCGAGCTCGTGTTGAAGGTGAAGGAGCCGATCGCGAGCGAGTACCGGCACTTCCGCGACGACCTCGTGCTGTTCACCTACCTGCACCTGGCCGCCGACCGGCCGCTCACCGACGAGCTGGTGCGCAGCGGCGTCACGGCGATCGCGTACGAGACGGTGCAGCTGCCGGGAGGCGGACTGCCACTGCTCGCGCCGATGAGCGAGGTGGCGGGCAGGCTCGCGCCGTCGGTCGGCGCGCACACCCTCATGCGCGCGCACGGCGGCCTGGGACTGCTGATGTCGGGCGTGCCGGGCACTCGGCCGGCGAGCGTGACGGTGATCGGCGGCGGCGTGGCCGGCGCGAACGCGATCGTGATCGCGGTCGGCCTCGGCGCCGACGTCACGGTCTTCGACACCAACGTGCAGCGCCTGCGCCAGCTCGACGACCACTTCCAGGGCCGCGTCAAGACCGCGGCATCCAATCCCCTCGACCTCGACCGCGCGGTCGTGGCCTCCGACCTCGTGATCGGGTCGGTGCTGATCCCGGGAGCGAAGGCCCCGAAGCTCGTCACGAACGACATGGTGTCGCGGATGCGGCCGGGCTCGGTGCTCGTGGACATCGCCGTGGACCAGGGCGGATGCTTCGAAGACACCCATCCCACGACGCACGCCGACCCCACCTTCCCCGTGCACGGGTCGGTGTTCTACTGCGTGGCGAACATGCCCGGCGCCGTCCCGAACACGTCGACGTCGGCGCTGACGAACGCCACCTCGCCGTACATCCGCCAGATCGCCCGGCTGGGGTGGAAGGACGCGCTGCGCGCCGACCCGGCGCTGGCGGCCGGCCTGAACGTCGCGCACGGCGCGGTGGCCAACGCGGGCGTCGCGACCGCGCACGGCCTCGCACTCACGCCGGTCGCCGACCTTCTGGGCTGACCCGGGTCAGATGAGGCCGCCGTCGACCGAGCGGCCGTAGTCTCCCGGCTCGTCGGGGACCAGCACCGGCGTCTCTCGGTTCAGGCTCTGCCCGGCAAAGAACGGCTTCGAGCGCGGGAACATGTACCAGACCAGCATCAGCACGACGCCGAGGGCCAGCGCGCCGACGCCGATCACGAAGGTGCCGCCGATGCCGAGCAACACGGTGTAGCCGTAGTCAACGTCCCACATGTCGATCGCGGACTGCACGAACGCGTACGTGAGCATGAGCGCCCCGAGGGTCGGCAGCAGGAACTTGTAGAGGAAGTTCTTGCCCGACGCGAACAGCTCGCGGCGGTAGTACCACACGCACGAGTAGCCGGTGAGGGCGTAGTAGAAGGCGATGGCAAGTCCCAGGGAGAGGATCGAGTCCTGCAGGATGTTGTCGCTGATCAGCGTCATCCCCACGTAGTAGACGATCGCGACGACTCCCATCACGGTCGTCGAGAACGACGGCGTCTTGAATCTGGGGTGCACGGTCGCGAACCTGCGCGGCAGGGCCTTGTACGCCGCCATCGACAGCGTGCCGCGGGCCGTCGGCAGGATCGTCGTCTGCGTGGACGAGACCGCCGAGATCATCACCGCCACCACGAGCACCCAGCCGAACGGGCCGAGCAGCCCGTCTTTGATGGCGAGGAAGAAGTCGTCGGCGTTCGCCTCGTTGCCCAGGCCCGTTCCGGTCTCGCCGAGCCCCGCGTACATCATGGCCGCGACGGTGACGCCGACGTAGGTGAGCAGCAGGATGACGCACGTGAGCAGAGCGGACAGACCCGGGATGCGCTTGGGGTCCTTCGTCTCCTCATTCAGGGCGAGGCACGTGTCCCAACCCCAGTAGATGAACAGCGCGAGCAGCACCGCCTCGACGAAGCCCGACCACTCCGCGAACGCGAACGGGTTGAACCAGCTCCAGTCGAACGGCGTCGCGGCCGGCGCGGAGCCGTCGAAGAACTTCCAGAGCGCGACGACGACGAAGATGAGCAGCGCGAGGTACTGGATGCCGAGCAGGATGTTCTGGATGCGCTCGCCGATCTCCACCCCGCGAGCGCTCACCCACGTCATGAGCGCGATGAACACCACGCCGGTCACCGTCACGAGCGGCACGTTGTCGGAGAGCAGCGCGTCCTCCGGGCTGTGCATGATGCCGTCGACGAGCGCCCACAGGTAGATGCCGCCGATCTGGGCGAGGTTGGCGAGGACCACCATGCCCGCAACGGCGACGCCCCATCCGCCCATCCAGCCCACCCACGAGCCGAACGCTTTCGTCCCCCACGTGAAGGTGGTGCCGCAGTCGGGGATCTCGTTGTTGAGCTCGCGGTACGCGTACGCGATGAACAGCATCGGCACGAAGGCGATCACGAACGCGATCGGCGCCTGGCCGCCCACCGCCAGCACCACGTACCCGAGCGTGGCCACAAGGGAGTAGACGGGCGCGGTGGAGGCGAGCCCGATCACGGTGGAGCCGAAGAGTCCGAGCGTGCCGACGGCCAGCCCTTTCCCCTCGGGAGGCGTCATGTCGATCGGCGTCGTGGCGGTCATTCCTGAACCGTAGGACCGAGATGGATGCCGCGTCAACACGCCTCCCCCAGCGGCGCCGTCACTCGCCGCGCGCGTCCGCCCGGATCGACGAGCCACGCCCGGTCGCCGTGATCGTGCGCGTAGGGCGGAAACTCTCGCGACCCGGCCAGCGCGCGGAACTCGGCGGCGCAGGACGTCGCGATCAGCACAGCGCCGTCCGCCCGCGAGCGCGTCCACAGCCCCCACTGCCGCTGCCACCCGTCGGGGTCGCCGACGAGCACCGTGGCCGACGGCCCGCCGGCCGAATCCTCCGGCCGCGCGCCGGGCGGCAGGCCGTCGATGGGGACGACGCGTTTGCGCGGCAGGGCGCGTGCGAGCGCGGCCGCCGCCTCGCGCGGGTTGCGAACGGCGACGGCAGTGAGCGCGCCGCGCGGCCGCCAC
>NZ_JASGEC010000002.1:0-29559 GCF_047606685.1 Microbacterium sp.
CTCTCCCCCTCTCCCCCTCCCGGATCGCCGAGCCCACCCTGTGCGCCCGAGCCCACCCTCTAGATTCCGTACATAAGCGGCCGGGTCGGCAGGAAGGGGTGGGGTGGGCGCTGCGGCAGCACGACGCCGAAGCGGGAAAGCCGCGCGGCGAGAGCATCCGCCGACACCGCATCGCGGCTTCCGCCGCGCAGCACTCGACGATTGGTCGTGCCTCGCACCCAGTCTTCGCGCCGCTTCTCGTCGATGACAACCTCCTCCGCCGTTCGGCCGTTGCGCAGACCGGGCTCGAGATACTTGGCCTCGCCATCGCACTCATAGAAGGAGTTCGCCTCCTCGATCTCTATATCGAGCCAGTAGCTTCCGCCTTCGGGGGCGGGCACACGCACCTGCAGCCGCGGGCGGCGAAATCCCAAGCGCAGCAGCTGCAAGCGGGTCGTCGACTCCAGGGGAAGCTGGGCCCGACCGTCCGCAAGCTCCACGAGGGTGCGAGCCTGACGGATGCCCCGGACGGCGGGAACGCTCGCACGCGCGCGCAGGCTGTCTCGCAGGCTCTCGACGGCGTCGTCGTCGAAGTGGCGTACGTCTCCGCCGACGGCCCCCAGCGCGGCATCGGCGCACGCGAGCGCGACTTCGGCACTGGCGAGCCGCGCGAGGTCGTGGACGGTGCGCTCAGGCGAAGTGCACAGGATGCCGTCGACCTCCACCACATCGGTGGGGGCGAGGCTGCCCTCGTGTCGAAAGACGTCCGGAGCACTTCGTCGATCGGCGTCTGCGACGACAACGTGCACTCGCCGCGGCATGACGCGGTAAAGGGGATACCTGTGGAGCACCGCCGCCGACACAAGGCAGAACACCGGGCGGCCCAGCGCGACGTCGTTGGACACGGCGATCACGTGGGCGCGATGGCGGGACTCGGCCCACAGGTCTCGCCACTGCTCGGCGAGCATGTACCAGCCTCGACGCACCCGGTGCAACACGCCCGCCTCGACGTCCGCGGCAATTTGACGAGCGGTGCGGCCGCTCTCCAGCAGCTCGCCACGACGCAGCAACATGCCGCGCAGCTGTGCGGTGGAGGCCTGTCTCATCCCACGAGCGTGCACCCTCAGCTGCCTTGCGGACGCCGCAAGCCCCCGATCGGTGGACAACTCGCTCGCACGCCGGGCCTGTGGACTATCTCGACCCCACCCCTTGCTCCCGACCCCACCCCGAAATCCGCGCGACTTCGGGGCGGGGTCGGGAGGAACAGGTGGGGTCGGCGGAGTGGGAGGGGGTGAGGGGCGGGGGCGGGACGTACGCTCGAAGCGTGACACCTGAGCTCGCGGCGCGCATCGTCGCCGACTCGCGCGACCGCGTGGCGTGGATGCGCGCGCGCTCGCGCGGCATCACGGCGACGGATGTCGCATCCCTCACCTCGCCCAGGGCCATCGCGCGCGCCGCCGACGCGAAGCTCATGGGCACCGGCTTTTCCGGCAACGCCTACACGGCGCACGGCCGGCTGCGCGAGCCCGAGATCGCCCGCTGGGTCGCGGCGACCCACGGCATCCTGCCCTCGACGGCGTGCTTCCACGCTGTGGTGGAAAAGCGCCATCTGGCGACTCCCGACGGGCTCGCCGTCGACGCGCACGGGCGGGTCGTGCTCGCCGAGATCAAGACCACGAAGAAGCCGTGGCGCAGCATCCCGCGCTCGTACTTGCGCCAGGTGTGGTGGCAGCAGCACGTGCTCGGCGCGGAGCGCACGCTCGTGGCGTGGGAGGAGCACGACGACTTCGTGCCCGTCGGCGACGAGCCACGCTGCGTGTGGGTCGACCGCGACGAGCACGAGATCCGCGGGCTCGTGCGCCTGGCCACCGAGCTCATCGACGAGCTTTATCGGCGGACGCAACGCCCTTCGACAGGCTCTGGGGCCGGGAGCGCGGCCCCGCCACGCCACCCCTTCCGCTCGCTCGCGCTCTCGGACTGACGGGACTCGGGGAATAGTTGATGCGGGTCAACCATTGACATATAGTTGATCTGATTCAACTAATTCGCGAAGGCACACCCATGTCCACTTCCACCGCGCCGCGCATGACCCAGCGGCACGTGCTCGAGGCGCTCTCGGGCCTCCTCCTCGGCATGTTCGTGTCGATGCTCGCCTCGACCGTCGTCTCGACGTCGCTGCCCGTCATCGTGCACGAGCTCGAGGGCAACCAGACCGCCTTCACGTGGGTCGTCACCGCCACCCTGCTGACGACCGCGATCTCCACTCCGATCTGGGGAAAGCTCGCCGATCTGTTCAACCGCAAGCTGCTGTTCCAGCTCGCCCTCGTGATCTTCGTGCTCGCCTCGGCGTCCGCGGGCTTCGCGCTAGACCCCGCAATGCTCATCGCCTCGCGCGCGGTGCAGGGCCTCGGCGCCGGGGGCCTCGCCGCCCTCAGCCAGGTGCTCATGGCTGACATCATCAGCCCGCGCGAGCGCGGACGCTACATGGGCCTGTTCGGCGCGGTGATGGCGGTCGCCACGATCGGCGGACCCCTGCTGGGCGGCGTCATCACGGACGCGTGGGGATGGCGCTGGAACTTCTTCGTCGCGCTCCCCATTGCGATCGCGGCTCTCGTCATCGTGCAGCGGACCCTGCGCGTTCCCGCCCGCGCGCGCAGCACGGTGTCGATCGACTATCTCGGCATCGTGCTGCTGTCGATCTCGGTGTCACTGCTGCTGGTGTGGGTCACGAACGCCGGTGTCGACTATGAATGGTGGAGCCTGACGACCGCCCTCATGGTCGGCGGTGCGGCGCTGGCCGCCATCCTGTTCGTGATCGTCGAGCTGCGGTCGAAAGAGCCCCTGATCCCGCTCAGCCTGTTCCGCAATCGAACGTTCACGCTCGCGGTGCTCGCGTCGATCGCGACGGGCATCGCGATGTTCGGCGCGTCGGTGTTCCTCAGCCAGTACATGCAGTTGGCCCGCGGGGCCACACCGACCGAGGCGGGCCTGATGACCATCCCGATGATCGGCGGCCTGCTCGTCTCGTCGGTCGGTGTCGGCGCCCTCATCACGAAATACGGGCGCTGGAAGCCGTACCTCCTCGTGGGATCGGCGTCGCTCATCGCCGGCTCGTCCTTGCTGTCAACGATCCACTACGACACGAACTTCGCACTCGTCTCGCTCTACATGTTCCTGCTCGGCGCGGGGGTCGGCATGACGATGCAGAACCTCGTGCTCGTGGTGCAGAACACGTCGAAGCCGACCGAGATCGGCGTCGCCAGCTCGGGCATCACGTTCTTCCGCAGCCTGGGCGGCACGGTCGGGGTGTCGGTGATGGGCGCCGCGCTGGCCTCCCGCGTCGTCGAGCTCGTCGCCGGCAGCAAGGAGGAGATCGGCAGGGCGATCGCCGAGCTCGGCGCGGACGCGCCGGTGTGGGCGCAGCGGCTGCAGTCGGGAGCCCTCCCCCAGGTCTCGGCGATGCCCGACTCGCTGCGGCTGATCTTCGAGGACATCTACGCGCAGGGCATCTCACACTCGTTCCTCATCGCCGTGCCGTTCGCGGTCGTGAGCCTGGTCGCGATCGCGTTCCTTCCGAACAAGCCGCTCACGCGCATGACCACGAGCGAGCGCATGCAGGCCGCGGAGGCGGACCTTGCGACCGTGTCGACGGCACAAGGCATGGACGCGCTCACCGCGACCGGCAGCATTCCCACAACTCAGGTCGATCACGATGGCCGCGAGAACTCCTGACCCGGGCCGCGAGCACGCGGTGCGGGCGCTCGAAGCCGAGTTCGACGAGCTCGTCGGCCACTTCCGGCGGCTCCTCAGCGAGCAGGCGGCCCGCGTGAGCCCCGGCATGCTTCCCGGGGCATACAAGGTGTTCACCACCATCGTGCGGCGGGAAGCGGTGACACTGTCGGCACTAGCCGAGCAGCTCATGATGGACAAGGGCCAGTTGAGCCGCACCGTCCGAGACCTGGAGCGGCTCGGCCTCGTGCGGCGCGTGCCCGACCCGAGCGACGGGCGGTCGAGCCTGCTGTCGCCGACCGAACAGGGCCTGGAGCGAATGGATGTCGTGCGCACCGACCGCAGAAACCCGCTGGTCGCCTCGCTCGACGGGTGGGACACGGCAGACATCGAGACGCTCAGGCGACTGCTGCGGGCGCTCGTCAGTGGCGCGCCGCCGAACCCGGCCCCGAACGACTGAGCACGCGCCGGCCCTCGGCCACGATCTCGGTCGCGACGGCGTCGAGCAGTTCGGAGCGCAGGTTCCACTGCTGCCAGTGCAACGGCACGTCGACCGGGTCGCCACCGAGCGGGACGAGCCCGCCGGCGGCGAGCGCGTCTGCCGATTGGAAGCGGGGCAGCAGCGCCCAGCCGAGCCCGAGGCGGACCGCCTGCGCGAAGTCGCTGGACGCGGGCACGTAGTGCCGCGGCGGGGCGGCGGGGTCCACTCCCCTCGCGGAGAGCCATCCGCTTTGCAGGTCGTCGCGGCGGTCGAAGTCGACGAGCGGGGCGCCGGCGAGCGCCGTCGGCGTCGGGCCGTCCGGCATCCACTCCGCGACGTACTCGGGCGTCGCGACCGCCTCGTACCGCATCGTGCCGAGCGGCACCGCGCGGCATCCCGCCACCGGCGTCGCGCGCGACGTGACCGCGCCCATGACGGTCCCCGACTCGAGCAGGCCCGCGGTGAAGTCCTGGTCGTCGCGGTGCAGGTCGAAGACGATGGGATGCCGCCGGCTCAGCCGGGCGAGCGGCGCGAGGAACCACGTCGCGAGCGAGTCGGCGTTGACCGCGAGCGGAATGCGGAACCGCCCGGCCGCGTCGTCGGCGCCGAGCTCGACGACCGCGTCGTGCTCGAGCAAGGCGAGCTGGCGGGCGAGCTTGACGACGGCGCGGCCGGCGTCGGTGGGCCGCGCGGGCTTCGCCCGCACGAGCAGCACCCGGCCGGTCTGCTCCTCGAGCACCTTGACGCGTTGGCTGACGGCGCTGGGGGTGATGCGCAGGCGGCGGGCGGCGGCGTCCAGCGTTCCCTCGTCGACAATCGCCGCGAGGGTCTCGGCCAGGTCGGGCGGGATTCGCACATAAGCAATGCTAATGCGTGTTAATAATCCTGAGCTGTACTGCATTGCGGCACCTGCCTAGCGTGGGAGTCGTGCTCGTCTCCGCTCTCGCCGGCTTCGGCCTCGGCCTCTCGCTGATCGTCGCGATCGGCGCGCAGAACCTCTTCGTGCTGCGCCAAGGCCTGCGGCGCGAGCGCGTGCTGCTGGTCGCGAGCATCTGCGCGGCGTCCGACGCGGTGCTGATCGTGCTCGGGGTGTCGGGGGTCGGGCTCGTGCTGCAGGCACTGCCGTGGCTCATCGACGCCGTGCGCTGGGCCGGGGCGCTTTTCCTCGTGGCGTACGGAGTGCTGGCCGCGCGCCGCGCGTGGCGGCCGAGCGGTGTCGCGCTGGATGCGACCGCGCCCTCGGCGGGCGGCGAGTCCGCGGCTTCCGCGGCGGGCACCATCGCGACGCGCGCCAACGTGCTGCCGGTCGTGCTCACGTGCCTCGCGCTGACGTGGCTCAACCCGCACGTCTATCTCGACACGGTGTTCTTGCTCGGCACGGTCGCCGCCACGCACGGCGACGCGCGGTGGGAGTTCGCCGCCGGGGCGTGCACGGCGAGCCTCGTGTGGTTCTTCGGCCTCGCGCTCGGCGCGCGGTTCCTCTCGCGCTGGCTGTCGACGCCGCGCGCCTGGCGCGTGCTCGACGGCGTCATCGCGGTGGTCATGGTCGCCCTCGGCGTCTCACTGGTGCTGCCGCACTAGCGACGCTCGTGCCGGAGCACGCCGCCCACCCACGTCGCGACGATCTCGGCGTCGGCGAGCCGCGTCTGATCGAGAGCGAACAGGTCGCCCGCGATCACGACGAAGTCCGCCACGTGGCCCGGCGCCAGACGCCCCTTGCGGTCGCCCTCGCCCGAGGCCTCGGCCGAACCCGCGGTGTAGATCCGAAGCGCCTCCCGCAGGCCCACCCGCTGGCCGGGCCCGACCGGCGCGCCCGACGCGCTGCGCCGCTCGACCATGCTGCGCACGCCTGCGAGCGGCGGCAGCGGCCCGCACGGGTAGTCGGACGACCCGGCGACAGTGATCCCCGCGTCGAGGAACGACCGGTGCGCGAACATGCGGCCCGCGCGCTCGTGGCCGTACCACGCGAGGATGTTGTCGCCCCGGTAGAGGGGATAGCCGGCGAAGGGCACCGCGATCACGCCGAGCGCCGCCATCCGTCGCAGGATGCCGGGCGTCACGATCGAGCAGTGCTCGATGCGGTGGCGGTACGAGCGCGCCGGCAGCGATTCGAGGACGTCGAGCACGAGCTCAATGGCGCGCTCTCCGTTCGCGTGGACCGCGAGAGCGAGCCCGGCCGCGTCGGCGCGCTCGGCAAGCTCGCGCAGGGCCGCGGCATCCGTCGTCATGACGCCGCGGTCGTCCGTGCCCTCGAACGGCTCCGCGACGGCGCAGCTGCGCCCGGCCACGGCGCCGTCGACGAACGCCTTGACGCCCCCGATGCGCAGCCACTCGTCGCCGAAGCCGGTGCGGATGCCGGCGCGCGCGAGCGCGTCGACGTGCGGAAAGGCCACGAGCGCGTTGACCCGCACGGGCAGCCTGCCCTGCTCCTTCGCGAGTTGGAGCAGCGCGAGCTCGGCGGGTCCGATCATCGCGTCGCCGATCGAGGTGATGCCGGCCGCCAGCAGGAGGCGGAACGCCTCGTCGAGCGCCGGCAGGGAGCTCTCGTCCACCGTCGGGCACAGCGCGGGGAACCGGCTCAGCGACGGGTACGCGAAGTCGAAGAGCGCCTGTTCGGAGAGGTAGCCGGTCAGATCTCCCGCGGCGTCGCGTCCGTAGGAGCCGCCCGGCGGGTCTGCCGTCGACCGGTCGAAGCCTGCGAGCTTGAGCGCCCTCGTGTTGACGACTCCCCAGTGCGCGCCGACGTGCGTGACCACGACGGGCTTGTCGGGCACGACGGCGTCGATCCAGTGGCGGTCGACGATGTCGCCGCCCGTCGTGACGGTCTGGTCGTAGCGCGAGGCGCGCACCCAGCCGTCCGGCCCCGCGTGCTCGGCGGCGTCCCGCAGCCGCGCGCGCATCACATCGGCTGACGGCGTCCGCTCGGGCGAGAGGTCGACACCCTGCAGCTGCATCGCCATCATCGTGACGTGCATGTGCGCGTCGTTGAAGCCCGGCAGGATCGTGGCGTCGCCGTAGTCGACGACCTCGGCTCTGGCGAATCGGGCGACAAGGTCGTCGAACGCGCCTGTCGCGACGATCGATCCGTCGAGGGTCGCGATCGCCTCGACATCCTCGCCGTCCATCGTGACGACCCGCGCGGCGCGGACGACCGTTGTCCTCATGCCGCCTACTGGACGGAGAAGGCTGCGTCGAAGGATGCCTGTGGCTGAGGCCACAGCAGCGACCGCACGAACTCCACGGCCTGGGCCGCGCCGTGCAGCCGGTCCATGCCGGCATCCTCCCACTCGATCGAGATCGGCCCGGTGTAGCCGATCGCGTCGAGCGCGCGGAACGCGTCCTCCCACGGCACGTCGCCGTGCCCGGTCGAGACGAAATCCCACCCGCGCCGAGGATCACCCCACGGCAAGTGCGACCCGAGCACGCCCGCCCGGCCGCCCGGCGGCCGCATCCGCGTGTCTTTGCAGTCGACGTGGTAGATCCGGTCCTGGAAGTCCCAGATGAAGCCCACCGGGTCGATGTTCTGCCACATCATGTGCGACGGGTCCCAGTTGAACCCGAAGGCCTCGCGATGGTCGATCGCCTCCAGGGCGCGCACGCTCGTCCAGTAGTCGTACGCGATCTCGTTCGGGTGCACCTCGTGCGCGAACCGCACGCCCTCCGCGTCGAAGACGTCGAGGATCGGGTTCCACCGGTTCGCGAAGTCCTCGTAGCCGGCCTCGATCACCGACGCGGGCACGGGCGGGAACATCGCCACGTACGGCCAGATCGCAGACCCCGTGAAGCCGACGACCGTGTCGACGCCGAGCTTGCGCGCCACCCGGGCAGCGCGCTTCATGTCCTCCGCCGCGCGCTGGCGCACGCCCTCAGCGTCGCCGTCGCCCCACACGTAGTCGCGCACGATCGCCCGGTGGCGGAAGTCGATCGGATCGTCGCACACTGCCTGGCCGGCGAGGTGGTTCGAGATCGCGTACACCTTCAGTCCGTGCTGGTCGAGCACCTCCAGCCGCGACCGCGCGTACGCGTCGTCCTCGTCAGCGCGCTTGAGATCCAGATGGTCGCCCGACGCGGCGATCTCGAGGCCGTCGTAGCCCCACTCCGCGGCGAGGCGGGCCACCTCCTCGAACGGCAAATCGGCCCACTGGCCGGTGAACAGCGTGACGGGGTGGTGTGCCATGGTTTCTCTCCTTATCCCACTTCGACCCAGTCGCCGCCGGCGGCGGCCGAGCGCAGCGCCGCCTCTGTCACCAGGCTCGCGCGCAGGCCGTCGCGGAACGTGGGCAGGCCGTCGGGTTCCTCGCCGCCGGCGGCGGCGGCGTACGCGTCGCGCACGAACGCGTTGAACGCGTCTTGGTAGCCCATCGGGTGGCCAGACGGCACGATCGACAGCCGGGCGGCGTCGGGGCTGAGCGTGACAGGATCGCGCGGGCGGAGCTGGGATGCCTCGCGCCCGCCGATCCACAGCTCGTCCGGGCGCTCCTGCTCGAACCGGACGGCGTGCCGGGCGCCGTGCAGCTCGAAGACGAGCCCGTTCTTGCGGCCGGCCGCCATCTGCGACACGAGCAGCGTGCCCAGCGCGCCACCGGAGAACTCGACCACGAGCGCCGCGATGTCCTCGTTGGCGACGGGCACGCCGCCGCGCTCGGCGTACACCGTGCGCGTGCGGGCCGACAGCCGCGCGATGCGGTCGCCCGTGACGAACTCGAGCAGGTCGCACAGGTGCGACCCGATGTCGGCGAACGCGCGAGACGAGCCCCCGGCCTCGCCGGTGGCTCGCCAGTTGCCGTCGGTGGGCAGCAGCATCCAGTCCTGCAGGTAGGCGGCGTCGACGCTCAGGATGGCCCCGAGCTCGCCCGCGGCCACGAGCGCCCTGGCCTCGCGGACCATCGGGTGGTAGCGGTACACGAACGGCACCGCGCCGACGAGCCCCGCGGCATCCAGAGCGTCGACGAGCGAGCGAGCGTCGGCAACGGTCGTCGCCAGCGGCTTCTCGCACACCACGTGCTTGCCCGCGGCGATCGCGGCCGACGCGTGCGCGGCGTGGTCGGTGTTCGGCGTGCACACGTGCACGACGTCTGCCGCCGCGATCGCCTCGGCGATGTCGGCTGCGCCCCGCTCGACGCCGAGCGAGGCCGCCGCCGCGACGGCGCGCTCGGGCGACGAACTCGCCAGCGCCGTCAGCTCGGCGCCGACGGCGCGCGCTGCGCGCGTGTGCACGGTCGCCATGAAGCCGCCGCCGAGGAACCCCGCGCGCAGCGCCGTCATAGCGTCGCCTCGAACGGGTCGCGGCCCTCGGGGACGAGCGAGATGTCGCCGACCGTGCTGTCGACGTCGACGAACGCGCCCGCGCCCACCGACTCCTCGATCGACAGCAGCGTGTCGAGCACGTGGTAGCCGAGCTCGCCGGTCGCGATGTGCGCGCCGCCACCGCGGATCGCGCGCGCCATATCGAGCACGCCGAGGCCGCGTCCGGCGAGCACGCCCACCGGCTCCACGGTGTGCCATTCGGCCGGGTCCAGGATCTTCCCTCTCGAGGCGGTGCGGGTGATGCGCACGTCGCCGCCGAAGTAGTTCGGGTCGGGGATGGCCATCGTGCCCTCGGTGCCGGTGATCTCCACGAAGCCCACGCGCGCGAGCGGCGAGTCCCAGCTGAACACGCTCTGGCTCGTGCCGCCGTTCTCGAACTGCGCGATCGCCTGCACGAGGGTGGGCACCGCCACGTCGAACTCGGCCCCGGCGCGGTCGCCCACCTGGATCGTGCGCGACGCGCGGCCCTTCCCGCCGACCGCGGCGACGCGGGCGACGGGACCGAACACGCCCACGAGCGTGGTGAGGTAGTACGGACCCATGTCGAGGACGGGTCCGCCGCCGGACGAGAACAGGAACTCGGGGCTGGGGTGGAAGGTGTCGGGCCCGATGTACTGCATGGCGGTCTGGGCCGACAGCGGAACGCCGATGTCGCCGCGCTCGATCGCGCGCCGGGCCGTCTGCACGCCGGGCCCGAGCACCGTGTCGGGGGCGATGCCGACGCGCAGGCCCGCGGCATCCGCGGCCTCCAGCAGCTCGCGCGCGCCGGCGCGGTCGACGCCGATCGGCTTCTCGCTCCACACGTGCTTGCCCGCCGCGATGGCCGCGAGGCTCACCGGCACGTGCGCGGCCGGGATCGTCAGGTTGACGACGAGCTCGACGTCGGGGTGGGCAAGCACGTCTTCGGGGGTGCCGCTGCGCGGCACGCCGTGCTGCTCGGCGCGCGACGCCGCCACGTCGGTCACGAGGTCGCCGAGGATCACCACGTCGATGTCGGGGAACTTCGTGAGGTTCTCCAGGTACGCGTTGCTGATCATCCCGGCGCCGATGAAGCCGACGCCCACGGGCCCTGTGCCAGCCATCAGCGGATGCCGCGCTCGGCGAGGTAGCCGACCGTCCCTGCGATGCCGTCGAAGATGTCGCCCTCGTAGTGGTCGAACTCGACGACCGCCAGCTCGAGCGCCGTCGCGGCGTTGAGCACGGCATCCAGCGCGACCTCGCCCAGCCCCGCCGGAACCTGCCCGAGGGCGACGGGGTCGAACTCGCCGGTGCGGAACGGATCGACGCCGACCGTGCCGTCCTTCACGTGCAGCGCCTTCAGCCGGTCGCCCAGCCGCGTGGACAGCGCCGTGAGGTCTTGTCCGCCGACCTGCGCCCAGTACGCGTCGAGCTCGAGCGCGACGCTGTCGTCCAGCAGCGCGACGAAAGCCTCGTAGGCACAGACGCCGTCGAACGAGTGGTGGAACTCCTGCGAGTGGTTGTGGTAGCCGACGCGGATGCCGCGCTGCGCCGCCTGCGCCGCCGCGGTGTTCATCCGCTCCGCGAGAGCGGCGACGCCGTCTCGGCTCGCCCAGTGGTCGGGGGATGTCATCGGGTCGATGAGGTACTCGAGCCCGAGCGCCTCCGCCTCGTCGAGCGTCTGCTCGAACGGGGGAACCTGCATCACCTGGCCGCCGAAGCGGACCTCGTCGGAGATGAACGACGCGTGCCCGCTGCGCGCCGTCAGCCCCGCGGAATCCAGTGCTCCGCGCAGCTCTCCCGCCCGCCCGACGAACCCGAAGGCCTCGACGTTGTCGATGCCGAGCGCCTTGACGCGCTCCAGTGCTCCCTGCTGATCGGCCTCCAGTGCGGGTCGAATCGTGTAGAGCTGGAGGGAGAGCACAGGAGTCGTCACAAACACCGAGACTACACAGCGATCAGCGAGGTCACTTGATGCTTCCGGCGGTGAGCCCGGCGACGATCCGACGCTGGAAGAGCAACACCGCGATCAGGAGCGGAACAGTCAAGAGCACACCCGCGGCCATCTGCGTGCCGAACGGTGTGTCGCGGCCGGTCGCGCCCGTGAAGAACGAAACGGCAACCGTCGCCGTCTGCACATCGGGCTTGTTCGTCATCGCCAGGGCGATGATGTACTCGTTCCACGACGCGATGAACACGAGGATGGCCGTGGTGAAGACGGCGGGCGCCGCGAGCGGGAGCACGACGCTGAAGAACGCCCGAGTCCGAGTGCAGCCGTCCAGCATCGCCGCGTGCTCGAGGTCCAGCGGCATCTGGCGGAAGAAGGATGTCAGCGTGAACACCGCGAGCGGCAGGCTGAACGACATCGATGGGACGATCATCGCCTGGTACGTGTTGATCCAGCCGACGTCGGTGAACAGGCGCAGCAGGGGAACGACGAGGGCAATCGCCGGGAACATCGAGGCGGTGATGATGAACGCGAGGATGAAGCCTCGACCGCGGAACGTGAACCGGGTCAGCGCATAGGACGAGAGCACCGAGATGACGAGCGTCAGAATCGTGACGCTGCCGGCGACGACGCAGCTGTTCAGCAGCGCGCGCCCGAAGTTGTTCGCCGGGTTGAACACGTCCACGTAGTTCTCGAGCGACAGCGGTTGCGGGAAGAACGAGTTGTCGAAGATGTCGGCCGTGCGCCGCAAGCTCGAGACGACCATCCAGTACATCGGCGCCAGGCAGTACACGACCACGGCGACGATGCCCATCGCCTTGGCAGCTCGAGCCACGCTCACGCTGCGTGCGCGGTAGCGCTGGGGGGTGTCGACGGCCATCACTCGTCCCTCCTCCTCGAGCCGAAGAGGTCGGCGCCGAGCACGCGCACGAAAACGAACGCCACAAACAGCACATAGACGAACAGCAGCACCGCGTAGGCGGCGGCAGGTCCGAATCGATTGCTCCCGGTCTCCAGGAACGACAGCATGGACAGCGTCTCCACGCTCGGTTTTCCCAAGCCGATCAACACGTAGGGCAGGTCGAACATCCGCAGGTTGTCCATCAACCGGAACAGCACGGCCACCAGCAGCGCGGGCCGCGCCAACGGCAGGGTGATCGCGGTGAACTGCCGCCATCCGGACGCCCCATCCACGCGCGCGGCCTCGTACAGTTGCTGGTCGATCATCTGGAGACCGGCCAGCACGAGCAAGGCAACGAACGGCGCCGTCTTCCACGTGTCGGCGATGATCACCGCGAAACGTGCCGCCCAGCCGTCTGCCGCCCACAGCACTTGCGTGTTCAACAGCGTGTTCGCGATGCCGTTCGAATCAAAGATCCACCGCCACAGCAAGGCGGAGACTGCGGTCGGAATCGCCCACGGGACCAGAATGCTGGCGCGAACGAGTCCTCGTCCGCGCAGCGCCCCGTGCATGATCAGGGCCATGCACACGCCGAGCACGACCTCGATGCCCACTCCCACCACAGTGAACAGGGTGGTGTTGCCCAGCGCGTTCCAGAAACGTCCGGCGTTCTCGCCGACCAGCGCGCTGGCGTAGCTGTCGAGCCCGACGAACTGCTCATCCTTCGGGATGAACCCGTCGGGTCCTGGTTTGCTCGACTGCGCGAACATCGACTGCCGGATCGCCATCACGATCGGCAGGCCGATGGTGGCGAGCAGCACCAGCAGTGTCGGAGACAGGAAACCGAACGCCAGCCTCGTGTCGCCGCCGACTCCGCGACGGCGCGTGACACGTTCCGAAGTCGTCGCGCTCACTTGCCTGGTCCTCCCGACGGGGGTCCGCGCATCGCGCGGACCCCCGTCATGTCTCTGCCTATTCGATGATGGAGCTCAGCTTCTGCTGCAGCGCCGCGAGCGCCTCATCGACGGTCGCCTTGCCCGTGATGGCGGAGTAGGCGGCATCCTGGATCGCCATGGTGGTGTCACCGTACGCCACCACCTTCGGGCGCGGGATGGCTCCAAGGATCGACTCCTTCAACACAGGGAGGAACGGGTACTTCTCGATCATCTCCGGGTCGTCATAGATGCCCGCGTAGACAGGCGCCTGGCCGGTGAGATCGAGGAACTGCCGATTCTGGTCGTATCCCGCGTAGAACTTGATGAAGTCCAGCGCAGTCGCCTTGTGCTTCGAGAACGCGGAGATACCGAGGTTGCGTCCGCCGAGCGTCGACGTTCCGGGGCCGTCGAGACCGGCCAGGGGCGCCACCGCGAATTTGCCCGCGACCTCCGACGATCCGTCCTCTGCGTTGGCGAGCGCGTACTGGTACGGCCACTGGCGGTGGAAGACGAGCTCGCCCGCTTGGAACGCCCGACGGCTCTCCTCCTCCTTGAAGGTGATGGCATCGGCCGGGATCAGCCCGTTCTCGAACCAGTCAACGAGGTGCTGGAGACCGGCCTTGGCGCCCTCGTTGTCAACGTCGGGGTTGCCGTCGGCATCGAGGATGTGGCCGCCCGCGCTGTTGACCGCCTCGGTGAAGTTCACCGTGAGGCCCTCGTACTTCTCGAACTGCCCGGTGTAGCAGCTCACGCCCTTCGCCTCCGGCAGCGCGAGGATCTTCTCGCAGTCGTCCGCCATCTCGTCCCACGTGGTCGGGGGCCCGTCGATGCCGGCGGCCTCGAGCAGGTCCGTGCGGTAGTAGAGCATCCCTCCGTCGGACTGGAACGGCATCGAGAAGAGCTTGTCCGCGTAGGTCGCCGTCTCAATCACCGGCGGGAGCATCTCATCGAGATCGAACTCGTCCTCAGGCAGCTCCTCGATCCAACGGTTCGCGGCGAACTCCGAGATGAGCACGTTGTCCAGCGCGAGCACGTCGTACTCGTCGGACTTCGTTTGCGCGTTCTGGACCATGGCGGCACGCTGCGCATCCGCCGACTCCGGCAACTCGATCAGGCGGACCTGCTCGTCGGGGTGCTCCTCGTTCCAGTCCGCGAGGGTTTGGTCCAAAAACCCGGACAAGTCCTTTCCTTGGACGATCGTGATCGGGCCGCGGTCTCCCTCGCTCGACCCCGTCGGCGCGGCGGTTGTCCCCCCGCTGCAGCCCGTCACCGCGAGAACCCCCGCGACGGCGATGGAGCCGACTGCGACCTTTCGCTTCTTTGCGAACATTTCTCTCCTCCGACACTTGATGCAGGCACGCGACCTGCGCGCGGACTCACGGTAGCTACGCCGAAAAGCACCGTTCAAGGTCATAATAAAGTTCAATCTCGGTATAATTTTGCGAGTATCGCGCGAGGAGCGGAGACCATGTCGTCGGAACAGCCATCCTGGCCGCCACTCCATCTCGCGACGGGGCCGCTCGGGCACGTGAACAGCACGCCGCAGCTGCTCAGCGCCCTGTGCCGCCTCATCGCGTCACGCCAGGCAGTGAGCAAGGCGGACCTCGTGAGCGTGACCGGCGTGCCGCGCACCACGGTCTCCACCGCGGTGGATCGCCTGCTGCGCGACGGGACGCTCGTGTACGACGGGCTGCGCCACGCGCCAGGGCGCGGACGGCCGGCAGAGCGACTCGTACTGTCGCCGCAGCGCGCACTAGTGCTGGGCATCGAGCTGGACGCGTATGCCGTCACGCTGGGCGTGTTCGACCTCAATCAGACGTTGCGCGCAACGGCGGCGCACGCGGTGAGCCTTTTCGACGGCCCTCGCGAGACACTCGACACCGTCGCGGACGCCGCGAACGCGCTGCTTGACGAGTTGGGGACCCCACGGGCGAGCGTGCACCTCGGCATCATCGGCGTGCCGGGGCCGGTCGACGTCCGTGAGGGCATCCCCATCCGCCCGTGGCGGATGCCGGGATGGCACGCCTACCGCGTCGTCGACGAGCTCGAGGAGCGCATCGGCGTCCCGATGTCGCTCGAGAATGTCGTCAACCTGCGGGCGCTCGGCGAGGCGCGCGCCCTCGGGCCCAGTTCGTGGCCGCTGATCTACATCGACGCCGACGCACGGCTGGACGGCGGCATCATCCTCGGCGACGGCACGCTGCACCGCGGCATGGCGGGCGGCGCGGCGGACTTCGGACACCTCAGGCCACGGGACGCGCCCGCGGTGCGGTGCCCGTGCGGGAATGTGGGATGCCTCGAAGCAACCTCGTCCGCGGTTTCGCTTGTGGCATCCCTTCTCGACCGCGCCCCAGAAAGCCTCTCCGCCGCAGACCTGGATCTGCTGCGCGTGCGGATCGAGCACGAGGACACGGCGGCGATGGCCCTCGTGGAGGCTGCGGCAGCGCACGTGGGCGAGGCAGTGGCCTTGCTACTGCACGTCCTGAATCCTGCGCGCGTCAGTCTGCGCGGAGTGCTCACGTCTTCGTCCGACGCATTCCTCTCCGGCATCCGATCCATCGTCTACGGCAGGGCGCAGCCGCTCGCGACACGCAATCTGCAGATCGTCAACTCGGTGCTCGACACGCGAGCCGCTCTCGCCGGAGCCGCTGTGATGGGAATCGAGAGCGCGCTCGCTCCGTCGGCGTTCGAGTCGGCCGGAACGTAAATACAACTGTTTCGGTCGCTAAAACGTCCTTGTACACCATTAACCTCGCCCCTAGCCTCGCAATGGCGCGAATCCACTCGACGGGTGTCGCGTCGAGTGATCACGAGACGACGGGGAGCAGCAGTTGGCCATCACGATCGGCTGTGCGGTGTGGACGTTCACGGAGCCGGCGCACAATCCGCCCTACGAAGAAGCCATCGGCATCGTGGGCGAGCTCGGTTTCGACCGCACAGAGCTGATTCTGCGCGACTTCGACGACATCGACGGCTACTGGTCGGGAGACCGGCCGCGCGCCATCGGAGAGCTGCTGAAGCGCAACGGCCTGGAGCTGTCGCAGTTCGCGATGTTCCAGAACGTGATGTCGGGTCTCGCGAGCCTCGTCCCCGAGGAGCGATCCCGCTCGATGGAGGCGTTCAAGGCCGGCTGCGGCATCGCGCGGCAGCTCGACTGCTCGCTCGTGAACTTCGTGTCGCCCTGGCCGGAGGTCGTCACCTCGCCCAACCCGTACCTGCCGGAGTACTACTACATCAACGTCCCTGGCGTGGACCCACGGCTGCGCATCCTGCGAGGCTTCCAGACCAAGCTGCGGGTCGACTTCCCCCGCCCATTCGACGCGGAGGCGTACTGGCAGAGTCATGTCGACGCGGTCCAGACCGTCTCGGACATCGCGGCGGACCACGGTCTCGAGCTCGCCATCGAGAACCACGCCAACACCATGACTCCGCACACCGAGTCACTGTTGCGGCTCATGGAGCACGCTGACCGCCCGAACCTCGGCGTCAACCTCGACACCGTGTGGGCGTTCGTGCAACGCGAGCACGTGCCGACCGCGATCCGCAAGCTCGGCGCCCGGCTGCTGCACGTGCACGTCCGCGACGGGGACGGGCTCGCTGCCTACAACCTGCCGGTCGGCCAGGGCGCCACGGACTGGGTCGAGGTGTTCCGCGCGCTGCGAATCATCGGCTACGACGGCACCGTGTCGATCGAATGGGCACATGACTCTCGGGCGCGAGCGAACGCGGAGCGGGCGCTCTCGCTCCTGCGAGAGCTCGCCGACGAAGCGGCGAAGGCGGCCTGATATGACCGCTTACGCGTGCTCCAGTTGGACTCTCGTTCCGCCCCCGTACAACGATCGTGGCGACGAAGTGTTTGCGACGATCGCACGCCTCGGCTTCGACGCGGTCGAATTGCCCGTGCTGAGCCCGGCCGACGCGGTCGCGTTCGCCGCCGACGTGCCGGCGCTACGCGCTTCGGCCCTCCGCCACGGCCTCTCGATCGCACGTCTGGCGGTGTTCGAGCCGCTCTCGCGCGGGTTGCTCGCCAGCGCCGCCGCGGCGGCGGACGGCGCGGCGGCGCTGGTCGAGGTCCTCGACCTCGCCGTCGCCGTGGGCTCTCCACGCATCACCCTGCGGGCGCCGTGGCCGGCAGGCATTAAGACGCCCACTCTCACTCCGCCCGAGTACTTCTACATCAACGTGCCCGACATGCCGGGGCCGGGGTACGACGAGGCGGACTACCAGCCCGACTGGCGCTACGAGACGAAGTTCCGCATCGGAGTGCCCGACGATGTCGATTGGTCGGCGGAGTTCGAGCGCTTCACCGACCGGCTCGCCGAGGTCGTGGAGGCGGCGGCCGATCGCGGGCTGGCCGTCGAGCTCGAGAACCAGTACGGCACGCTCGTTCCGCACACCGACACGCTGCTGCGGGTGTTCGATCGCATCCCCTCACCGCACCTCGTCGCGAGCCTGAACGTCGCGCAGTCGTTCTTACAGCGTGAGCTCGTGCCGTGGTCGATCCGCAAGCTGAAGGGGCGCGTCAGCCACCTTCGCGTCGCCGACGGCGACGGGCTCGCGTGCTACAACCTCCCCCCGGGTAGCGGCACGCTCGATTACACGGGCATCGCGGAGGCGCTCGCCGAGATCGGCTTCGACGGCGATGTCACGTGCACGTGGCTCAACGACATCGAAGCGGAACAGCATCTGAGCAGCGCGCGCGGTCACCTCGCCACGCTGTTCTCGCGGGCGCCGTGACGTAACGGCGATCAGCTCAGGCACGCGCCGGTGGACACGCGCTGGGTCGCGTCATCGAGAGCTGCAACGACTGGACGCAACTCGGCGGTGGTCATGGCGTAGCCCACGTGCGCCCGAACGCTGTCTTTGGCGAACACCACCCCCGCGACGTCACCGTCGGTGGTGAGGACCGGGCCGCCGGAATTGCCCGGGTTCACTTCGGCGTCCAGTGCGTAGACCGCGCGCTGCTCGCCCCGCTCGCCGTAGATGTCGTCGACCACGCTGCGCCCTGTCCAGGTGACCCCGGCGGCGACCGTGCGAAACGAGCCGCCATACGGATACCCCTGCACGACGGCGGGCGAGCCGGCGTCGAGGGTCTTGGCCAACTCGAGCGGTGCGGCATCCACATCGACGGCGATCACGGCGATGTCGTCGACCGGGTCGAAGTAGACGACGCGCCCGTCGCGCGCCGGCTCGTTCGGCAACTCGACCACCGGCGTGTCCACACCCGCGACGACGTGCGCGTTGGTGACGACGCGGTTCGAGGCGACGACGAAGCCCGATCCGGTCGAGGTCGTCCCGCAGCCGTAGGCGACGCCCGAGACGCGCGCGACAGACGCACCGGCGGCAAGCAGTTTCGGGTCGTCGGTGTCGATCGCGTCGAGGTCGGGCGTGGACGCGAGGCCGCTCTGCTCGAGCAGCCCGTCCAGCGCCGGCAGCACCGTGTCGCCCAGCACGGCGGCGTGCCAGCGGGCGACCGCGTCGGTGAGCGGCGTCGGCGTGAACCGGTCGATCGCGCGCAGCACGGTGGACGACGATGCGAGCGACGACAGTCCGGGGATGCCTGCCGACACGATGCCGGCCCCGGTGAGCGAGAGCGCGAGCGCCGCCGCCACCACCGCGAGCCCTCCGCCGAGCAGCCGCTCCACGAGGCGAAGCCGCAGTTTGTCGGCGCCACGCCGAAGGAGTCCCCCGACGACGGTGCCGACGGTCGTCCCCACGGCGAGCAGGCCGATGGCGCTGACGACGACCGCGAGGCCGTGCCACGCCGGGTCGGAGACGAGCCCTGACACGAGGGGGAGCACCCAGAGCGCAGCGACACCGCCGGCGACGAGTCCGCAAAAGGCGCCCAGCACGGAGAAGAACCCCGCGCGCAGGCCGGCGGCCAACGCGAGCACCAGCAGGATCACGACGAGGACGTCGACCAAGACCAGCACACTGCCTTCCTCCCGCGGCGTGGGCACAGCCGCGAGCCGTCAAGACAACCACGCGTTCTTATGCAGACCCCGAGAGTCAGCCTGGAGTCGTATATTTGTCCATCGCCGAGTTCCACAGTTATCCACAATCGCGATGCCCAAGAGATGGATGTCGGAAGGGTCTGCGATACTCGAATCATGAGTTTCCTCGAAGATATCATCGACTCGGCGAATCGCCTCGCCGTGTTCGAGGAACTCGACGTGGACGCCGTGTCATTGCCCGCCTCGGCAATGCGGCTGAGCGACCGCTCGGTGCGCGACGCGCTGGGGGATGTGACCGGGCTGATCCGGCAGGCCACGGTTCTGCAATCGGTGCTGGCCGGCATCGCGGCCTCCCGGTCTTCGCGAGAGCGCGGGCATGGCGGGCTCGTGCAGCAGACGGGCCACCGCAACGCCGTCGAGCTCATCCGCGGTCTCACCAGCGCGACCCGCAGCGAGGCGATCCGCGCCGTCAAGGTCGGCCAAGCACTGGTCGAGGGGAGGGGAGACGGAGCCGATGCCGCGGACGATGCCGCGCCGACGTTCGCGCCGTGGCACCAGCCGTTGCAAGACGCGACGCTGGCCGGCGCCATCACGACGGCGCAGCACCACGCGATCCGGGCCGGGCTCGGCGAGCCGCCGACCATCGACGGCCGCGGCGCCGACGACGTGGTCGAGGCGTGGCGGGCGGCCGCGGCGGAGCTGGCGCGGGAGGCCGCGGGGTGCACCGTGGAAGACCTCGGCGCGCGGGCGCGGACGGTGCGGGACATGCTCGACCCCGCGGGCGCCGGAGAGCGGTACCAGACGCGGTTCGCGCAGCGCGCGTACCGGTCGTGGACAACCCCAGACGGACTGCGACAGGCGCGGATCACCTTCGACGACGAGGCCGGCGCGTGGGCGGACGGGCTGATTGCGACCGCGCTGGCGCCCCGCCGCGGCGGGCCGAGGTTCGTCGCCGCGGACGAGAAGCAGGCCGCCGACGACCTCGTGAAAGACCCGCGGACGAACGAACAGCTTGCATACGACCTGTTCATGGACGTCTTCCGGGCGGGCGCGCTCGCCGGAGCCAAAGACGTGTACGGGGCGAGGGAGGCCGGAGTCCGGCTGGTCGCCGTCAAAGACGCCGTCACCGGAGATTCGGCCCACCGCGACGCGTTCGGCCGCCTGGTGGCTACCGGGCACAGCGAGGACGGCGTGCTTGTCGTCCCCGGACCGGTGCTGGAGCGGGCGCTGTGCGCAACGGGCATCGTGGAGGTGACCGTTGACACGTGCGGAAACCCGCTCGACGTCGGCCGCGAGCAGCGGCTGTTCACGCCGAAACAGAAGCTCGCCCTCGCGGTGCGCGACGGTGGATGCCTGTGGCCGGGATGCGACCGCCCGCCCGGCTACTGCGAGTCGCACCATTGCGACCACTGGGAGGACGGCGGCAGAACCGACTGCGACAGAGGCGTGCTGCTGTGCAGGTACCACCACCTCCACCTGCACAACGCGGGGTGGCGGATCACGCGCGACAAAGACGGGCCGTTCCTCCTCCACGCGCCACCGGGCGCGGGCGGCGAGCCCCTCCCGCTCCGGTCGAAGTCGCCCCTGCGATGGATGTGGGATCCGCCGCCGAAACGCGGGAGCTGGCGCGTCGCGGCGTGAGCCCCCGGCGCGGGGCCGTGGCGCGGCGTCGTAGCGCGGGGTCGTAGCGCGCGGGGCTGCAGCATGAACACGGGAGGGGCCCAGTCCGAAAACCAAGCCCCTCCCGGGTGCAAGCGCCTGCCAGGACGCGTCCGCGTCAGGACAGCGTGTTGACGTCCAGCGGGATGCCGGGGCCGAACGTGGTCGACACGGCCCCCTTCTGGATGTACCGCCCCTTCGAGCTGGAGGGCTTCAGGCGGTTGATCTCCTCGAGCGCGGCCTTGAGGTTCTCGTCGAGCGCCTCGGCCGAGAACGACGCCTTGCCGACGACGAAGTGCACGTTGGCGTGCTTGTCGACACGGAACTCGATCTTGCCGCCCTTGATCTCCTCGACCGCCTTGGCGGGGTTCGGGGTCACAGTGCCGGTCTTCGGGTTGGGCATGAGGCCGCGCGGGCCCAGCACCTTGCCGAGACGGCCGACCTGGCCCATGAGCTCAGGCGTCGAGACGGCCGCGTCGAAGTCGGTCCAGCCGGCGCCGACCTTCTCGATCAGCTCCGCGCCGCCGACCTCGTCGGCTCCCGCGGCGATCGCGGCCTCGGCAGCGGGGCCCGTCGCGAAGACGATGACGCGGGCGGTCTTGCCCGTGCCGTGCGGCAGCATGACGGTGCCGCGCACCATCTGGTCGGCCTTGCGCGGGTCGACCGAGAGCTTGAGGGCGACCTCGACGGTGGAGTCGAACTTCGCCGAGCCAGTCTCCTTCGCGAGTGCGACGGCCTCGGTCGGCGTGTAGAACTTGTCGGCCTCGATCTTGGCCGCGGCGGCCTTGTAGGCCTTGGACTTGGTAGCCATTGTCGTTATCCCCCTCAGTCCTCGACCGTGATGCCCATGGAGCGGGCGGTGCCGGCGATGATCTTCGAGGCAGCCTCGAGGTCGTTCGCGTTCAGATCGGGCTGCTTGGTCTCGGCGATCTGGCGCACCTGCTCCTTGGTGAGCTTGCCCACCTTGGTCGTGTGCGGCGTGCTCGAGCCCTTGCCGACGCCCGCGGCCTTCTTGATCAGTTCGGCCGCCGGCGGGGTCTTGAGGATGAACGTGAACGAACGATCCTCGTAGACGGTGATCTCCACCGGGATGACGTTGCCGCGCTGCGACTCGGTCGCGGCGTTGTACGCCTTGCAGAACTCCATGATGTTGACGCCATGCTGACCGAGCGCGGGCCCGATCGGCGGTGCCGGGTTGGCGGCGCCGGCGTTGATCTGGAGTTTGATCAGGCCGGTCACCTTCTTCTTCGGTGCCATTGTTTTCCTTTCGTCGAACGGAGCGTCCACAGGCACAAAGCCCGTCTCGGCATCCCCTCTCCCGCCTCTCCGGCCGTTCCGAAGCGCGGTGGTCTGAGTGCTATTGCTTGGTGACCTGGTCGAACGACAGCTCGACGGGGGTCTCGCGCTCGAAGAGCGAGACGAGCACCGTGAGCTTGCCGCTCTCGGGCTTGATCTCGCTGATCGAGCCAGGCAGGCCCGCGAACGAGCCTTCCTTGATCGTGATGGTCTCGCCGATCTCGAAGTCGACCTCGGTGACGACACTGCGCGCGGCAGCCGGAGCGCCCTTCGCTCCGCTCGCCTTGGCCGGCGCCGTCTCCTTGATCTCGACGAGCGACTTCAACATGTTGAAGGCCTCTTCGAAACGCAGCGGCGTGGGGTTGTGCGCGTTGCCGACGAAGCCCGTGACCCCCGGCGTGTGGCGCACGACCGACCACGTGTCCTCGTTGAGCTCCATGCGCACGAGCACGTAGCCGGGGATCCGCACGCGCGTGACCATCTTGCGCTGGCCGTTCTTGATCTCGACGACATCCTCCATCGGGACCTCGATCTGGTAGATGTCCTCCTCCACCTCGAGCGTCGACTTGCGCTGCTCGATATTGGCCTTCACCTTGCGCTCGAAGCCCGCGTACGAGTGGATGACGTACCACTTGCCGGGAAGAGTCCGCAGCTCGGCGCGGAACGCCTCGTACGGGTCCGCCTCCTGCTCGTCCTCGTCGTCGCCGTTCACGTCGGGGCCGTCGTACGGCGCCACGTCGTCGGCGTGCGCGGCCACCAGTTCGGCGACCTCCTCGGCGAGCGAGTCGGTGAGCACTTCGGCCGCAGCCTCGGCCTCCGCCGTCTGGTCGATGTTCAGCGCGTCGTTCACGATCGCGTCCGCCTCCGGGTCGTCGATGTCGATGTCGTCCAGGTCAGAGTTGTCGTCCTCGTCGCCCGCGTCGTCCACAACGTGGACGGCGGCGTGCTCGGCCGGCTCGACTGCGCGCTCCTGGGCCGCGAGGACGTTGCCCTCTTGGGCCTCGTCGTCCTCGCTGGACTGCTCGGCCGCGGTCGCCCAGTCGCTGTCGTCTCCGACATATTTCTCTGACACGTGTGCTTTCTCTTCCGTTTGTGAGTGTCTAGCTCGCGCTCGGCACGCCGAACACGACCTCCGTGAGCCACGAGAACAGCAGATCAAGACCGTAGACGATCGCCATCATGACAAGGACGAAGCCCAGCACGACCGCCGTGAACTTGATCAGCTCCTGGCGCGTCGGCGTGACGACCTTGCGCAATTCCGCGAAGACCTGACGGATGAAGATGACGATGCGCATGAAGACGTTCGGCTTCTTCTCGCGCGAGCCGTCGCTTCTGACGACGACCTCGCCACCCGCTTCGTCCTGGACCATCGAACCCACCTGAATACCTTCCGTGTGCCAGCTTCCGCTGACGCGCAGGGCGGACAGGAATCGAACCTGCAACCTGCGGTTTTGGAGACCGCTGCTCTGCCAATTGAGCTACCGCCCTAGAGGCCGTTCGGCCCCAGGCATCCACACTCCGCCGCCGCGCTGGTATCAGGGGTTCTGCCCGAATGCCGGGCACGACAAAAGAATGCAGACGATTACTGCGCCCACCAGTCTACGTCATGCCCAGTCGGCGGTCGAACCGGCCGACCCGCCCGCCCGCGCCCGCATCAGTATGCGAGGACGCCATACCGATCGGGCTCGGAGCCGCGACGGAAAGCGCGGCCCGAGATGCTCGTCGGCGTGATGCGCACGTAGTTGTACTTGAGGGTCGGGATCCACGGTGTGAGCTTGAGCTCGTCCGCGGCGGCCACCTCCGCAGAGGTGTCGAGCCGGTGCGCGTGCCCGCGCACGACGACACTCCACGCGTCGGTGTCGGTGTGCTGGTCGACTTCGAACAGGACGGCGTCGTTGACGGTGAGCTCGAACAGCTTGCTGCCCTCCGCGGTGCGGAAGAGGATGTCTCCCCCGTCGACCACGTAGTTCACAGGGAAAATGTCCAACACGTCGCCGACACGGGTCACGAGGCGCCCGAGCTCTTCCTGCGCGAGCAACTCACGGCACTCGGCCTCGTCCAGGGTCATCACAGGGTGGGGTGCGTCCATGCGTCCATCCTCAGTTCGCGGCCAGCGCGGCGGCAACCACGTCCAGGCCCTCGTGCAACAGCGCGTCAGGAATCGACAGCGGCGGCAGGAAGCGGATGACGTTGCTGTAGGTGCCGCACGTGAGCACGATGACGCCCTCGGCGATGCACGCCTTGGCGACCGCGGAGGCGAGGGCGGCGTCGGGCTCGGTCGTCCCGGCGACAACGAACTCGGCCGCCACCATGGCTCCACGGCCGCGCACCTCGCCGATGCGCGCGTCCTGCGCCCGCAACGCGCTCAGCCGGGAGACGAGGATGTCGCCGACCGCCCGCGCGCGAGCGCTCAGATCCTCGGCCTCGAAGGCCTCGATCGCGGCCACCGCGGCCGCGCACGCCACCGGGTTGCCGCCGTAGGTGCCGCCCAGGCCGCCGGCGTGCGCGGCATCCATGATCTCGGCGCGACCGGTCACGCCGGCCAGGGGCAGACCGCCGGCGATGCCCTTCGCGGTGGTGATCAGATCGGGCACGATGCCGAACAGCTCGCTCGCGAACATCGCCCCCGTGCGGGCGAAGCCGGTCTGGATCTCGTCGGCGATGAACACGACGCCGTTCGCGCGGCACCAGTCGACGACGGCAGGCAAGAAGCCGTCAGCCGGGACGATGAATCCCCCCTCGCCCTGGATCGGCTCGATGATGACGGCGGCGAGATTGTCGGCGCCGACCTGCTTCTCCATCAGCGAGATCGCCCGCGCCGCCGCCTCGGCGCCGGTCAGCCCGTCGCGGAACGGATACGACAGCGGCGCGCGGTAGACCTCGCCGGCGAACGGGCCGAAGCCACTCTTGTACGGCATCGACTTGGCCGTGAGCGCCATCGTGAGGTTGGTGCGGCCGTGGTAGCCGTGGTCGAACGCGACCACGGCCTGCCGGCCGGTGTGCTTGCGGGCGATCTTGACGGCGTTCTCGACGGCCTCGGCGCCGGAGTTGAACAGCGCGCTCTTTTTGGCGTGGTCGCCCGGCGTCACGCGGTTCAGCGCCTCGGCGACGGCGACATAGGAGTCGTAGGGCGAGATCATGAAGCAGGTGTGGGTGAACTGGGCCGCTTGCGCCTGCACGGCGGCGACGACCGCGGGGTGCGCGTTGCCGATCGTGACGACCGCGATGCCCGAGCCGAGGTCGATGAGGGAGTTGCCGTCGGCGTCGACGACGACTCCGCCGCCCGCGGCAACGGCGTGCACCGGCACGGTGTGCGCGACGCCTGCGGCCACGGCGACCGCCTTCCGGTCGAGCAGCTCTTGCGAGCGCGGACCCGGGATGGCGGTGACGAGTCGGCGTTCTTGCGGAAGTGTTGGCCCGCCCAGCGGCGCGGCGACAGAGGTCTCGACGATGCTCACAGGGCGAGCGTACGCCGGTGGCGTGCCGGGCGTCGAGCCGGAAGAGCGGTTCGTCCTGTTCAATGGAGGCGTGGCGGTCAACGGGAACGTGTCGTTGTGGTGGGACGATCTCGGCCTGCCCGCGACGCGCCGAGCGCTCCCCGGCTCGCTCGACGTCGACGTCGCCATCGTCGGCGCGGGTTTCACGGGGTTGTGGACGGCGTACTACCTGAAGACCCTGCAGCCCGACCTGCGGGTCGCAGTGCTCGAGCAGCGCTTCGCCGGGTTCGGCGCGTCCGGCCGCAACGGCGGCTGGCTCACCAACTCGGTCACCGGCGGCCGGGCGAGGTACGGCCGGGAGGGCGGGGCGGCGCAGCAGCGCGCGCTCAACGAAACGGTCGACGAAGTGATCGCCGTCGCCGCGCGAGAGGGCATCGACGCCGACATCGTGAAAGGCGGCGAGCTCGAGGTCGCGCGCTCCGCCGCCCAGCTCGCGCGCCTGCGGGCGGCGGCAGCCGACGCGGCGGCGTGGCCGCACACCGACGCCGAGATGTGGGATGCCGCGGAGACCGCCGCGCGCGTGCGCGTCGACGGCGCGCTCGGGGGCCTGTGGCATCCCCATTGCGCGCGCATCCACCCCGCCAAGCTCGTGTCCGGGCTCGCCGCCGCCGTGGAGCGTCTCGGCGTGCCGATCCACGAGTCGACGCGGGTCGTCGAGATCGCACCGGGGCGGGCGGTGACCGACCGCGGCGTCGTGCGGGCCGCGCACGTCATCCGAGCCACCGAGGGGTTCACCGCGGGCCTGCAGCACGAGCACCGCACGTGGCTGCCGATGAACTCGTCGATCATCGCGACCGCACCGCTGCCCGCCGAGGTGTGGGAGCAGATCGGCTGGGCAGGCCGCGAGACGCTCGGCGACTTCGCGCACGTGTACATGTACGCGCAGCGCACAGCCGACGACCGCATCGCGTTCGGCGGGCGGGGCGTGCCCTACCGCTACGGGTCGCGCGTCGACCACGATGGCGCGACGCAGCAGCGCACGATCCGCGCGCTCACGGCGCTGCTGCGACGCTTCTTCCCCGCCGCGGCCGACGTTCCGATCGACCACGCGTGGTCGGGCGTGCTCGGTGTGCCCCGCGACTGGGCGGCCACGGTCGGCCTCGACCGGGCAACGGGCCTGGGCTGGGCGGGCGGCTACGTGGGCACCGGGGTGACGGCGACGAACCTCGCCGGGCGCACGCTTGCCGACCTCGTGCTCGAGCGCGACACCGACCTGGTGCGGCTGCGGTGGGTGGGCCACCGCGCCCGGCGCTGGGAGCCCGAGCCCCTGCGCTGGACCGCGGTCGCCGCCATCTACACCGCCTATCGCTGGGCGGATCGGCTCGAGGCGTCCCGCTCGTCGCAGCGCACCGCGTGGCCGGCCCGCGTCGCCGACGCCATCGCCGGGCGCTGACGCCGGCTGCGAGCCCGCGCGGGTATCACCCGCCCTGTTCGGCCCTCTCTTGGACCGGGGGAAGACACACGACCTGCTGAGGAGGCGGCCTCATGTCATTGCTATCGCGCGCCACCGCTGTCGGCGCGACCCCGGCGCTCATCGCCGCAACGTTCGCGTTCGCCGCGCCAGCGAACGCCGCTCCGTCCGGGGGCAGGCTCTCTGACATCGACGGCGACGGCGACGGCGACGGCGACGGCGACGGCGAAGCCGACATCGTGGTCGGCATGCCCGATTACAACAACCGCGGCGGCGTCTGGATCAAGTACTCCAGCGGGTGGACCGACATCCTCACCAGTTCGACGGCGACTCCGCCTCGCAGCTCGGCCGCTCGCTGGCCTACCTTCCCGGCGCGCCGCGACCGATCCTCGCCGCAGGGGCGCCCGGCTACACCGACAGCGGCCGTGACAGCGCGGGCGCTGTGCGCCTGTTCGTGCTGCGCACCGACGGCACCGTCCACAAGCAGAAATGGCTCACGCAAAACTCGGCCGGCGTTCCCGGCAAGAGCGAGCACGACGACTACTTCGGCTGGAGCCTCGCCTCGACGGGCAAGGCGCTCGTCGTCGGCGCGCCCTTCGAGGACATCGGCTCAGTCTCAGACGCCGGACAGGCCACACTGCTGTACCGCACCGGCCAGCTGACGTTCACGGGCCGCGCCATCCACCAGAACAGCGCGGGCGTTCCCGACAAGGCCCAGCGATACGACAACTTCGGCTACTCGGTCGCGGCCGGACTGAAGACGATCGCGATCGGGGTTCCGAACGAGTCATTCGGGTCGATCAAGGGCGCGGGAGCGGTGCAGCCGTTCAGGTACCGCGGCGGCACGAAGATCTCCGCCTGGTCGTTGCGGCACCAGAACTACCCCGGCATTCCCGGCTCCAACGAGTCGTACGACGGATGGGGGATGTCGGTGGCCATGGTGCGGCCGTGCGCCGGCAAGACCGGCATCGTCGTCGGCGCGCCGAACGAGGATGTCGGGCTCGCCGTCGACTCGGGCGCGGCGGCGCTGGTCACCCTCAACGGTGGCGCCTCGTGCAAGAGCAAGAGCCTCGCGCAAGGCGGCGCCCTGGGCGACTCCGCGGAGGACTACGACTACGCGGGCACGACGGTCGGCATCCAGCGCACGAGCACGAAGGCGAACGCCACCGACGGGATCGTGGTGGGCATCACCGGCGAGGACAACTACCGCGGCCGGGCGACGTTCATCAACAAGCCGTACACGACGGCGGCCACGACGGTCAGCTACGAGGGGTTCAACGACTTCGACTGGTTCGGAGGCGGGCTGAACACGCCGCGTTGATCGGAACAACCGGAGGGGGTCCGCAGCCGCGGGCCCCCTTCGCCGCGTCAGGACGCGAGCAGACCGCGCTCCATCGCGAGCGCCACGGCGTGCGCGCGGTCGGCGACGCCGAGCTTGTCGAACGACTTGAGCAAGTGGGTCTTCACCGTCGACTCGCCGATCCCGAGAGCCGCCGCGATCTGCTTGTTGCTGTGGCCGGTGGCCACGAGCCGCAGCACGTCGAGCTCGCGCGCGGTGAGCGGCGACTCAGGCTCGGGCCGGCGCATCCGCTCCACGAGCCGCACCGCGACCTGCGGCGAGAGGGCGGACTGGCCGGCCGCGACCGAGCGGACGCCGGCCACGATCTCGGCTTGCGGCGCCGCCTTCAGCAGGTAGCCGGATGCCCCCGCCTCGATGGCGGCGAGGATCTGGTCGTCGGACTCGTAGGTCGTGAGAATCAGCACGCGCGGAGGCGGATCGACCTCGGCGAGGATGCGCGCGGTGGCGGCGACGCCGTCGACGCCCGGCATCCGCAAGTCCATCAGGACGACATCGGGGCAGGTCGCGGCGGCCAAACGGACGGCAGCCGCACCGTCGGATGCCTCTCCGACCACCTCGAGCCCGGGGTCGTCGGAGAGCAGCCCCGCAAGCCCCGCGCGCACGATCGGGTGGTCGTCGACGATGAGCAGGCGGATCACGCGGCGCTCCCCTCGCCGATCGGCAGCCGCACGCGCAGCGTCGTGCCACGACCGGGCGCGGAGTCGACCTCGAGCTCGCCGTCGGCGAGCGCGGCACGGTCTGCCATGCCGCTGAGCCCGAAGCCGGATCGCGCCCGCGACACGTCGAAGCCGCGCCCGTCGTCGCTCACCACGAGCACGGCGGCTGCTCCTGCCGTTCCCACCCGCACCGTGACGCGCGTCGCGCCCGCGTGCTTGCGGACGTTGGCAAGCCCCTCCTGCAGGCAGCGCAGCAGCACGACCTGCGTCTCTCGGTCAAGCTGCGCGACCCCGGGCGACCCGTCCAGGTCGATCACGAGGCCGGCCTCGGCGCGGAAGCGCTCCACGAGCCGCGCGACCGCCTCCTCGAAAGCGGGCTCGGCGGGCACCGCCGCCGTCTGGGCGACGAGCGCGCGCGCTTCGGCGAGCGCGTCGCGCGCGACCCGCTCGACCGTCGCGATCGACTGGGCGGCCGCGTCCGCGCTGCC
>NZ_JASGEC010000003.1:0-38902 GCF_047606685.1 Microbacterium sp.
CGCGAGGCCGGCACCGTCGCGTGGCCCCCCTCCCCCGCGTCGCCCGCGGCCTGCGCGGGGTCGGGGCTCGGCGCCGCGTCCGCCGGCTCGGGAGCGGCCTTGGACCGGTTGGCGCCGAACGGGCGCCCGTAGTACCAGTACGCCTGTGCGTGCACCTCCGACTTGGGGAAGCCGAACTCGTCGCGCAGCCGCACGCGGAGGTGCTTGAGCGAGCCTGACTCGGGCGCCGTCCACGCGTACCAGTCCGACCAGTCGCGCGCCTCGATCGCCGCCGCGAGCGAGGCCTCGCCGCGCCGCGGAACCCAGTGCACGCTCGCGCGCGGGTGCGCGACGAGCGGAATCAGGCGGTCGGCCTCGTGGTGCTCCTCGAGGTACAGCTCGACCGGGATCTCCGCGGGCAGCTCGTCCAGGATCGCATTGATCGCGGGGATCGAGGCAGAGTCACCGATCAGCAGGTAGCCCGACGGCAGCTCGTCGGGGAGGTCGAACCGGGTCGAGCCGAGCGAGGTGACCTGCACGCTCGTGCCCGGCTCGGCGCGCTGCGCCCACGCGGACGCCGGGCCCGCCGGCTCGTGCAGCACGAAGTCGACGGCGAAGTCGCCGGTTTCCACATCGGCCTCGGACAGCGTGTAGCCGCGCTGGTGCTCGAAGTCCTTTCCCTCGATGTCGGGGAACCAGAACCGCACGTACGCGGTCGGCGCGACGGTCGCGTTGGGATCCTGCAGCAGCGTGGACGAGTGCAGGCGCACGCGCAGGAACCGGGGAGCAAGCAGCTCGGTTCCGATGACCGTCGCCTCGTGGTCGCGCGCGCCGTAGCCGCGCATCATCGCTCCGGTGAAGCCTCGCTTGGCCATCATCCGACCCGTTCCGCGCGCACGAGTATTAAGGCTAGCCTCACCTCGGAAATGCGGAGTCAGATGGCGAAGCCGAGCGCGCGCATCATGTCGCGCCCGTCGTCGGTGATGCGCTCGGGGCCCCACGGCGGCATCCACACCCAGTTGATGCGGAACCGGTCGACGACCTCGTCGAGGGCCTGGCCGGTCTGCTCCTCGAGCACGTCCGTGAGCGGGCACCCCGCAGAGGTGAGGGTCATGTGGATGACGAGCGCGTCGTTGTCGTCATCCCACCCGAGGTCGTAGATGAGCCCCAGGTCGACGACGTTGATCCCCAGCTCGGGGTCCATGACGTCTTTCAGCGCCTCGGTGACCTCGTCGAACTTCTCCGGGCTCAGCGTCGCGGTCATATCCCGATCCTACGCTCCGGCGTCGCCCGCGGGCTCGAGGTAGCGGTCGTACCCCTCCTCCTCGAGCCGGTCGGCAAGCTCGGGCCCGCCCTCCTCGACGATCCGGCCGTTGACCATCACGTGCACGAACTCGGGACGAATGTAGCGGAGGATCCGCGTGTAGTGCGTGATGAGCAGCACGCCGAGGTTCGTCTCCGCCTTGGCGCGGTTGACGCCCTCGGAGACGACCTTCAGGGCGTCGACGTCGAGGCCGGAGTCGGTCTCGTCGAGCACCGCGATCTTCGGCTTCAACACCTCGAGCTGCAGGATCTCGTGGCGCTTCTTCTCGCCTCCCGAGAAGCCCTCGTTCACGTTGCGCTGCGCGAACTTCGCGTCCATGCGCAGGTTCTTCATCGCCGCCTTGACGTCTTTGGTCCAGGACCGGATGGCGGGCGCCTCGCCGTCGAGCGCGGTCTTGGCGGTGCGCAGGAAGTTCGTGACGGTGACGCCCGGGATCTCGACCGGGTACTGCATGGCGAGGAAGACTCCCGCGCGGGCGCGCTCGTCGACCGACATCGCCAGCACGTCCTCGCCGTCGAGCGCGATCGCGCCGCTGGTGACGGTGTACTTGGGGTGGCCGGCGATCGTGTAGGCAAGCGTCGACTTGCCCGAGCCGTTCGGGCCCATGATGGCGTGCGTCTCACCGGTGCGGATGGTCAGCGTGAGGCCGTTGAGGATGGGCGTCGTGCCTTCCTCCGTCTCCACGGTGACGTGCAGGTCTCGGATCTCGAGGACGGACATTCAGACTTCCTTCGTGGCTTCGGGGTCGACGAGCACATCGTCGCCGTCGATCTCGACGGTGTAGACGGGGACGGGCTCGTAGGCGGGGAGGTTGAGCGGGCGGCCGGTGCGCAGCGAGAACGCCGAACCGTGGGCCCAGCACTCCAGCGTGTCGCCGTCGACGAAGCCCTCGGCCAGCGAGATCTCGCCGTGCGTGCAGGTGTCGCCGATGGCGTGCACATCGCCGGCGGAGTCGAGCACGACCGCCATCGGCACGCCGTCCACCTCGAAGCGTCGGGCCTCGTCCTGCTCGAGCTCGCTCAGGGCGCAGATGCGCTGCATGGTCATGCCGTCGTCCCCCGCTCCCCCGTCGTGGCGAGCTCGGTCTCGATCTCGGCGATGAGCTCCTGCTCCAGGGCTGGCACGCCGATCTTCTGCACGATCTCGCTGAGGAAGCCGAGCACGACCAGCCGGCGCGCCTCGTCCTCGGGGATGCCGCGAGCCTGCAGGTAGAACAGCTGCTCGTCGTCGAAGCGGCCGGTGGCGCTGGCGTGCCCCGCGCCGACGATGTCGCCGGTCTCGATCTCGAGGTTCGGCACCGAGTCGGCGCGCGCTCCCTCGGTGAGCACGAGATTGCGGTTGGCCTCGTACGAGTCGGTGCCCACAGCATCCGGTCCGATCAGCACGTCGCCGATCCACACCGTGCGCGCCCCCTCGCCCTGGAGGGCGCCCTTGTACAGCACGTCGCCGCGCGTGTGCGGGCCCTTGTGGTGCACGTACACCTGGCTCTCCAGGTGCTGACCGGCGTCCGCGTAGGCCAGTCCGTACACTTCGGCGGACGATCCGGGACCGGCGAGCTCGATGCTCGGGTTGACGCGCACGACGCCGCCGCCGAAGCTCACGACGATGTGCCGCAAGTAGCCGTCGCGGTCGACGCGGGCCTGGTGGGACGCCGCGTGCACCGCGTCGTCCTCCCACTGCTGCACCGTCACGACAGTGAGGGCGGCGCCGTCGCGCACGACGACCTCGACGTTCTGCGCGTACTGCGCGCTGAGCTCGTGCGCGAGGATCACGGTCGCCTTCGAGTGCGGCATCGCCTCGACGACGATGTGCTGGTAGGCGACGCGCTCCGCGCCCGCGCCGGTGAGCGTCACGACGACCGGCTCGTCGACGGCGGCGTCCTGCGGCACGCGTAGGTGCAGGGCCGTCTGCGTGCGCGTCCACGCCAGCGCGGCGGGCAGGTCCTCCGGGGTGAAGACGTCGCCACGCGGCCAGTCGCCGACGCCGAGGCCGCCCACCGCGATGCTGTCGGCGCCCTCGATGCTCACGCCCACGCCGCGCGTGTCGTCGTGCGCGGTCCACAGGGCGGCCAGGCGCGCGATCGGGGTGTGCTTCCAGTTGACCTCGCGGCCGCTCGGCGCGTCGAAGTCCGCCGGGTCGTACGACGTCGGGCGCTCTGAACGGGTCTGCACGGGAACGAACGCGCCGTCCGAGTGCGCTCGGGAACCGGGCACCACGTAGGGCGCCTGCTGAGTGGCCGCCATCTAGCCGACCGATCCTTCCATGCCCATCTCGATGAGCTTGTTCAGCTCGAGGGCGTACTCCATCGGCAGCTCGCGCGCGATCGGCTCGATGAAGCCGCGCACGATCATCGCCATCGCCTCGTCCTCCGGCAGCCCCCTGCTCTGCAGGTAGAACAGCTGCTCCTCGCTCACCTTCGAGACCGTCGCCTCGTGGCCGAGCTGCACATCGTCGACGCGGATGTCGATGGCCGGGTACGTGTCGGAGCGCGACTGCGTGTCGACCAGCAGCGCGTCGCAGCGCACCGTGTTGGCGGAGTGGTGGGCGTTCGCGTCGACGCGCACCTCGCCGCGGTATCCGGCGCGGCCGCCGCCGCGGGCGATCGATTTGGAGATGATCGACGACTGCGTGTGCGGCGCCATGTGGATCATCTTGGCTCCGGCATCCTGGTGCTGGCCGGGTCCAGCGAAGGCGACCGACAGGGTCTCGCCCTTGGCGTGCTCGCCCATCAGGAAGATCGACGGGTACTTCATCGTCACCTTCGAGCCGATATTGCCGTCGACCCACTCCATCGTCGCGCCCTCGTGGGCCACGGCCCGCTTGGTGACGAGGTTGTACACGTTGTTCGACCAGTTCTGGATGGTCGTGTAGCGCACGCGCGCGCCCTTTTTCACGATGATCTCGACAACGGCCGAGTGCAGCGAGTCGGACTTGTAGATCGGGGCCGTGCAGCCCTCGATGTAGTGCACGTACGAGTCCTCGTCGGCGATGATCAGCGTCCGCTCGAACTGGCCCATGTTCTCGGTGTTAATGCGGAAGTAGGCCTGCAGCGGGATCTCGACGTGCACACCCTTGGGCACGTAGACGAAGGAGCCGCCCGACCACACCGCCGTGTTGAGCGCGGCGAACTTGTTGTCGCCAGCGGGGATGACGGTGCCGAAGTACTCCTCGAAGAACTCCGGGTGCTCGCGCAGCGCGGTGTCGGTGTCCATGAAGATGACGCCTTGCGCCTCGAGCTGCTCGTTGATCTGGTGGTAGACGACCTCGGACTCGTACTGCGCGGCGACGCCGGCCACCAGCCGCTGGCGCTCGGCCTCGGGGATGCCGAGCCGCTCATACGTGTTGCGGATGTCTTCCGGGAGGTCTTCCCACGAGCCCGCCTGCTTCTCCGTGGAGCGGACGAAGTACTTGATGTTGTCGAAGTCGATCTCGCTGAGGTCGGCGCCCCACGTCGGCATCGGCTTGCGCTCGAACAGCTGCAGCCCTTTGAGCCGGGTCTTCAGCATCCACTCCGGCTCGGCCTTGAGCGCCGAGATGTCGCGCACCACGGCATCGCTGAGCCCACGCTTCGCGCTGGCGCCGGCGGCATCCGGATCGTGCCAGCCGAACTCGTACACCCCCAGCCCTTCGAGCTCGGGTCGGTCGATGAGCACATCCGACATGACGATCCATTCCTCCTCTGAGCCGCAACGGTGTCATCCGCTCCAGCATTCCCCGCTCCCCCGTGGAGTTCCGGGGGTGGGACACTGCTCTCTGGGCCCGCTCTTCGGGTGTGTCGCCGGCGCCTAGACTGTCAGAGACGAGCCGCGCCGGGCGCGGCATCCCGACCCACCGAGTCTACAGGCTCAGCCCCGACACCGGACCGCCCCGCGGCGCGCGGAGCCCGGCCGCCGAGGCCGGCTGCAGGAGGCGCATCCATGTCCGCAGACCAGACCACGACCGCGCGGGCCTCGCGCGCGCAGGGCGGATTCGGCGCGCGGCTGCGGAATGCCCTGCCCGACCGGGTCGACGGGCGCGTGCGGTTCTTCGGCTGGCTGTCGCTGATCGTCGAGACGACGATCATCGCCACCGGCGGCGCGGTGCGCCTGACCGGCTCTGGGCTCGGCTGTCCGACGTGGCCGACGTGCACGCCGGAGTCGCTCGTGCCCACACCCGAGATGGGGCTGCACGGGTTCATCGAGTTCGGCAATCGCACGATGTCCGGTGTGGTCGGCATCGTGGCGCTCATCGTGCTCGTGCTCGTGTGGCGCATTCGCCGCGAGCGCCGCGACCTGTTCGCCCTCGCGCTGGTCGTGCCGGTTGGCGTCGTTGCCCAGGCGGTCGTCGGCGGCGTCACCGTGCTCACCGGCCTCAACCCGTTCATCGTGGGCTTCCACTATGTCGTGTCGCTGCTGCTGGTGTGCACGTGCGCCGTGTTCCTCGTGCGCGCTTACGCGCAGCCCTTGGCGCGCGTCTCGGTCGTGCCGAGGTGGTTCGCGATCCTCGGCCACGTGACCGGGCTCGCGCTGGCGGTCACGATCGCCTTCGGCGTGCTGACCACAAGCTCGGGGCCGCACTCCGGCGACGCGGCGGTCGTGCGCGACGGGTTCGACGCGTCCGTGCTCGCCCACGTCCACTCGTGGCCCGGCTACGCGCTCGTCGCGCTGCTGGGCGCTGCCACCGTCGCGGCGTGGGCGCTGCGGCTGCGTCCGCGGCGCTGGCTCACCGCCGCGCTCGCCGTCGTCGCCGTGCAGATCGGGGTCGGGGTGTGGCAGGCCCGCGAGGGGCTGCCGGAGATGCTCGTCGGCATCCACATGGTGCTCGCCGCGCTGTCGGCCGCCGCCTACACGGTCGCGACGATGCGCATGAAGCAGCCCTGACGCCACAGCCCGCACGAAGGTGGCGCATGGCGCCGCATCCCAAGGCCCAACCCGACCACGCGCGCCACCTCCAGCGCGTGCGACACCCCCGACCCCACCAAAGTGGCGCTTCGCGCCGCATCCCAAGGCCCAACCCGACCACACGCGCCACCTTCGGCGCGCGCGAGCCGGCGCGGCCCATCGCGCGGGCCTGCTGGGGCAGGGGCTAGAAGGGCAGCAGCGGGTCGACCGCGATCGCCACGAACAGCAGCGTCAGGTAGGTGATCGAGGCGTGGAACACACGCATCGGCCGCGCCTCGCCGCCACGCACCGACCGGTTGTACAGCCGGTGCGACTCGTACAGGAACCAGCCGCCGAACACGAGCGACGACACCGTGTAGACCAGGCCCATGCTCGCCACCGGGATCAGCAGCAGCGAGCACGCGATCGTCGCCCACGCGTACAGAATCACCTGCAGCCCGACCTGCGACCCGTCGCGCGTGGCGCCGAGCATCGGCACGTCGGCCTCGTCGTAGTCGGCCTTGTACTTCATCGACAGCGGCCAGTAGTGCGGCGGCGTCCACAGGAACACGAGCAGGAACAGGATGACGGGCGGCCACGCGAGCGAGCCCGTCACCGCCGACCAGCCGATGAGCACGGGGAAGCAGCCCGCAATGCCGCCCCACACGATGTTCTGCTCGGTGCGGCGCTTGAGCAGGATCGTGTAGACGACCACGTAGAAGAAGATCGCGAACGCCGACAGGGCCGCGGCGAGCCAGTTGGTGGTCGCCAGCAGCCAGCCCGTGGATGCCACGGCGAGCGTCCATGCGAACACGACGGCGCCGCGCGGCGACACCTCGCCGGTGACGAGCGGCCGGTGCTCGGTGCGGTGCATGTGCGCGTCGATGTCGCGGTCGAGGTACATGTTGAACGCGGCGGCCGATCCGGCGCTCATCGACCCGCCGATGACGGTGGCCAGCACGAGCCACAGGCTCGGCAGCCCGCCCTGGGCCAGGATCATGACCGGCACCGTCGTCACGAGCAGCAGCTCGAGCACGCGCGGCTTGGTGAGCGCGATGTAGGCGCGGATCGTGCGGCCGACCGAACTCGGCGCCGCCGGAGCGCCGGACGCGGAGGCACGAGTCGTGGAAATGTCCATCCGCCCCCTCGCCGCGGCACGAAACCGTCTCGAATCTGTCACGCAGAGTCTATGTCATCCGCGCTCTCCGGCACTGCCGCTTCGCTATGCTGAACAGACACGCGCGCCCTCGCGCCGGCTCCATCGTCGCATCCGTCTGACGGTACACGCCGCCGATTCGGATGGGGCGCCCCACACGTCCAGGAAAGGCGGTCCCGGTGTCGGAGCTGCAATGGGATGAGATTGACAAGCGCGCCGTGGACACGGCCCGAGTGCTCGCGGCGGACGCCGTGGAGAAGGTGGGCAACGGCCACCCCGGCACCGCGATGAGCCTGGCCCCGGCCGCCTACCTGCTGTACCAGCGGGTGATGCGGCACAACCCGGCCAATCCCGACTGGCTGGGGCGCGACCGCTTCATCCTGTCTGCCGGCCACTCCTCGCTCACGCAGTACATCCAGCTGTACTTCGGCGGCTTCGGGCTCGAGCTGTCCGACCTCGAGTCGCTGCGCACGTGGGGCTCGCTCACCCCGGGCCACCCCGAGTACGGGCACACCAAGGGCGTCGAGATCACGACAGGGCCCCTCGGACAGGGGCTGGCGTCGGCGGTGGGCTTCGCGTACGCCGCGCGCTACGAGCGCGGCCTGTTCGACCCTGACGCGGCGGCGGGCGAGAGCCCGTTCGACCACTTCGTCTACGTCGTCGCCGGCGACGGCGACCTGCAGGAGGGCGTCACCAGCGAGGCGTCGAGCCTCGCGGGCCACCAGCAGCTCGGCAACCTCATCGCCATCTACGACTCCAACCAGATCTCGATCGAGGACGACACGAACGTCGCGTTCACCGAGAACGTCGCCCAGCGCTACGCGGCGTACGGCTGGCACGTGCAGACGGTCGACTGGAAGAAGACCGGCGAGTACGTCGAGGATGTCGCCGAGCTCCACGCCGCGATCGAGGCCGCCCAGGGCGAGACCGACCGCCCGTCGCTGATCATCCTGAAGACGATCATCGGCTGGCCGTCGCCCGGCAAGCAGAACACCGGCAAGATCCACGGCTCCGCGCTCGGCGCCGACGAGCTCGTCGCCACCAAGAAGGTGCTCGGCTTCGACCCCGAGCAGTCGTTCGTGGTCGCCGACGACGTCATCGCGCGCACGCGCGGGCTGCTCGAGCGCGGCGCGGCGGAGGAGTCCGCGTGGACCGAACGGTTCGACGCGTGGGCCGCCGCCCACCCCGAGCGCAAGGCGCTGCTCGACCGCCTGCTCGCGCGCGAGCTGCCCGAGGGCGTCGCCGACGCGCTGCCGGTCTTCGAGCCTGGCAAAGAGGTCTCGACTCGCGCGGCGTCGGGCCAGGTGCTCGGCGCGCTCGGCGCGGTCCTGCCCGAGCTGTGGGGCGGCTCCGCCGACCTCGCCGAGTCGAACCTCACCACGATCAAGGGCGCGGCCTCGTTCCTGCCGCCCGAGTGGTCGACGCACGAGTGGACGGGCGACGAGTACGGCCGCGTGCTGCACTTCGGCATCCGCGAGCACGCGATGGGCGCCATCGTCAACGGCATCACGCTGCACGGCCCGACCCGCGCGTACGGCGGCACCTTCCTCATCTTCAGCGACTACATGCGCCCGCCGGTGCGGCTGGCGGCGCTGATGGACATCCCGTCGACGTTCGTGTGGACGCACGACTCCGTCGCCCTCGGCGAGGACGGGCCGACGCACCAGCCGATCGAGCAGCTCGCGACGCTGCGCGCCATCCCGAACTTCACGGTGGTGCGCCCGGGCGACGCGAACGAGACGGCGCACGCGTGGCTGGAGATCCTGCGCCGCCATGGCGGCCCCGCCGGCATCGCGCTGACCCGCCAGAACATCCCGGTGTTCGAGCGCGGCGACGGCGAAGCGCACGGCGACGTGCTGGCATCCGCCGCCAACACCGCGAAGGGCGCGTACGTCCTCGCCGAGGCGCCGGGCGGCACACCTGACGTGATCATCGTCGCCACGGGCTCCGAGGTGCAGCTCGCCCTCGGCGCGCGCGAGGCGCTGAAGGCGGACGGAGTGAACGCGCGCGTCGTGTCCGCCCCGAGCCTGGAGTGGTTCGCCGAGCAGGATGCCGCCTACCGCGAGAGCGTGCTGCCGGCGTCGGTCGCCGCGCGCGTGTCGGTCGAGGCGGGCCTGGCCCTGTCGTGGCACGCGATCGTCGGCGACCGGGGCCGGAGCGTCTCGATCGAGCATTTCGGCGCTTCGGCCGACTGGAAGACCCTGTTCAAGAACTTCGGCATGACGGTGGAGCACGTGGTCGAAGCCGCGCGCGAGACGATCGCCGCCGTCGCCGCCCACTAACACTGAGGAGAACGCATGAGCACCCCCACCGAGCAGCTGACCGCACAGGGCGTGAGCATCTGGCTCGACGACCTGTCGCGCAAGCGCATCGCCAGCGGCAACCTCGCCGACCTGATCGCGACGCGCAACGTCGTCGGGGTCACGACGAACCCAACGATCTTCCAGGGCGCGATCGGCAACCCGGACGACAACTCGTACGACGCCCGCATCGCCGAGCTCGCGGCCGCGGGCGCGTCGGCAGACGAGGCGATCTTCGAGATCACGACCGACGACGTGCGCGACGCGGCCGACATCTTCCGCCCCGTCTACGACGCGACCGGCGGCATCGACGGGCGCGTGTCGATCGAGGTCTCCCCCGACCTCGCGCACGACACCGACGCGACGATCGAGCAGGCCAAGCAGCTGTGGGCGAAGGTCGACCGGCCGAACACGCTCATCAAGATCCCCGCCACCAAGGCCGGCCTGCCCGCGATCACGGCCACGCTCGCCGAGGGCATCTCGGTGAACGTCACGCTCATCTTCAGCCTCGAGCGCTACGCCGAGGTCATCGACGCGTACCTGGCCGGCATCGAGCAGGCCAAGGCGAACGGCCACGACGTGTCGCAGATCCACTCCGTGGCCTCGTTCTTCGTGTCGCGCGTGGACACCGAGGTCGACAAGCGGCTCTCCGCGATCGGCTCCGCCGCGGCCGACGAGCTGAAGTCGCTGGCGGGAGTGGCGAACGCGCGCCTGGCCTACGAGCTGTTCGAGCAGAAGTTCGCCGACGACCGGGCGAAGGCGTTGACGGATGCCGGCGCGACCACCCAGCGCCCGTTGTGGGCGTCGACGGGCGTCAAAGACCCCGCGCTGCCGGACACGCTGTACGTCACCGAGCTCGTCGCCCCCGGCACCGTCAACACGATGCCCGAGAAGACGCTCGAGGCGACGTTCGACCACGCCGTCGTCTCCGGCGACACGGTGACCGGCGCGTACGCCGACGCGCACGAGGTCTTCGACAAGCTCGCCGCCGTGGGCGTCGACTTCGCCGCGGCGACACAGGTGCTCGAGGACGAGGGCGTCGACAAGTTCATCGCCTCGTGGCACGATCTGCAGAAGACGGTTGCCGAGGCGCTGTCCGCCACGCGATGACGATCGCTGCCGCACCGAGGAGCCTTCGCCCATGACCGTGGAGATCTCGCGCGGGCACAACCCGTTGCGCGACCCCGTCGACCGCCGGCTGCAGCGCATCGCCGGACCGAGCGCGCTCGTGATCTTCGGGGTCACCGGCGACTTGGCGCGCAAGAAGCTGATGCCGGCGGTGTACGACCTCGCCAACCGAGGGCTGCTGCCGCCCGGCTTCGCCCTCGTCGGGTTCGCTCGGCGCGACTGGGACGACCAGGACTTCGCCGAGATCGTGCACGACGCCGTCAAGCGCCACGCCCGCACCGAGTACCGCGAAGAGACGTGGAAGCAGTTGCTGCAAGGCATCCGCTTCGTCTCCGGCCAGTTCGACGACGCCGACGCCTTTCGGCGCCTCCGCGAGACCGTCGAACGGCTCGACGTGGAGCGGGGCACGATGGGCAACCACGCGTTTTACCTGTCGATCCCGCCGAAGGACTTTCCGCTGGTGGCGACGCAGCTGAAGGCGTCGGGGCTTGTGGACGACACCGCCGACCAGTCTGAGCGGTGGCGGCGCGTCGTGATTGAGAAGCCGTTCGGCCACGACCTCGAGTCGGCGCGGGCTCTCAACGACGCTCTGCGCTCGGCGTTCCCGGCCGACTCGATCTTCCGCATCGACCACTATCTCGGCAAAGAGACCGTGCAGAACATCCTGGCGCTGCGCTTCGCCAACGAGCTGTACGAGCCGATCTGGAACCGCAACTACGTCGACCACGTGCAGATCACGATGGCCGAGGACATCGGGGTCGGCGGGCGCGCGGGCTATTACGACGGCATCGGCGCGGCGCGCGATGTCATCCAGAACCACCTGCTGCAGCTGCTCGCCCTCACCGCGATGGAGGAGCCCATCTCGCTCGACGCGAAAGACCTCCGCGCCGAGAAGGAGAAGGTGCTCGCCGCCGTGCGCCTGCCGCGCGACCTCGCCGCGGCGACCGCCCGCGGCCAGTACGCCGGCGGGTGGCAGGGCGGCGAGAAGGTGCTCGGCTTCCTCGAAGAGGACGGGATGGCGCCGGACTCGACGACCGAGACGTACGCGGCCGTCAAACTCGAGATCGCCACGCGGCGCTGGGCGGACGTGCCCTTCTACCTGCGCACCGGGAAGCGGCTGGGCCGGCGCGTCACCGAGATCGCGGTGGTGTTCAAGCAGGCGCCCGAGCACCTGTTCAGCCGCTCCGAGACGAGCGAGCTGGGGCAGAATGCGCTCGTGATCCGCGTGCAGCCCGACGAGGGCGTCACGATCCGCTTCGGCTCGAAGGTGCCGGGGTCGGGCACGTACGTGCGCGACGTCACGATGGACTTCGGCTACGGCCACGCGTTCACAGAGGCGAGCCCGGAGGCCTATGAGCGGCTGATCCTCGACGTGCTGCTCGGCGACCCCCCGCTGTTCCCCCGCCACGAGGAGGTCGAGCTGTCGTGGCGGATCCTCGACCCGATCGAGCGCTTCTGGGCCAGCCAGGGCGGCCCGGTGGAGCAGTACAGCCCCGGCTCGTGGGGTCCTGATTCCGCGGACGCGTTGCTCGCGCGCGACGGCCGCGTCTGGAGGCGCCCGTGATCATCCCCCTGCCCGACACGACCGTGAGCGCCATCGCGAAGGCGCTCGTGCAGACCCGCGAGGAGGGCGGCGCGGTCGCGCTCGGCCGCGTGCTGACCCTGGTGATCTCGTCGACCAGCGGCACCCCGGAAGACGCGATCGACGCCGCCAACGACGCATCCCGCGAGCACCCGATGCGGGTGATCGTGCTCACCCTCGACCCCGACGTCGACGGGCCGGCACGCCTGGACGCCGAGATCCGCGTCGGCGGCAACGCGGGCGCCAGCGAGGTCGTGGTGCTGCACGCGCTCGGCGACGCCGCCAGCAACGCGGAGAGCTTGATCACGGGCCTCTTGTTGCCCGACGCGCCGGTCGTGGCGTGGTGGCCCGCCGACACCCCGCCGGTGCTCGCCGACTCTGCGATCGGACGCATCGCCCAGCGCCGGATCTCGGACGCCTCGCGGCACGACGACCCCGCGTCATGGGCGCACGAGTTGGGCCGTGTGCACCAGCCCGGCGACACCGACTTCGCGTGGACGCGCATCACCCGCTGGCGCGAGCAGCTGGCCGCCGTGCTCGACCAGCCGCCGTACGAGCCGGTGACCTCGGTGGTGGTGAAGGGCGCTGCCGCGTCGCCCTCGACCGGACTGCTGGCGGCGTGGCTGCGCCTGAAGCTCGACGCCCCGGTGCGCTACGAGTACCTCGATCCCGAGGAGTGGTCCAACGGGATCAAGTCGGTGCGGCTGACCCGCGCCAGCGGCGACATCCTCCTGGAGCGCCCCGCCGCCGACGTGGCGACGCTGAGCCAGCCGGGCCAGCCGTCGCACGAGCTGTCCTTCCCCCGTCGCACACTCCGCGAATGCCTCGCTGAGGAGCTTCGCAGCCTCGACCCCGACCTCCTGTATGGTCGAGTCATCACCCAGGGGTGGGAGCTCCTGGGCACGCCGGCAGCGACGCGGGAGAGAGATGACGACACCGACTGAGTGGATCACCGAGCGGCGCGTGGTCGTGCGCGAAGACCCGGCCGATGTCGCCGCGGTCGTCGCGGACCGGCTGACCGGGAAGCTGGTCCGCTGGACACGCAAGAAGCGCCCGGTGCACCTGTCGCTGACGGGCGGCTCGATGGGCGGGTCCGTGCTGCGCGCTGTGGGCGCCGACCCGCGGCAAGGGCTCATCAACTGGTCGCGCGTGCACTTCTGGTGGAGCGACGAGCGGTTCGTGCCGCGCGCCGACGGCGACCGCAACGCGCTGCAGGCGCGGGAGGCGCTGCTCGACCACATCGAGGTGCCCGCGGACAACATCCACGAGATGGCCTCCACCGACGACGGAATGGACCTGGATGCCGCGGCGGCCGCGTACGCCGCCGAGCTCGCCCGGTTCGGCACCCCGCGCCAGCCGTGGCCGTCGTTTCGCGTGTGCCTGCTGGGCGTCGGCCCCGACGCCCACATCGCGTCGCTGTTCCCCGACCGTGACGAGATCCGCATCGCCGACTCCTCGACCGCTGCGGTGCGCGACTCGCCCAAGCCGCCGCCCGAGCGTGTCACGGTGACCCGCCCGGTCATCAACTCGTCCGAGCGGGTGTGGATGGCGCTCGCCGGCGCCGACAAGGCATCCGCTCTCGGCCTCACCCTGACCGGCGCGAGCTACGCGAGCGTGCCGGCCGCGGGAGCGAAGGGCCGCAAGCGCACGGTGCTCTTCGTCGACACCGCCGCGGCGGCGCACGTTCCGCCGGAGCTCATCGACCCCGACGCCGCATAGCGCGGGCTCCGATCGGCGCGCGCAGCCTGAGAGGCCACCGATCCCGCTCAGTTTGTTGCCATGCAACACCCACCACGCGCGCCGAAACCCGCTTCGCGCACCGAGACCCCGCACTCCGAAGCGGGTCTCGACGCGCAAAGCGGGTCTCGACGCGCAAAGCGGGTCTCGACGCGCGGAGCGAGTCCCGCACGGGGAGTGGGACCCCGAGCGCCGCTACGCGCCGGGGGCGCGACGGGATCGCGGATGCCCGCAGTCGGTCAGAGCTCGCCGCGGCGGTCGCGCAGCTGCTGGAGCGCGTCTTCGAGAAGGGTTTCGGCCTCTTGCTCGGTGCGGCGCTCTTTCACATACGCGAGGTGCGTCTTGTAGGGCTCGGTCTTGGCCACGGCGGGCGGATTGTCTTTGTCGCGCCCCGCCGGCAGCCCGGAGTGCGGATGGTCGATGACCTCGGGAATCTCCTCGTCGGGCACGTTCGCGGCGAAGAAGCGCACGGTTTCGTTGCCCAAGGCGTCCCAGTAGGTGACAGCGACGCGTTCCGCGTGGAAGCCGTGGTCCTGCTCGCCCATCGGGCCGGCGCCCACGCGGGTGCCTCGAATCGCGTTGCCGCCGGTGGCCATGTCAGACTCCGTTGAACTTTGTGATCAGGCCCAGCGCCACAATCGACACGAACCAGACGAGCGCGAGAACGATCGTGAAGCGGTTGAGGTTGCGCTCGGCGAGCCCGGACGAGCCGAGCGAGGATGTCATTCCGCCGCCGAACATATCGGACAGTCCGCCGCCCCGCCCCTTGTGGAGGAGGATCAGCAGCGTCAGCAGGAGGCTGGTGAGCCCCAGCAGCACCTGCAGGATGAACTCGAGGATCGGCACGGTGAACAAGCCCTTCACGGCGGCCCGGACGGGTCGCACGAGTGTCGATTATACCGACGGGTCAGACTCCGACGTGCTTCTGGTACCGGATGATCGCCGAGAACTCGTCCACGACGATGCTCGCGCCGCCCACGAGGGCGCCGTCGACGTCGGGCTCGCGCATGTAGCTGGCGATGTTCCCCGACTTGACCGATCCGCCGTAGAGGATGCGGGTGCGCGCCGCGGCGTCCTCGCCCATCGTGGCGGCGACCACCTCGCGCAGCTTCGCGCACACCTCCTGCGCCTGGTCGGGCGTCGCCGCCTGACCGGAGCCGATCGCCCACACAGGCTCGTAGGCGACCACGATGTCGGCGTCCGCCGGCACGCCGGCGAGCGCCTTCTCGAGCTGGGCGACGGGGACCGCACTGGCGCCGAACTCCTCTAGGTCCTCCGCCGTCTCGCCGACGCACACCACCGGGACCAGCCCGTGCCGCAGCGCCGCCCGCACCTTCTCGGCGACGATGTCGTCCGACTCGTGGTGGTACTCGCGGCGCTCGGAGTGCCCCACGATGACGTACGTCACGCGCAGCTTGGCGAGGAACTCCCCCGACACTTCGCCGGTGTACGCGCCGCGGTCGTGCACCGAAACATCCTGCGCCCCCAACGAGAACGCGATCCGGTCTGCGTCGATGAGCGTCTGCACGCTGCGCAGGTCGGTGAACGGCGGGAAGATGCCCACCTCGACCGTCCCGTTCTCGTGACTCGCGTCCTTCAGCGACCAGTTCAGCTTCTGCACGAACGCGACCGCCTGCAGGTGGTCGAGGTTCATCTTCCAGTTGCCTGCGAGGAACGGGGTTCTCACTGCCATCCAAGGACCTCCAGTCCGGGGAGCTTCTTGCCTTCCAAAAATTCCAGGCTCGCGCCGCCGCCGGTCGAGATGTGACCGAACTGGGCGTCGCGGAACCCGAGCTGCCGCACGGCGGCCGCGGAGTCGCCGCCACCGACGACGCTGAGGCCGTCGACCTCGGTGAGCGCGCCGGCGACCGCTTTCGTGCCCGCCGCGAACGGCGCGAGCTCGAACACGCCCATCGGCCCGTTCCAGAACACCGTCCGCGACCCGCCGATCGCGTCCGCGAACAGCCGGGCGGTCTCCGGGCCGATGTCCAGGCCGAGCCCGTCCGCGCCGAACGGCGTGTCCTCCAGGCCGCTCGCGGCGGCGATGACGTGGTCTGCGTCGGCCGAGAACGCCGACGCCATGACGGCGTCCACCGGCAGCACGAGCTCGACGCCCCGCTCGGCGGCCTCGGCGATGTAGCCGCGCACGGTGTCGAGCTGGTCCTCCTCGAGGAGGCTCTTGCCGACCCCGTGGCCCTGCGCCTTGAGGAAGGTGAACATCATCCCGCCACCGATGCACAGGCGGTCGACACGCGGCAGCAGATGTGAGATGACACCAAGCTTGTCGCTGACCTTCGAGCCACCGAGCACGACCGTGTACGGGCGCTCGGGGTTCTCGGTGAGGCGGTCGAGGACGTCGACCTCCTTCTCGATGAGCTGCCCGGCCGCCGACGGCAACAGCTGCGCGAGGTCGTAGACCGACGCCTGCTTGCGGTGCACGACGCCGAACCCGTCGGAGACCATCGCGTCCGCGAGCTCGGCCAGGCGCGCGGCGAAGCCGCGGCGGGCGGCGTCGTCCTTCGCCGTCTCGTCCGGGTCGAACCGCAGATTCTCGAGCACGGCGATGTCGCCGTCTCCGAGGCCGGCGGCCGCCTCGTGGGCGGACTCCCCCACGGTGTCGAGGGCAAACGCGACGGGCTTGCCGAGGAGCTCGGAGAGCCGTTGCGCCACCGGGGCGAGGCTGTACTTCGGGTCGGGGGCGCCGCCCGGGCGGCCCAGGTGCGAGCACGCGATGACGCGCGCGCCTTGGTTGATGAGCTGGTTCAGGGTCGGCAGCGCCGCGCGCACGCGGCCGTCGTCCGTGATGACTCCGTCCTTGAGGGGGACGTTGAAGTCGACACGGACGATGACGCGCTTGCCCGCGAGCGAGCCCACCGCATCCTGAAGCGAGTCGAGGGTGCGTAGCGGCATGTCGTCGGCCTACAGGCGCGCGCCCACGTACTCGGTGAGGTCCACGAGCCGATTCGAGTAGCCCCACTCGTTGTCGTACCACGCCGACACCTTCACGAGGTTGCCGCTGACGTTGGTCAGCTCGGCGTCGAAGATCGACGAGTGCGGGTTCTGCACGATGTCGCTCGAGACGATCGGGGCGTCCGTGTACTGGAGGATGCCGCTGAGCCGGCCTTCGGCAGCGGCCGCCTTGTACGCGGCGTTGATCTGTTCGGCGGTGAGCCCCTCGGACGGCGTGATGATCGTCAGGTCGACGATCGAGCCGGTGGGGATCGGCACACGGTACGACGAGCCGCTCAGCTTGCCGTTGAGCTCGGGCAGCACAAGGCCGATCGCCTTTGCGGCGCCAGTCGAGGCGGGAACGATGTTCAAGGCGGCGCCGCGCGCGCGGCGCAGGTCGCTGTGCGGTCCGTCTTGCAGGTTCTGGTCGGCCGTGTAGGCGTGGGCGGTCATCATGAACCCGCGCTCGATGCCGAACGCGTCGTTGAACACCTTGGCCAGCGGCGCGAGGCAGTTCGTCGTGCACGACGCGTTGGAGATGATGACGTCGTTCGCGGCGTCGTAGACCTCCTCGTTGACGCCCATCACGATGGTCGCATCGTCGCCGGAGGCCGGCGCCGACACGAGCACCTTCTTGGCGCCGGCGGCCACGTGCTTGCGCGCGTCCTCGGCCTTGGTGAAGCGGCCGGTGGACTCGATCACGATCTCGACGCCCAACTCGCCCCACGGCAGGTTCGCGGGGTCGCGCTCCTCGAAGACCTTGATCTTCTTGCCGTTCACGGTGATCGAGTCTGCGTCGTACGACACGTCGGCGTCCAGGACGCCGCCGACCGAGTCGTAGGTCAGCAAGTGCGCGAGCGTCTTGTTGTCGGTGAGGTCGTTCACCGCCACGATGTCGATGTCGGCGCCCTGCGCGAGCGACGCGCGAAGGTAGTTGCGTCCGATACGGCCGAAGCCGTTGATTCCGATCTTGACAGTCACGGACTATCTCCTGGGGGTGTCATGCGCGCGAGCGCGAGTTTTGACGGGGTCTGGGGTGACGGATGTTGGCGCGCCTCACGGGGCGTCGCACGCTAAGACAGTACCAGCAGGCCCGCGCTCTTCTCGCGGGCGCCGGTGAAGCGCTCCTGAACGTTCGACCAGCTCACGATGTTCCAAAACGCCTTGACGTAGTCGGCGCGCACGTTCTTGTAGTCGAGGTAGTACGCGTGCTCCCACACGTCGAGAAGGAGCAGCGGCACGGTCCCCGCCGCGAACTGCGCCTGCTGGTCGAAGAACTGCTGGATGATGAGGTTCTCACCGATCGAGTCCCAGAACAGCCCCGCCCAGCCCGAGCCCTGCACGCCCATCGCGGCCGCGGTGAACTGGCCCTGGAACTTGTCGAACGAGCCGAAGTGGTCGTCGACGGCGGACGCGAGGTCGCCGGTCGGCTTGTCGCCGCCGTCGGGCGACATGTTGGTCCAGAAGATCGAGTGGTTGGTGTGGCCGCCGAGGTTGAACGCGAGGTCCTTCTCGAGCTTGTTGATGTTCGCGAAGTCGCCCTTGTCGCGCGCTTCGGCAAGCTGGTCGAGGGCCGTGTTGGCGCCGGTCACGTACGCCTGGTGGTGCTTGTCGTGGTGCAGCTCCATGATGGCCGCGCTGATGTGCGGCGCGAGGGCGGCGTAGTCGTAGGGCAGGTCGGGGAGAGTGTACTTGGCCATGTGTCCATCCTACTGAGCGGGAGCGCTCGTGGACCGGGGTTGCCCCGCCTGCGGTGGCAGGCTGAGCCGGACTCAGCCCTCGGCCCCGGCGGGGACGTTCGCCTCGGTGTCGGGGATGCCGTCCTGCTCGGCGCGCTTGTCCGCCATCGCGAGCAGGCGCCGGATGCGGCCGGCGACCGCGTCCTTCGTCAGCGGAGGGTCGGCGTGGTGCCCGAGCTCGTCGAGGCTCGCCTCGCGGAAGGCCAGCCGCAGCTCGCCCGCCTCGCGCAGGTGGTCGGGGGTGTCGGCGCCGAGGATCTCCAGCGCGCGCTCGACCCGCGCGCACGCCGCGACCGCCGCCTGCGCGGAGCGGCGCAGGTTCGCGTCGTCGAAGTTCACGAGGCGGTTGACGCCGGCGCGCACTTCGCGGCGCTGCCGCATCTCCTCCCACTCGGCAGCCGTCGCCGACGCGCCGATCGTCGCCAGGATGGTGCGGATCGCCTCGCCGTCGCGCACGACCACGCGCGGCACGCCGCGCACTTCGCGCGCCTTCGCCGCTACCCCGAAGCGGTGCGCGGCGCCCACGAGCGCCATCGCCGCCTCCGGCGTCGGGCACGTGACTTCCAGGGCCGCCGAGCGGCCGGGCTCGCTCAACGTGCCGCCCGCGAGGAAGGCGCCCCGCCAGATCGCCGCCGCGTCGTCCTTCGATCCGGCGATGAGGCGGTTCGGCAGCCCGCGCACGGGTCGCCGGCGCTGGTCGAGCAGGCCGGTCTGGCGGGCGAGCGTCTCGCCTGCCTCAACGACGCGCACGACCCACCGCGTGCCGTTGCGGGCGCCGGAGGCCTGCACCTCCTTGACGTCGGGGCGCACGCCGTAGATCTCGACGAGGTCGCGCACGACGCGACGCGCGAGGCTCGGCGAGTCGACTTCCGCCTCGACCGCGACGCGTCCTGCGATGGAGTGCAGCCCGCCCGAGAAGCGCAACAGCGTGGTGACCTCGGCCACACGCGCGGTGGGCCGCGCGTCGCGCACGGCGATCAGCTCGGCCTTCACATCGGCGGTCAGCGGCACGGTTCTCCTCGGGGTGTGTCTTGCGGCGACGATCCAGCCTACTCGCGGCCCAGATCGCGGTGCCGCACGCGCACCGCCACCCCGGTCTCGGCGCGCAGCCGCTCGGCGAGCTCGATGGCCGTGACGACGGAGCGGTGCTTGCCGCCCGTGCAGCCGACCGCGACCATCGAATGCCGCTTGTTCTCGCGCTGGTACCCCTCCAGGACCGGTCGCAGCGCCGCCGTGTAGGCGTCGATGAACTCCGTTGCCCCCGGCTGTCCCAGCACGTAGTCGCGCACCGCGGCGTCCTCGCCGGTGAGGGCGCGCAGGTCGTCTTGCCAGAACGGGTTGGGCAGGAAGCGCATGTCGGCGACGAGGTCGGCGTCGGGCGGCAGCCCGTACTTGAACCCGAAGCTCTGCACCGTCAAGGTGTGCCGCGCCTGGCCCTCGGCCGAGAAGAGGTCGGCGATCTGCGTCGCCAGCTGGTGGATGTTGCGGTTCGACGTGTCGATGAGCACGTCGGCGTTCTCGCGCACGCCGGCGAGCATGCGGCGCTCGAGCCGGATGCCGTCGAGGATCGTGCCGTCGTCCTGCAGCGGGTGCGGCCGCCGCACCGCCTCGAAGCGGCGCACCAGCACGTCGTCGGACGCGTCCAGGAACAGCACGCGCAGCGGGCGCCCGTCGCGCAGGGTGCGCGTGATCTCGGGCAGCTTCGCGAACATCTCGCCGCCGCGCACATCGACCACGGCAGCCACGCGCGGCAACGCGTCCGACGCCACCCCGGCCAGCTCCAGGAGGGGCTTGAGCATCTGCGGCGGCAGATTGTCGACGACGTACCAGCCGAGGTCTTCGAGCGCGTCCGCCGCGGTGGACCGGCCGGCTCCCGACATCCCGGTCACGATCAGGACCTCGCCGGCATCCGTACCGTCCGTCATCGCCACCCCCAAAGCCTAGCCATCCAGCTCGGCGCGTGTCTGCTTTCCTCCTGTCGAGGCGAGGTGGGCGTGGATGCTCGCGGCGAGGGCCGGGCCGATGCCGGCAAGCGCGGAGATCTCGTCGGGCTCGGCGCGCTTGAGCGCCGCGACCGAGCCGAAGTGGCGCAGCAGCGCCTTGATGCGCGCCTCGCCGAGGCCGGGAACCTCGGCCAGGACGCTCTGGATGTCGCGGCGACGGCGCTTGCGCTGATGGGTGATGGCGAACCGGTGCGCCTCGTCGCGCAGCCGTTGCAGCAGGTAGAGCGCCTCGCTGGTGCGCGGCAGCACCACCGGGTAGTCCTCCCCCGGCAGCCACACCTCCTCCAGCCGCTTCGCGATGCCGCACAGGGCGATCTGCTCGTGCCCCGACTCGCGCAGCGCGCGGGCGGCGGCCTCCACTTGCGGCTTGCCGCCGTCGACCACCAGCAGCTGGGGAGGGTAGGCGAACCGCCGGCGCGTGGATGCCGTCGTCCCCTGCTCCGGGTCGGGCGGCGCCGGGTCGTCGCGATCGAGGTGGGCCAGGCGCCGGGTGAGCACTTGGCGCAGCGAGTCGGTGTCGTCGGTGGTCTCGGCCACGCCGAACGAGCGGTACTGGTCTTTGCGGGGCAGGCCGTCCTCGAAGACGACCATCGACGCGACGACGTTCGTGCCCCCGAGGTGCGACACGTCGAAGCACTCGATGCGCAGCGGCGCCTCGGCGAGCCCCAGCGCGTCCTGCAGGTCGGTGAGCGCGCGCGTGCGCGCGGTGTAGTCGCTCGTGCGCCGCGTCTTGTGCAGCACGAGCGCCTGCTGCGCGTTGACCGTCGCGGTGCGCAGCAGCTCGGCTTTGCGCCCGCGCTGGGCGACCTGGATGGTGACGCGCTTGCCGCGGCGCTGCAGCAGCCACTCCTCGAGCTCGGCGGCGGCCTCCGGCAGCGACGGCACGAGCACAGTGCGCGGGATGTCGGCGGGCGCGGCGTCCCCGTACGCCCGCTGCAGGATCTGGTCGACGAGCTCGGGTCCGGAGATGTCGATCTCCTTCTCGATCGTGGAGGCGTGCACACCACGCACGCGTCCCCCGCGGATCACGAAGTGCTGCACCGCCGCGGCCAGCTCGTCCTCGGCGATGCCGAACAGGTCGGCGTCGGTGTCGGCAGCCAGCACGAGCGCGCTCTTGTTCAGCACCGCGTCGATGGCCTGCAGCTTGTCGCGGTAGGCGGCCGCGGACTCGTAGTCCATCGCCGCCGAGGCCTCGCGCATGCGTCGGGTGAGCTCGCGCATGAAGCGCTGGTCGCCGCCGGACATGAAGGCGACGAAGTCGTCGACGACCGCGCGGTGCTCCTCGACAGTGACCCGCATCGAGCACGGCCCGCCGCAGCGCCCGATCTGGCCGGGGAAGCACGGCCGGCCGGTCGCCATCGCCCGCTTGTACGACGCGTCCGAGCACGTGCGGATCGGGAACACCTTGATCATCAGGTCGATCGTGTCGTGCACGGCCCACACCTTCGGGTACGGGCCGAAGTACTTCGCTCCGGTGATGCGGCGGTTGCGCGTGACGATCACCCGCGGCGCCTCGTCGGCCAGCGTGATCGCCATGAACGGGTACGACTTGTCGTCTTTGTAGCGCACGTTGAACGGCGGAGAGAACTCCTGGATCCACATGTACTCCAGCTGCAGCGCGTCGACGTCGCTGGCGACCACGGTCCACTCGACGGAGGCGGCGGTCGTGACCATGCGGCGCGTGCGCTCGTGCAGCGTGTGCAGGGGCGCGAAGTAGTTCGACAGCCGCGCGCGCAGGCTCTTCGCCTTGCCGACGTAGAGGACCCGGCCCTGCGCGTCGCGGAAGCGGTACACGCCGGGGTTCGTGGGGATCTCGCCCGGTTTCGGCTTGTACGGAACAGTGGGCGTGGCGCGCGCCATCCGGTCATCCCGCCCTGCGCGCCAGCTCCGGCCCCTGAGCCTGTCGATCCGGCCCCTGAGCCTGTCGATCCGGCCCCTGAGCCTGTCGATCCGACCCCTGACCCTGTCGATCCGGCCCCTGAGCCTGTCGATCCGGCCCCTGAGCCTGTCGAAGGGCGGGCATCTCGGCGAGGAACGCGCCGGTGTGGCTGCCGCCCGCCCGCGCGACCTGCTCCGGAGTGCCGGTGGCGACCACCTCTCCGCCGCCTGCCCCGCCCTCGGGGCCGAGGTCGATGATCCAGTCCGCCGACTTGACGACGTCGAGGTTGTGCTCGATGACGATGACGGTGTTGCCCTTGTCGACAAGGCCGCCCAGCACCTCGAGCAGCCGTGCGACGTCCTCGAAGTGCAGCCCCGTCGTCGGCTCGTCGAGCACGTAGACCGAGCGGCCTTTCGACCGGCGCTGCAACTCGGTGGCGAGCTTGACCCGCTGCGCCTCGCCGCCCGACAGCGTCGTGGCCGACTGGCCGAGGCGCACGTAGCCGAGCCCGACGTCGACGAGCGTGCGCAGGTAGCGGTGAATGGCCTGGATCGGCTCGAAGAACTCGGCCGCCTCGGAGATCGGCATCTCCAGCACCTCGGCGATGTTCTTGCCCTTGTAGTGCACGGCGAGCGTGTCGCGGTTGTACCGCTTGCCGTGGCACACCTCGCAGTCGACGTACACGTCGGGCAGGAAGTTCATCTCGATCTTGATCGTGCCGTCGCCCGAGCACGCCTCGCAGCGGCCGCCTTTGACGTTGAAGCTGAACCGCCCCGGCTGGTACCCGCGCACCTTCGCCTCGGTGGTCTCGGAGAAGAGGGTGCGGATGCGGTCGAACACCCCGGTGTACGTGGCCGGGTTCGATCGCGGCGTGCGGCCGATCGGCGCCTGGTCGACGTGCACGACCTTGTCGAGGTTGTCGAGCCCGGTCACCCGCGTGTGCTTGCCCGCGACGCGTCGAGCGCCGTTCAGGCGCGTCGCGAGCACTTCGTAGAGGATGCCGTTGACCAACGACGACTTGCCGGAGCCGCTGACGCCGGTGACAGCCGTGAGCACGCCGAGCGGAAAGTCGACGGTGATGTTCTTGAGGTTGTTCTCGCGCGCGCCGACGACCGTCAGCATCCGCTTCTTGTCGATGCGGCGGCGCTGTGCCGGCACCGGGATCTCGCGTCGCCCGGAGAGGTAGTCGCCGGTGAGCGAGCGGCGCTCGGCGAACAGCGCCTCGAGCGGGCCGGAGTGCACGACCTCGCCGCCGTCGATGCCCGCTCGCGGGCCGATGTCGACGATCCAGTCGGCGGCGTGGATCGTCTCCTCGTCGTGCTCGACGACGATCAGCGTGTTGCCGAGGCCCTTGAGGGTCAAAAGCGTCTCGATGAGACGGCGGTTGTCGCGCTGGTGCAGGCCGATCGACGGCTCGTCGAGCACGTAGAGCACCCCGGTCAGCCCCGACCCGATCTGGGTCGCGAGCCGGATGCGCTGCGCCTCGCCGCCGGACAGTGATCCTGCCGACCGGCTGAGGCTCAGGTAGTTCAGGCCCACCTGGATGAGGAAGTCGAGGCGCGCGCGGATCTCGCGAAGCACGGCGGCGGCGATCTTGGCCTCGCGCTCGGTGAGCTCGAGGCGGTTGAAGAACTCGTGCGCGTCGCCGAGGCTCAACCGCGACGCCTCCGCGATGGAGTGGCCGTGCACGAGCACCGCGAGCACCTCGGGTTTGAGCCGGTCGCCGTCGCACGCCGGGCACGGCACCTCGCGCAGGTACTCCGACCAGCGCTGGCGCTGCGTGTCGGACTCGGCCTGCAGGTACTGGCGCTCGATGTACGGGACGACCCCCTCGAAGCCCGACGCATACCGCATCTCGCGGCCGTAACGGTTCTTCCACCGCACTGTGACCTTGTAGTTCTCGCCGCGCAGCACCGCCTCTTTGACGGCCTCGGGCAGCCGCTTCCACGGCGTGTCGAGCGAGAACCCGAGGTCGTCGGCGAGGCCCTGCAGCAACCGCTCGTAGTACTGGAACAGCCCCTTGCCCTGAGTCGTCCAGGGGATGAGCACGCCCTCGTTGATCGACAGCTCCTCGTCGCCCAGCATCAGCTCGACATCCACCGACATCCGCGTGCCCAGCCCCGAGCACGCGGGACACGCCCCGAACGGCGCGTTGAACGAGAAGGTGCGCGGCTCGATCTCGGTCAGCTGCAGCGCGTGGCCGTTGGGGCACGCGAGCTTCTCGGAGAACGACTGCCACCCGGCTCCCCCCTCCTCGTCCACGAAGTTCACCTGCATGATTCCGCCGGCAAGGCCCAGCGCGGTCTCGACCGAGTCGGTGACGCGGGAGAGGATGTCGGGGCTGGCCACCAGCCGGTCGACCACAACGGCGATGTCGTGCTTGTAGCTCTTCTTCAGCGCCGGCGGCTCGGCGAGCTGGACGAGCTCGCCGTCCACGATCGCGCGCGAGTACCCCTTGGCGCCGAGCTCGCGGAACAGGTCGACGAACTCGCCCTTCTTCTGCGTGACCACCGGCGCGACGATCTGGTAGCGCGTGCGCTCGGGCAGGTCCATGAGCTGGTCGGCGATCTGCTGCACGGTCTGCCGCTGGATGCGCTCGCCGCACTCGGGGCAGTGCGGCACGCCGATGCGCGCCCACAGCAGGCGCATGTAGTCGTGGATCTCGGTGATCGTGCCAACCGTCGAGCGGGGGTTGCGGTTGGTCGATTTCTGGTCGATGCTCACGGCAGGCGAGAGGCCCTCGATGAAGTCGACCTCCGGCCGGTCGACCTGGCCCAGGAACTGGCGCGCGTACGCGCTCAGCGACTCGACGTAGCGGCGCTGCCCCTCGGCGAAGATCGTGTCGAACGCGAGGCTGGACTTGCCCGAGCCGGACAGGCCCGTGAACACGACGAGCGAGTCGCGCGGGATGTCGAGATCGACGTTCTTCAGGTTGTGCACCCGGGCGCCGCGCACACTGAGTTTTCCGGAGGAGGCAACGGGGACGATGGGCACCCGACAAGTCTAGGTCGGGCCTCCGACACCGGCTCCGGCCGGGCGGTCCACCGCACTCACTCGGCGGCGAGCTGCGCGACGACCTGCCGGGCGGGGCGTCGCAGCGACCGCAGCACCGGCAGCGTCGTGGCTGCCACGATGATCACCAGGGCCACCGCGAAGATCACCCCGAGATCGGCCCACGGCATGATGATCCGTCCCGACACGCCCTTGCCGAGCGCCAGCACGCCCGCTGAGAACAGCGCCATGCCGGCGCCCATCATCACCAGGCCGAGCAGCGTCGCGGTGACCGTGATGATCACGCCCTCCAGCACGGGCACGAGCACCTGCTGCTTCCCGGTGGCGCCGACCACGCCGGCCAGCGCGAGCTCGGCCTCGCGCTGGCGGGACATCATCAGCACGACGCTGACGCCGCCGGACATCGAGATGAGCATGATGAGTCCGACCATGAACAGCAGCGACAGCAGGCTCGCGTGCTCCAGGCCCCCTTTGCCCACTTCGTGGAGCATCCCGCTGATCGAAGCCGACAGCGACCCGAGCCCGACGAGCAGCCCCACGGCCATCATGATCGGCGTCACGGTGCGAGCCAGGCGCTCGCCGCGGGCGATCACCGCCGCGCGCGCCAGCACCCAGGACGCCGCGCGCGAGGGCACCAGGGCCGTCCAGACGCGGGTGAGCAGGCTCACCGTCAGCGGCGCCCACAGCGACAGCACGATGCTCGTGAAGAGCATCACGAACAGGCTGCCCTGCATCACGATGTCGCCGCCGTCCACGCCGAAACTCGGGACGGCAGCCACCACCAGGACGGAGAGGCCGACGGTCCCGAGCAGAATCACTCCGCCGCCGATCCAGCGGCCGATCCCGAGGCCCCTCCGAACGGCTGCTCCCGGCGCCGTGCGCAGCGCCTCGACGGGCGGCACGGCAGCGGCCACCCAGGACTGGCGCATGCCGCCGATCAGGGCGACGAGGAGGAAGAAGCCGACGCCGAGGAGGATGAGGAGCGGATCCACCTTGATCACGGCGATGGCCGGGTCGACGCCGCGGTCGCTGATCGTCTCCCGGACGGCCGCCGGCTGGAACACGATCGCGAGGACGACGCCGATGACGGAGCCGATGATCGACACGATCGCAAGCTGGCCGAGCAGAATGCGGGAGACCTGGCCGGGCGTCGCCCCGGCCAGGGCGAGCCGGGCGAGCGCGCCGCGCCGCGACTGGACGACCAGACCTGTCACCGCGCCGATCACGGCAAGGGTGCCGATGAGCGCGAGCGCGAGGTTCACGCCGGGCGTGATCATGATCGCCGGAGCCTCCCGCTCGGGGACGTTCCCCGTGCCGATGGTGGCGATGAGGCTGTCCAGCGCGAGGATGGCGAGCACGATGGAGAAGCTGGTCGCGACGAAGGCGATGAGCACCGCCAGCCAGGACGACCAGGCTGCCCGGAGCTCGGCGAGGATCAGGGCGCGCATCAGGCGGCCTCCTCCACGGCGGTCTCGGAGCGCGCCTCCAGCGCGGCGAGCAAGGACGCCACCGACGCGGTGGTCGGGTTCGAGATCTGATCGACGAGCCGCCCGTCCCGCATGAACACCACGCGATCGCAGGATGCCGCCACCGCCGGATCGTGCGTCACGATCAGCACGCACTGCCCCGGTGCCCCGCCGATCCGGCGCAGCTCGGACAGGACCAGCCGTCCGGAACGCGAGTCGAGGGCGCCGGTGGGCTCGTCGGCGAAGACGATCCGTGGACGCTGGGCGAGCACCCGGGCGATCGCCACGCGCTGCTGCTCGCCGCCGGACATCGACGAGGGCTGCGAGGATCCGCGGCCGGAGAGCCCGACCGACGACAGCGCCTCCTCGATCCGCGCCCGGTCGACCCGTTCGCCACGGAGGCGGAACGGCAGCGCCACGTTCTCGAACACCGACAGCGTCGGCATCAGGTTGTACGACTGGAACACGAAGCCGAGTTCGGCGCGGCGCAGCTCGGCGAGCTGTTTCCGCGAGCACTGCGCGAGACTGCGGCCGAGCAGCGCGACATCCCCGCCCGTCGGCCGTTCCAGGCCCGCGAGGCAATACATCAGCGTCGACTTGCCCGAGCCGGACGGGCCCATGATGGCGCAGACCTCGCCCTCGCTCACCGTGAGGGAGACGTCGTGCAGGATGTCGACCGTCGACGATCCTGCCGTGTACGACTTGTGCACGCGATCGGCGACGATGAGCGCGCCGGTGGGACGCGAGTGTTCGTTGGTCATGACGACAGCCTCACGGCTGAGGCGGCCTCGACGCATCGGCCGAGCGGGTCGAACGGTCTACGACCAAGGTCGTACCCGCCGAAAGACGTGGGGGCATCCCCGCGTTGCGACCGCACCAGTAGTGTCTGTGGCATGCCGGAGGAGACCACCGTGCCGCCAGACGCCGCCGACCCCGGCAGGGCGCGCGCCGGTCGCATCCGCGTGTCGCACCGCTGGGAGTCGCACGCTCTCTACTTGGTGGCGCTTGGGCTCGCGTACTACACGACCGTCGAAAGCGACTCGCCCACGCATCAGTGGATGCCGCACGTGCTCCTGCTTCCCTTCGTGGTCGCCGCCGTGCTCGCGCGCAAGCGCCTGCCGTACGCCCTGCCCATCGTGGGTGTCATCGGCTTCGCGCTCGGGACCTCCGCGGCGTTCCCCGTCGGCATGGCGAGCCTGGCGGTCCGGCGCCGAGGCTTGAGGGTGTGGGGGGTCGGCATCCTCGGCTGGGCGGTCGCCCTCGCCACCGTGTACCGCAGGTTCTTCGAGGCGTCATGGGAGACCACGGTGCAGCTGGTGCCGCTCGGGTTCCTGGGGTTTGCCGCCCTGCCGATCCTCATCGGCGGGTACATTCGCGGGAGCCGGGAACGCGAGGCCGCCGCGGTCGCGCGGGCGGTGCGCGCCGAGGTCGAGCGGGAGCAGGCAGCCGCCCGGGCCGTCGGCGCCGAACGCGAACGCATCGCGCACGAGATGCACGACTCCCTCGGACACGTGCTGTCCCTCGTGACGACCCAGGCCGGCGCACTCGAGGTGAGCACGACAGATCCGTCCACGAGGACGGCCGCCGAGTCGATCCGCAGCACGGCGCGCCGGGGGCTGGCGGACCTGCGCGCCGTCGTCCGGGCCCTGGGCGACGAGGACGTCAGCCGAGGCCCTGCGCGCGGGCTCGCCGCCATCCCGGCACTCATCGAGGAGAGTCGTCGCGCCGGGGCCACGGTGTCGTTCGCCGACGGGATCGGCATCCAGACCGCCGAGGTTCCCGACTCGATCGGGCGCGTGCTCTACCGGCTCGTGCAGGAGGCGCTCACCAACGCGCACCGGCACGCGCCCGGTTCGCCCGTCGACGTCGATCTGTCGGGTGCGTCGGGCGCCCGGGTGTCGATCGCTGTGGGCAACCCGCTCGCCCCGGGAGGTGAGCGGGGCGCAGGAAGCGGTCTGGGGACGCTCCGCAATCGCGTTGAGCTGCTCGGTGGGACGCTCGACGCCCGCGCCGCCCGCGGGATGTTCGAGCTGCGCGCCGAGCTGCCATGGGAGGCGCCATGATCCGCGTGTGCATCGTCGATGACGACGCGCTCGTGCGTGCGGGCCTGGGCACCATCCTCTCCTCCGCCGGCGACATCGAGGTGGTCGGCCAGGCCGCCAACGGAGCAGAAGTGGACGAGCTGGTGCGACGGACGCGCCCCGACGTCGTCGTGATGGATGTCCGCATGCCGCAGGTCGATGGCATCGAGGCGACCCGCCGGCTCACGAGCGAAGGCGGGCCGCGCGTGCTTGTGCTGACGACCTTCCGCCTCGACGAGCACGTCTTCGCCGCAATTGAGGCGGGCGCGAGCGGATTCCTGCTCAAGGACACTCCGCCGGCCGAGCTGATCGAGGCCGTGCGGGTCGTGGCGGCAGGCGACGCGATGCTGAGCCCCGCCCACACGCGCGCCCTCATCGAGCGGTACGCGGACAGCGGCCGGGAGCAGCGAAGGGATGCCGCGCGCGCCGTGCTGGGCGAGCTCAGTCCGCGCGAGCGGGAGGTTGCGGACTACGTCGCCGAAGGGCTGTCGAACGCCGAGATCGGCGCGCGCCTGTTCTGCTCGGAGGCCACCGTCAAGACCCACCTGACGCGGGTGTTCGCCAAGCTCGGCGAGACGAACCGCGTGCGTCTGGCGATCCTCGTGCGCGACGCCGCGCGGTGACGGGTCGGCCCGCCCGTCCAGGTTCTACCCAGGTCGTCCGGCATTTCAGCCCGTAAGGTGTGCAGGGTTTACCCGAAACCCGACGGAAAGAAGCCCCTTTCGTGAAGATGAAAAAGCGCGCCCTCACACTGACCCTCGCCCTCGCTCTCACTCTCGGCGCCGCCCCCGCAGTCGCGTCCGCGAGCGCCACGACCGCGCAGGCGACGGCCGTGGCGCAGGCCGGCGCCGCCGCGGCGGCAGCGTCCGGGCAGCTGATCGCGCCGATGGCGAAGAGCACCAAGATCCTCTCGCCGAAGAAGGCGAAGAAGCTCGCCAAGCGGATGCTCGTGAACCGCGGCTTCCGCACGAAGAGGCAGTTCAAGTGCCTCGTCAAGCTGTGGAACCACGAGTCTGGCTGGCGTGTCACCGCCGGCACCCCGAGCGGCGCCTACGGCATCCCGCAGGCGTACCCCGGCTCCAAGATGAAGAGCAAGGGCTCGGACTGGCGCACGAGCGCCCACACCCAGATCCGGTGGGGCATCGGCTACATCAAGAACCGCTACAAGACGCCGTGCCGCGCGTGGCACGCCTTCCAGCGCAAGGGCTGGTACTGAGGCGTCGCGACCGCCAACAGGTGAGGCCCGGAAGCAGTGCTCCCGGGCCTCACCTGTGACGGGCAGGGGATCCGGCCTCATCCGGGTGCGGGCGCGGACGGGACCGCGCTCACGCGTGGCCGGCGCGCTCCATCGCGCGCAGCTCCTTCTTGAGGTCTTGCACCTCATCGCGCAAGCGCGCGGCGAGCTCGAACTTCAGCTCGCCGGCCGCCGCGAGCATCTGGCCGGACAGGTCTTGGATCGTCGCCTCGAGCTGCGCCGCGCCCTCCGCGGCGATGCCCTCGCGCCGCAGGTTGGGCGTCGGGCTCTTCCCCTTGCCGCCCTGAGTGTGCCGCAGGGTCGACGTCGACGCGCCGCGGCGCGACATCATCCGGTCGGTGTCGGATGCCTCCCGCGCCAGCACGTCCGTGATGTCGGCGATGCGCTTGCGCAACGGCTGCGGGTCGATGCCGTGGGCGGCGTTGTAGGCGAGCTGCTTCTCGCGGCGGCGCTCGGTCTCGTCGATCGCGCTGCGCATCGAGTCGGTGACCGTGTCGGCGTACATGTGCACCTCGCCCGACACATTGCGGGCGGCGCGGCCGATCGTTTGGATGAGCGATGTGCCGCTGCGCAGGAATCCCTCTTTGTCGGCGTCGAGGATCGCCACCAGTGACACTTCGGGCAGGTCGAGCCCCTCGCGCAGCAGGTTGATGCCGACGAGCACGTCGTAGACGCCGGCGCGCAGCTCGGTCAGCAACTCCACTCGCCGCAGGGTGTCGACGTCGGAGTGCAAGTAGCGCACGCGCACGCCGTGCTCGCCGAGGAAGTCGGTGAGCTCTTCGGCCATCTTCTTGGTGAGGGTGGTCACCAGCACGCGCTCGTCGCGCTCGGCCCGCACCCGGATCTCTTCCAGCAGGTCGTCGATCTGGCCCTTGGACGGCTTGACGACGATCTTGGGGTCGACGAGGCCGGTGGGGCGGATGATCTGCTCGACGACGCCGTCAGCGATGCCCATCTCGTACCGGCCGGGCGTCGCCGACAGGTAGACGGTCTGCCCGATCCGGTTCTTGAACTCGTCCCAGCGCAACGGACGGTTGTCGAGGGCGCTGGGCAGGCGGAACCCGTGCTCGACGAGCGTGCGCTTGCGCGAGGCATCCCCCTCGTACATCGCGCCCACCTGCGGCACGGTCACGTGCGACTCGTCGATGACGAGCAGGAAGTCGTCGGGGAAGAAGTCGAGCAGCGTGTGCGGCGGCTCGCCCGGCTGCCGCCCGTCGAGGTGGCGGGAATAGTTCTCGATGCCCGAGCAGAAGCCGAGCTGCTGCAGCATCTCGAGGTCGAACGTCGTGCGCATGCGCAGGCGCTGCGCCTCCAGCAGCTTGTTCTGCGACTCGAGCTCGCGCAGGCGCTCGCCCAGCTCGTCTTCGATGGAGCCGATCGCACGCTGGACGACATCGGTTCCGGCGACGTAGTGGGATGCCGGGAAGATCGGCACCGACTCGAGCCGCTGCACGACGTCGCCGGTGAGCGGGTGCAGCATGTAGAGCGCCTCGATCTCGTCGCCGAACAGCTCGATGCGCACCGCGAACTCCTCGTAGACCGGGATGATCTCGATGGTGTCGCCGCGGACGCGGAAGTTGCCCCGCGAGAAGTCGACGTCGTTGCGGTTGTACTGCATCGCGATGAACTGGCGGATGAGCGCGTCGCGGTCGTAGCGCTCCCCCACCTGCAAGGCCACCATCGCCCGCAGATACTCCTCCGGCGCGCCCAGTCCGTAGATGCACGACACCGTGCTCACCACCACGACGTCTCGCCGGCTCAGCAGCGAGTTGGTCGTGGAGTGCCGCAGCCGCTCGACCTCGGCGTTGATCGAGGAGTCTTTCTCGATGAAGGTGTCGGTCTGCGGAACGTACGCCTCGGGTTGGTAGTAGTCGTAGTAGCTCACGAAGTACTCGACCGCGTTGTTCGGCATGAGGTCGCGGAACTCGTTCGCCAGCTGCGCCGCGAGCGTCTTGTTGTGCGCCAGGACGAGCGTGGGACGCTGCACTTGCTCGATGAGCCACGCGGTGGTCGCGGACTTGCCGGTGCCGGTCGCGCCCAGGAGCACGACGTCGGTCTCGCCCGCGTTGATGCGCGCCGCCAGCGCGGCGATGGCCTCGGGCTGGTCTCCCGAAGGCTCGTACTCGCTCACAACCTCGAAGGGCCGCACGGAACGTGTCGTCTGCACGGTTCCAGCGTATGCGGGCCCACCGACATCCGGGCCGAGGGGCGCCCCTCCATGCGGGCATCGATGCGACACTGGACTATGCCGCTCGTCGCCCTCACCGGAGGCATCGCATCGGGCAAGTCCACGATTGCCCGCCGCCTCGCCGACCACGGCGCGATCGTGATCGACGCCGACGCCCTCGTGCGCGACATCCAGCAGCCCGGCTCGCCCGTGCTCGCAGCGCTGGCCGCCGAGTTCGGCGCCGACATCGTCCGCTCCGACGGCTCTCTCGACCGCGCCGCGCTCGGCGCGCGCGTCTTCGGCGACGCCGAACGCGTCGCGCGGCTCAACGCGATCGTGCATCCCGCCGTGCGCGCGGAGTCGGAGCGCCGGTTCGCCGCCGCCTTCGCCGCCGACCCGGCGGCGGTCGTCGTGTACGACGTCCCTCTGCTGGTCGAGGCGCGCCTTGACGATCCGTGGGACCTCGTCGTCGTCGCCCATGCGCCCGCCGAGGTGCGCAAGGCCCGCCTGTTGGGTCTGCGCGGATTGAGCGAGGAGGATGCCGCGGCACGACTGGCCTCGCAGGCGTCCGACGACGAGCGCCTGCGTGCCGCCGATGTCGTTGTCGACACGTCGGGGAGCCTCGATGAGACGCTGGCCCGCGCCGACCGGCTCTGGGAGACGCTGTCGGCGCGCGGCGCGCGCTGACCTCGGCGAAAGCCGGTCGAACCTCAGCTTTCGCTCAACTGAGGAACCTTTGGGCTGCCCTGAGGGCGGCTTGAGGGACGGCTGAGGCGCCCCCCATAACGTCGTTGTTGTCGCACGAACGGAACCGCAGGTCCAGGGGGGACCGGCCCGCCGCGACACGACTCAGCCAGAAAGGCCGCACACATGTCTCCGATCACCACGACCCGCGCGGAGCGCCGGGCCGCACACAAGAACAAGCATCGCCTGGTCGTTGCCACCCTGCTCGCCGTGCTCGCCGTCACCGGCATCGGCGCTGCCGCCACGAGCGCCGCCTGGACCGACAACGTGTTCTTCTCCGCCACCGCCTGACGCGGCCGGCGCACAAAGACAGCTTGACGAGACACGACACGCGGAAGGAGGGGGACAGACATGGGAATGCTGCGTCGTATCGCACGGGGGACACCGTGGCTGCTCGCTTTCGTGGGAGTCGCGTGCGCAGCGGTGTGGGGGCTCACCGCTGCCGGCCTCATCAAGCCGCTCATCGTGATCTCGGGCTCCATGGAGCCCGAGATCATGACGGGCGTCCTGCTCGTCGACACGCGAGTGCCGGCGAGCGAGCTGCGGGAGGGCGACGTTGTCAGCCTTCCCCGCGAGCTCGCGAGCAACCTGGTCACGCACCGCATCAAGAGCATCACCGCCGCTGGGGACGGCGGGCGCACGGTCACCATGAAGGGGGACGCCAACGCGTACGAGGACAACCTCGACGACGCGGTGGCGGGTGACGTGTGGATGCCGCGGCTGCGACTGCCCGGGGTGGGAACCGCCATTGCCCGAATGACCACGCCCGCCGTGGCCGTGCCGCTCCTTGCGGGGCTGGTCGGACTCATCGGCGTGGTGTGGATGGTTCCCGCCCCGGTGCGACCGCGTGCGGTTGCACGCCCGGCGCCCGCGGCGATGGGGACCGCCGCGGGCGCTCGGCTCGCTCGATGCGAGCACCGGGCGCGGCCGGTGGGAGCGACATGACAAAGCGGGCCCGCATCGCGCTCACCCCTCGCCGTGCATGGCGGCGGGGCTTTCGCCGTCGCGGCCTCCTGCACGATGGGCAGCGCCTGCCCGCGGTGCCACCGGAACTGCGGATGATGGGGGCGCGCCATGGCGGGTGAGGCATTCAACCGACTGTTCTGGGATATCCTGACCGAGGTCGCTGAGCCGAATCGGGCGGCTGCGACGACACCGGGGGGTGATGCAGTGGAAGACTCGCGCGTGGCGGTCGTTGTCGAAGACGAGGCCGACATCCGCTCGCTGCTGGCGGATGTCCTCGAGCAAGCCGGTTTCACGGTGCACACAGCGGAGACCGGGCAAGCGGGAATCGAGCTGGTGCGCACGGTGAATCCCGTGGTCACCACGCTCGATGTCAACATGCCGGGCATGGATGGCTTCGAGACGGCACGGCGCATCCGCGCGGTCAGCACGACGTACATCGTCATGCTCACCGCGCGCACCGAGGAGATCGACGCGCTCCAAGGGCTGGAGTCCGGGGCGGACGACTACGTCACCAAGCCGTTCCGCCCACGCGAGCTGCGCGCCCGCATCGACGCGATGCTGCGCCGCCCGCGGGCGCACGTGGCGACAGCCGGCGGATCTCCCTCGGCGAACGGGTCGGCTCCCGCTGTTGACGATGAGCCGGAGTGGCTCGAGCACAAGGGCTTGCGCGTGTGCCCGGAGACCCGCGTCGCCGAGATCGAGCAGGCCGAGCTCGAGCTGACCCGCAGCGAGTTCGACATCCTCGCCGAGTTGCTGTCGGCGGGCCGCCGCGTAGTCGGCAAGGGAGAGCTCGCCCTGATGCTGCGCGGCGAGCGCTACACCGGGTCGGAGTACTTGAGCGACAGCGACTCGCGCGCCATCGAGGTGCACATGGCCAATCTGCGCCGCAAGCTCGGCGAGTCTCCGCAGAACCCGCAGTGGATCGAGACGGTGCGCGGCGTGGGCTACCGGCTCACGGCCCGCTGACGGTCGTCGAGCGCTCCGCCTCGCCGACCAGCACCGACGACTCGACGCTGATCGTCGCCTGCTCGGCCGCGCCGCGCGCGGCGCGGACGAGCTGGTCGGAATCGTAACCGAACGTCGAGGTGAGCGCGACGCCGACGCCCACCACGGGGATGACGCCGCCGGCGACGGCGCCGAGGTCCTCGAACACGCCGCGGTACACGAGGGCGGCCTGGCGGCGCGCCTCAGCAGGGCTCTCCGCCGTGATGCACAGCAGCAGGCCGGACAGGCCGTCCTCTCCGGCGATCGCATTCGACGGCGGATAGCGCCGCACGCCGCGCCGCCACGCGTCGCGCACCGAGCGCGCCACTTCGCTGCCGAACGCGGTGGAGATCTGCTCGAGGTCTTCGATCCTGACCGCGATGACCGCGACGAGCTCTTGACGCCACTGCGCGCGGGAGACGATCTCTTCCAGCATCGTGACGAACGGCCGGTGCGGCAGGATGCCGTCGCTGCCCAGCGTGTCGGTGGTGCGGCGCGCGAATCCGCGCAGGTCGGCCCGGCCGGCGCGCAGCACCGACGTGACCACGAGCGCCACGATCACGAGCGGAATCGTGACAAAACTGGACCCGACGGTGTCGAACCACTGCTGGTACACGGGGTGGTCGGGTCCGAGCGTGACGAAGACCACGAGCCGAACGGCGTAGTAGACGCACTCCGCCGCCATCACGAACGCCAGCCCCCAGGACGTGCGCTGGCCGCCCATCTCGCCACGCAGCGCCTGCACGGCGCCGAAGCCGCCGAGCAGCGCGAGCATGGCGAACATCGTCGCCGCCCCCGCCCACGTGCCCCCGTTCGGGCCCTCGGCGAGGACGGCGAAGTACGCGGCGAGGGAGGCAGCCACGACGGTGATCGCGCCGATGTCCACGCGATACCCGTTGTAGCGGCGGCATCCGAGCCACACAAAGCCCGTGCTCGCGACGAAGGAGCCGTTGCCGACCGCGACCGCCCACCACGTGGAGGAGTCTGCGGCCCAGATCAAGTACGAGATCGTCGTCAGCATGCCGGCGATGAACGCGAGCGACCAGATGCGCCCGGCGCCTTCGTCGCGCCGCACGAGCGTCTCGAGCACGAAGACCACGCCGGCGGTCATCACGACGAGCGCTGTCATCGCCGTCACCGAGAGGGTGTCGAAGTTCATGGTTCCCTTCCTGCGTCAGCGTCCGCGCCGCTGGGCACACGGTCGTCCGTCTCCGCTACGGCTTCGACCGGCGGCAGCCCGCGCCGCTGCGGGCCGAACGAGGTGACGGGGTCGGGCGGCGGCTCCGGCGCGGGCATCCGCGGCGCGGGCGAGGCCGCCGAGCGCGTCGACGGCAGCCGCACGAGGAATGTCGACCCGACGCCCGGCGTGCTGCGCACCGTGATGTCGCCACCGTGTGCGCGCGCGATGTCGCGGCTGATCGAGAGTCCGAGACCCGTGCCCTGCACACCCGTCGCCCGCGTCGACTGGGTGCGGTAGAACCGCTCGAACAGCCCGGCGGTCTCGTCTTCGGTCATGCCCGTTCCGGTGTCGCGGACGAGAATCCACGTCGAGTCGCCGTCTGACGTGCTGCCGATCATGACGGCCCCGCCGTCGCGGTTGTACTTGATGCCGTTGGTGATGAGGTTGTCGACGACCTGGCGCACGCGCATCGGGTCGGCGTAGGCCGGCGCGGACTCCACTCCGGAGTCGTCGAGCACCACGGCACGCTCGCCGGCGCGCGGCTGCAGCGACTCCACCGCTGCCCGCAGCACATCGGCCACATCGATCTGCCGGGGGTTGATGGCGAGCTCGACCGACGAGCGCGACGCGCTGGAGGCCGCCAGGATGTCGGCGACGATCCCCAGCAGGCGCTCGGCGTTGCGCTCGGCAATCTGCAGCTGCTTGCGCGCCCGGTCGGGCACAGTCTCGTCGTCGATCGCGAGGTCGAGGTATCCGAGGATCGACGTGAGCGGGGTGCGCAGCTCGTGGGAGACGGATGCCACGAGGTCGTCGCGCGCACGCAACGCGGTGAGCTCGGCGGTGACGTCGCGCGACACCAGCACCGCCCCGGCATCCGCCCCGTGCGTGTCGCGCAGCCGCCGCACCGAGACGCTCAGCGCCGTCCGCTCTCCGCCCCGCTCCTGGAACCACACCACCTGGCCGTCGAACGACTCGCCGCGCAGCGCTCGCTGCAGGGGCAGCTCGTCCGCCGGCATCGGCGTCACACCGTCGGCGCGGAACGCGGGGGTCGCGTCGACGTCCACTTCGCGCATCAGCGCGTGCTGGAGGCGAGCGTGGGTGTCGTTGGTGATCGAGATCGCGCCGCTCGGAGCGATGCGGATCACGCCGAAGTCGACGGCGTCCAGCACCTCGGTCACGGACTGCTCCTGGCGCCGGGCGCGCTCCAGCGCCGTTCCCAGCAGCCGCGCCTGCTTGTCCAGCAGCACCCGCTGGGCAGACGAGCGGCGCGCGGTGAGGAAGCTCACACCGCCGACGGCGACGATCACGAGGGGAAGGAGGAGGCTTGCCACGCTGAGCGGGTTGCCGGAGGTCAGCACCGTCGTCACGACGAACAGCGCGATCATCGCCGCGCACCCCGCGAGCAACCCGATCAGCCCGAACATCGACGCCAGCCACATCACCGGGAAGATCCACAACAGCTCGATGCCGGGCTGGAGGGCGGAAAAGCGCATGGCGGCGATGGCCAGGATGTCGGCCGCCGGCACGATCACCAGCCACCCGATGGGCACGGCCTTCCACGGGAACACGAGCGTCAACGCCGACACCACGAAGATCGTCACGACGCCGCCGAAGTAGATCGACAGACGCGCCTGGTGGTCGGTGATCACGATGATGACCGTGAGCGCGAGCACCACCGCGCCCAGGAGCAGCTGGTTCAGGGCCGCCGTGCGCTCCACCGCGTGGTCCGACGCGGACTGATACCCCGACAGACGCGTGCGAAGCGTGGGCCCGCGCGTGTCCGACATACTCCGACGCTACCGCGCCCGCCTTGCCAGCCGCCGAGGCAAGCCGGGCTTGACCACGCGCGAGCAACGAAGAAGGAGGCAGGCGCCGGTGCGCCTGCCTCCTTCCGAACTCGTCAGCCGATCAGCGGCCGGACAGCTTCTCGCGCAGCGCGGCGAGCGACTCGTCGTCGGCCAGCGTGCCGGCAGGGCCGGACTCGCTCGCGAACGACGACGGCGCGTCGCCCGCGCCCTTGTCGGCGGCCTCCGCCTCGAGCGTCTTCGTGACCTGCGCCTTGTGGGCCTCCCAGCGCGCCTGGGCAGCGGCGTACTCCTGCTCCCACTTCTCGCGCTGCTCCTCGAAGCCTTCCTTCCACTGGTTGGTCTCCGGGTCGAAGCCCTCGGGGTACTTGTACTCCCCGTTCTCGTCGTACTCGGTGGCCATGCCATAGAGGGCGGGGTCGAACTCGGCGCCGAACGGGTCGACCGACTCGTTGGCCTGCTTGAGCGACAGCGAGATGCGACGGCGCTCGAGGTCGATGTCGATGACCTTGACGAAGACCTCCTCGCCGACCGACACGACCTGCTCGGCGAGCTCGACGTGCTTGCCCGACAGCTCGGAGATGTGCACGAGGCCCTCGATGCCGTC
>NZ_JASGEC010000004.1:0-24062 GCF_047606685.1 Microbacterium sp.
GGCGCTGCACGGCCGAGCCGCGCGCCTGGCAGCCGCGGCCTTCGGCGCGCGCGGCGGCCCGATCACGGCGCTGGATGTCGCCGAGGCGTTGCCGCGCGCGGTCGCCGAACTGCTCGACGCCCGGCGTTGACACGGGCGCGGCGTCGCGGCGCTCGTACACTCGAAGCGTGTCGAAGCGGGTGGTGTTGTGGGCCGGCTTCGCCGCCGTCCACGTGTGTGTCGCGTATCTCGGGCTGGTGCTGCCGAACTGGCCGGCGGGCGACGTGGTCAACGTGTACGATCCGTGGTCATCGTGGGCGCTGGAGGGCATCAGCGCCGGCGCAGACACGCCGTGGATCGTCGGGATCGACCAGCAGTGGGTCTACCCGCAGCTCGCGCTCGTGCCGATGGTGCTCGCGCAGCTCGTGTCGTGGATCGCCGGCTACCAGGCGGCATGGGTGCTCGTGGCGACCGCGGCCAACGCGGCGGGCTTCGCCGTGCTCGTGGGACGCGGACGCTCGGCGGGGCGCAGGCTGGCGGCGTGGTGGTGGCTGGCCGGCATCCTGCTGCTCGGGCCGGTCGCGATCTACCGGGTCGACTCCATCACCGTGCCGCTCGCGGTCGCCGGCGGGCTGTGGCTGGCCGGCCGGCCGTGGCTGGGCGGCACGCTTCTGGCCGTTGCCACCTGGATCAAGGTGTGGCCGGCGGCGCTGATCGCGGCCGCGGTCGTTTCGGTGCGCCGCCGCGCCGCGGTCGTCATCGCTGCCGTGGCGGTCTCCGCCCTGGTGGTCATCGCCGTGTCCTCCGGCGGCGGCGCCGCGCACGTGTTCGGCTTCATCGAGGAGCAGACGGGTCGCGCTCTGCAGCTCGAGGCGCCGGTGAGCAGCGTGCACGTGTGGCTCGCCGCTCTCGGAGCGGACGGGGCGCGGGTCTTCTACGACGCCAACATCATCACGTTCGAGGTCGACGGTCCCGGCGCCGACGCTGTGGCCGCCGCGATGACGCCGGTGCTGTTGCTGGCGCTGGTTGCGATCGGCGCGATCGGCGCGGTGAAGGCGCGGCGCGGCGCATCCTTCGTCCTCCTCTTCCCCGCGCTGTCGCTCGCGCTCGTGCTCGCCTTCATCGTGTTGAACAAGGTCGGCTCGCCGCAGTACTACGTGTGGATCATCGCGCCGATCGCGCTCGCGCTCGCGCTTGACCGACGGCGATGGTGGCGGATCGCACTGCTCGGCCTGGCCGTGTGCTGTCTGACCCAGATCGTGTACCCACTCGTCTACGCCGGGCTGACGGCATTGCCGCGGCCGGCGATCGACTCGGTGCTGGTGCTCGTGCTCAGAAACCTGTGCGCCGTCGCCCTGTTCGCGTGGTCGCTCGTCAAACTGGTCCGCGTGCGCACGCGCCCTGTGCGCGTGCGCGAAGGAAAGGAACTCCCATGCTGATCGCGTTCTCGGTCGCCCCGAGCGGAGTCGGAAAGGCCGGCGCCGATCGCGCCGACGGCTCGGTGCACGACGCCGTGGCGGCCGCGGTGGCTGTCGTCCGCGCCTCCGGCCTGCCGAACCGCACGACCTCGATGTTCACCGAGCTGGAGGGGGAGTGGGACGAGGTGATGGATGTCGTCAAGCGCGCCGTGCAGGCCGTGGAGCCGTTCGGCTCCCGGGTGTCGCTCGTGCTGAAGGCCGACATCCGACCCGGCCGGGTCGGCGAGATCGACGGCAAAGTGGAGCGGCTCGAGCGCGCCCTCGACGAGAGTCCCCCCGCCGGCCCCTGAGCGCCCCGCGCCGGCCCCTGGGCGCCCCGCGCCGGCCCCTGAGCTTGTCGAAGGGCTATCCGACCGGCGTGTCAAGCAGCCGTCGCACGTGCGCGCCCACCGCGGCCGTCTCGATCAGGAAGCCGTCGTGGCCGAAGTCGCTCGCCAGCACGACGGCGGCGTCGCCGTCGAGGGCGTTCGGGATGCCGCGGGCGATCTGGTGCTGGCCCTCGACGGGGAACAGGCGGTCGGTGTCGATGCCGAGCACGAGCGTTGTCGCCGTGACGCCGGCAAGCGCGTCGTCGATGCCGCCGCGATCGCGCCCCACGTCGTGCGAGTCCATCGCGCCGACGAGCCGGATGTACGAGTTCGCGTCGAACCGGCGGGTGAACTTGTTGCCGTGGAAGTCGAGGTACGACTCGACGGCGAAGCGTCCGCCGTGGCCGAGCGGGCTGACATCCGACTGCCACGAGCGCCGGAAGCGCTGGTTGAGCTCGGTCGGGCTGCGGTAGTTCAGCAGCGCCATGCGCCGCGCGAGCGCGAGCCCGCGATACGGGCCGTCGATCGCGTCGTAGTACTCGCCGTCCTGGAATCGCGGGTCCATCGCGATCGCCTGCAACTGCACCGAGTTGAGCGCGATCTGGTCGGCGGTGCTCGCCGGCGGCGCCGACAGCACGGCGAGCCGGGCGACGCGATCGGCGTGCCCGGCGCCCCACTCGAGGGCGTGCATGCCGCCCATCGAGCCGCCGATCACCGCGGCCCAGCGGTCGATGCCGAGTGCGTCGGCGAGGCGCGCCTGGGCGGCCACTTGGTCGCGGATCGTGAGGAACGGGAACCGTGACGCCCACTCGTAGCCGTCCGGCGCGATGCTCGAGGGTCCGGTGGAGCCCTGGCATCCCCCGAGCATGTTCGGGGCGACCACGAACCAGCGATCGGTGTCGACCGCGCACCCCGGCCCGACGATGTCCCCCCACCACCCCGATGTCGGGTGGCCCGGCCCCGCCGCGCCGCGCACGTGGCTGTCGCCGGTGAGCGCGTGCGCGATGAGCACCGCGTTGTCGCGGGCGGCGTTGAGCTCGCCCCAGGTCTCGTAGGCGATTCGCACGCGCGGCAGCGAGCCGCCGCTCTCGGTCTGGAACGACCCGAACGAGGCGAACTTGCGGTCGCCGGCCAGGTCGCCGTCCCGCCACGCCCCGGTCGCGGGCGGGCGGCCGAGGAGCAGGAGCACGTCGGCCTCGGTCACCGGCTCCGACGGCACGGTGTCTTCGGAGGTCTGCCAGTCCACGGTCCCATCTTCGCGGGTTCGGGATGCCGCGAGCGCACTGTTACGCGCCGATGCCGCACCGCGCCCCGATGATTGCCGGACACACATCGCTGTTATACAGTTAGTCAGAATTTGCACAACGAATGGAGAGGCAGAGTGGCACAACTCAGTCCCATCCTGAAACAGGCCACCCCGGTCGTGGTGGAGCAGGCCGAGGGCAACTGGATTCTCGGCACCGACGGCGTGCGCTATCTCGATTTCACGTCGGGGATCGGGGTGACCTCCACCGGCCACTGCCACCCTCGAGTCGTGGCGGCGGCGCGGGCGCAGGTGGGGCGCGTGATCCACGCCCAAGCGACGACCGTCATGCACAAGCCCCTGCTGGCGCTCACCGAGAAGCTCGGCTCTGTGCTTCCCGAGGGCCTCGACTCCGTCTTCTACGCCAACTCGGGCGCCGAGGCGGTCGAAGCCTCCATGCGCCTGGCCCGCATGGCCACGAGGCGGCCGAACATCGTCGCGTTCCAGGGCGGCTTCCACGGCCGCACCGCCGGCGCCTCCAGCATCACGACAGCTGGCACGCGGTTCCGAAACAGCACGGTCCCCCTCATGGGCGGCGTGGTGATCGCGCCCTTCCCGTACGCCTACCGTCTCGGCATGGCCGAGGACGACGCGGTGGCCTACGCCCTGCGCGAGCTGGACTTCCTGTTCGCCACCGTGACCAGCCCCGCCGAGATCGCGGGCTTCATCATCGAGCCGGTGCTCGGCGACGGCGGCTATCTCCCGGTGCCCCTCGACTTCCTCCGGGGCATCGAGAGCCGCGCCCGCGAGCACGGCATCGTGCTCATCATCGATGAGATCCAGACCGGGGTGGGGCGCACGGGCACGTTCTGGGCGCACGAGCTGTCCGGCGTCTCGCCCGACATCCTCATCACCGCGAAGGGTCTGGCATCCGGCTTTCCGATCTCCGCGATCGCCGCGAGCACGGAGCTCATGGCGCAGGGCCTGCCCGGCTCGCAGGGCGGCACCTACGGCGGCAACGCCGTCTCCGCCGCGGCCGCGCTCGAAACGCTCAATGTCGTCCAGGACGAGAAGCTCGTCGAGAACGCGGCGGTGCGAGGCGGGCAGTTGCACGCCGGCCTGAAGCGACTGCAGGAGCGGTACCCGGTGATCGGCGACGTGCGCGGCCGCGGGCTCATGCAGGCGATGGAGTTCACCGACGCCGACGGCGCGCCCGACTCGGCGACGGCGGCCGGCGTGCAGCGCGCGGCCGTTGCCGAGCGCCTGCTGCTGCTGCCGTGCGGTCCGCTCGGCAACGTGGTGCGCGTGGTTCCCGCCCTCACGGTGAGCGAGGAAGAGGTCGATCTGGGCCTCGCCGCGCTCGAACGCACACTGGCCACCGTGTGCGGCGGCTGAGCCGCGCCGTTGACAGCGGGGAGGCTGCGCATGCAGGTGGCCGAGATAGTTCGCCGGCTGACGGCGGAGGGGGTGGAGGTCGACGCCTCTTCGCGGCGCCGGGCGGAGTACTCGTACGACGCCTCGAACTACCGGCTGAGGCCGGCGGCGGTCGCGTTCCCCGCCACGGTCGCCGAGTGCCGGGCGGTGTTGCAGGCGTGCGCCGCCACCGGAGTCTCTGTCACGTTGCGCGGCGGGGGCACGTCGATGGCGGGCAACGCGGTGGGCGCCGGGCTGGTCGTCGACCTCTCGCGTTGCCTGCGGGCGATCGGCGAGATCGACCGGCTCACCTCGTCGGTGTGGGTGGATGCCGGGGTCGTCCTCGGCGAACTGCGCTCGCACGTCGAGCTGCTCACCGATGGCGAGCTCACCTTTGCGCCCGATCCATCATCGGTCTCCAGGGCGACGATCGGCGGGTCGATCGGAAATGACGCGTGCGGCAACCACTCCGTCGCGTACGGACGGATGTCTCGTCATGTCCAGGAGATCGAGCTGCTCACGATCGACGGCGCCCACCTGATCGCGGGCCGCGGCGGTCTGCGCGCGGTGGACGAGAGCGACGCCGCGTCGATGGATCGGGCGGCGCAGCTCAACGGGGCGCTCGAAGAACTGGCGTCGCGACATCTTTCCGCGCTCAGGCTGGAGCTGGAGACGATTCCGCGCCAAGTCTCGGGCTATCACCTGGCCAACTTGCTGCCGGAGAACGGATTCGACGTCGCTCGCGCGCTTGCGGGCAGCGAAGGCAGCTGCGCGCTGATCGTGCGGGCCCGTGTCGGATTGGTGCCGAAGCCACGCGAGACCGCGTTGCTGTGCGTGGGCTACGACAGTCCGGTCGACTCGGCGCGCGATGTGACCACGATGCTGGCTGCACAGCCCAGCGCTGTCGAAGGCCTGGACTCGACCATCGTGGACATCATGCGGCACCGGCGGGGCGCGGACAGCGTGCGCGGGCTCCCGGGAGGGAGCGCCTACGTCATGGTGGAGTTCTCCGACGAGACGATGGATGCGGCGCGGGCGCGCTGCGACGGCCTCCTCGCGCGGTTGCGCGAGAACGGCCGCCTGCGCGACCACGCGATCGTCACCGAGCCTGTCGCGCGCGCGCGGCTGTGGCGCGTGCGCGAAGACGGGGCGGGACTTTCCTCCCAGCGCATCGACGGCGTGCAGACCTGGGGCGGCTGGGAAGACTCCGCGGTGGCGCCAGACCGGCTCGCCGACTATCTCGAGGAGCTGCTGCCCTTGATCGAGAGCTACGGGTACACGGCTCCGATGTACGGGCATTTCGGCGCGGGGTGCGTGCACATGCGCGTGGACTTCGACTTTCGCAGCGACGACGGCAGAGCACGCTTTGACTCGTTTGTCCGCGAAGCCGCGGCGCTGGTGGTCCGGCACGGCGGGTCGCTGTCTGGCGAGCACGGGGACGGACGGGCGCGGGGCGCCCTGCTCGGGCTCATGTACTCGCCCGAGATGATCAGCGTGTTCCGTTCCTTCAAGCGCATCTGGGACCCGCACGGATTGCTCAACCCCGGCATCATCGTCGACCCGGTGTCGTTCACGCAATCGCTCTCGCTCCAAGATCTGCCGCAGCCCGGCGGCTCCCGACGGCACGTGGCCACCTTCGTCGGCAACGCGCACGCGTGCATCGGAGTCGGGCGCTGCCGGGCGACCACGGGCGGTTTCATGTGCCCGAGCTATCGCGCTACCAAAGACGAGAAGGACTCCACCCGCGCTCGCGCCCGCGTGCTGCAGGAGCTGGTGCGGGGGACAGGCGCGAGCAGCGGAGGATGGGGTGAGCCCGAGGTGCGGGACGCGCTCGATCTCTGTCTGTCCTGCAAGGCCTGCTCGGCCGACTGCCCGACCGGAGTCGACATCGCGGAAGCGAAGTCGGAGCTGCTCGACGACCACTATCGCGGCAGGCTGCGGCCCTTCACCCACTACACGATCGGCTGGCTCCCGCGCTGGTTGCCGATGCTGACTCGTGTGAGCACGCTTGCGAACCTCGGAGCCCGCTTGGCGCCCTTGCGCTGGGTGGGCGAGCGGCTCGGCATCAGCAGGCGCCGCCGCCTGCCGGCTTTCCGGCCGCATGGCGATTACCTCCGACGGGTCCGGGAGGCGGATTTCGTCGATGACGGGGAGGCGCTCATCTTCGTTGACAGCTTCACGAGAGCCTTCCGCCCGGAGGTGGTTCCGGCCGCGGCACGCGTGCTCCGCGACGCCGGCGTCAGCGTGAGCTGCGCTCCGGACGCTTGCTGCGGGCTCACGTGGGTCTCGACCGGCCAGCGCGACGGCGCCGCCAGGCGGCTTGCGAACCTCGTGCGCAAGCTGGACGACGGCACGACTCGAGAGATCGTCGTGCTCGAGCCCAGCTGCGCTGCCGCGATCCGCGATGACGGCCCGAAGCTCGTGCCGGGAGAAGCCGCACGCCGCGTCGCCGCACGGGTCCGCACGTTCGCCGGCGCCGTCGACCAGGCGGTCGCGCGCGGATGGCGCCCGGCGACGGAGCCGCCCGACAGCGCCGTACTGCAGACGCACTGCCATGAGCACGCGGTTTTCGGCGCGCACGCGCAGCGCCGTGTGCTGCAGGCGTGGGGCGTCACGCGGCTGTCCGAGTCGTCGTCGTGCTGCGGGGTCGCGGGAAACTTCGGGTTCGAGGCGGAGCATTACGACGTGTCGATGCGCGTGGCAGAGCACTCGATCGTGCCGGCGATCGCGGCAGGCGGAGACGACGCGCTGATACTCGCCGATGGCTTCAGCTGCGCGATGCAGGTGTCGCAGGTCGCGCTCGCCCGGGGCAGCACGCACCTCGCGCTCGCCCTGGATGGATCCGTCAGGTGATACACAGTCATACGAGTTGACGGTCATTTGGTAGCGTTTGTTGCAGGGGGTCAGTTGGCGATGAATCGACCACTGCAAACGGTCACCGTAGCCGAGGCAGCGACCAATCGCCTGCGAGACAGCCTTTTCGCCGGCCACTTCAAGTCGGGCGAGGAGATCAAGGACACTCACATCGCCGACGAGTACGGCATCGCGCGCCCGACGGCGCGCATCGCCGTGCAACACCTCGTGAACGAGGGCATGCTTGTGCGCGAGCCGGGCTACAGCGCCCGAGTCCGCACCTTCGACCCTGCGCAAGTGCGAGACATCTTCCGAGTCCGCAAGCTCATCGAACTCGACGCGGTCCGCGCCGTAAAGGCGAGCGGTGTCGCGCTGGATGGAGTCCGCCGGGCGGTGGACGACCTGGCAGGCCTCGGCGACGATCTCGACTGGGCTCGGATCGCTGAGGCCGACGCCGCATTCCACAAATCGGTCGTCGACGCCGGGGGCTCGTCACGGCTCAGCGCCTACTTCGAGGGCATCACGAAAGAGATCCGGCTGTTGCTCGCGCTGCCAAAAGAGCACTATGGGCGGGGCAGTTCGCCCTTCGAGGAGCACGAGGAGCTTTTCCTGCTCTTGGCAGGCGACGCGACCATGAAACAGCTCGAGAAGGCGTGGACTTATCATCTTGACGAGTCGTGCGATTTCCTCGTGCGCCGTCTCTCGGCGTAGTCGCCCTGCCTTGGTCCGCCGCCGCCCTCGCCGCTGCGCTGTTATACAGTTAGTCAATATTGATATATGAGCCGACGTGCCGGGAAGGAATCATGGTTCAAGTCAACATGGACAGGGTGCCGCGAGCGCTTCTCATCGGCGGCGTGTGGGACGAGCTGCCGCATCGGCCGCGCATCGTGGTGAGCAATCCCGCAACCGGCGAGGCGATCATGGAGGTCCCCGACGCCGACGCGGAGACGGGGCGCCGGGCTGTCGATGCGGCCAACGCCGCGCAAGCCGGCTTTGCGGCGATGAGCGCTCGCGATCGGTGCGACATCCTGCTGCGCGCGCACGAGCTGCTGCTCGACGCGAAGGACGAGCTCGCCGCCATCATGACGGCCGAGATGGGCAAGCCGCTCGCCGAGGCGCGTGGCGAGATCGACTATTCGGCCTCGTACCTGCTGTGGTACGCGCAGGAGGGCGTGCGGGTGCAGGGGGCGCACGCGCAGTCGCCGAGCGGACGCGGCCAGATCATGCTCACCCGCGAGCCGGTCGGCGTGTCGCTGTTGATCACGCCGTGGAACTTCCCGCTCGCCATGGGCGCGCGAAAGATCGCTCCCGCGATCGCGACCGGATGCGCTGTCGTGGTCAAACCGGCGGAGAAGACGCCGCTCACCATGCTCTTTCTGGCGCGGATCCTCGAGGAAGCCGGGGTGCCGGACGGCGCGGTGAACGTCATCACGACCTCGCGGTCAGGGGAGGTCGTCGCCCCGATCCTGGCTGAGGGGCGCGTCCGGCACCTTTCGTTCACCGGCTCGACGCGGGTCGGGGCCGCGCTGCACGGCCAGTGCTCCGCGCACATGATCCGAACGTCGCTCGAACTTGGCGGCAACGCGCCTTTCCTCGTCTTCGACGACGTCGACCTGGACCGCGCGGTCTCGGAGGTCTTCGCCGCCAAGTTGCGGAACATGGGCGAGGCTTGCACGGCCGCCAATCGAGTGCTCGTGCACAAGGACATCGCCGAAGAGTTCACCGCGCGCCTTGCGGCGCGGTTCTCATCTCTCGTGGTCGGCGACGGACTCGTCGACGGCACCGACGTCGGGCCGATGATCGACCGTGCCAGTTGCGAGCGCATCCAAGGGCTGGTCGACGAGGCGGTGGCGCGCGGCGCCAGAGCGGTGGTCGGCGGGCGGCTGCCCGAGGGCCCGGGCGCGTTCTACCCGCCCACCGTGCTGGCGGACGTGCCACGGGGAGCGCAGCTGCTGCACGAGGAGATCTTCGGGCCCGTCGCGCCTGTCGTCTCGTTCGAGGACGAGGCGGACGCGGTGGCCGTGGCCAACGACACCGAATACGGTCTCGCCGGGTACCTGATGACGAACGACCTTGCCCGCGCCATGCGTGTCTCCCGCCAGCTGGAAGTCGGCATGGTCGGTGTGAACTCGGGCATCATCTCGGATGTCGCCGCTCCGCTCGGCGGGGTGAAGTCGTCAGGGCTGGGGCGCGAAGGCGGCGTGCTCGGAATCGATGAGTTCCTCGAGCACAAGTACGTCTTCATCCCGCACGATTGAGGCCCGGACGCCGCGTAACGCCGGGGAAACAGAAGCGTTACCAGATCGCTGTATAACAGTTAGCCAATTTGTAGTATCGTGCAAGAAATGGCGACGCCGGCCGGCACAGCGTTCTTGGTCGGCGGAACTGCCTTGGAGATCCCTAAGGAGGAAGCCGATGAAGGCAAGGAAAGGACTGTTCGCGGTCGCCGGGGCGGTTGTGGCGGCGGCAATGCTGCTCGCCGGCTGTGGCGCGGCGGGCGGCAATGCCCCCGAGACTTCGGAGACCGAGAGCGCGGCCGAGGTCGACTGGTCGGCTCCCGCGCTGTTCACCCAGCACGACGGCTCCGTCGAGGAGGACACCTACGAACCGATCCCGGTCGACGAGGTCACCGAGCCTTGGAAGGTCTGCGTGCTGTTCCCGCACGTGAAGGACCCGTACTGGCTGGCGACCAACTACGGCACCCTGGTGGAGGCGCAGCGCGACGGGCTCGAGTACCAGCTCTACGAGGCGGGCGGCTACGACAACCTCGACAAGCAGGTCACCCAGATGGAGGACTGCATCACGCAGGGCTACGACGCGATCGTGCTCGGCGCCATCAGCGCGAAGGGCCTGTGCACCCAGATCGCCTCGGCGTTGGACAAGGGGATTCCCGTGGTCGACTTCATCAACGGCACCGACTGCCCTGACTCGCTCGAGAACCCGTTGTTCTCGCACGCGCTGGTGAGCTTCCACGACCTCGCGGTGACCACGGCCGAGTACTTGATCGACCACTCCGAGGGCGGAGACCGCAGTGTCGGATTCTTCCCCGGTCCGGAGGGGGCCGGCTGGTCGGACGCGGCGGTCGAGGGATTCAACTCCACTATCGAGGGGACCAAGGTCTCCATTGCCGTCACGCGTCGCGCCGACACCGGCCTTGACACGCAGTTGGCGTTGATTGAGGACTCGCTGAAGGCCTACCCGGACATCAACACGATCGTCGGTGTGGACATTGCGGCGGAGGCCGGCGTGGTCGCGGCGCGCAATGCCGGTGTGCAGGACTCGGTCGACGTGTTCGCCTTCGACATCATCCCCGGCGTCTTCGACGCGATCGTCGACGGCGACGCCGTCGGCTCGCCGACGGACTACACCGTGGTCCAGGGCCGCATGGCAGTCGACCAAGCCGTTCGGCTGCTCGAGGGCCAGACGCTGCGCTCGCCCATCGCGGGGCCGATCCCGGAGATGGTGACGGCGGAGAACGCGGAGAAGATCGAGTACACGCTGATGTTCGCCCCGCGGTCGTTCCAGGCCACCTTCCAGGCATCGCCTGAGTCCTGAGCGCTGGAAGCTCTGAAGAGAAGAGGGCGCCGTGGAACCGGTCATCGCTCTTGAGGGGATCGTCAAGCAGTTCGGCGCGGTGCGCGCGCTGAAAGGTGTGGACTTCGCGCTCTACCCGGGCGAGGTGCACGTGCTGCTCGGAGAGAACGGCGCGGGCAAGTCGACGCTCGTGAACACGATCCTCGGCACCTACACGCCCGATGAGGGCACGGTGACGATCCGTGGAAAGACCGTTCCGCATCACAACCCGACCATCGCTCGGGCCAGCGGCATCAACGTCGTGCTCCAGGACTTCAGCCTGGCCCCGACGCTGAGCGTCGCAGAGAACATCTTCCTGGGAAGAGAGCCTCTGCGCGGCGGTTTGGTGAGCCAGCGGGAGATGCGCGGACGCACCCGCGGCCTGCTCGAGCGCCTCGGCGGCGGGATCGACCCCGCCGCCGAGGCGGGGTCTCTCGCCCGTGCCGAGCAGCAGCTCGTCGAGATCGCGAAGGCGTTGGTCGGCAACCCCGGCGTCATGCTTCTCGACGAGCCCACCGCGGCGATCAGCGATGACGAGTCCGAGCGACTGTTCACGATTGTGGACTCCCTCCGCGAGGAGGGGTGGGCCATCCTCTACATCACCCACCGCATGGAAGAGGTTCGCCGGCTCGGCAATCGCGTCAGCGTCATGCGAGACGGCGCGACCGTGTCCAGCTACATGCTCGACGAGGTGTCAGACAGCAGGCTGCTCTCTGACATGGTCGGCCGCGAGCTGAACGAGGTCTACCCCCACAAGGCCACCGAGATCGGCGACACCTTGATCGAGATCGATGGCGTCGCCAGCGCGAACAGCAAGGTCAAGGGCGTGTCGCTCACCGTCCGGCAGGGGGAGATCGTCGGGGTGGCTGGCCTCGTCGGGTCGGGAAAGAGCGACCTGGCGCGCATGATCCTCGGTCTCGAGCCCACGATCGAGGGAAGCTACACCATCGCGGGAACGACGGTGCACAAGCCCGCCCCCCGCCGCATGCTCGACCTCGGCATCGGCTTCATGCCGGAGGATCGCCGACGCGAGGCGCTCTCGCTGCAGCGGAGCGTCGCCGAGAACATCACGCTCGAGGTGGTCGGCACGCGCGCCTTCAGCCCGTTGGGATTCCTGCGCACGGGAGCCCTCGCCACGGTTGCCGCAGGCCTGGTCGAGCGCACCGACGTGCGGCCTCCGATTCCCGAACGCGAGGTCGGCATGCTCTCCGGCGGCAATCAGCAGAAGGTTGTGCTTGCCCGGGCGCTCACGAAGGAACGACGTGTCTTCGTCGTCGCCGAGCCCACAGCCGGCGTCGACGTGGGCTCGCGTCAACAGATCTACGGGCAGTTGCGGGATCTGTGCGACCAAGGCGCCGGGGTGCTCGCCATCTCGAGCGACCTCGAAGAGATCATCGGAATAGCCGACCGCATCTACGTCATGAACAGCGGTGTCATCACCGCCGAGCTCGTCGGCCCGCAGATCACGCCGGAGGCGATCGTTGCCGGCGCGTTCGGGCACTCGGGCGCGGCGGAGGAAAGGGAGAACGAGTCATGAGCCAACAGAACGACGCCGGCGCCATCGGCACGAGTGCGGGCAAGCTCACCTTCGGCCAGCGCATGATCAGCTGGTTCGCCTTGTTCGGTGCGCTTCCGCCCCTCATCATCATCCTGATCGTGGTCTTCGCGGTCTCCAACCCGATCTTCCTCACCCCCAACAACCTCATCACGCTCGCGACCCAGGCGGTGTTCCTGCTTCTGGTCTCGCTCGGTCAGATGGTCGTGCTCATCACGGGCGGCTTCGACCTCTCGGTGGGATCCAACGTCGCTCTGACCAGCGTGGTCTCGGCCACCGTCATGGCAGCAGTCTACGGCGGGTACGAGGAGTTCACGGGGGAGGCCATCTGGTCGGGCTTTTTCATGGTGCTGCTGGTCGGACTCGTCGTGGGCTTGGTGAACGGGATTGGCGTGGCATTCCTCAAGGTCAACGCCTTCATCGTCACACTCGCGTCCATGTCGATCTTCGCGGGCATCACTCTCGTGCTCAGCGGCGGCTCCCAGATCAGCGGCCTGCCTCGCCTGTTCACCCACGAGATCGGCTCGGGCCACATCGCCGGATTCCCGATTCCGGTGCTGCTGACCGTTCCTGTGGTGCTCGTCATCCTCGTCGTGCTGAAGTGGACCCGCTTCGGCCGGCACCTCTATGCCATCGGCGGCAACCCGAACGCAGCCACCGTCTCTGGCGTGCGCGTGCGGCTCAATCTTCTCGTCGCGTACGTGATCTGCGGCCTGCTCGCGTCTTACGCGGGGTGGCTGCTCACGGCGCGCGTCGCGTCCGGACAGCCTCTGCTGGGAGGCAGTTTCGCCCTCGAGTCGATCACGGCGGCCATCATCGGCGGCGCGGCGCTCACGGGCGGTCGTGGTGGTGTCGGCGGCACCGTGCTGGGCGTTCTGTTCGTGATGGGACTCACCAACGGCATGAACCTGATGCGGATGGACTCGAATCAGCAGAGCATCGCCATCGGCATCGTTCTGGTGGTGGCTGTGGTCGCTGACCGACTGCGGGCAAACGCCCGATCCAAGACGCTGGCCTGGAAGACGAGGTGACCGACGTGGCTCCCATCATCGACAAGCTCCTGGTCGCCAACCGGGCCGAGATCGCCTCGCGCGTCATCCGCACGGCGAAGCGGCTGGGGATCCCGACCGTGGCGGTGCACTCCGAGGCGGACGCCGAGATGCCCTTCGTGGCCGAGGCGGATGAGGCCCGACTGATCGGCCCGGCGGCGCCAGCCGAGTCGTATCTCAACATCGACCGCATCCTCGAGGTTGCCGCTGAGACCGGCGCCACCGCCGTCCACCCCGGCTACGGGTTTCTCTCCGAGAGCCCGGCCTTTGCCCGCCGTGTGGCCGAGGCTGGTCTGATCTGGGTCGGCCCGTCGCCGGAGTCGATGGACCGGATGGCCGACAAGATCAATGCGCGAAACCTCATGGACGCCGCCGGCGTGCCGGTGGCCGCCGGGTCGCCCGATCCGGTCGGCGACGTCGACGAGGCGGTGCGGATCGCCGGCGAGATCGGCTACCCGGTGATGGTCAAGCCGTCGGGCGGCGGCGGGGGGATCGGCATGGCCATTGCGCGGACCGAGGAGGAACTGCGCACGGCCTTCGACACCGCGCGCACGCGAGCCGAGCGCTTCTTCGGCGACTCGCGGATCCTGCTCGAGCGCTACATCGCCAGTGCCCGTCACGTGGAAGTGCAGATCTTCGGCCTGGCCGACGGCACAGTGATCGCACTCGGCGAGCGTGACTGCTCGGTGCAGCGCCGTCACCAGAAGGTCGCCGAGGAGTCTCCCTCGCCGGGCGTCGGACCGGAGCTGCGCGCGCGCATGCTGCAAGCCGCGGTGCGCGCCGGCGAAGCCGTTGACTACCGCAACGCGGGAACAGTCGAGTGCCTGGTCGACACTGAACGCGGCGACTTCGTCTTCCTGGAGATGAACGCCAGGCTTCAAGTCGAGCACCCGGTGACCGAAGAGGTGCACGGCATTGACCTTGTCGAGGCGCAGCTGCGCATCGCTGCCGGGCTGCCGGTGCAGTTCGATCCCGCCGAGGTGAAAAGCAGCGGCCACGCTATCGAACTGCGAATCTACGCGGAGGACCCGGTCCGCTTCCTCCCAGGCCCAGGCGTGATCACCCGGTGGGCCGCCCCCCAGGGGGAGGGCGTGCGTCTGGACGCCGGCTATGGCGAAGGCAACAAGGTCACCGTCACCTACGACCCGCTGATGGCCAAACTCGTGGCGCGCGGCGACACGCGAGAGCAGGCTCTGGACCGGGCCGCGCAAGCGGTGGCAGAGTTCGAGATCGAAGGCCCCAAATCGAACTTGCGCTTCTTCGGCGAGCTGTTGGAGAACGCGGAGTTCCGCAGCGGCGTCTACGACACCGGTCTTATCGCGCGCATGCAGAGTGCGGCAAAGGGCTCGTAGAGCCAGGACAGGAGATGCGAATGAGCACGCACGCGATGACGAGGTGGAGCGACATCCCCCCAGCTGTCCTCGAGGAGCGGGAGGGCGGCGGCGGGAAGCCGAGTGTCAGCTACCGCTCGGCGGGGGACCGGTTCATTCTCGTCGAGTACGGACCGACCGAGTTCGACATGAACCTCAACTTCTTCACGCAGAGCGTGATCGACGCGATCACGGAGCATCCCGTGCCCGGCGTGATCGAGACTGCTCCCGGGTTCCGGTCGATCGTGTTCTCGCTCGACGGCTCGGTGCACGTTTCCGATGTGATCCGCCAACTTGACGAGGTGCACACGTCGGTGGCTCCGCTGGACCAGTTGGTGCTGCCGAGTCGGGTCATCCACCTGCCGGCCGCCTTCGACGACAGCGTCTCCCGCGCGGCGGTGGAACGGTACGTCAAGAGCATCCGATCCGACGCGGTGAACTGCGAGGGCGGCAACAATATCGACTACACCCTCGCGTACAACGGCGTTGCTGATCTGCGCGCACTCATCGACCATGTGACGTCCACCGATCTGTGGGTCGGCTTCCTCGGCTTCTTCCCCGGCCTGCCGTTCATGTTCCCGCTCGATCCGCGGCACGTGCTGTTCGCGCCCAAGTACAACCCGACGCGGACGTGGACGCAGGAGGGCGCGATCGGCCTCGGCGGCCCCGCTTACTCCATCTACCCGGTCGAGTCGCCGGGCGGCTATCAGCTGCTCGGCCGCACGATCCCGATCTACGACGTGCAGCAGCGCAACCGCGCTTTCGCCGAGAGCCCCGTGCTCTTCCGCCCGAGCGACCGCGTGCGCTTCCACGAGGTCGAGGAAGAGCAGCTGCTCGCGCACTTCGACGAAGTGCACGCGGACTCCTTCGAGTACCGCATCGAAGACGAGCCGTTCGACGTCGGGGCGTACCAGCGCTGGAGCGAGAGCGTCTCCGCCGAGGCCGAAGCCTGGCGGGCCCACCGCGACGAGGCCGCTGAACTGACTCCGGTCCCTTGAGATGAAGACGGAGAGAGCATTGGCAACCATCGAAGTTCTGAGCCCCGGAATCCAGACGACCGTCCAGGACTACCCCGGGCGGGTCGGGCATCTCGCCAGCGGCTACTACCCCGCCGGGCCGATGGATCACTACAGCCACCGGCTCGCGAACGCCCTGGTCGGAAACGACCCGGGCGCGGCGACCCTCGAGATCACGCTCGGCAAGATCGGCCTGCGCTTCAGCGACACCGTCGACATCGCGGTGACGGGCGCGAAGGCGGATGTCTCCGTCAATGGCGAGCCGGTCGCGCACAGCGCGGTCGTCACGGTTCCCGCCGGCGGCGAGCTGCGCGTGGGCGGCGCCAGCGACACCGGGTTCCGCCTCTACCTCGCCGTCGCGGGCGGCATCGACATCCCAGCCGTCCTCGGTTCGCGGGCGACCTACACCATGGGGCAACTCGGCGGAGTCGAGGGCCGGGCGCTGCGCAAGGGCGACGTGCTGCCGATCGGCGGCGATGACGGCGGCAAGCGCTACGAGCTGGCCGCGCCGTTGCCCGAGCACACTCACGAGTGGGTGCTCGATGTGACGCCAGGCCCGCACGCCACGCCCGAGTACCTCGACGAGCAGGACCTCGAGACGCTGTTCGCCACACCGTGGCAGGTCGATCGCAACGCCAACCGCACGGGAGTGCGCCTCGAGGCGCGCCGGCTGAAGTGGGCGCGCGCGAGCGGCGGCATCGCGGGCGGCCACCCGTCGAACATCCTCGACAACGGCTACCCGTTGGGCGGAATCAACCTGAACGGCGACACGCCGGTGATCCTGGCGCCCGACGGCCCCACCGCCGGTGGCTTCGTCGTGGTTGCCGTGGTGTGCCACGCGAGCCTGTGGAAGCTGGGCCAGCTGAGGCCGGGAACCGACACCGTGCGCCTCAATCTCATCACCATCGAGCAGGCGCAGGCGCGAGCCGAGGAACTCGATCGCAGCATCGCCGAGTCGCTGAAGGAGATCTCATGAGCGAGCAACTGGTCGTCGAGCTGAACTGCGACATGGGCGAAGGGTACGGGCGGTGGAAGTTCGCGCCGGACGAGGAGCTCATGCCCTACATCTCGACGGCGAACATCGCCTGCGGGTTCCACGCCGGCGATCCTCGGATCATGCGCGACACTGTGCGCAACGCGGTGCGGCTCGGCCTTCAGATCGGCGCCCACGTGGCGCTGCCCGACATCATCGGCTTCGGCCGTCGCCGCATCGCGATCACACCGGAAGAGATGCGAGACAACACCGTCTACCAGATCGGCGCGATCAAGGCGTTCGTGGAGTCGGAGGGCGGCACGCTCGCGCACGTCAAGCCGCACGGGGTCATGTACGTGATGGCCCAGGACGACCCCGCTCTGGGCGAGGCCGTTGTGCAGGCAGTGGCCGACGTCGACAAGAGCATGCTGCTCTACGCCCTGAACGACAAGAACGCGCCCATCGCGACCTCCTACGGAGTCACGCTCGTCCCGGAAGGGTTCGTCGACCTGCACTACGACCGGGAGGGCAACCTGCTGATCGAACGGGTGAAACAGGCCTGGGATCCGCACCTTGTCGCCGACCGCGCGATCCGCCTCGTTCGCGAGGGAGTCGTCGCCGCCAACGACGGCGCCGACGTCAGCGTCAACGGGCAGACGATCTGCTTGCACGGAGACGCGCCCAATTCGGTCGAGGTGCTCCGAACGGTGCGCGCGCGGCTCGAAGAGGATGGCATCCGCGTCGCGCCACTGGTGCCGCCGAAGTCCTGACCGCTGTGACCGCAATGAGAAAGCCGAGGAGAACAAAGTGACTGAAGTGAACGCCGACCTGTCGGCCAACGTCTGGAAGATCGTGGTGTCCGAGGGCGACGTCGTCGCCGCTGACGACACGTTGATGATCCTCGAGTCGATGAAGATGGAGATCCCCGTGGAGGCCCCCGTCGCCGGCACGGTCGTCTCGCTGGCCGTCGCCGAGGGCGACACCATCGACGAGGGCGCGCTGCTCGCGACCATCGAGTAGGCAAAGTCGTGTCCACCACGCCCGTCCACCCGCGGCGCGTGCGCACCGAGGTGCCCGGGCCCCGATCCCGAGAGCTCCACGCCGGGAAGGAGCGTCACGTGTCCGCGGCCGTCAGCCCGGTCTTGCCGGTCTACATCGCGCGCGGCGAGGGCTCGGTGCTCACGGACGTCGACGGCAACGAGTTCATCGACTTCGGCTGCGGCATCGGCGTCACCTCCCTCGGCCACGGCAACCCGGCGGCGATCGAGGCCGCGATCGCGCAGACCGGGCGATTCACCCACACCCTGTTCGGCGTGACTCCCTACGAGTCGTACGTGGAGGTGGCCCGGCTGCTCGGCGAGATCACCCCCGGCGAGTTCGCCAAGAAGACGGTGCTCAGCTCCACCGGGGCGGAGGCGATCGAGAACGCGATCAAGCTCGCGCGGGCGCACACGCGCCGCAACGGCATCGCCGTGGTCGACCACGGCTACCACGGCCGCACCAACCTCACGCTCGGGCTCAACTACAAGGCGGTGCCCTACTCGTCGGGAGTGGGGCCGCGTCCGGGCGAGATCTACCGCATCGCCAACTCGTACCCGTACCGCGACGGGCTCGACGGCGCCGAGGTGGCGCGGCGCGGCATCGCGCACCTCGCCAAGATCTCGGGCGCGGAGAACCTGGCGTGCCTGGTGGTGGAGCCAATTCAGGGCGAGGGCGGGGTCGTCGTGCCCGCTCCGGGCTTCCTCGAGACCCTGCAGGAGTGGTGTCGCTCGAACGGCATCGTGGTCATCGCGGACGAGATCCAGACAGGACTCGGACGCACGGGAAAGCTCTACGCCAGCGAGCACTTCGGGTTCGTTCCCGACTTGGTCGTCAGCGCGAAAGCGATCGCTGCGGGCTTCCCGGTCTCGGCGGTGACCGGTCGCAGCGACATCATGGACTCGATCCCCGCGGGCGGCCTCAGCGGGACGTTCAGCGGCAACCCGGTGGGCTGCGCCGCCGCCGTGGAGGTGATCCGCCAACTGCGCGAGCCCGGCTTCCTCGCTCGGACACAGGCCATTGGCGAGCGGCTGCGCGCAGGCCTTGCCTCGCTCCAGGCGCGGCACGGCGTGATCGGCGACGCCCGTGGGCTCGGCGCGCTCCAGGGCGTCGAACTCGTCGACCGCGACGGCGATCCGAACCCGGAGGCGTTCCGCAGGGTGAGCAAGAGCGCCGCCGACCGCGGCCTGCTGGTGATGCCCGGCGGCAGCGACGGCCACGTGCTGCGGCTGCTGCCCGCCCTCAACATCTCCGACGCGCTGATCGACGAGGCGCTCAGCATCCTCGACGCGTCTTTCGCCGCCCTGTAGACGCGGCGCTCAGCGCACGCCTCGGGCGGTGAGCGCGTCGCCGAGCTGGTCGGCGTGCTTGAGGGCGAGGACGAGAAAGGCCATCGCAGAGGCGCGGACCCTGCCCCGCGTGCCACGGGCGCGCTGGGCGTCGCGCACCTGGGTCGCCAACCGCGCGAGCACGGGAACCGTCGTCAGCGACACCGTGAGCATGAGCGCGGCGCGCTGCGGGTCGACGCCGACGCGCCGCAGCGGGCCCAGCGCGCGCTCGAGCACATCCAGCAGCACCGTCACTCGCGTCGTGAGCACGAGCAGCCCGGCCAGAGCGATCGCCGCCAGGACTCGCGCGGAGTTGGCGACGGTGGGCTCCGGGCCGAGGAAGATCAGTTGGCTCACGACCGTGATGGCGAGAATCCACCGCAGCGCGTAGACCTGGCGGCCGAGCACCCGCATCCCCAGCGCGCCATCGCGGAGATCTGCCACGGCGTACGCCGTCACGGTCACCCCGGCCGCGACGGCCGCGGCCTGCCACGTGGAGGGCAGCAGGGAGACCGCGAGCACAAGAAGGACCACGAACAGCAGCTTGCGCCCGGCGGGCAGGCGGTGCAGCCATCCATCCCCGGCCCGGTAGAGGGTCAGCACCGCAGCATCCCTTCGTACTCGGCGATGACCGCGTCGGGCTCGCCGACCGCCGCGACCCGCCCGGCGGCGAACAACACCGCCACCTCGCAGCGCGCTGCCAGTGCGAGGTCGTGCGTCACGAGCACGAGGCGGTGCCCGCCCGGCGCGAACAGGTGGGTCGCCACGGTGCGCGCGTTGCGCGCGTCGAGGTAGGCGGTGGGCTCGTCGGCGATCACGAGGTCGGGATCGCGCACGAACGCGCCGCACAGGGCGAGCAGCTGCTTCTGGCCGCCCGACAAATCGTGGGACGGCCGCTCGGCGAGGTCGGCGAGCCCGAACCGCTCGAGCGCGTCCATGGTGCGCCGCCGCGTTTCGTCCGGGGCGAGCCGGTCGCCGCGCAACGAGAACGCGACGTCTTCGGCGACCGTCGGCATCACGATCTGGGCGTCGGGATTGCTGAAGAGCATCGCCGTGCGCCGCCGCAGCTGCTTCGCCTCGCGTGCCGGGTCGAGGCCGAGCACGCGCAGGTCGCCGGAGGCGCGGGGCGCCAGCCCGCCGAGCAGGCGGGCGAACGTGGACTTGCCGGAGCCGTTCTCGCCGATCACGGCGACCGTGGGCGCGTCCAGGCTGAGGGTGATGTCCTGGAGCGCGTCGACATCCCCGAGGCGCACCGAGACGGCCTTCAGCCGGATGCTCACCGGACCACCTCGACCACCGCCGCGACCCCCATGCCGCCGCCCACCGAGGCCGCGGCCACTCCGAGGGCGCCCGCGGGCGCCCCCTGGCGCACGAGTCGGCTGAACAGGCGCACGACCGCCACCGCGCCGCTCGCCCCCCACGGGTGGCCCAGCGCGAGCGCGCCGCCATCGCCGCAGACGCGGGGGTCGTCGTCGGCGACTCCGATGCGGTCGAGGACGGCAAGGCTTTGCGCGGCGAACGCCTCCACGATCTCGAACGCGCCGACCTCCGCCACGGTGGCGCCGACGGAGGCGAGCGCCGTCAGGATGGCAGGCGCCGCCCCGATGCCCGGCAACGCCGGGTCGCAGCCGACGACAGCCGACGCGCGGATGGCGAGCCCGGGCGCTGTGCCCGCGGGCGCCACGACAGCGACGGCCGCGCCGTCGCTGACGCGCGTCGCCGTGCCCGCCGTCAGCGTGCCGTTCGCGAACAACGGGGGCAGCCGCGCCAGCAGGCGTTCGGCGCCGCCGATCGCGTCGTCGTGGTCGAGTCCGGCGAGGGGGACCAGCTCCGCGGCGAAGCGCCCGCCATCCCGCGCGGCGCGCGCGCGGGAGTGGCTGCGCGCCGCGTGCGCGTCCTGCCGGCTTCTCGGGATGCCGTCGTGGGCGGCGAGGTCTTCCGCTGCGCGCGTCATCTCCGGGTCGGGGAACCCGTCCGGGGCGAACGGCGCCCGGTCGTACTCGACGCCGCCCATCGATCGCGTGGGTGCCGTGGACGCGCTCTCGACCCCGCCGGCCACGCGCAGCTGCCCGTCGCCGGCGCGCACGGCCGCAGCGGCGTCGAGGATCGCGGCGAGCCCGCTCCCGCACTGCCTGTCGACCGTGCCGCCCGGCGTGTGCGGCCCCAGCCCCGCCGCGAGCGCGGCGATCCGCGCCGGGTTGCCGCCCGGGCCCATGCAGTTGCCGAGCAGCACGTCGGCGACGCTCGCAGCCTCACCAGTCGCGGCGCGCGCGTCGGCCAGGGCAGCCTGGATGGCGGGCGCGGCAAGATCTCCGACGGTCAGCCGGGCAAGGGCGCGGCCGCGCGTGGCGATCGGGGTGCGGCGGGCGGCGATCACCACCGGGTCGCCGTCAGACGGCAAGGCGCTCCACCTCCCCGGCGAGCACTCGGCGTCGGGCTTCCGCTCGCGCCGGCTTGCCCGAGGTCGTGCGCGGAAGCACCCCCGCGTACCACTGCCGCGGGCGGTGGGCCGGCGCCAGCAGCCGGGCGCTCGCGGCCCGAAGGTCGGGGAGCGGCTCGGCATCCAGCTCGACGAACGCCGCGACCAGAGCGCCGACGCCGGCGCGAGGAATGCCGAGCACGACGGCGTCGCGCACCCCCGGGACGGACCTCAGCGCGGCCTCGACCTCCTCGGGGACGATCGTGGCCGACGCGCTGAGGATCGCGTCGTCGGCGCGGCCGAGCAACCGCAGCCGGCCGTCGTGCACCTCGGCGCGATCGCCCACCGTGGCCCACCCGCCGTCGGTGCGCAGCGGGCCGGCGGCACCGGCATAGCCGAGCGCGACGAACGGCGAGCGGACCCAGAGCTCGTGGTCGCGGATGCTGATCTCCACTCCCGGGAGGGGGCGAAGTCCCGAGCCCTCGTCGACGGCGACAAAGGACAGCTCGGCCGCTCCGTAGTACGCGACGACATGGATGCCGGCGGCCTCCGCTTCGCCCCGCAGGCGGGAGTCCACGTGCGAGCCGCCGACGAGCGCGGCGCGCAGCCCTGCCGGCGGCCCCGCATCCAGCAGCGCGCGCAGGGCCTGAGGAGTGCCGTGCACGCAGGTGGCGTCGGCGCGATCCGACCATCGCAGCACCGGTCGGGGCCCGCCGCAGAGGGCGTGGGCGAGCGAGTAGAGCGTCATCGAGGAGGAGGGGGGAGAGGGCAGCAGGATTTTGTCGTCGGGTTGCGCGTCGAGCAGCTGCGCGATCGCGTCGAACGACGCCGCCCACGACGCCGCGGTGCGCAGCACGATGCGGGGAGAGCCGCTGCTGCCGGAGGTCAGGGTCGCCCACGCTGCGCCTGCCGGCGCCCGGGTCGCGGCAGCGGCCGCGCGCACGGCTTCTCGGTGCGGCGGGGGCCACCGGTCGTCCTCGACCAACGGGATGTCGCCTGCCGCGCGCAGCTCGCGCAGCCGGTCCAGCAGCGCGTCGGGGTCGGGACGGACCGGAACGATCACGGAACGAGCGTCGCAGGGGTGGTCGTCGTGTCCTTCGTGGCCCAGGTCCGCCGGAACGCGCGGGGGTACGCGCGCACGAGCGTCGTCACGATCGCGGTGGCGATGACGGCTTTCACCACGTCGCCGGGGAGGAACACCAGGCTGGTCAGGGCGGTCTCCGGCAGCGGCAGGCGAGTGACGGCGCTTTGCACGGGGACGCCGACGGCGTAGACGACGAGGATGCCCCCGGTCACGATTCCGACGAGCGTGCGCCAGAGCACGGGCCGCCGGCCGGCGGCATGCACGATCAGCCCGATGACGGCGGCCCCGGCAATCCACCCCAGCGCGTACCCCGCGGAGGGGCCGAAGAAGACCCCGATTCCCCCGCGTCCGCCGGCCAGCAGCGGGAGCCCGACCGCCACGAGCGCCAGGAGCACCGACACCGACAGCGCGCCGAACCACGGCCCGAGGATCGCGCCGGCGAGCATGACGCCCAGGGTCTGCGCGGTGATGGGCACCGCGCCCAGGACCGTGAAACTCCCGGGCAGGCCGAGAACGGCGATGATGGCCGCGAACACCGCGACGCGCGCGACATCCGTTGCATCCATCCGGCCCGTGTCGCTGCGTTTCGCCATCGCCGGCTCCTTCTCTCTGTGAGACCTGAACGGTGTTCACCTGAACGATGTTCAGTATAGTTGGCGCATGGCGGGATCAGAAGGCGGGCGCCGTCACACTCGCGAGGACGTGGCGCGGGCCGCGCTGCGCATCCTGGACGACGACGGGCTGCCCGACCTGACCATGCGCCGCCTCGCGGCCGATCTCGACGTGCAGCCCAGCGCGCTGTACTGGCACTTCCCCAACAAGCAGGCCCTTCTCGCGGAGCTGGCGGACCGGATCGTGGCCGCCGCGCCGCGGCGCCGCGGCGGCCACGCGTCTCACGCCGAGGCCGAGGCCGCGGCCCTCAGGGACGCGCTGCTTGCGTACCGGGACGGCGCCGAGGTCGTGTTGAGCACCCTCGCGCTCGGGTTGGGGGCCACGCTGGCCCGGGACCGGCTGGCGGAAGCAGTGGTCGCGGACGGCTACGACACGAACGTGGCGCAGCGGGTTGCCGGGGCGCTGCTTCACTTCGTGATCGGGCACGTCTCCTACGAGCAGCAACGGATGCAGTACGACAGCATTGGGCTCGTCGCGCCGGCGACCGATCTGCGCGACGAGGCGTCGTCGGTCGACTTCGCGTTCGGTGTCAACCTGCTGCTCGGCGGGCTGGCGGCTGGCGCCGCGCCCGCGGGCGTGTGATCGCGACGGCGATCCGCGCCCGCGTCCCGCGTCGGCGCCCGCGCCCGGGTCGGCGCCCGCGCTACAGAAACCCGCAGTCGCGCGTGTTCTCTCTGGTCGCGCTACAGAGACCCGCAGTCGCGCGTGCGA
>NZ_JASGEC010000005.1:0-33403 GCF_047606685.1 Microbacterium sp.
GCCTCTGCGGGGATGATCCCCACTCCGGCCCGAGGGTCCCGACTGTCGCACGGTGCTCCCCGCCTCTGCGGGGATGATCCCCGCGGGGACGTGACGGCGGGCTTGGTTCGGGCGTGCTCCCCGCCTCTGCGGGGATGATCCCGCGGCCCAGCCGAGCGGCGCGCGGCCGAGCACGTGCTCCCCGCCTCTGCGGGGATGATCCCCAGCCGATGACGGGAAGAACGACCCGGAGCGCAGCTTCGGGATCCGCAGCTCCAGGTCTCCGGCCGTGGTCGACACGGTCTTCGGGCGGCTGCCGTTGCGGACCGCGACTCGGTCGGTGGTGCGTTCGTAGGGAGCGGCGCCGATGAACGCGGCAGCTTCCGCGTCGATCAGCTCCTGGAACAGGGTCTCGGTCGCGACCCGGATGCGGTCGCTGACATCGGTGAGTTTCAGTTCCCCGAGGAGCTCGAGGAGGGCAGACTGGTCTAGAGCCATCGTGCTTTGTGTCTTCCTGTGAGTGACTTTGATCGGTACTCACTGACCATCGCACGATGGCTCACCAACGTCTACGACGTCGGCGACCCCGCCAGAATCTCCACCACTCCACGGGACGTCACCTCCGCACCCACTCGTGCTCCCCGCCTCTGCGGGGATGATCCCCACCGCGTCAAACGGGTGCAGTACCACGTCGAGTGCTCCCCGCCTCTGCGGGGATGATCCCACCCCCACGTCGTCTCTGATCCGCATGGAAATGTGCTCCCCGGAGCTCGGGACGGAGGCCAGGCCTGCAATCTTGCCGAGGTCGAGCGCGAGGCGCAGGATGTGGCGGCGCTGTGGCTAGATGTTCCTCGAGGGGCTGTGAGTGTCACCGTCGCTGTCCACGGACCACAACACGCGCTCGATGAGTGGGCTGCTGCTGAGCGAGACGAGGAGGAGGCCCGTCGAGCCCAAGCACGGGCGGCCGCACGGCGTCGGCGGGTTGTGCGCGAGCTTCGGAGGGAGAACTACAGCGCGCCCGACGTTGGTCGCGTCCTTGGCATCAGCAAGCAACGCGTCTACCAGATCGAGAAGGCCTCAGCTTGACGTTCAGCACTGAGCCCGAAGGTTCCACACTCGAGCCTCGTGCCTCCCTCGAGCACTCGCGCTATCGAAACCCGCAGTCGCGCGTGCGAGTCACACGCGCGACTGCGGGTTTCTGCCGCGCGACGCAGCACACGCCGACAGGAAACACGCGCGACTGCGGGTTTCTGTAGCGCGAAGCACGAGCGACAGCAGCCCAGCGCCGCCGCACAGGCATCCCTCCCGCGTCAGCGCTCGAGGCTCGACTTCTCCGCCATGCGCTGGGCGAGGCCCGCGTCGACCGGCTCCCCCGCGCGTTGCTGCCCGGGGTACGGGCGCGACCGGCGGCCGTACACGAGCTCGGAGGAGTCGAGCAGCCACGGCACGAGCGAGATCGACACCCCGTGCACGAGCATGAGCTGGTGCGCGAGGCGGCGTGCGCGCCGATTGTGCAGCAGGTTCTCCCACCAGTGGCCCACGATGTACTGCGGCAGGTAGACGGTCACGATCGACGGGCCGTGCGCGGCGCGGTACCGCGCGATGAACGCGGCCACGGGCCCGGAGTACGTGCGATACGGCGAGTCGATGATGACGAGGGGCACCGGCATCCCGTGCTCTTTCCACGCCTCTTCGAGCGCCGCTGTGTCGTCCTTCGCGACCGAGACGTGCACGGCGATCGTGGTGTCGTGGTGGGCGGCCAGCGCGTAGTCGACCGCCTTGATCACGGGCTTTTGCAGCCGGTTCACGAGGATCAAGGCGACATCGCCCGCCGCGCCGAAGTGGGTCGCGTCGTCGGCGCGGATCTCGTGCTCGACGTCGCGGTAGTACCGGTGCACTCCGATCATGAGCAGCGACAGCACGGGGATCGCGAGGAACACCAGCCACGCGCCGTGCGTGAACTTCGTCACGGTCACGACCGCGAGCACGAGCACGGTCAGCGCCGCGCCCACCGCGTTGATGACGAATCCCTTGCGCGCCTCGAGCACGTCGCGCCGCGCGGGCGGATTCGCGCGCGTGACCGGCGACAGCCCGCGCAGCCGCCGCAGTTCGCGGAGCCAGTGCCGGATCATGCCGACCTGCCCGAGCGAGAACGACACGAACACGCCGATGATGTACAGCTGGATGAGGTTCGTGAGCTTGGCCTGGTAGACCACCAGCACCACGGTCGCGATCGCCCCCAGGACGATCATGCCGTTCGAGTACACCAGGCGGTCGCCGCGCGTGCTGAGGGCCTTCGGCGCGTAGCCGTCGTGAGCGAGCACCGACCCCAGCAGCGGGAAGCCGTTGAACGCCGTGTTCGCCGCGAGCAGCAGCACGCACGCGGTCGCCGCCTGGACCACGAAGAACGGCGCCGAGCCCGCCCCGAAGGTGGCGGCGGCGACTTGGGCCATGAGGCTCGGCTGCACAGCGCCGCGGCAGTCGAAGCCGACCAGGTCGCACGGGTTCTCGGCATAGTGGACGCCCGACAGCAGGGCGAGCAGGGTCAGTCCGGAAAACAGCAGGATGGCGATGCCGCCCATCGCGGTGAGCGTCGCCTGCGCGTTGCGCACCTTCGGCCGACGGAACGCCGGCACGCCGTTCGACACCGCCTCGACGCCGGTCAGGGCAGAGCAGCCGCTCGAGAACGCGCGCAGCACGAGCAGGACCAGCGCCGCCTGCGAGAGCTCCTCGGCAGGGACGGAGTACGCGGCGCTCGAGGCGACGGGCGGGTCTCCCAGCATCCCGCGCACGAGGCCGACGACGATCATCACCGCGACCGACCCGATGAACAGATACGTCGGGATGGCGAAGGCCACCGACGCCTCGCGGACCCCGCGCAGGTTCACCAGGATGATGAGCACGACGCACCCGACCGCGAGCTCGACCCGCCACGGGTTCAGCTCCGGCAGCGCGGAGATGACGTTGTCGATTCCGGACGCGACCGACACGGCGACCGTCAGCACGTAGTCGACCAGGAGCGCGGATGCCACCACGACGCCGGGGATCTCGCCGAGGTTCACCCGCGCCACCTCGTAGTCGCCGCCGCCCGACGGGTACGCCTTGATCAGCTGCCGGTAGCTGAGCACGACGACCACGAGCACGACGACCACCGCGCCGGCGACCCACGGGCTGACCGACAGCATCGCCAGGCCCCCGACGAGCAGGATCATGACCAGCTCTTGCGGCGCGTAGGCGACCGACGAGAGGGCGTCGGAGGCGAAGATGGGCAGCGCCATCCGCTTTCTCAGAAGGTGCTCGTCAGCCTGCTCGGACGACAGCGGCGGGCCGATCAGGATGCGTTTGGCGGTCGGGGTTTCGGCGGCTCCCGGATCGGGACTCTCGCTCATCACGCCCGGCGACATTACGCCTGCCGGGGTGGCCGCGCAATGGGCCTACGCGAGGAACTCGCGCGCGGCCACGACCAGGGCCTCGACACCCCGCTCGAGCGTGGGATGGACCACCGGGGCGAACAGCGGCGAGTGGTTGGTCGGGATGTCGCGCTCGACCGTGCCGGCGGCGACGGCGTCCGCGTACGCCGTCGGGTCGACGCCGCCCCAGAACCAGAACACGAGCGGGGCGCCCGACTCGCGCGCGAACCACGAGACATCCTCGCTGCCGGTGAACATGCCGGGGTCGATCACCGCCCCCTCGCCGAACGCCCGCCCGAACGCCGACACGAGCCGCGCGGTCGAATCGGGGTCGTTGATCGTCGGCGGCAGCGTGTGGTCGGTGACGATCGTGGGCGGCTCCTCCGCGCCGGATGCCTCGGCTTCGGCGCGCACGACGCGCTCGACCTTGCCCAGCACGCGCTCGCGGGCCTCGTCGTTGGGGTAGCGCAGGCTCAGCTCGAGCTTGGCCTCGGCCGGGATGATGTTGTTCTTCAGGCCGGCGTGGATCGAGCCCACGGTGACCACCGCGACATCCCGCGGGTCCACTTCGCGCGACACGACGGTCTGCAGCCGCATGACGGTGGCCGCCGCCATGACGATCGGGTCGATCGTGGCGTGCGGGCGCGAGCCGTGGCCGCCGCGGCCGAACATGGTCACGGTCAAGCCGTCGGACGCGGCCATCTGCGTGCCCGCGCGCACGCCGAACACGCCCGCCGGCAGCGGAGTCACGTGCTGGCCGAGCACGATGTCGGGCCGCGGGAACCGCTCGAGCACGCCGTCGGCGATCATCGCCTGCGCGCCCGCGCCGTGCTCCTCGGCGGGCTGGAACACCGCCACGATCGTGCCCGACCATGCGTCTTTCTCGTCGACGAGCCGCTCCAGCGCGCCGAGCAGGCAGGTCACGTGCATGTCGTGGCCGCACGCGTGCATCACGGGCACGTCGTTGCCGGCAGGGTCGATCCCGCGGGCCGTGCTCGCGTAGGCCAGCCCGGTCTGCTCGGGGACGGGCAGGGCATCCATGTCGGCGCGCAGCCACACGGTCGGCCCCTCGCCGTTGCGCACGACCGCGGCGACGCCGGTGCGCCCGATGCCCTCCTCGAACTCGATGCCCAACTCGGCGAGCTTCGCCGTGACGACGCCGGCGGTGCGGGTCTCTTGGAAGGAGAGTTCGGGATGCCTGTGCAGGTCGATGTAGAGAGACTCGAGGTCAAGCGCCATGGCGTCGAGCCTAGCCCCGCCCGACAACCGGGCGGGCGCAGCGCCCTGCACGCTGGCCCGCCCGGTCGGCTCGGTGCCCGGTCGGCTCAGTGGTCGCCGCGCGGATCCTTCGCGCGCGTGCCCTCGGTGCGCGTGTCCGGCTCGTAGGACTCGGCGGTGAGCTCGCCGCCCTCCTGCAGCACGTCGATCTCCGTCGGCTGCACCTGCAGCGGCGGAGCGGCCGCGAGGTTGTCGGGCTCGTCCGGCGTGCCCGGCAGGAACACGTTGAAGAACAGGTTCAGCAGCACAGCCACGATCGCCGCCGAGCTGATGCCCGAGTGGAAGATCGTCACGAACCAGGTCGGGAACGCGTGCCAGAAGTCCGTCGACACGACCGGGATCAACCCGAACGCGAGCGAGGCCGCCACGATGACGAGGTTGTTGTTGCCCTGGTACGAGACCTTCGACAGCGTGCGCACGCCACTGGCGGCCACCGAGCCGAACAGCACGATGCCGGCGCCGCCGAGGACGGGCCCGGGGATGAGGCTGAACACCGCGGACGCCATCGGCGACAGGCCGAGCAGCACCAGGACGATGCCGCCCGCGGCCACCGCGAAGCGGCTCTTGATGCCGGTCAGCGCGACCAGTCCCACGTTCTGCGCGAACGCGGACGCCGGGAACGCGTTGAACAGCGGCGCGATGAGCGACGCGCCCATGTCGGCGCGCAGGCCGTTGCCGACGCGGCGCGCGTCGACCTTCGTGCCGACGACTTCGCCGACCGCGAGGATGTCGGCCGTGGTCTCGACCATGATGACGAGCACGACGATCAGCATCGAGATGATCGCGCCGATCTCGAACAGCGGCACACCGAACGCCAGCGGCTGCGGGAACGCGAACGGAGCCGCGGCGCCGACCGTGGAGACGTCGACCTTGCCCAGGGCAAGCGCGACGATCGTGCCGATTGCCAGGCCGAGCAGCACCGCGAGGCGCGAGAGCACCTGGATCTTGCTCAGCACGATCACGATGAGGAAGGTGAACAGCGCGAGCCCGATGTTCTCGATCGATGCGAAGTCCGGGTTCTCGACGAGCTGGCCGTCGACGGTGATCGTGGCTTGGCCGGTGATCCAGCCCGCCGCGACGGGCATCAGCGACAGTCCGATGACGGTGATGATCGACCCGGTCACGACGGCGGGGAAGAACCTCACGACGCGCGCGAAGAACGGGGTGATCACGAGTCCGATCGCGGCCGCCGCGATGATCGCGCCGAACACGTGCTGCATGCCCTCCTTGCCGTCGTCGCCGATGATGGCGAGGATCGTCGACACGGCCGCGAACGACGTGCCCTGCACGAGCGGCAGCTGGGAGCCGAAGTAGGGCACTCCCAGTGTCTGCAGGAGGGTGGCCAGGCCGCTCACGAACAGGCCGCACGCCACGAGCAGCGCCTTGTCGGCGGCCTCCAGGCCCGCGGCGCCGCCCACGATGAGCGGGACGGCGATGACGCCGCCGAACATGGCGAGGATGTGTTGGATGCCGTACCCGAATGTGGGGCCGAGGCCGAGGCGCGCGTCCTCGGGGCGGCCAGTCTTGGACGAATCGGAGGTGGTACTTGGGGTGGTGCTGGTGGTGCGAGGCATTTCAGCTCCTTGAAGGAAGGCGCCCGCCGCCGGGGCGGCGGGCGTGGGGGGATCAGATGAAGGTCGGGATGTCGACCCATGCGTCCGGCGCCGGCTCCACGCCGTCGCGCACGATGGTGCCTTCGATGAGCCCGTACGGGCGGTCGGCCGCGATGAAGACCTCGTTGGGGTTCTCGAGGCCGAACGGCGACAGGTCGTAGACGAAGTGGTGCTTGTTCGGCATCTGGAACTTGACCTCGGCGATCTCGGGCCGGGCGGCGATCGCGGCCTTGCCCATCTCGAAGAGGGTCTGCTGCAGCGCCAGCGAGTGCACCGTCGCGAAGGTCGACAGCAGGATCGCGGACACCTCGGAGTACAGGCCGTTGTAGTCGATGCCCGCCTCGACCGCCTCGGGCAGGAAGCGCCAGCGGCCGGTGACCGAGGTCGCCATGATGCGGTCGTTGGTCTCAACGAGGGTGGTGTACTTGTCGCGGGGGAATCCGGCGAACTCGCTGCCGGTGGACTTCAGGACCGTGAGGTCTTTGACCCCGCCCGTGACGTGGGTCTGCCCGTCCTGCTTCGTGACGGTCGCAAGGCGCGTGCCCTGCCCCTTGCGCACGAAGGAGTGGTCGTGGCCGACGCCGTCGACCAGGATGCGGTCCCACTCGTACTGCTCGGCCTGCCACACGCCGCCTTCGATCCACTCGAACGACGACACGAAGTGCTCGCCGAGGGTGAGCAGGTACTCCTCGGGGGAGGGGATGCCGTGCTCCTTCGCGAAGGCGAACGCGGTGTTCTTCTGCGTGTCGGTGGCCACGACCAGGCTGTTGTCGCCCGCCAGGTACGAGTCCACCAGGGCCGCGCCGCGCAACTGCGAGGTGACGTTGAGGTCGATGATCTCGTGCCGCGGGGTGTCGCGCACGATGCGCACGACGCGGTTCTCGGCCTTTCCGTACTTGTTGGCTCCCAGCGTGACGCTTACGTCTGTCATTATTCAGCTCCTGTGTCGGTTTCCAGAGGTGTTGCTGTTTTGTGAAGCTATGCCTTAAGCCCTCCCCGGGGGTTGCGGGGAGATTAAAGTGCTGTTTCGTCTGTTACGGGATGCCGGGAACGACGCCTTTTACACTGAGTCGTCCGGCATTGTCGACGGAGAGGGAGGGCAGCGTGACCGATCGATCCGTTCCCGCGTCCGCGATCGGGGCCCGGCTGCGGCAGTTGCGGATGGACTCCGGCACGTCGCTGCGCACCGTCGCCGAGGCCGTGGGCATCTCTTCCAGCGCGCTGTCGCAGATCGAGACGGGGGCGATGCAGCCGTCCGTGAACCGGCTGATCGAGATCGTCACGGTGCTGCATGTGCCGGTGTCGGCCATCTTCGACGACCACGACGTGCTGCGGCCCGTGGATCTCGGCCCGGGCGCGGCATCCGAGCCGCTGCCGGGGGTCGCCGTCTCCACCGCAGGAACGGCGTCGGAGACGGTGCTCGGGCAGGGCGTCGTGTACCGGCGGCTCACCCCCGTGCGATTGGAGGGCGTCGACCTCTTCGAGACCGTCTACCCGCCGTCGACCTCGTCCAGCGTCGACGGCGCGATGCTCGTGCACGAGGGCTACGAGGCGGGGCGCGTCGTCAGCGGCACGCTGTCGTTCGAGTTCACCGAGGGCACGATCGAGCTCGGCCCCGGAGACTCGCTGTCGTTCTGGGCCACGCGGCCGCACCGCGTCGTCAACGCGTCGGCCGACACGACGGCCGTCGCGATCTGGTTGACGCTGCGCGGCTCGCGCGAGCCCGGGCGCCCCGAGGCCTGAGCACCCGGCCCGGCGCGTTCGTCCCCGCCGTCCGCGCGAAGGTGGCGGGTTGCGCCGCATCCCTTCTCCTGATGCGGCCACGCGTGCCACCTTCGTCGCCGGCCAGCGGGCCCCGACGGCTCGCGCGAGCCGCGCGACGAGGGTCAGCTGCCGCGGTAGGTCGAGTACGCGAAGGGGCTCAGCAGCAGCGGCACGTGGTAGTGCGGGGCGTCGGCGACCGTGAACGCGATGCCCACACGCGGGTAGAACGCGGGCACGCCGCGGGCCGCGAAGTACGCGCCGGTGTCGAACGCGAGCTCGTACTCGCCCGGGTCGAGCACGTCGGGGCCGAGCGCGAGTCGGCCGTCGGCGTCCGTCGTGCCGCTGTCGACCACCTCGCCGGCTGCCGTGGCCAGCGCGACGGCGACGCCCGCCGCGGGCGCCCCGGTGGACGCGTCCAGAACGTGCGTTGTGAGATGTTTCGTCATCGGTTCTCCTCCGGTCCGATCGTCCCGCGCAGACGCAGCACGGCAATCTCCGCCAGTTGGGTGGTGGCCTCGACAGTCTCCGCGTCCGGTTCGTTGGCCAGCCGGCGCTCGAGCTCGGCGAGCATCTCCTCCGGCGTGCGGCCCGCCGCGCGGATGAGGAACACGCGCCCGAAGCGCTCCTCGTAGGCGGCGTTTCCCGCCGCCAGGCGCGCGACGACGTCGCCCGCGGCGGACGACATGGATGCCTGCTCCCGCTGCGACGCGGCGGCCTCCGCTCCACTGCCGGCCGGCCGCTCGCCGATGCGCGGATGGTGGGCGAGGGCGGCATCCAACTCGTCCGCTTCCCACGACGCGGCGAGCTCCGCGGCGCGATTCGCCAGCTCGGCGACCGAGGGGTACGGTCGGCCGCCGACCACGGCGTCGACCCAGGTGGGCACTGCCGCCCAGACCGAGACCGTCGCGGCGGCGTCGGCGGCATCCGCGTCGTTGAACTCGTCGAGAGTCATTGTCATGCGTTCATCCTCACGGGCGTCGACGGGCTCGCGCCACTGTCGGAAACGACGGTCACAAAGGCGTTACAGGCCGGAAACCCAGCACGTCTGCTTAAGCAATAGCTTTACATCATGCCCCGCTCGCGTTTCGCCATCCGCGCCGGACAGGCCTTCGTCGGCGGGGCCTTCCGACCCGCGGTCGTCGTCATCGAGGCGGGGAGAGTCGTCGACATCCTGGATGGCGCGCGCACGACGCCCGCGCGCACCCGCGTCGTCACAGTGCCCGACGACGCGGTGCTTCTGCCCGGGCTTGTCGACGCGCATGTGCACGTCAACGAGCCCGGCCGCACGGAGTGGGAGGGCTTCCGCAGCGCGACCCTCGCCGCGGCCGCCGGCGGCGTGACCACGCTCGTGGACATGCCGCTGAACTCCATCCCCCCGACGACGACGGTGGACAACCTCGAGGTCAAGCGCCGCGCCGCCGCGCCGTCCGCGTTCATCGACGTCGGCTTCTGGGGCGGGGCGGTGCCCGAGAACCTCGGCCGCCTCCGGCCTCTGCACGAGGCCGGAGTGTTCGGGTTCAAGTGCTTCCTCGCGCCGTCGGGCGTCGACGAGTTCGGGCACCTCGACCAGGCGCAGCTGGAGGCGGCGATGGAGGAGGTCGCCGCCCTCGGCTCGCGCCTGATCGTGCACGCCGAGGATCCCGAGCTGCTGACCGGCGGCGGCGAGCTCGGGCGCGCGTACGCGGGCTTTCTCGCGTCGCGCCCGCCGGCGAGCGAGCAGTCGGCGATCGGTGCTGTTATCGCCGCGGCGCGGCGCACCGGGGCGCGCGCGCACATCCTGCACCTGAGCAGCGCGGACGCGCTGCCGGCGATCCGGCAGGCGAAGGAGGATGGCGTCGCCCTCACCGTGGAGACGTGCCCGCACTACCTGACCTTCGCCGCCGAGGACGTGCCGGACGGCGCGGGCGAGTTCAAGTGCTGCCCGCCGATCCGCGACGGCGCGAACAGCGACCGGTTGTGGGCCGCCGTCGCCGACGGCACGATCGACGCGATCGTCAGCGACCACTCGCCGAGCACCGTCGACCTCAAGCGCGCGGGGCACGGCGACTTCGGCCTGGCGTGGGGCGGCATCTCCGGGCTGCAGCTCGGGCTCTCGGCGGTGTGGACCGAGGCGCGCCGCCGCGGCATTCCGCTGGAACGGCTCATTCCGCTGTTCACCACGGGCCCGGCGCGCGTGGCGGGGCTGGACGGACTGGGCGAGCTCGCCGTCGGCGCGCCCGCGCACCTCACCGTGTTCGGCGTCGACGACCCGCTGCTCGTGCGCGCGAAGGACCTGCTGCACCGCAACCCGATCACGGCGTACGACGGCAAGCTGCTCACCGGCCGTGTGCGCCGCACGTGGCTGCGCGGCGTGTCGATGTTCGACGTCAGCGAGGGCGGTGCGGGCGAGGCGCCGCGGTTCCGCGGGCCCGCACGCGGAGAGCTGCTCGTCGCCCGCGGCCCGGTGGCGGCGCGGGAGCTGGCGCGGGTGGCGGCGCGATGAGCGCTGCCGCGAAGGCCGGCTCGCTCGCGCCGGCGCTCGACATCCTGCAGCCCGGCGCCGGACCCGTGCCCGGCGACCACTACCTGCCGGCCACGCCGCGCACCGTGCTGTGGGGGCGGCTGCCGTGCGCGGCCGACGCGCCGGTGTTGACGGTCGCGCCGGGCGACACCGTCACGGTCGACACCGTGAGCCACGAGGGCATCCTGGAAGACCAGGGCAAAGACCCGGTCGCGTACTTCGGCGGGCACGGCGTGGCGCCGGACGGCGTGCTCTCCGACGCGATCGAGATCGCCGCCGCGCTCTCCCGCTACCCCGAGCGCGACGGCCCGCACGTGGTCACGGGCCCGATCCGCGTTGCCGGCGCGGCGCCCGGCGACCTGCTGCGGATCACCGTCGTCGCCCTCGAGCCGCGCGTGCCGTACGGTGTCATCTCGAACCGGCACGGCCGTGGCGCGCTCCCCGGCGAGCTGCCCCGCCATCCCGGCCCGGTGAGCGTGTTCACGCCGGTGCAGCGCCGACCGCACGGCCTGGTGGGCGTGCTGCCGCTCGTCGACGGCGGGCCGCGCGCGGTCGAGTTCCCGCTCGCGCCGTTCCTCGGCACGATGGGAGTGGCCGTGCGCGGAGACGAGCGCCCGCACTCGGTGCCGCCCGGGCCGCACGGCGGCAACATCGACATCAAGCTGCTCACCGCCGGCGCCGAGCTCTACCTCCCGGTGCAGGTCGCCGGCGCGCTTGCCTACGTCGGCGACCCGCACTTCGCGCAGGGCGACGGCGAGGTCGCGCTCACGGCGCTCGAGGCATCCCTCCGCGCGACGCTGCGGTTCGACGTCGTGCCGCGCGCCGAGGCGCTCGCCGCGTTCGGCGACGTCGTCGGACCGCTCGCGCGCGCCGACGGGCACCTCGTGCCGACCGGCCTCGACCCCGACCTGGGCGCCGCGATGCGCGCGTGCGTGCGCGCCGCGCTGTCGCTGCTGCAGGCCCGGTACGGCATGGCGGAGCACCTCGCGTACGCGTACCTGTCCGCCGCAACCGACTTCGACATCTCGCAGGTCGTCGACATCGTGTGCGGGGTGCACGCGCGCATCCGCGAGGCGGACTTCGCCGGCATTCCCGCCCCCGGCGTGTTGCCCAGATCAGGGGATTTCGCCCAGTCAGGACGATCTGCGCCGAAGCATCCTGACCACGCCGAATATCCTGATCTGGGGAAACGCGAGGCGGCCCCGGCCGACGCCGAGCCCGACGCCGAGCCGCAGACAGAGGGGGCGATGGATGACTGACCCGACCGGCATGCCGGCCGACCTTCGTATGGCGTTCGAGGCATATGAGGCGGCGATCATGGCTGACGACCTCGACGCGCTCGACGCCGCGTTCGCGCCGGGACCCGACACGCTGCGCGGCGACGGCTCCGGCCTGCTCGTCGGCCACGACGCTATCTCGGCGTTCCGCGGCGCGCGCGGCGGGGTGCCGGCGCGGGCGATCGAGCGCATCGAGCACCGGCCGCTCGGCGACGACGCGGCGCTCGTCGTCTCCGTCTCGCGCTACCTCGGCGGCGGCACCGGACTGCAATCGCAGTTGTGGCAGCGGCTCGACGGCGTGTGGCGCATCACCGCCGCCCACGTCACGCCCCGCGCGCAGGCGCTCGACCGCTCGGTGTGGCGCACCGTCGGCGACCCGCTCTGGCAGGGAGCGTGGGAGGGGCCGCTCGCGGGCCTCACGGTCGCCGTCAAAGATGTCTTCGCCATCAAGGGATACCGGATCGGCGCGGGCAACCCCGCGTTCCTCGACAGCGCACGCCCCGAGGCGACGACCGCCCCGGCCGTGGCGGACCTGCTCCGCGCCGGCGCGTCGCTGCGCGGCATCGCCCGCACCGACGAGTTCGCGTACAGCATCGCCGGCGACAACCCGCACTACGGCACTCCCCCCAACGGCGCGCTGCCCGGGGCCCTGCCCGGCGGCTCGTCGAGCGGGCCCTCCTCCGCCGTCGCCACCGGCCAGGCCGCGATCGGTCTCGCCACCGACACCGCGGGCTCGATCCGGGTGCCCGCGTCGTACCAGGGGCTGTGGGGGCTGCGCACGACCCACGGGCTCGTGCCCCGGCAGGGGATGCTGCCGCTTGCCCAGTCGTTCGACACCGTCGGCTGGATCGCCCGCGACGGCGACACCCTGCAGCGGGTCGCCGACTGGTGCCTCAGCTACGACGGCTCCGAGTCGACCGAGCGCGTGTACGGCGCGTCCGGCGAGGACCTGCCGTGGCGATTCCGGGTGCCTGCCGAGATCGTCGACGCGGCCGAGCCCGACACCCGCCGGGCGTTCGACGCCGTCGTGGCGCGTCTCGCGCAGCACGGCGCCGATGTCGAGCCGATCGCGATCGGCCCGCTCGATGACTACCTCGCCCCGTTCCGTGTCGTCCAGGCCGCAGAGGCGTGGCGCAACAACGGCGACTGGGTGCGAGCGCATCCGGATGCCGTCGGCCCGGCGGTCGCGCAGCGGTTCCGGGACGCCGCGAAGGTCACCGCCGAGGACGAGACCGCTGCCCGCCGAGAGCTGGGCCGTCTGCGCGAGCGTCTGCGCGACCTCGTCGGCGACGCGGCGCTGCTGCTGCCGACCGTGCCCGGCCCGGCCCCGTTGCGCACGCGCTCGGGAGCGCACGTGGATGCCGTGCGCCTCGCGACGCTGCGCATGACCGCGCCCGCCGCCATCGGGGGCCTCCCGGCGGCGACCGTGCCGCTGCTCACCGTCCCCTCCACCCTCGGACCCGCTCCGGTCGGCGTGTGCGCCGTGTCGCGCGAGGGCACCGACATCGCGCTGGTGCGCCTCGCGCGCCGCATCCACTCCACGCTTTCCGATCCAGGAGACCTCGCATGACCACCGTTCCCGGCCCGATCGACCCGCCCCCGCGCCTGCTCATGGGGCCCGGGCCGATCTCGGCCTACCCGAGCGTGCTCCGCGCGATGTCCGCGCCCCTGGTGGGGCAGTACGACCCCTTCATGACCGCGGCGATGGCCGAGACGCAAGAGCTGTACCGCGGGGTGTGGGCCACGCGCAACGACGCGACGCTGCTCGTCGACGGCACGTCGCGCGCCGGCATCGAGGCGGCGCTGGTCTCGCTCGTGCGCCCCGGCGACCGCGTGCTCGTGCCCGTGTTCGGCCGATTCGGGCACTTGCTCGCCGAGATCGCCGAGCGCGCGCTCGCCGACGTGCACACGATCGAGGTCGAGTGGGGGCAGGTGTTCCCGGTGTCGGCGATCGAGGCGGCGATCGAGCGCGTGCGGCCGAGCCTGCTCGCGCTCGTGCAGGGCGACACCTCGACCACCATGAACCAGCCGCTGGACGAGATCGGCGCGGTCTGCGCGAAGCACGGCGTGCTGTTCTACTCCGACGCGACCGCGTCGCTGGGCGGCAACGACTTCGAGGCCGACGCGTGGGGGCTGGATGCCGCGACCGCCGGCCTGCAGAAGTGCCTCGGCGGGCCGTCCGGCTCGGCGCCGATCACCCTGTCCGAGCGGGCGGTCGAGGTGATCCGCTCCCGCGGCCGGGTGGAGGCCGGCATCCGCGAGGAGGGCGACCCCGCGGCATCCGACTTCGTGCGCTCGAACTATTTCGATCTCGGCATGATCCTCGACTACTGGGGCCCGCGCCGGCTCAACCACCACACCGAGGCGACCTCGATGCTGTACGCCGCGCGCGAGTGCGCCCGGCTCGTCCTGCAGGAGGGGCGCGACCAGGTCATCGCCCGGCACCGCCTCGCCGGCGCCGCGATGCTCTCCGGCGTGCGCGGGCTGGGCCTGGAGGTCTTCGGCGACGTCGCCCACAAGATGAGCAACGTCGTCGCGGTCGAGATCCCGGACGCAGTGCCGGGGGATGCCGCGCGCGCGGCGCTGCTGGACGACTTCGGCATCGAGATCGGCACGTCGTTCGGCCCGCTGCACGGGCGCGTCTGGCGCATCGGCACGATGGGCTACAACGCGCGCGAGGACGCGGTGCTGACGACGCTCGCCGGGCTCGAGGCCGTGCTGCGCCGCTTCGGCGCGCCGGTCGCCGCGGGCGGCGGCGTCGAGGCGGCGTCCGACGTGTACCGCGGGGCGCGCGAGTGACATCCCGCCTCCTCCAGGCAGATCACGGCCTGGTCGCGACAGCCGCGCGCCGGGTGATGGCCCGGTGCGACGAGCTTGCCCGCGTCACGGCGACGCCGGGCACGATCGAGCGGGTCTACCTCTCGCCCGAGCACGCGCGCGTCAACCGCCTCGCGGCGGAGTGGATGCGCGAGGCCGGCATGGTGGCGTGGCAAGACGCGGCGGGCAACCAGGTGGGCCGGATCGACTCCGACTTCGCCGGCGAGGCGCCCGCGCTCCTGCTCGGCTCGCACCTGGACACGGTGCTCGACGCGGGGCGTTTCGATGGCATCGTCGGGGTGCTGATGGCGCTCGAGGTGGTGCGCATGCTGCGCGTGCCGGGAGATGCCGGCAATCGCCCCCGGGTGCGCCTGCCGTTCGCGCTCGAAGTGGTCGCCTTCTCCGACGAGGAGGGCACGCGCTTCGGCAAGGCGCTGCTGGGCTCGTCGGCGCTGGCCGGCGCGTGGGACGACACGTGGTGGTCGCTGCAGGACGCCGACGGGACGACCCTGCGCGAGGCCTTCCTCGACTTCGGCCTCGACCCCGGCCGCATCGGCGAGGCGGCGCGCCGCCCCGGCGAGCTTGTCGGCTACCTGGAGGCGCACATCGAGCAGGGGCCCGAGCTCGACGACCGCGGCGAGCCGCTCGCCGTGGTCTCGTCGATCGCCAGCGCCCGCCGGTTCCAGCTGATCGTGGAGGGCGAGGCGAGCCACGCCGGCGGCACACCGTACGACCGCCGCCGCGACGCGCTGCTGGGCGCGAGCGAGGCGGCGCTCGCGATCGAGCGCGTCTGCCGCGCCGAGCACCACGTCATCGGCACGGTGGGCCAGCTCGAGGCGTTCCCCGGCGCGGTCAATATCGTCCCGGGTGAGGCGCGGCTGAGCCTCGACCTGCGCGGCGAGTTCGACGGCGAGCGCGACCGTGTGTGGCGCGGCATCGAGCGCGAGCTGGATGGCATCATGGGCCGCCGCGGGCTGCGCTGGCAGGCGCGGGAGGTGCACCGGGCGCCCGCCGTGTTCTGCGCGCCGCTCTTGCAGGACGTCGTGCGCGAAGGCATCCTGTCGGCCCTGCCCCCCGGCGCCGACGAGCCGGCGACGATCTTCAGCCGCGCGGGCCACGACGGCATGGCGATCGGGGCGATCGCGGATGTCGGGATGCTGTTCCTGCGCAACCCCGACGGCATCAGCCACCACCCCGACGAGGCGGTGAGCGCGGCGGATGTCGCGCTCGGCATCCGCGCTCTCGCCGAGGCCGTGCTACAGCTCGCCGCCGACCGGTGACGACGCCTCGACGACGACGTTCAGCGGCGGCTCGCCGCGCAGCATCCGCTCGATCTGCGCGCGCACGAGACGCGCGATCCGCGGGCGCATCGCGCTGGAGTCGCCGCCCACGTGCGGCGAGACCAGCACGCCGGGCAGCGCCCACAGCGGGTGGCCGGGCGGCAGCGGCTCGGGGTCGGTGACATCCAGCGCCGCGCGAATGCGCCCGCGCCGCACGTGGTCGACGAGAGCCTCCGTGTCGATGAGCGGGCCGCGGCCGACGTTCACGACGAGCGCGCCGTCGGGCAGGGCGGACAAGAACGCGTCGTCCACGATGTGCCTCGTGGCGGCGCCGCCGGGCAAAGTGAGGATGACGATTTCGGCGCTCGGCAGCAGCTCGGGCAGCTCGTCCACGCCGTGCACGCGCACGCCGTCCTCGTCGCGCGCGTGGCTGGCGACGTGCGTGAGCTCGACCTCGAACGGCGCGAGCCGGGCCGCGACCGCCTTGCCGACGCCGCCATGGCCGAGCACGAGCACGCGGCGGTCGGCGAGGCTCGGCGCGAATCCCGGCATCCATTCGCCGCGCTCTTGCGCGCGCGCGAACGCGGGCAGCCGCCGCTGCGCGGCCAGCGCCAGCGCGACCGCGAGCTCGGCGGTGGATGCCTCGTGCACACTCGCCGCGTTGGCGTACGCGTTGCCTGCCGGCAGCGTCGCGGGAATCTCCTCGTAGCCGATCGACTGGCCCTGCACGAGCCGGGCGCGCACGCCGTCGAGCCGGGCGAGCGCCGCGCCGGTGTTCATGTACGGCGGCACGACGATGTCGATCGCGTCACGCGGGGCGGGGCCGGTCATGTCCCACACCAGCACCTCGACGCCGTCGGGCACAGGGGCGAGGTCGTCGGCGAGTTGCTGGGTCGGCACGGAAACGATGAGCTTCGGGATGTCGGCAGCCACCGTTCGACGCTACCTCCCTGCGGGCCGTTCCGGGCGCCGCGCGGTAGCCGCAGCGACGAACGCGGTGACCGACCGTGCCGAGCCTCGCTTCGCGCGCCGAGACCCCGCTCTCGTGTCGAGACCCGGCCCGCGCGTCGAGACCCGCCTCTCGCGCCGAGACCCGCCTCTCGCGCTGAAACCCCGCGCGGCGGCGTGGGTTTGGACGCGGATGGTGGGTCTCGATGCGGCGAGGGGCATCATGCGCGAGACCCGCTTTGCGCGCCGAGACCCACCATCCGCGTCGAGACCTCGCTCTCGCGCTGAGACCCCGCGCGGCGGCGTGGGTTTGGGTGCGGATGGTGGGTCTCGGCGGGGATGGTGGGTGTCGGCGGGGATTGTGGGTTTGGGAGCGGCGGGTAGCCTCGAAGCCAACGAGGAGGCCGCGATGATTCCCGAGATCAACTACTGGGCCGTGCTGCTGTGCACGGTGGCGAGCATGGTGGTCGGGTCGGTCTGGTACACCCCGAAGGTGTTCGGCGACCGCTGGATGAAGCTCGCGAAGGTGACGCTGGCCGACACCCATCTCGCCGCGTGGCTGCCGATCCTCGTCTCGATCGTGCTGTCGTTCCTGCTGGCGTGGGTGCTCGCCGGCGCCGTGACGATCGCGTGGCATTTCTACGGCGGCGCCTTCCTCACGTCGGCGCTCGTGACCGCCGTGACGATGTGGGCAGGCTTCACCGCCGGCCGCATCATCGTGCACGACATCTTCGAGGGCCGGCCCACGGGGCTGACCGTCATGACCATCGCGCACGAGCTCGTCACAGTGCTCGCGATGGCGGTGATCATCGGCGTCTGGCCGCCGGCCGGCACCGTCTGACGGCGCGCCGGCACTTGCGCAAGACGCTCAGGCGGCGGCTGCGACCACGGCGGCGACCGCCGACGTGAAGAACGGCAGGCCGTCTTCGCCCGACCGCATCGCCGCGGGGGTGTCGGGCCCGAAGCCCGGCTCGGTGGCGTGCTCGGGATGCGGCATGAGCCCCACGACGTTGCCGCGCTCGTTCGTGATGCCGGCGATGTCGCGCAGCGATCCGTTCGGGTTGACGCCCAGGTAGCGGAATGCGACCAGGCCCTCGCCCTCGAGGCGGTCGAGCTGCGCCTCCGACGCGATGTAGCCGCCGTCGGCGTTCTTCAGCGGGATGACGATCTCCTGCCCTGCCGCGAAGTCGCTGGTCCACGCGGTGGACGCGTTCTCGACGCGCAGCCGCTGGTCGCGGCGGATGAACTGCTGGTGTGCGTTGCGGATGAGCCCGCCCGGCAGCAGCTCGGACTCGACGAGCATCTGGAAGCCGTTGCAGATGCCGAGCACCGGCATCCCCTTGCCCGCGGCATCCCGCACCTCGGCCATGATCGGCGCGAGCGCGGCGATCGCGCCCGCGCGCAGGTAGTCGCCGTAGCTGAATCCGCCCGGCAGCACGAGCGCGTCGACGCCGTCGAGGTCGTGCGAGCCGTGCCACAGCGCGACGGGCTCGGCCCCGGCGAGCCGGATGGCGCGGCGCGCGTCGCCGTCGTCGAGCGAGCCGGGAAAGGTGATGACCCCAATGCGGGTGGTCACGGGCGGCCTCCGGTGGGTTGAGTGGGCTGTTCCATGCTACGGCGCGCGGGCGGGGAGACACGCCGCGGCCGGGGTCGCTACGCTCGGTGCATGGCGGAGCGTGAGACGGCGGGCGAGGCGGTGACCGGGATGCTGCGGGCTCTCGCGATCTCGCTGCGAACCTCGGAAGGACCGCTGCGGCGCGACGAGTTCGACGCCGTGCACCAGACGCGCACCGTGGTGCGCCGGCTGCGCAGCATCCTGAAGGAGTACCGCGACGTGCTCGACCGGTCGTCCGCGACGGCGTGGCGGAAGCGGCTCAAGGTGTGGGGCGACGCGCTCGGCGAAGTGCGCGACGCCGAGGTGCGGGCGCGGGATGGCGACCTGATGCTCGCGCAGCTGCCGAGCGCGGTGGCCGACGCGTTGCGTCCGGCCGTCGTCGAGCCTGCGCAGGAGGCGTATCGCCGCGGGCACGACGACCTTCTCGCCCGGATTCGCTCGCAGGAGCACGAGCAGACGCTGCGCGAGTTCGAGCTGTTTGGCGACGCTCCCGACCTCGGCCTGTTGGCCGACCTGCCGGCGACGAACACCGTCGGCGACCTGCTCGTCGGGTCCGCTCGCGAGGCGGTGGACCGTGCGCCGTCGCGCCGCGAGCTGCGGATGATCCGGCGCGACCCCGATTCCGCGCTGGACGAGCTGCACCGGCTGCGCAAGCTCGCCCGCCGGGTGAGGTACGCGGCCGAGGCCGCCGTCGAGGCCGAGGCGTTTCGCCCCCGTGCCCGCCGCCGGGCGGAGAAGCTGGCGCTCGCCGCCAAGGCCGTGCAGGATGTGCTCGGCGACCATCGCGACGCCGTGCTGTTCGCGCACCACATCGAGGCGTGCGAAGCCGACGACGCGAAGGCGCTCGCCCGCATCGAGAAGCGCGCCCGGGCGCAGGCCGCGCGCACCATCAAGGGGCTGCGGCCCGCCGTGGCGGATCTGAAGTCGGCGGCTGCCGCGCTCGCCCGCGTCTGACGACGGCACGCCCCGGTCGTTGAGCGAGGCTCGGTCGTGGGGCGAGGCCCGCAAGGCCGAGACCCAGGTCGTTGAGCGAGGCCCGCAGGGCCGAGACGAAACGCACCGAGCCTTCGTGCGGCACCAGCCGCGTTTCGTCTCGCTTCGCTCGCTCAACGAGCGTCGCTCATCGACCGGTGCTCAGTCGACGACGTCGATCCCGACGACATCCTCGATCACCGAGTTCGACAGGATGTCGTCGGCCACCTGCCGCGCGGTGGCGAGCACCTCGTCGGTCACCTCGCCCTCGACGGCGAGCTCGAACCGCTTGCCGATGCGCACGCCGCTGAAGCCCTCGACGCCCAGGCGCGCGAACGCGCCGGCGACGGCCTTCCCCTGCGGGTCCAGCAGCTCGGCCTTGGGCATGACGTCGACGACGATGGTGGGCATTCGCGGGCTCCGGATGTCGCGGGCAGGGGTTCGCTCCAGTCTAGGCGCGTCAACTCCCCGACACGCGGCGAACCTTCGTCAGGCGGCCGACGCCGGCTACTCCGGCCGCGAGATCGTCTTGACCACGTGCGTCACCCCGGAACGCCCGTCGCGGACGAATGGATCGCCCTTGACGTCCTGGTCGTCCTTCTTGAGCATGAAGAACGCCCAGACACCCGCACAGATGACGACCCCCGCGATCACGAGGAAGGTGGGCTGGAAGCCGAGCGCGTCGCGGATGTAGCCGAAGGGCGTCGAGAACAGGGCGCTGCCCAGCTGCGCGGCGATCTCGAAGCCCACCATGTACAGCGTGGCGGAAAGCGCCGACGGGAAGTGCAGGGTGAGGTAGCGGAAGATGCCGAGCACGAACAGCGGCACCTCGATGGCGTGCAGCATCTTGACGGCGGAGACGACCACCGGATCGGTGAAGATGGCCGACCCGAAGATGCGGAACGCCATCACCGTGACGCCCATGAGCAGGATGTTCCGCACGCCGACTTTGCGCATGAGGAGCGGGACCAGCATCATGCAGAAGCCTTCGAGGAAGACCTGCGCCGAGTTCAGGATGCCGTAGGTGTGCAGGCCGATGTCCTCGTTGGGGAAGAGCCCTCGGTAGAAGTTCGGGAACATCTGGTTGTCGTAGAGGTTGTAGAAGGTCCAGCTGAAGATGACGAAGCCGATGATGACCCACAGGTGCTTGAACTTCAACACCGACGCGATCTCGCGCAACGTCGGCGCCGCCGGGTGCTCGCTGTGACCCGGTGCGAGCGGCACCTTGTCGGTCTTCCAGAAGACCTGGATCAGCAGGCTGACGATGCCCAGTGCTGATCCGATGTAGAAGTTGATGTGCGGGTTGATCGTGAAGATGAAGCCGGTGAACAGCGCGGCGACGGCGTAGCCGAGCGATCCCCAGCCGCGAGCGCTGCCGTAGGCGAACCCGTAGGTGCGGCTCAACCTCTCCGAGAATGCCTCCATCAGGCCCACGGCCGAGGTGTACCCGAACGGCAGGTAGATCGACCCGACGACGAGGCCCAGCACGAACGCGTTCTTCAGCAGCGGCTCGTAGAGGAGGATGGCGAACGGCGCGAGGCACGCCATCACGATGGATGCCGTGATGACGAGGTGGCGGCGCAGCACGAGGCGGTCTTGCGTCATGCCGTAGAACAGCAGCACCACGATCGAGGTGATCGAGTTCACCGAGTAGATCAGGCCGATCTCGCCGCCGCTGAGGCCGAGGGTCTTGTCCAGCCAGGTCGAGAAGAACGACCACCAGATGCCCCATGACGCGAAGAAGACGAAGAGCGTGGTCGAACTCTGCCAGTAGGCACCGTTCTTGAAGAATGACGCCATGCGGCGACCCCCTTTGGTCGTTGCTGAATCCTTTTAGCGCTAGAGAGGCTATCAATAGTCCCGACAAGATCGCAAGCCGCGTCGTCGTCGTGGTCAGCTCGGAACCGGCGACGCTCGCGCCGGTTCCGCGGCGCAGGCTCAGACGCGGCCGGCGAGGCGCTCGAGCAGTTCGCGATAGCGCGCCGCGGTCTGCGCGACGATCTCGGCGGGCAGCTCGGGCGGCGTGCCCTGCTTGTTCCAATGGGCGGCGAGCCAGTCGCGCACGATCTGCTTGTCGAAGCTCGCCATGCGCTCGTCGGGGGTCTCGCCGCCCGCCCATGCCGCGGCATCCCAGTACCGCGACGAGTCGCTCGTGAGCACTTCGTCGGCCAGGCGCAGCGTGCCTGCGGCATCCGTTCCGAACTCGAACTTCGTGTCGGCCAGGATCAGCCCGCGCTCCTCGGCGATCCGCGCCGCGCGCCGGTAGACCTCGAGCGACCGGTCGCGCAGCTCGGCCGCGCGCTCCGCCCCGACGAGCTCGACGGCCCGCTCGAACGAGATGTTCTCGTCGTGCTCGCCCAGCGGCGCCTTGTGGGCGGGGGTGAAGATCGGCTCGGGCAGGCGGTCGCCGTTGCCCAGGCCAGGAGGAAGAGGGATGCCGCACACGGCGCCGCTCGCACGGTACTCGACCCAGCCCGACCCGGTGAGATAGCCGCGCACGACGCATTCGATCGGCAGCATGTCGAGCTCGCGCACCACCATCGCGCGCCCCGCGGCCTCGGCGGGGGGCGCGGCGCCGGTGAGGTGGTTCGGGATGTCGGCCAGCTGGTCGAACCACCACAGGCTGAGCGTCGTCAGCAGCTCGCCTTTGCCCGGGATGCCGGGGGAGAGCACGTGGTCGAACGCGCTGACCCGGTCGCTCGCGACCACCAGCATCGCGCCAGCCCCTCCGGTTCCTGAGCCTGGGCCCCCGGTCCCTGAGCCTGGGCCCCCGGTCCCTGAGCCTGGGCCCCCGGTCCCTGAGCTTGTCGAAGGGCGATACAAGTCGCGCACCTTCCCCGAGTAGACGTGCTGCCAGCCGGGGAGGTCGAGGGGGGATGCCACCCGCCCATCATTCCAGACGCGTCCCGCCTCGCCGCGGCAGGCGTAGAGTCCAGTCCGGGCATCTGCGCGCGCGGCGTCGCATCCCGCACAACGAAGGGCAGCACGCCAATGACCGACTCGTCGACCCCGACCGCGCACGCGGCCACCGGAGCCCACCACGGCGGCCTCAACCCGTGGCCGGGGCTGTGGGCGCTCGTCATCGGGTTCTTCATGATCCTCGTCGACACCACGATCGTCTCGGTCGCGAACCCCGCTATCAAGGCGGCGCTCGACCCCGACACGAACAACCTCGACAACGTGGTGTGGGTGACCTCCGCGTACTTGCTCGCGTACGCGGTGCCGCTGCTGATCACCGGACGCCTCGGCGATCGCTTCGGCCCCAAGAACATCTACTTGATCGGGCTCTCGGTGTTCACGCTCGCCTCGCTGGGGTGCGGCCTGTCGACATCGCTCGGCGCGCTCATCGCGATGCGCGCCGTGCAGGGCCTGGGCGCATCGCTGATGACGCCCCAGACGATGGCCGTCATCACGCGCACCTTCCCGCCCGACCGGCGCGGAGCGGCGATGGGCCTGTGGGGGGCGACCGCGGGCGTTGCGACCCTCGTCGGCCCGCTGGCCGGCGGCCTGCTCGTCGACGCGCTCGGCTGGGAGTGGATCTTCTTCGTGAACCTCCCCGTCGGCGTCATCGGCTTCGTGTTGGCCTGGATGCTGGTTCCGGCGCTGCCCACGCATCCGCACCGGTTCGACATCCTCGGCGTCTTCCTCAGCGCCCTCGCCCTCTTCCTCATCGTCTTCGGGCTGCAGGAGGGCGAGAAGCACGACTGGGGCGCGATCTGGGGGCCGGTCTCGGTGTGGGGGCTGATCGTCGCGGGCGTGGTGGTGCTGGGCGTGTTCGTGTGGGCGCAGTCTCGCGCCGAGGGCGAACCGCTCGTGCCGCTGGAGCTGTTCCGCGACCGCAACTTCTCGGTGTCGAACCTCGCGATCGCCACGGTCGGGTTCACCGTGACCAGCATGAGCCTGCCGCTCATGTTCTTCATCCAGCTCGCGGCCGGCCTCACGCCGACGCAGGCCGCGCTGCTCATGGCGCCGATGGCGGTGCTGTCGGGCGCGCTCGCGACGCCGGCCGGCCGCCTGCTCGACCGGGTCGACCCGCGGTTCCTGCTGGTGCCCGGTCTGCTGCTGACATCCCTCGCCCTGTTCTGGTACTCGATGCTCATGCGCCCCGACACCCCGGTGTGGATGTTCCTGCTGCCGTCCGCCCTCATGGGCATCGGCAACGCTGGTATGTGGGGGCCGCTCGCGACCACCGCGACCCGCAATCTCGGCCCGCGGCAGGCCGGGGCCGGAGCGGGCGTCTACAACACGACCCGCACGATCGGCTCGGTGATCGGCTCGGCGGCGATCGCCGCGTTCATGCAAGGGCGGCTCGAGGCGAACCTGCCCGGCGCCGAACAGAGCAGCGGCGGATTCGGCGAGGGCACGCTGCCGTCGTTCGTCGTCGACGGCTTCTCGGCCGCGATGGCCCAGGCCGTGCTGCTGCCCGCGTGTGTGCTGCTGGTCGGCGTGGTCGCGGTGCTGTTCCTGCGCCGCCCGCGCGCGGCTCGGTGAGGGCGCGCGGCATCGAGTCCGGCCGCCTTGGGGCGGAAACCCGCCGAGACGCGTTTGTCCAGATCAGGCTATGTGGCGTGGTCAGGACGTTTTGCGCCAGATCGTCCTGACTGCGCGAGATCAGGAGATTTCGCAGCGGCCGGTGCGGGCAGGCCCGCTACGCGCCCACGCCGGCGGCGATGTCGGTGCGGTGTTGCGAGCCCTCCAGCGTGATGCCGTCGACGGCGTGGTAGGCGCGGTCGCGGGCCTCGTCGAAAGTCGTGCCGAGCGCGACCACGCTGAGCACACGTCCTCCCGTGGCGACCAGGCCGCTGTCGGCGACCGAGGTCGCGGCGTGCGCGAGGTGCACGCCGGGAATGGATGCCGCGGCATCCATTCCTTCGATCACCCGCCCTGTCACGGGCTTGTCTGGATACCCCTCGCTCGCGACCACGACGGTGACCGCGACCGCGTCGGCGAACGCGGGGCGGGCGTGGTCCTCCAGGTTGCCCGACGCGGCCGCGAGCAGCAGTTGCGACAGCGGGTCGACCAGCCGCGGCAGCACGACCTGGGTCTCGGGGTCGCCGAAGCGCGCGTTGAACTCGATGACCTTCACGCCGTCGTCGGTGAGCACGAGCCCCGCGTAGAGCAGGCCGATGAACGGCGTGCCCTCGGCATCCAACTGCCGCACGACGGGCTCGGCCACGGTGCGCGTGACGAGGTCGACGAACTCGTCCTCGCCGCCGAAGCGCTCGCTCAGCCACGGCAGCGGAGAGTAGGCGCCCATGCCGCCCGTGTTGGGCCCCGCGTCGCCGTCGCGCAGGCGCTTGTAGTCCTGCGCCGGGCTGAGCGGCAGCACGTGGTCGCCGTCGCTGAGGAAGAACAGCGACACCTCGGGGCCGTCGAGGAACTCCTCGACGAGCACGGGCCCGGTCGGCAGGTAGGCCTCGGCGTGCGCGAGCGCGGCCGCGCGGTCGGAGGTCACGACCACCCCCTTGCCGGCGGCGAGGCCGTCGGCCTTCACGACGTGCGGAGCGCCGAGCGCGTCGAAGGCGGCCTCGACGTCGGCGGTCGTGCGCGCGCGCAGCGCGCGGCCGGTGGGGACGCCGGCGGCATCCATCACCCGCTTCGCGAACGCCTTCGAGCCCTCCAGCTGCGCGGCGGCCTTGCCGGGCCCGAAGACCGGGATGCCGCGGCCGCGCAGCGCGTCGGCGACGCCGGCCACGAGAGGGGCCTCCGGCCCGATGACGACGAGGTCGACGAGGCGCTCGATCGCGAAGCCCGCCACGGCCTGCGGGTCGAGCGGGTCGAGCTCGACGATTGTCGCGTCGCGCGCGATTCCGGCGTTGCCGGGGGCGGCGAACAGCTCGTGCGGTGCGTCTTCCGAACGCAGCGCGAGGATGATGGCGTGCTCGCGCGCGCCCGAGCCGAGGACCAGGATTCTCACCCCGCCAGCCTATCCGCGGGCTGCGCGCTCTCGTCTGGGGCTCAGCCTGTCTTGCTGTGTCTGTCTTGCTCTGTCTGTTGGCTCAGCCTGGTGGCGAAGGTGGCGCTTCGCGCCGCATCCCTCAGCCCAAACCGACCACGCGCGCCACTTCGAGAACCTGCGCCCTGGGCGAAGGTGGCAGTTCGTGCCGGGACGAAGGGCGGGATGCGGCAACGCGCGCCACTTTCACGTGGCGGGTGGATGCCACGTGGAGGGGTGCCGCGTGGAGGGGTGCGCGGCGTAGCGTGGAGGAATGCCGCGCAGAATCACGACCGACGACGGCCGGGCCGCGCTCGCGGCGGTCGCGGGCGGCTCCGCGGCGCGGCTCGAGTTCGCGACCGCCGTGCGCTATTTGCTGCAGCTGCTTGCCGAGAAGGCCCCGGGCAATGCCGTCGAGGTGCGCGTGCCGCCGTTCGGAGCCGTTCAGGCCGTGGAGGGCCCTCGGCACACCCGGGGCACGCCGCCGAACGTGGTCGAGATGGACCCGGCCACGTGGATCGCCGTCGCCGTGGGCGAACAGTCGTGGGCGGATGCCGCATCCTCCGGCCGCGTCCACGCCTCGGGGACGCGGGCCGACCTGCGCGACCTCCTCCCGCTGCGCCCGTGACCCGTGCGCTCCCCGCGCGGTGAGACAATGGACGCATGGTCGACCAGGCGGACGCCCCCCGCACGGAGGATCCCTCGGCGCCGCACGAGAGCGTCGAGGTGGTCAGCGACGAGATCGTCGGCGCGCGCGTGCGCCGATCGCCGCGGTACAGTGTGTTCCTCGTGCTCGGGGCGGCGCTCGGCGTCTTCGTCGCGATGATCCTGACGTTCGCCTTCGACGGCAACGCCCACACCGCCGCGAACGGCGCCGTCTACTCCGACGGCCAGGTGTTCGGCTTCCTCGCTCTGGTGGGCGTTGCGACCGGGCTGCTCGTCGGCGGGCTGGTCGCGGTCGTGCTCGACCGCCTTGTCGGCCGCCGCACCACTGCGGTGGACGTCGACCATGAGCACGTCGAGAGGCTTGACTGAGCCGGTCGAAGTCTGAGCCCTCCGATTTCTTCAGATCAGGCCATTTCGCGCAGTCAGGGCGTTTCGTGGCGCATCGTCCTGAGTACGCGAGATCAGGAGATTTCGCGAAGCGGCGAAGCGGCGAGGCGGCGCGCCCGCGCGCTACGCGAGCTCGGCGATGATCGGGTGGATCGCCGCGTCGAAGGCCGCGACATCCCCCCGCAGTCCGTCGGTGACCGCGATCGTGAGCGAACCGATCCACCAGACACCGCGCTGCGTCAGCGGCAGCACCTGCACGTTGAGCTCGAACGAGTGCGCGCGCCGCCCGACCTGCCGCTCGTGCTCGGAGATCGCGCTCGCGTACGCGCGATACGAGACCCCGGGCCCCGCTGCCGCGTGCTTCGCGTAGCGGTCGTGCGCGCGCAGCGCGAACTCGACCGCGTCGGCCGCGTGCGGCTCGATAGCCTCGCGCAGCAGCTCGGCGCCCTCGACGGGCAGCGCGACGAGCGTGTCGAATCCGTCGACGAGGTCGAGCGGCACGTGCGACGGGTGCGCCTGCGGCTCCACCGTCATCGCCCAGTACTCGCGCCACTGCCGCTCGAGCAGCGCCTGCGTCTGGTCGTCGCGATCGCCCGTGCGGGAAGGGATGCCGCGCAGGTGCGGCAGCTCGTCGGGGGAGCGGATCCCGAGCACCTGCCGCAGGTACATCGCGAGGATCACAGGCCGGCCCGCATCCTCTCGAATCACCCACGCGGGAGTGTCGCCGGCCATGCCGCCATTCTAGGCAGGGCCTCGCCGCAGCCTGTCGACCCGCCCCGCACCGCGGGCATTAGGCTGGTCTGGTGGCCGAAGCCCCCCCAGCTGATCCCTACGCCGAAGCCGGAGTCGACACCGCCGCGGGAGACCTCGCGGTCGAGTTGATGAAGTCGGCCGTTCGCCGCACCCACGGGCCCGAAGTGCTGGGCGGCGTCGGCGGATTCGCCGGGCTTTTCGACGCGTCGGCGCTGACGGCGCTCGCCACACCGCTGCTGGCGACGAGCACCGACGGGGTGGGCACCAAGGTCGCGATCGCGCAGGCGATCGACAAGCACGACACCGTCGGCCTCGACCTCGTCGGCATGGTGGTCGACGACATCGTGGTGGTCGGGGCGCGCCCGCTGTTCATGACCGACTACATCGCGTGCGGCAAGGTCGTGCCCGAGCGCATCGCCGACCTCGTGCGCGGCATCGCCGACGGCTGCGCGCAGACCGGCGCCGCCCTCGTGGGCGGCGAGACCGCCGAGCATCCGGGCCTTCTCGGCCCCGACGACTACGACCTCGCCGGAGCCGCCACTGGCGTCGTCGACGCCGACCGCGTGCTCGGCGCCGATCGCGTGCGCCCCGGCGACGCGGTGCTCGCGCTGGCCAGCAGCGGCCTGCACTCCAACGGCTACTCGCTCGTGCGGCGCATCGTCGACCGCGCCGGCATCCGGTATCGCGACCACAGCGCCGACCTCGGCGCCACGTGGGGCGAGGCGCTGCTCGAGCCGACCCGCCTGTACACCGCCGCGCTGCTGCGGCTGATCGCCGCCGCCGGCGGCGCGGTGCACGCCCTCAGCCATGTCACCGGAGGGGGCATCGCGGCCAACCTCGCCCGCGTGCTGCCGCCGAGCACCCGCGTCGAGCTCGACCGCGCGACGTGGTCGCCTCCGCCGGTGTTCCGCGTGCTCGCTGACCTCGGCGGGCTCGGGCTCGAGGCGACAGAGGGCACATGGAACCTCGGCATCGGCTTCCTCGCGGTCGTCGACGAGAGCGGGGCGGATGCCGCGGTCTCGACGCTGGCGGGCGAGGGCATCGCCGCCTGGCGGGTCGGCACCGTGCACAGCGGCGCGCCGGCCGCAGGCGACGCGTGGACGCAGGGCGCGAAGGGCGTGGATGGCGGGGCGGTGCGCCTGGTCGGCGCGTACAGCGAGAGCAACGGAGCAAAGTAACTCCCCATGTGTGGCATCGTCGGAATGGCCGGGAGCGGGCCGGTCAACCAAGAGATCTACGACTCGCTGCTGCTGCTGCAGCACCGCGGCCAGGACTCGACCGGCATCGCCACCGCCGAGCCGAACGGCGTCTTCCACCTGCACAAGGCGAGGGGCCAGGTGCGCGAGGCGTACCGCACGCGCGACATGCGGGCGCTGCTGGGCAATATCGGCCTCGGGCATGTGCGCTACGCCACGCAGGGCACGGCGTCGAAGGAAGAAGAGGCGCAGCCGTTCTACGTGAACGCCCCGTACGGCATCGTCCTCGTGCACAACGGCAACCTCACCAACACGCGAGAGCTCACCGACGAGCTGTTCCACAGAGACCGGCGGCACCTGAACACGAGCTCTGACACCGAGCTGCTGGTGAACGTGCTCGGCGGCGAGCTGCAGGCATCCATCGCAGGCCTCGACCTCAGCCCCGACCAGGTCTTCGAGGCGGTCGCGCGCGTCCACGAGCGCGTCGAGGGCTCGTATGCGGCGATCGCGCTCATCGCCGGGTACGGCCTGCTCGCGTTCCGCGACCCGTTCGGCATCCGCCCGCTGATCCTCGGCACCCGCCCGTCGGCCGAGGGCGGCTATGAGTGGATCGTGGCGTCGGAGTCGCTCGTGCTCGAGAACGGCGGCTTCGAGATCGTGCGGGATGTCGAGCCCGGCGAGGCCGTGTACATCACGCTCGACGGCAAGCTGCACACGCACCACTGCGCGCGCGAGCCGAAGCTCATCCCGTGCTCGTTCGAGTACGTGTACCTCGCCCGGCCCGACTCGGAGATGAACGGAATCTCGGTGTACGAGGCGCGGCTGCGGATGGGCGACCGGCTGGCCGACACGATCGCGAAGTACACGCCGCGCGAGATGATCGACGTCGTCATGCCGATCCCCGACTCGTCGCGGCCCGCCGCGATGCAGGTCGCGCGCAAGCTCGGCGTCGAGTACCGCGAGGGCTTCTACAAGAACCGCTACGTCGGCCGCACGTTCATCATGCCCGGGCAGGCGGTGCGCAAAAAGAGCGTGCGGCAGAAGCTCAACGCGATGTCGAGCGAGTTCAAGGGCAAGAACGTGCTGCTCATCGACGACTCGATCGTGCGCGGCACGACGTCGAAGCAGATCATCCAGATGGCGAGGGATGCCGGGGCGAAATCGGTCACGTTCGCCTCCGCCGCACCGCCCGTGCGGTACCCGCACGTGTACGGCATCAACATGCCGTCGCGGCACGAGCTCGTCGCGCACGGCCGCACGATTCCCGAGATCGCCGCGGAGCTCGGCGCCGACTACCTCGTGTACCAGGAGGTCGACGACCTCAAGGCGGCGATCCTGGACGGGTCGCCGGATGTCGAGGACCTCGACATGAGCTGCTTCGACGGCCGGTACGTCACCGGCACGGTGTCGGACGAGTACCTCGACTGGGTCGAGAGCACGCTCACGTCCTGACGCGCGGGTGTTGCCGCGGCGTTCGCCGGTGCGGTTGCCGGTCGAGTTGTCACGAATCGTGGCTTCGGGCTGCGGAATGCGGCAACTCAACGACGCTTGAGAGACCGCGAGTCGTCATGTCCGAGTGAGGTCGAGGATGTCGAGGGCGAAGGATGTCGGGGCCCCGCGATCACGCTGAGACCCGCCCGGGCCGCTGAGACCCGCCCGCGTGCTGACACCCGCCCGGGCCGCCGAGACCCGCAGCGCAGGCGTGGGTTTCGATGCCGGGGGTGGGTCTCGGGCGCAGACGCGGGTCTCGGTGCGCGGGGTGGGTGGTGCCAGGGGTGGGTTTCGGGCGCAGGCGTGGGCCTCGTCGCCAGCGCCGGCCCCGGCGCGCAGCGGAGCCCGGCCGCTCACAGGTCCTGGTGGAACTCCTCGATGAGGTGGTCGACGACCGCGGCCATCGCGCCGTCGACGTCGGCTCCGGCGGCCACCGCCCGCGCCGCGGCGGCGCGCTGCCGCTCGGCGGAGGTGCCGCCCGCGACGATGCTCTGCACCCGCTCGACTTCGGCGCGGCACGCGAGGGCGTCGGCATCCTCCTCAACCAGCTGGATGAGCTCGGCCATCAGCTCGGCGAAGGGCACGATCGTGCCGCGGCCGAAGTCGATGAGTCCTTCTGTCGTGCCGTAGCGCTGCGCGCGCCACCGGTTCTCGTCCACGAGGAAGCGGCCGTACGTGCGCCAGCGCTGGTTGCGCACGCGCAGCCGCCACAGCATCCGCATGATCGACTGCGTGAGCGCGGCCAGGGTGAGCGTGTCCTCCAGGCGTGGCGAGACATCCATGATGCGCGTCTCGAGGGTCGGGTACGAGTGCGACGGGCGCAGGTCCCACCAGATCTTGGACGAGTCCTCGATGATGCCGAGGTCGACGAGCACGCCCACCGAGCGCTGGTAGTCGGCCCAGCTCTCGTACTCCGGCGGCAGGCCAGTGCGCGGCAGATTGTCGAACACCGAGATGCGGTACGAGGCGAGCCCGGTGTCTTCTCCCTGCCAGAACGGTGACGACGTCGACAGCGCCAGCAGGTGTGGCAGGAAGTACGGCATCTGCCGCAGGAAGTCGGCGCGCAGCGCGTCGTCCCCGATGCCCACGTGCACGTGGCATCCACAGATCAGCAGTCGCCGCGCGACGCCCGCCAGCGCGCGCTCCAGGCCCTCGTACCGCTCTTTCGGCGTGTGGTCCTGCTCTTTCCAGTCCGCGAAGGGATGGCACGACGCGGCGATGGGGGCGAGCCCGTGCCGCGCGGCCTGCTCCGAGATCGTGGACCGCAGCCGCCGCAGGTCGTCGCGGGCCGCGCCCACCGTCTGGCACACGCGCGTGCCGATCTCGACCTGGCACTGTTTGAACTCGGGGCTCACCTGCTCGTGCAGGATCGCGGCGCAGTCCTCGATGAACCCCTGCGGCGCGCCCGCGAGTGCGCGGGAGTCGCGGTCGACGAGGAGGTACTCCTCCTCGATACCGATGGTGAACTCGGGTCGCTCCATTGCGGCATCCTCTCGCTCTCACCCTGTCAGCGTGATGCGGGATGCCGCAATAGGTCAGGCCTTCTCGCCCTCGTACTCGTCGCTCCACTTGTCGACGTAGGTGTCGTCCTCGTCGCTCGCGTGCCCGAGTTCGCGCTCCAGCGCGGCGTAGTTCACGCCGTGCACGTCGTACTTGAGCTCGCGGGCGATCTTGGTGTGCTTCGCCTTCTGACGGCCACGCCCCATGCGTAACCCCCTCATAAATTGCGCTGCGGGCGTCTGAGCGCCCGCGCGTTCACGAATCCGGCTCGTGGGCCGGCAAGAGTACCATCAGGATAGCACGGGGCACTTTGCCGACCGCCCTCGAAGCCCCTTGCGGAAAGGGACGGACGGATGTCGGACGACACATCGCGCGAGGACTCGACAGGGCACGCCGACGTGCCCGACGCAGCCGTGCCGCCGCCGGACGACCCCCGCCTGCGCGGGGCGGTCGTGGCCGCCGTGATCCCCGGCCAGTCGCCCCGCGTGCTGACGGAGGCCGCCCGGTACGCGACGCTCATGGGAGCGCCGCTGCTGGTCGTGAACGTGGATGTCACCCGGTTCGTGACCTACGAAGACCCCGACGGCTATGTGCACTCCGCGCCGATCGACCTGCACGTGGACTCGGGGGTCGACGACCTGCAGGCCGTGCAGAAGGCTGCGGAGGCGGTGCTCGACGGCAGAGACCTGGTGTGGGGCGTGCACCAGCTCGTCGGCGACCCCGCGCTGGCGATCAAGCGGTTGGCCGACCGCATCGACGCCAAGCTGATCGTCGTCGGCACGCGCAAGCGCGGGCTCGGCGAGTCGATCCGCGAGTTCTTCACCGGGTCGGTGGCCGCCCGGCTCGCCCATCGCCAGCGCCGGCCGATTCTGGTTGTGCCGCTGGGCGACCTCGTGCCCGACGACGAGTCGATCTGGCCCGAGTAGCCGGCCCCCGGGCGGGAAGCCGGGCTTCTCCGCCCGACTCCGCCCGCGCCGCGTTTCGCCAGATCAGGCTATTTCGCCTGCTCAGGACGATTTGCGCCGGATTGGCCTGACTGCGCGAGATCAGGAGATTTCGCGCACACCGGGGCCATCAACGCGCGTCGTTGACACGCCCTGTGAGCCCCGGTAGCGTCGGGCGGACACCCGGACCCGAACGGGGTGCCCCAACTCCAACGACGAAATTGAAAGGCACGCCATGGGTTTCCGCTCGGTGTGGGCGCGATCTTGACGCGGAACGCGACAGCGGCTCTGGCGGCCATGATCGCGCTTGCGACCACGCTGGGGGTGACGGGATGCGCGCCGGCCGGTCCGCGGGAGGACGGCCCGGTGTCGTTGCCAACGAGTGCCGAGGCGACGTACTGCGTTCCGACGGAGGGCGATGACAAGGTCATCGTCGGAGAGCAGTTCGTCACCGAGGGGGTGGAGATCCAGATGACCCGCCTCACGGCCGAGAACCCGAAGGGGGTGCTGGTCTCGGCCGCGTATCTGCTCACTGAGCCGGTGGGAACGGACACGGTCCCGAGCGAGGAGCGGTGGTGGCGGGAGAAGGTCAGGATCGAGGACTCGGGCCCGGTGTCCTCCTCTTCCTCCGACGACATCATCAGTGTCGGCCTGGTGCTCTCGCGAACAGGCGAAGCGGATGGGACCGTCGACCGGTTCGTGCTCGAGTACACGGTGGATGGCGTCGAGTACATCGCGAAGGGCACGCTCAATGTGATCGTCGCCAACAAGGAGTGTTCGGACCCCGACGAAGACGGCCTCGAGGATTGACCCGCACCCCTGCTCAGTCGCGCAGCGCGCGGGTGACGTTGCGCGCGGCTTCGTCCAGCGCGCGCGAGAGGTCGTCGACGACGGATGCCGCCAGCAGCCCGCCGCGCGCGACGTGCGAGCGCAGATCGCTGCGCACCCGGGCCCGGAACTCGTTGATCGCGGCGTCCGCGGTGTGCAGCCGCTCGCGGCTCAGCGCGCGCGGGTCGTCGCCTGCCGGGCCCGACGGTCGCGCCGACGCGCCGGCATCCCGCTCCTCGCGCGCTGCCGC
>NZ_JASGEC010000006.1:0-33335 GCF_047606685.1 Microbacterium sp.
CGCCTGCCGGGCCCGACGGTCGCGCCGACGCGCCGGCATCCCGCTCCTCGCGCGCTGCCGCGGCCAGGTCGGCGCGCAGGCTCCGCATCGCCGCGCGCACGCTGCCGCGCACCTCGTCGGCGATGAGCCGCACGCTGTCGGCGAGGTCGGCCTCGATTCCCTCGAGGTCGCCCGCCCGCGCGCGCACTTCGGCGCGGCCGGCGTCGGTGATCTCGTAGACGGTCTTGCGGCCGTCGACCGACTTGGTGACCAGGCCCTCGTCCTCGAGCTTCGCGAGCCGCGGGTAGATCGTGCCGGCGCTCGGCGTGTACGTGCCGCCGGTGCGGTCGGAGAGCGCCTGCATGATGTCGTACCCGTGCCGCGGCCCCTCGTCGAGCAGGCTCAGCAGGTATAGGCGCAGGTCGCCGTGCGAGAAGACGGGAGCCATCACTGCGCCTCCTCGTCGACGGGAGTGGATGCCGCGGCCCGCCGCAGCACGGTGATGTCGCCGGAGACGGAGTTGGCGCGCACGTCGGCGAACGAGCCGCTGAGCTCGCCGGTCGATCCGCTGTAGCTCGTCGTGGGCCCATTCTGGCCCGACCGCACCACGCCGTCGACCTGCACGCGGCCGCTCACGCTGCGCACCACGTAGTTGGCCGGCAGGCCCTCGTCGAGGCGGATCGTGGAGTTGCCGCCGACGGTGTTGAGGTTGACCTGGTGCGTGTCGCCGCTGGAGTCCACCAGCATCCCTCCCGACACCGTGTCGATCGTCGCCTTCTGCAGCCTCCCGGTCGCGGCGACGTCGCCCGAGACGCTGTTGGCGTTGAGCGTGCCGACGAGCTCGCGGATCTGCACGTCGCCCGACACCGCGTTGACCGACAGGTCGCCGGTGAGGCCGTCGACGATGATGTCGCCCGACACCGTATTGAGCTTCGCGTCGGTGCGCAGGCCCGAGACAAGGGCGCTCGCGCTCACGACGCCGAGGGTGAGCGCGGCGTCGCGGGGGACGGCAACGCTGATCTCGGCCTTGGGGCCGCCCGCGCCGAAGTTGCGGAAGACCTCGAGGAAGTTGTCCCAGCGCAGCTGGGGGTGGTCGATCTCGACGAGGTCGCCGGTCACCTCGATGCGGAGGTCTTTGACAGTGACGCCGTGCACCTCGATGCGAGCGCCGGGCTCGTCGTGGGCGACGACGTCGACCTGGCCGCCGACGAGCCCGATTTTGAGCTTGCGCACGCGCTCGATGTCGATCACGCGGGTTTCGCCCGGGTGGATGAGCCACTTCTCGAGAGTCATGGGTTGTTGCTCCTCTGGTTGCGTCCGATATCAAGATATATCGCGTTTATGAGAATAACACGATATATCGTGAGCGGACGCAGGGGTGGGGCTCGGAGGCGAAACGTGGCGCGCTCAGGGCAAGGGCCACCCCGTGTACGCCTCGGCGAGGTAGGCGCTGCCGGCACGGGAGCCGACGACGCCACGCAGCTCGCCCACTTGGCGGTGTCGATCGAACTCCGACGCGTCAGCGGCGGTGTGCAGCATGTTGGTCATCCACCACGAGAAGTGCTGGGCACGCCAAATGCGCCGCAACGCCGTCTCGGGGAAGGCTGCGAGCGGGCGCGCGTCGCGCTCGAGCAGGAGCGCCCCCAGCGCGTCCGCCAGCACCAGCGCGTCCGCCACGGCGAGATTCATGCCCTTGGCGCCCGTGGGCGGAACAGTGTGAGCCGCATCGCCGATCAGCGCGACGCGGCCGCGAAGCAGGTCCCGGGCGACGAAGCTGCGGAATCGCAGGATGTCGCGCTGGAAGATCGGACCCTCTTTGAGCGCGACGCCCGGCACCCGTTGCTGGAGGATGTCCCACAGCTGTGCTTCGCTGTAGGCGCTGGCGTCGTCATCCGGCGCGCACTGGAAATACATCCGCTGCACCGTGGCGCTGCGCTGGCTGATGAGCGCGAACCCGCCGGGCGAGCTGCTGTAGACGAGCTCGTCGGCGCTGGGCGGCGCTTCGCACAGGATGCCGAACCACGCGAACGGGTACTCGTGGAAGCAACCGTCGGCGTGCGGCCCGGAGCGCGAGCCGGCCACCGCGCCGCGCGTGACCGATCGCGAGCCGTCGGCGCCCACGACGAACTCCGCGTCGATCTCGAACGTCGCTCCGCGGGCGTCGGTGGCGACCACGCGGGGGCGGTCCGACGTCGCGTCCGCCACGTGCTCCGCCGTCATCCCGAATCGAATGTCCTGGCCGGCGGCGAGCCGCGCTGCGATGAGGTCCTTGAGCGCCTCATGCTGCGGGTAGAGCCACACCGACCGCCCGACGAGATCCTGGAAGGGGATGCGGTGCGCTTCTTCGGCGAAGTGCACCTCGATGCCGTCGTGACGAAGCCCCGTCGTGCGTGCCCTGCTGTGCTCGCCGAGCCGGTCGAGCACCTCGACGGTGCCCTGCTCGAGGATCCCCGCGCGCACCGTCGTCTCGATGTGCTCGCGCGAGCGCCGGTCGATCACGACCGACTCGATGCCCGCCTCGCCGAGCAGATGCGACAGCAGCAGCCCCGCGGGGCCGCCGCCGACGATCGCGACGCGGGTGCGGATGGCGCGTGTCACAGGCCGCGCTCCCGTTCGATGTCGCGGGCCGCCCGCAGGAGCTCGACGAGGGCGGGCTCGGTCTGGGCGCCGTGCGGAAGCACGACAGACAGCGCCGCGATCACGGCTCCGGTCTCGTCGTGGACCGGCACAGCCACTCCCGTCGAGACATCGGCGATGTAGCCCGGCGCGATGGCATGTCCCAGGGTGCGAATCTCGGCAAGCTTGCGGCGCAATGCGTCCGGGTCGACGATCGTCGCGGCCGTGCGACGCGCGAGCGGACCGCCCAGGACGCGCTGCTGCAGGTCTGGTCCGCCGAAGGCGAGCAGGACGAGACCGGAGCTGGAGGCGTGAAGCGGCAGGCGCCCGGCGACCCGCGTGGCGTTCGAGCCGGCCGCTGAGCCGCTGAGCTGCTCGATGAACAGCGCTTCGTCTTGTTCGAGGATCGCCAGCTGGGTGTGCTCGCGCACACGCGACTGCACACGCTCCATGAACGGCAGCGCTGCCTGCCGCAAGCGCAACGCACGTGATGAGCGCGTGGCAAGCTCCCACAGTCGCATCCCCACGCGAACCCGGTGCTGCGCGTCGCGCTCGAGCAGTCCGGCATCGACCAGCTCGCCGACGATCCGATGCGCGGTCGAGCTCGGGATGCCGGATCGTCGGCCGATCTCCGCGGCGGTCTGCGCGGTGCGCGCGGGGGTGAACGTCTCCAGCACCCGGACGAGGCGTTCGGTCATCGAGTCGCCAGAGGGGGAGTTTGCCACCGGCCCATCATCCCAGCCTTTTGACATTCATTCCCATTGTTCGGGAGTTTTCACCCGAAGCAGCGGCCGCCGAGGCACGATACCAGCAAGCCCCGGGCGTCGAAGGAGACCCATGAGCGCACGACAGCTGGACGACGAGGTCTTCTCGTCGTCGGTAGTGATCGAGGCGGCCGCGGCAGCGCCCGAGACGCTGCTCGCCTCCGCCGACATGCCCCCGCAGAGCCAGATCACAGACGAGATCGTCCAGCTGCACGTTGCGGCGGCCGAGCGAGAGGCCGCCGGCGAGAGTGTCCCGTCGACGTTGTACGACTTCCCGCCGTACCGCTCCAGCATCCTCCGCCACCCCACGAAGAATCCCCGCCTGGTCGACCCCGAGACGATCGAGCTGTGGTCTCCCGCATACGGTCAGCGCGATGTCGCGCTCATCGAGTCAGACCTCACGCTGCAGCACAGGGGCGAGCCTCAGGGCGAGCGCATCACCGTGGAAGGCCGTGTGCTCGACTCGTGGGGCCGTCCGCTGCGCAACCAGCTTGTGGAGATCTGGCAGGCCAACGCCGGCGGGCGCTACATTCACCAGCGCGACCAGCATCCCGCCCCGCTCGACCCCAACTTCACGGGGGCCGGCCGCACCGTCACGAACGATGCCGGAGAGTACAGGTTCACCACGATCAAGCCAGGCCCGTACCCGTGGAAGAACCACGCCAACGCGTGGCGCCCCGCGCACATCCACTTCTCGGTGTTCGGCACGGGGTTCACCCAGCGCATCGTGACGCAGATGTACTTTCCGGGCGACCCGCTGTTCCCGCTCGACCCCATCTACAACACCATCCGGCGGCAGCGGGACCGCGACGCCTTGATCGCGCGCTACGACCACGACGCGACGGTGCCCGAGTTCTCGATGGGGTACCGCTGGGACATCGTCGTGGATGGCCCCGACGCGACGTGGTTCGAAGAGGAAGAGCACTGACGTGGCTGCGCAGCCGCCCGAGTCGTGGGGCGCCCGAACCCACGAGCCGACCGCCGGCCAGACCGTGGGCCCGTTCTTCTCCTTCGGCACCCGGTTCGATAAGATGAACCAGATCGTCTTCCCGCACAGCCCGCAGGCGATCGTGCTCGCGGGCCGCGTGCTCCAGGGCGACGGCGCACCGATTCCGGACTCGATGATCGAGATCTGGCAGCTTGACTCCGACGGCGCCGTGCCGCGATCCCGCGGCACGCTGCACCGCGACGACCACACGTTCACGGGGTTCGGTCGAGCCTTCACGACCGACGAGGGGCGGTGGCACTTCTGGACCAGGAACCCCGGCTCCGACGCGCCAGGCAAGCCCCCGTTCTTCGCGGCGATCGTGTACGCACGCGGGCTGCCGAACAAGCTGCACACGCGCATCTACCTGCCCGAGGACCAATCCAGGCTCGATGCCGACCCGTTCCTTTCGTCGCTGTCTCCCGACGAGCGCGCTACGCTCATCGCGAAGCGGCTGCCGGACGGAGGCCTGCGCCACGACATCCGGCTGCAGGGCGAGAACCAGACGGTGTTCATCAGCTTCTAGGAGACTCCCGTGCCAGAGACCGGCATCATCGACGAAGGCTTGCTCGAGCCGGTGGCCGTCGGATCGGACGCGATCGTCTCCGACGCCGCCGTGGTCGACGCCCTGGTCGCCGCCGAGGTCGCCCTCGCGCGTGCCTGGGGCCGCCTGGGCGTCGCGCCGGCGCGCGCCGTCGACGAGATCGCCGACGTGCTCGGGTGGGCGGGCCCGGGCGCTCCGGCCCGCGGCCACGGTGTGGACATCGGCCGGCTGGCGGCGGATGCCGTCGCCGGCGGAAACCCGGTGATCCCCCTGGTCGACGCGCTCAGAGCCCGATTCGAAGACCCGGCGAAAGCGTGGATCCATCGCGGGGCCACCAGCCAGGACATTCTCGACACCGCGTTGATGCTCACGGCGGCGCGTGCGGTGGCGGAGATTCGCGAGCACCTCGGCACACTGTCAGCCGCCTTGCGCGCCCTGGCCGGCGCGCACCGCGACACCGTGGCGGCTGCTCGCACGCTGACGCAGCACGCCGTGCCCACGACGGTCGGGCTGCGGGTGGCCGCGTGGCTGAGAGGCGTGGCGCGCGCAGACGAGAGGCTCGCGCGGCTCACTCTGCCCGCCCAGCTGGGCGGGGCCGGAGGCACCCTCGCCGCGTTCGTCGAGATCGCCGGCTCGGAGATCGCCGCTCAGGTCCCCGCTGCGTTCGCCGTCGAACTGGGGCTCGCGGTTCCGGACGCGCCGTGGCACACCACGAGGTGGCCGGTCACCGAGCTGGCGGACGCGCTCGTGCAGACGGTCGACGCCGTGGGCGTGATGGCGACCGACACCGCCACGCTGGGCCGCACCGAGATCGCCGAGCTGCTCGAGGCCGCAGGAGGCGGCTCGTCGGCAATGCCGCAGAAGCAGAACCCCGCGGCGTCGGTGCTGATCCGCTCCGCCGCGTTGCGCGCGCCGCACCTCGGCGCGACCCTGCACACGGCCGCAGCGCTCGCCGGGGACGAACGGCCGGATGGCGCGTGGCACGCGGAATGGCCGGCGCTTCGCGCGCTGCTGCGCCTTGCGCTGGGAGCGACCAGATCCACGACGCTCATGGCCGAGGGGCTGCGCGTGCAGAAGGCCGCGGTGAGCCGCAACCTCGGGCTCACCGACGCACGCATCGTGTCCGAGCGGCTGTCGATAGCTCTCGCGCCACTGATCGGCGGCGAGCGCGCGCGCGAACTGATCGCCTCGGCGTCGGGCAGAGCCGAGCTTGCCGCGCTGCTGCGCGCGCTGCCGGAGGCGGTCGACGTGGACGCGCTGTTGGATCCCGCCGGGTACACGGGCCTGGCCGGTCAGCTCGTCGATGAGGCCGTGACCGCGTCGCTCGGTGGGCCCGCCGCCGGAGAGAACCTCTCGTGACCGTTCCGGCGGTGGCCGCCACGTCTCCGGTGGGGCCCGTCGACGCCCCGATCCTGCTGCTCGGTCCGTCGCTGGGCACCTCCACCGTTGTGTGGGAGCGGGTCGTCCCCGCTCTCGCGAGGCACTACCGCGTGGTGGCCTGGGACCTTCCCGGCCACGGGGAGTCGCCCGCTGCCGCGGACGGGTTCACCGTCGCCGAGCTCGCGGATGCCGTGGCGGACGCCGTCAGCGGCCTCGGTGTTGGCCCGCTCTTCTACGCGGGCGTCTCGCTCGGGGGCGCGACCGGTCTGGAGTTGATGCTGCGCCACTCCGATCTCGTGCGCGCCGCCGCGATCGTCGCCTCTGGCGCGCGGCTCGGCGACCCGCACGCGTGGCACGAACGAGCCGCGAAGGTCCGGGCCCAGGGCACGCCGAGCCTCGTCATCCCCTCTGCCCAGCGGTGGTTCGCCCCCGGCTGGGTCGCGCGGGAGCCCGAGTTGTCCAGCCGGCTGCTGCACATCTTGCGAGACGCCGACGATTCGTCGTACGCCCGCTGCTGCGAGGCGCTCGCCGACTACGACGTGCGCGGCAGGCTGCGCGACATCCAGGCCCCGGTCGCAGCGGTGTGGGGCGAGCACGATGCGGTCGCCCCGGAGCAGAATGCGCGGGAGATCGCCGACGGCGTGCGTCGCGGCCGCGCAGTGCGGGTTTCGGGCGCGGCCCACCTCCCGCCCGCGGAGCAGCCGGATGCCGTGGCCGCCGTGCTCCTCGACTTCTTCGCCGCCGCCGACGGCCCCACACCAACAACGAAGGAGGCGGGATGAGCAGCTCTGCAGCAGAGGGCCTCACCGACCAGGAACGTTACGCACAGGGCATGCGGGTGCGCCGCCGAGTGCTCGGCGATGCCCATGTCGAACGCGCGAACGCCACCGCCACCGAGTTCACAGCGGGGTTCCAGGACTTCATCACCAGGGTGGCATGGGGCGACGTGTGGTCGCGCCCAGGCCTGGATGCTCGTTCCCGATCCGTGGCCGTGCTGTCCTCGCTCATCGCGCTCGGCCATCACGAGGAGTTCGCGATGCACTGTCGCGCCGCCCTCCGCAACGGCCTGACAGTCGGCGAGCTCGAAGAGGTCATTCTGCAGTCGGCGGTCTACGCCGGCGTGCCGGCGGCGAACACGGCTTTCCGCATCGCCGCCGGCGTGCTGGCCGAGGGCGGCAACGACAGCGCGAGCTGACGTCAGACGCGCTCGATGTCCGAGTCGTCGCCGAACTCGACGTACTCGGCGGCGGACCGCAGCTTCTGCAGCAGCCACTGGAGCGCGGTGTCGTCGGTTTTCGACGGATGCCAGTGCGCCGCTTCCACGAGCACGCTGGGCGCGAGAGGGGTCTTCGCGATGATCAGTCCGAGCGCGGCGGCGTAGCGTTCCGCGGTGCGCTCCGGCACCCAGCCCACCCACGGAGTCCCGGCGATCGCGAACGGGACAGGAAGGAAGCCTTGGACGGTCGCCACGACCGGCGGGAGCAGGTCGGCCGAGGCGAGCATGTCGTCGATGTGCGTCGAGGTCTGCTGGCCGAACACCGAGCGCACGTGGCGGAGGCTCCGCAGCGCGTCCAGGGCGAGTTCGCCATCCTGCAGCGCCGGGTTGGCGGCATCCGCGATGCACACGAACCTGTCGCTGAACAGGGAGGCGCGCTTTCCCGGAACGCCGCGCCCCGCCCCGGCGATCGTGACATCGCTGCGCAGCAGGTCGACGGCTGAGACCGTCGCGCCGACCGCGAGTCCCGTGAACTCGACGCGGGTGTTCGGCGCTTCCCGCTCGAGAATGTTCAGCAGGGGGCTGGTGATCTCGGACAGCGCGTAGTCGCTGGCCGCCACCAGGAACGTCCGCGAGCTGGTCGCGGGGTCGAAGCCGGGCACGACATCGAAGGTGCGCTGCACCTCGGCCATGCACTTGGCAACGACGGGCACGAGGGCGTGCGCCCGAGGTGTCAAGACGAACCCTCGCCCCTCGCGCACCAGGAGCGGGTCGTCGAACAATTCACGCAGCCTCGCGAGCACGCCACTGACCGCCGGTTGCGTCATGTTGATGCGCTCGCCGGCACGAGTGAGATTCCGCTCGATCAACAGCGCCTCGAGCACGACGACGAGATTGAGGTCGAGCTTGCGGGCATCGGTCACAGCGTTGGATCCGATCGGCGTCCAGAAGGGCGACGCCCAGTCTACAGCCCGCTAACCTCGTTTCCGCCGCCGTCCGAGATACGTGGACAGCGCGACCGCCGTCAGCAGCGCGATGCCGTTGAAGACATTGGTGGTCCAGCCGCTGAAGCCGGCGAAGGTCAGCCCGGTCACCGAGATCGACAGCAGGATCGCCGCGATGATCGTGCCGAAAACGTTGAAGAACCCGGGTGTGATCGCCGTCGCCCCCAGGAAGACGAATGTGATCGCCTTGAACAACAGGGCGCCGCCGTCGCTGGCGGTCGCGCTGCCGACCTGAGCGAGTTGCAGCACGCCGCCCAGCGCGGCGAGCAGAGACGCCACCACGAACGCCCACCAGAGGTTGCGGTCGACGCGGATGCCGACCAGGCGCGCTGAGGCGGTGCTCGATCCCATGCCGTAGAGCGAGCGGCCGAACGGAGTGTGCGTCAGCACGTACCAGACCAGCAACGCCACGCCCAGCACGGCGAAGACCGGCACGGGGAGGCCGACGAGCTTGGTCGTCGCGAACGAGCTGATCAGACCGCCCGAGAAGGTCAGGCCGCCGCTCCAGAAGATGGCGACGCCGGCCAGCAGCAGCGACATGCCGAGGGTGGTGACGAATGGATTCATCTGCAGTCGCGTCACGAAGAAGCCGTTCGCCAGCCCGACGAGGGGCGCCAGGAGCACAGGCACGAGCACCGCCGCCCACACCGGCCACCCGAAGCCCTTCTCCGTCGTGTCCATCAGGCGTGCCGCGAACACGCACGTGAGCGCCGCCGTCGCCCCCACCGAGAAGTCCATGTAGCCGGCGATGAAGGGGAACAGCGCGGCCAGCGCGATCATCAGCGCGCTGAGCATGTTCGTGAGAATGGTGTTGAGGCTGCGCACGGTCAGGAACTGCTCGCTGGTCCCCGGGTACAGGGCGAAGAACACCGCGACGGCGACGGCGATCAGCAGCAGCGCGTAGTTCTCGAGGATGCGTGTGGCCAGCGGCGTCTTCGTCACGACCACGACGGTCTCGGTGACCGGCGGCGGGGCGGTGGAGCTCATGACGTCTTCGTCCTTTCGGGTGCGGGCTCGTAGATCGCGCGCCGGGTGGCCGGCTCGCGAAGCACCAGGGAGGTGAGGCCGTCGATGTCTGTCTCACCCGCGAGCACTTCGCCGACGATTCGTCCGCGGGCCAAGACCAGCACCCGGTCGCACAGCGCGTGCAGCTCGCTCATGTCGCTCGAGGCGACCAGCACAGTGCACCCCGCGCGGGCGGCGGCGCGGATCGTCTCGTAGATGTCGGCGCGGCTCATGACGTCCACTCCCTGGGTCGGCTCGTCGAGCAGCAGCAACCGCGGATCGCGCTGCAGCCACCGCGCGATCACCACCTTCTGCTGATTGCCGCCGGACATCGAGCTGAACAGAGCGTCGGGGCCCGACACCTTGACGCTGAACCGGGAGATCAACGTTGCCGCTGCGCTGCGCTCTCGCTCCCGTGGCATCCATCCGCGCGTGCCGTACGAGTCGAGCATCGCGAGAGCGAGGTTGTCGCGCACCGGCAGGTCCATGAAGGCGGCTTCGCGCACCCGGTTCTCGGGCACCATCCCGACCCCCGCCGCCATCGCCTCAGGCACTCCGGCGGGCCGATATGGTTGCCCGTCGAGCACGATCTGCCCCGCCGCGGGCGCGTGCACTCCGAACAGAGTCTGCAGAAGCGAGCTGCGGCCCGAGCCTTGCAGCCCGGCAATCCCGACGATTTCTCCCCCGTGGGCCGTCAGGCTCACGTCGCGCAACGGGCCGCCTCGCAGTCCGCGAACCTCCAGGGTGGGGATGCCGCTGGAGTGTGAGCGCTCGCCGGTGGGCCGCAGCACGACCTGCAGCCCGCCCGCCATCAGCGAGATCAGCTCGTCTTCAGTGGGCGAGGCGTCGACGAGGGTGTCGACGACGGCGCCGTCGCGGAACACGGTGAAGTCGTGCGCGACGTCGAGCACTTCCTGCAGTCGGTGGCTGACGATCACGACGGTCTGGCCACGGTCGGCGAGTCGACGCACCTTCTCCAGCAGGAGCGCTGACTCGACAGCGGCCAGCGAGGCGGTGGGCTCGTCGAGCACGAGGATGCGCCGCGGCTGATCGGCCGAGCCCTCGCCAGTGCTGCGGTCGCTCATGCTCAGAGCGCGGGCGATGGCCAGCAGCGTCCGATCGGACGGACGCAAGTCGGTCACGGGCCGGCGTGGGTCGATGTCGAGGTCGTACTCGGCAAGCACCTCGGCCACGTCGGTGCGCAACCGGCGCCATTGGATGCTCCCGGTCGCCGACAGCGGGTAGCCGGTGTCGAGCGCGAAATTCTCGGCAATCGACAGCTCCTCGAACAGCCCCAGGTCTTGGTGCACGAACCGCAGCCCTGCGGCCTGCGCGGCGTGCGCGCTCCAGTCGCTCAGGCTGTGGTGCTCGCCGAAGACGTCGACCTCTCCGCCGTCAGCCGGGTACACGCCGGCGAGGATCTTGATCGCCGTGCTCTTGCCCGAGCCGTTGCCGCCCAGCAACGCGTGCACTGTGCCCGCGCGCACCGCCAGCGACGCCTTGCGCAGCGCCCGGGTGCCGCCGAAGTGCTTGTCCACGCCGCGCAGATGCAGGGCCAGCTCTGGCGTGGTCTGCGCGTTGGTCACGGTGGCTCCTTCGTCGAAGCGGCCCGACGGGTGGGACGGTTCGATGCAATCACGGCGATGGCTCTCGCCGGAACCCGTGGGCGGTGATGCCTGGCATCAGCACGGGCTGCGGCCGGGCACGCCGACGGGCGGGCTCCGGACGAGAAGTCCGAAGCCCGCCCGTCAGCGTGAGGTCAGTTCACTCCCCAAGCGGCGGTGAAGGCCGCCCGGAAGTCGACCGCCCCGGTGTAGTCGCCGGAGTCGGGCAGGTTGTTGTCGGCGTCGATCAGCTGGATCGACTCGCCGATGTAGGCGGGGTCCTCGCCGGCGCGCACCCGGATCGCGGTGTCGATCGAGCCCCAGGCGCCCCACTCGGACGCGTAGCCGACCGTCGCGTCCAGACCGGAGTCGCCAGCGCGGATCAACTCCAGCGCCGCCTCGTCGCCGCTGCGGCCGATGACCAGGTACTGCTCGTCGAGGTCGGACGACACGATGGCTTGCGACAGCCCGTTGGTGAGCCAGCCGTCCACCGGCACGATGAGGGCGTTGGCCTCGGGGTGGTTCAGCAGCGCGGTCTGCACCTTCTGAATGTAAGACCCGTCGCCGTTCTCCTGGTCGCTGACGTCGATGGTCTCCACCACCGCCTCGTCCGGATCCAAGCCGAGCGCCTCGAGCTCGGCACTGAACCCGTCGACGAGGTACTGGCCCCACGGTCCGCCTGTCGCGTTGAGCACGACCGCCTTGAGGTCGTCGCCGATCTTGCCGTACGCGTAGTCGGCCTGCAGCTTCGCCTGCTGTTCCCAGATCCCCTTCTCGTCGTCGAAGCCTTCCATCCAGTAGCGAATCGAGTCCCACTCGGGCGGGTCGCAGTTGTCCACGCCGCCGCCGCCGACGATGACGACCCCGGCGTCGGCGGCCGCCGCGAACGCGGTCTGCGCCGCCACGCACGGGAACCCGATCGGAACGATCACCGAGGCCCCGGCCGCGACGGCCTGGTTGATTGCCTCGCCGAAGCCGGTGCCGCCCGCATTGAGATTGCCGTCAGCGATCGCGGCGGTCCAGCCCGCGGTCTCGGCAGCCTCGACCATCGCTGCCGCGGGCAGGTGGCAACTGGGCACCTGCTCGCCACAGGAGATGACGTAGAACGACTCGTCCTTGCTGACCTCCACAGACGCAAGCGTGGACAGGTCGCCGCCCACGCCCGCGTACGCAGCGTCAAGCGCCGCTTGCCGCTCGGAGCTGAGCTCCGCGGTCTGGCTGGCGTCGGGGTCCTCGGTGTCGCCGTTGGAACACGCGCCGAGGGTCAGGGCGATCGTTGCGGCTATCGCCACGATGCCAATTCTGCTGATTGTCTTCACGGGACACTCCTGCTGCGTCGGGAGGCAACGTCGCGACGGCGGCGTCTTCGCCTCTTCTCGGTGCTGGCCGCAGTGCCAGCGGACATCATCTCACCAGTAACTGCGCTATCGCGGAACGTCGCTGGTCCGATGCCTTGCATTGTCGTCGGCGATATGCCGGTCGAAGGCCGGGGGTCGCGGGTCAGCGCGTTCGCGACTCCAGCTCCCAGTGGTTGACATTGAGCGTGGCCGGGTCGGCGGCCAGGTAGCGGTGGAATCGGCCCTCGGGGTCGCGGGCGTCGATGATCGAACGCAGTCTCGTCCAGTTCTGCGCAGCCATGAACCGCAGCTGCCTGCTGGTGAAGTCCGAGTCGCCGAGGTACTGGCCGGCCGTGACCGGCTGGGCATGCGCGAACACCTCGGCCACCCAGTCGCGATTGCGTCGGTAGTCGGCGGGATCCTCGTACACCGTGTAGGCGGCGACGTAGGCGTCGGTGTGCAGCGAGAACGCCATGTCGGGCAGCTCCCGTCGAGGGGCGTTGCTCATCCAGATCGCGAAGCCCCGCTCGGTGGGATTGGTCGTGAACAGGGGACGGATGCCGCGGACCACCGCGGCGACGCCCTCGGCGGTGTCGTCACCCTCGATCCAGGCGTTGTCGCAGATGTATTGCCAATGCTCGGGGTTGCTGCGCACCTGATCCTCCCGCTGCTGCGCGAGAGTCGTCGGCGCGGCATCCTTCACGAACACGGCGCGGCCGATCGCGGGGCACGTGTTGAACTCGGCGAGCGACTCGCGAGCGTGGACGTCGTCGTCGCCGAACGCGAGCGCGGTGACGAGGAAGAGCCGCCGCCGTCCGCCCTGCGGCAGGTCGGCGGGCGCCGAGACGCACACGATCTCGACGTTGTCCGGGATGCGGTGGTGAGTCCGGTACATCCAGGTCATGACCTCGGTGAACTCGTCGAGCTCGTAGCCGTGGACCGTGTGGGCGAGAGCGCCGAACATCGGCCGCGTCTGCAGATGGAAGCAGGTGACGATGCCGGGGAATGCCGGCCCCGCCCCGCGCGCGGCCCAGTAGAGGTCGCTGTTGTGGGCGGCATCCGCTCGGACGAGCTCGCCGTCGGCGGTCACGACGTCGACAGCCACGATCGACTCTGCGGCCCAGCCCCAGCCGCGCTGATTCCACCCTTGCCCGCCCTGCAGCAGGAAGCCGCCGATGCCGACGGTCGGGCAGTGCCCGCCGTTGAAGAAGCGGCCGCGCTCCTCGAGGTAGGGCGAGAGCACGTCGCCGCCTTTGGCTGCCGGCCCGGCCGAGACGACGTGCGTCTGCTCGTCGAACGAGAGGTCGGCGAGGGCTCCGAGATCGATCAGGAGTCCGCCGTCGCGCACACTCCACGCCGCCCACGAGTGGCCCCCGGAGCGCACCGCCACGGTCCACCCCTTCGCTTTCGCGAAGAGCACGCCGCGCCGCACGTCCTCGGCGCTGTTCGCGAGGAGGACCGCATCGGGCTGGCGATCGGGGCGTCGGCCGTTGAAGACGCGGCCGACGCGAGCATGCTCCCATTCCGGGTCGCCGGGCAGTACCAGATGGCCGTCGAAGGCCGGTGGGTTCACAGTCACCGTCGATCTCCTCGGGTGGGTTGCGGCTCGGCGGTCACCCGAGCACCGAGCCTCCGCCATCGACAACGAGGTTCACCCCGGTGATCCACGACGCCTCGTCCGAGACGAGGAACAACGCCGCGTTCACGATGTCGTCCGGCTGCCCCACTCGCCCGAGCGGGATCCTCGCGATGTTGTCCTTGAAGGGCTGGGGCCCGCTGTCGACCAACCACGCGGTCGAGGGGGTCACGGTGAAGCCGGGGCTCACGCACACGGCGCGAATGCCGTGCGGCCCGCCTTCGACCGCCAGTTGCTGGGTGAGGTTGATGACTCCGGCCTTCGCCGCGCCGTGCGCGTTCTGCGGCATGAACTCCACGCCGCGCGTGCCGGCGATCGAGCCGACGTTGAGCACGACGCCCCCGCCGCGCCGCTTCAAGTGCGGCCACGCCGCCCGGGTGGTGTAAAAGACGAGGTTCAGCTCGTTGTCGATCACGAAGTCCCAGTCCTCGGCGCTGAGCTCGTCCACCGCGCCGAACCGAGGACTCGACGCGTTGTTGTAGAGGATGTCGAATCCCCCGTGGACCTCAGCGGCGGCATCCACCCAGCGGGCTGCAGCGCCGGCGTCGGACAACTCGACCGGCGCAAAGTGCTCGGCGCGTCCACCGGCCTCGCGCACGAGCCGCACGGTTTCCGCCGCACCGTCGGGCAAGAGGTCGCAGCCGACGACTCGGGCTCCCTCCGCGGCGAACCGCAGCGCCGCAGCGCGGCCCATGCCGCCGCCGATACCGGTGATGAGAGCCACCTTGCCGTCGAGCCGTCCCATGTCAGTCCTCCTGCCGCAGCGCGCCGGTCGGCCACCTTCACGCTAGACAGAGCCGGGGCGCGGAGTGAACGGCCCGTGGCGCATACCAGCTATTGGCTCACGTTTCGGCTCAGTGCGCCACTCGCTAGCATGCCGATATGGCTGGCTCCGGTTACGACCTGAATCTGCTCATCCAATTGCGCGCCCTCCTCGAGGAGGCCAACGTGACGCGGGCCGGCCAGCGGGTTCAGCTGGGCCAGTCGTCGATGAGCTCAGCGTTGTCGAGACTGCGCGCGGTGTTCAACGACGAGTTGCTCGTGCGCGTCGGCCGTGACTACGAGTTGACGCCGTTCGCGCGCGTGCTGCTGCCGCAGGTGCAGGCGACTGTCCCGTTGATCGAGCGCTTGCTCACGAACGAGCCGGATCCCGAGCCCGCATCGGCCCTGCGCACGCTGTCGATCATGCTCACCGACTACGGCATCATGCGGCTGCATGCCGCGTTGGCATCGGTGCTGGCGGAGGCCCCCGGCATCCAGGTCGACCTGCTGCCGCTGCCGGAGCGGCCGATGGAGAGCGAGCGCGACCTGATGACCCACGACTTCGTCGTGACTGTGCCCGGCATCGGGATCGAAGGGGCCCGGCTTCCGCTCCTCACCGACGAGTACGTGTGCCTGTTGGACGCCGGCAACCCGGCGATCGCCGACGGCACGCTCTCGTTCGACGACTTTGTGGCGCTGCCGCAGGCGGTGGCCCGGTTCGGGCGGTTGCATTTCACCCCGGCGGACCGCCGCCTCAGAGAGCTGGGGATCGACCGTCGCGAGCCGCGTGTCACCACCTCGTCGTTCCTCCCGCTTCCGTCGGTGGTCGCGGGGACGGATCTCGTCGCTGTCGTGCCGCGCGCGCTCGCGGACCGGCTGGGCCCGCTCACCGGAACGGTCGGCGTCGAGGCCCCCTTCGGGTCGGTCGAGATCGCGCTGCAGCTGTGGTGGCACCCCAGTCACGACGCGGACCCGATTCATGCGTGGTTCCGCGAGCGGCTGGTCGCGGCCCTCGCCGAAGAGCGAGAAGGCGAGGCCTGAGCGCGCCTCGATGGCCGGCTCACAGCCGGTCGGGGCCGTACGTTCGCCGTGCGGCGGGCACCGTGTGGCCGGGGCTTGCCGACTCCACGACCCGATTCGAGATCGTGCCGAGGCCTTCGACGGTCATCGTGACGACGTCCCCGGGCCGCAACGGCGGCGGCGTGAGCTGGCCCGTGCGCGCCCACCGTTCCGACAGCGCCCCCTGCGAGGCGGTTCCGGTGGCCAGCACGTCGCCGGCTCCGACCCACGCGTCGCGCGACGCGTGCACGAGCATCTCCTCGAACGACCACGACATGTTGCGCAGATTGTCGGTTCCGACGACCTCGCCGTTGACGGACACGCTCATCTCCAACGCCAAGCGATCGCCTTCGCGGTGCTTCTCCAACTCGTCGGGTGTGGTCAGCCACGGGCCGAGCGTGTTCGCGAAGTCCTTGCCCTTCGACGGGCCGAGCCCGACCCGCATCTCGTTGGCCTGGATGTCGCGCGCGCTCCAGTCGTTGAGGATGCAGAAGCCGGCGATGTGCTGGGCCGCGTCCTCCACGGCCACGTCGCGCACCGTGTGCTTGACGATCATCGCGACCTCGAGCTCGAAGTCGAGCTTCTGGGTGAACGGCGGCATCGGGATGTCCGCGCCGCTGGGCACAGCCGACCACGGGTTCATGAACAGGAAGGCGGGGGCTTCGTACCACGCCGGCGGAACGGCGCCGTCGCCCGGCTCGCTCTTCTTCATGCCGGCGATGTGGGCCTCGAACACGAGGAAGTCGCGCATCGCTCGCGGCTGCACGGGGACGGCAAGCGAGGCGTCCTCGACCGACAGCTTCTGCATGCGCCCGGCGCGCACGTCCAAGTCGCGCCGGGCGTCCTCTGGCAGGCTCAGCAGGTCAAGGATCTCGGGGTCTCCGGGGATGTCATGCAGCCGGTCGTGCTGCACCCGCGCGGTGTGGACGATGCCGTTCGGGCCGAGGTAGCGCGCGTACCGCGCCACGTCAAAAGTCCAGGGTCTCGTAGAAGTCGCGCTGGCGGGTCTCTAGGGCGGGGATCGCCGTGCCGAGCGCCCACTGCTCGAAGTGCGGGGAGCGGCCGTGCGCCGTGAACGCCTCCTCGTCGGCGTACACCTCGAAGATCCGGAAGACGTTCGGCTCGTCCGGGCTCTGGTACGCCTGGTAGTAGACGTTGCCCGGCTCGGTCCGCGACGCCGGCGACAGATGCTCCAGCGCGGTGCGGACGGTCGCCTCCTCGCCGGGCTTGGCGATCCACGTCGCACTGCACACGAATGCCATGGGTGCTCCCTTTCCGTAGTGTCGACAGGATGCTCCCCCGTCGCGTTCACGCTACGACGACCGGTGATCGCGCAGAACCGCGCCCGGTCGATGCCAGCCATCGCCGCCGAGCAGGATCTGCTCCGGCTCGAGTTGCACCGCCCAGCCCTCTATCGTGCCGGCGTTCTCGAACTCCTCGATCTGGAGGATCTGCCGTCCCCGCTCGACCGTCTGCTCCATTCCCGCGGTGACGAAGGCGTAGACGTTCAGCCACGCGGACTCCTCGTAGGCGACTCCCTCGACGACGAGCACGTTCGCATCGACGACCGCGCGGGCGTTCATCGCCGCGCGCGGCGACGTGGTGGTCGCCGCGCGGGCGCCGTTCACCTTGTTCGCGGCGACGACGCCGGCCACCGCCTCGTCGAGCACGAGCACTCCGAAGGCGTCGACGCCGGCATCCTGGTCGGCGACGACAGCTTGGCCGACACGCACCGCGTAGATCGGGTAGTCGTCGCCGGGGTCGGGGTCTTCGGCGGCGTGCCAGACGACGTCGAACCCGCTCGCGTCGGCTCGCTTGGCCAGTGCGCGCCCGAGTCGGTGGCCGCCGTGGTCCGCGGCGAAGTGGATGCGTGTCATGTGTTGGCCCCTCTCTGGCGCCTGCGGGTGGGCCGGTCACACCGGAGGAGCGACGAACAGGCCCTTGTCGATGTCGTTGAACGACTCGCGCGCGACCAGCTCGCTCATCTCCTGCGCGGTGCCCCACTGGTCCTGTGTGGACAGGTGGGTGATGTCGTGCTGGTGCGGCACCCAGTTGTCGTCGTCGACGATGGCGAGCTCGGTCGTGTACTCGATCGTGTTGCCGGCCGGGTCGAGGAAGTACGCGAACGTGTTGTCCCCGGCGTTGTGCCGGCCGGGGCCCCAGATCATGCGGGCGCCCGAGCGCAGGATCTTGCCGGCGCCGCGCATCCACTCCTCGATGCCCCGCATCTCGAACGACAAGTGGTGCAGCGAGTGGTGCGGGCCCATCGCGACGGCGATGGAGTGGTGGTTGGCGTTGCACCGCAGGAAGTGCATGATCTCGAGTCCGTCCGGGCGGACGAGCGAGTCAGAGATGGTGAAGTCGAGGTGCTCGACGTACCATTGCGCGGTCCGGTTGAGATCCTGCGTGTTGAACACCATGTGCGAGAGCTTCGCGGGGATCGGCTCGCGCTCGCGGATCTTGCGCGCTTCGCGCGTCTGGTAGCCGCTGGCGAACTCGAGCACGCGCCCGTCGCCGTCGAAGACGCGAAAGCCGTAGCCGCCGCCGAATCCGCTGAGCTCGCGCGGCTCGTGCACGAACGCGACGCCTTCGGCGCGCAGCTTGGCGGCCAGGGTGTCGACGTCTTCGCGGCGTGCGACCCCGAAGCCGGCGAGGTCGATGCGCTTGTCGTCTTCGCGCAGCCGGAGGATGAACGGCTCGGACGATCCTTCAGCCGCGAGGTAGCTGAGGCCGCTCTCGGCATGGACCTCGGTCAGCCCCCAATGGCGCGTGAAGAAGTCCCGTTCCTGTTCGAAGTTGGGCACCGCCAGCGCGGCGTAGCGCAGGTGCGAGACGAGCCGCTCCGTCATGATCGACCTTCTTTCGGTGATTCGGTCCGTCTCCACGAATCTAGGACGCCATGGGCGCGAGCGGCCTGATATCAGCCATCGCGGTGAACGATTGCCGTCGGCTGCGCCGGGGACATAGCGTCAGGCAGTGGATGCGAGGACGTGTCCGCGAGAGTGGGAGGCGAGGATGCCGGTTCGGAGTGCGCTTGTCGTCGGCGGCGGTTTCACCGGGTTGACGACGGCCATCGCACTCGCTCAGCGCGCCGTGCGGGTCTCGCTCGTCGACCGCACGGCGGCGTGGGCGCGGGTCGGCCACGGACTGACGATCCAGGGCAACGCGCTGCGCGTGTTCCGGGAGATCGGCGTCATCGACGAGGTGCTCGCGGTCGGCCAGCCCGAGGAGAGCGTCACTTTGACGCTCTCCGACGGCACGGTCCTGTCCGAGCTGAACACGCCTCGGACCGGCGGCGACGACCTGCCCGCCACGATCGGCGCGCTGCGCCCCGACCTGCACGAGATCCTGGTGACCAAGGCGACGTCGGTGGGGGTGGAGATCCGGCTCGGACTCGAGCTCACGGGGCATGAGAGCCACGGCGACTCGGCGACGTCGGTGCTCTCCGACGGCACGACCGAGACCTGGGATGCCATCGTCATCGCCGAGGGCATCAAGTCGCGGACACGGCCCACGCTCGGCATCACCGAGGAGCGCTCGCCGAGCGGTCTGGGGATCTGGCGCGCCGTCACCGACCGAACCCCGCAGATGACCGGCGGCATCGGGTTCCCGCTCTCCGACGACGGCGGGGCGTTCAAAGTCGGCTACACCCCCGTCAGCGCCACCCAGTGCTACGTCTTTGTGCTGTGTCGGCCGCAACGCCCCGACAACGGCCTGGACGGGTGGCAGGAGGTCAGACGGCTCATGGCGGGCTTCCACGGCGAGTACGACTTCCTGCGCGAATCGATCGGGCCCGACACGTTCTTGAACTTCCAAGAGATCGAGTGGATCTTTGCCGACCAGCCGTGGCACCGAGGCCGAGTCATCGCTTTGGGCGAGGCCGTGCACGCGGTGCCTCCGCTGATCGCCCAAGGGGCTGCGCAATGCCTCGAGGACGCGCTGTTGTTCGCCGAGCACGTCACACGGGAGGGAGACTGGGAGCAACAGCTGGCCGACTTCTACGCGCGTCGCATCCCGCGGCTGAAGGGCGTGGTCGACGCCTCGCTGCAGTTGGCGCGATGGGAGCAGAACCCGGGCGATCCCGACGCCGACCCTGCTCGCGTGATGGCGGCTGCCCTCGCCGCGCTGGTGGCGGAGCCGTGACCGGGTATCGGGTGCCGCGCCGTATCGTCACCGGCCACGACTCGACGGGGGCCTCCGTCGTCGTCAGCGACGCTCCAGTGCCTGTCACCAAAGAGCTGCCGCAGGACGGGGTCGCGTTCCACGAGGTCTGGGTCACTCCGTCATCGCCGGCCGTGATCGGCGCGGGGGCGGAGGACCCGACGGCCGGATCGGTGACCGTGCCGCCGCCGCGCGACGGCACCCGCATTCGCATCAACGAGTTCCTCCCCGGGCATCTCGACGAGCGCGGGCTGCAATCGCCCGTGCACCGCACCGAGTCGATCGACTACGGCATCGTGCTGGAGGGGGAGATCACTCTGGTCCTCGACGACAGCGAGGTGACCGCTCGAGCGGGGGACATCGTCATCCAGCGCGGCACCGACCACGCGTGGGCGAACCGTGGCGATGACATCGCCCGCGTCGCGTTCGTGCTCGTCGGAGCGCGATTCGGAGCGGACGTCCTCGGGGTGCTCCCCGACGACGTCCGCGACGGGCTCATGCGCCACGGCCCACGCGACTGACACGACAGAGGGAGCACACATGCACGTCGACCACATCGCGCTGTCCGTCCAGGACCTCAATGCGCAACGCGCGTGGTATCAGCGCGCCTTCGGGTTCGAGGCCGCCCAAGCGTTCGAGATCGCCGCGATCGGGCTGCGCGGCGTGTTCCTGCTCGGCCCGGACGGTCTTGCCATCGAGCTGCTCGAGCGGCGCGGTTCGACGCATCGGCGTCCGGCGACGAATCCGCCCGACGAGCTGCTCGCGCAGGGCTGGGCGCACATCTGCTTCCGTGTGGCCGATGTGGACACGACGTTCGACGCGCTGGTCGCCGCCGGCGCGCAGCCCATCGCGTTTCCGGGCGATTCGCCGGAGCCCGGGGTGCGGTTCGCGTTCGTGACCGACCCCGAGGGCAACTACCTCGAGCTCCTCGATCGTGACGGCGCGGTGGCCGCGTGAACGACTACCGGCTTCCCGGGCTCGCGGGCGGGCTCTTCGTTGTGACCGGCGCCGCGCAGGGCCAGGGCGCGCAGGAAGCACTGCTGCTGGCGGGCCAAGGCGCGCACGTCGTCGCCGCCGACGTCCGCGACGCGGCGCCCGACCTGCTGTCGGCCGCGGCGAGCCTGCCCGGCACGGTCGCCTACCGGCGCCTCGATGTCACGGACGAACGGGCGTGGACGGAGTTGGCCGCGGAGCTTGACGGGCGCCGGCTCAAAGGCCTCGTGAACAACGCCGGGGTGACCCAGCGCACGCGCATCGGCGACGTCGAGCGCGCCGACTGGGACCGCATCCTGGCCGTCAACGTCACGGGCGCGATGCTCGGCATCCAGGCGCTGCTCCCGCTCATGGGGCCGGGATCCGCGATCGTGAACATCGGCTCGGCCGCGGGCGTGACGGGGCACTACACGGCCGCGTACACGACGAGCAAGTGGGCGTTGCGGGGCCTTTCGCACTCGTGCGTGACCGAGCTCGGTCCGCGCGGCATCCGAGTCAACATCGTCCATCCCGGCTACATCCGCACCGAGATGACCGCGAGTGCTCCGCCGGCCTTCCTCGACGCGAACATCGCGGTCTCGCCCCTGCGCCGCGGCGGCGAGGCGGAGGAGGTCGCGCAGGTCGTGGTGTTCCTGCTGTCGGACGCCGCGTCGTACGTCACCGGCGCCGAGGTCGGAGTCGACGGCGGCCAGCTGCTGTCCGGAGTCGCGACGTTCCTGTCCGACGCCGTGCGCCCCCGAACAGGTACGGAGTAGGCCATGTTCATGTACTTCCCCACCAACTACGTGTGGAGCATGTCCGTCGTCGCCACGCTCAACAACGGCGGCTACATCGACGAGGTGGACCGTGCGTGCAAGCCGGTGCTTCTGGCCTCGCAGCACGGCGCGGACGCGGGCACCGAGGAGCTTTACGCGTCGTGGGCGGCGGTCGCGGACCGTCTGGTCGCGAAGGCGGAGGACGACGAGGCGCGCGGCCGCCGTATCGGCGCGGGTGAGACGTACTACCGCGCGTCGTTGTACACGTCGCAGGCGGAGCGGCTGCAATCACCGAGCTGGGCGGGGCGCAACGCCGCCTACCAGAAGTCGATGGACCTGCTTCTCAAGCACGTCGAGCTGGTGGGGGCTCCGCTCACGCGAGTGGAGATCCCGTACGCGGAGTCGTCGCTGCCCGGGTACTTCTACCGCGCGCCCGGCGAGGGGCCGCACCCGGTCGTCATCCAGTGGAATGGGCTGGATTCGACCAAGGAGATGATGTACTACTCGCAGTTTCCGCAGATGCTCGCCCAGCGCGGTGTCTCCACGCTCATGGTGGACACCCCCGGTTCCGGGGAAGCCTTGCGGCTGCGCGGTCTGACGGCCCGCCACGACACCGAGGTGTGGGCGGCCGCGATCGTTGATTGGCTGGAGCAGTGCGCGTCGTCGTTTGCCGTGGACGTCGAACGGATCGGCATCGTCGGCTGGTCGCTCGGCGGGTACTACGCGCCTCGAGCGCTCGCGTTCGAGAAGCGCTTGAAGCTGGGTGTCGCGTGGGGGGCGAACCACAACTGGTTCGAGGTTCAGCAACGGCGCCGGCAGCGTGAGGGCGAGAACCCGGTGCCGCACTACTGGGACCACGTGTTCTGGGTGTGGGGCGCCAGCGACATGGACGACTTCATCGAGAAGACCCGGGGCATGCACCTCAACGGGGTCGTCGAGAGGATCACGGCGCCGTTCCTGGTGACCCACGGCGTCGGCGACCGTCAGATCGACGTGAAGTACGCGCACCAGTCGTTCGCGCAGGCGGTGAACAGCTCCAAGCGCGAGCTGCGGCTGTTCGACGATCCCGAGGGCGGCACCGAGCACATTTCGCTGGACAACATGCCCTACGTGGCCGGCATCATCGCCGACTGGGTCGCCGAGACGTTCGCGGAGACATCCCCGTAGCACTCCGGGTTCTCGACTCCCAGCCGCCACCCAGGCTCGAGCGGGCGTGGACACACCAGACTGGATGGGCGTTGGCCGACCGGTCGGCGAACCCGCCCGTGTCGAAATCCCGCCCGCGTCGAAAGACTGAGAGGCCCCGTGTCGAATCTGGCCGTCCTGAGCCTGCGCAACCGCGCGCTCATCGCGCTCATCACCATTGTCGCGGCGATCTTCGGCGGCCTCGCGCTCACCAACCTCAAGCAAGAGCTCATCCCGTCGATCGAGTTCCCGCAGCTTTCGATCGTCTCGACGTACACCGGCGCCTCGCCCGACGTGGTCGACAACGACGTCTCGACGCCGATCGAGACCGCCATCCAAGGCATTCCCGGGCTCGAGTCCACGAGCGCGACCAGCACGACGAACGCGTCGGTCGTGCAGACATCGTTCACCTACGGCACCGATCTCGCCACCGCCGAGCAGAAGATCATGCAGGCGATCAACCGCATCAAAGACGACCTGCCCGACGGCGTCGAGCCGAACGTGGTGTCGTTCTCGATCGACGATTTCCCCGTCATCCAGATCGCCGTCACCGGCTACGACGACGAGAAGCGCGTCCAGTCCCAGCTCGAGGCGGCGGTCATCCCCGACCTCGAGGATGTCGACGGCGTCAGCTCCGCCCAGATCGTCGGCGGCCGGGGGCTGCGGGTGACGATCACCCCCGACGACGACAAGCTCGAGAAGAAGGGCTACACGCAGCAGGCGATCCGCGACGCGCTCGACGAGAACGGCGTGCTCTTCCCCGGTGGAGACCTCACCCGGGGCGACGAGACGCTCACGGTGCAGACCGGCGCCAAGCTCACGAGCGTCTCCGAGATCAAGAAGCTGCCGCTGGTGCCCTCCACCGCGAAGCAGTTCCGCGCCGGCGACGTGACGATCTCCGACGTCGCGAAGGTCGCGCAGAAGCAGGACCCCGTCACCACCATCTCGCGTGTGGGCGGCGAGCCCGCCCTGACCATCGCGGTCACCAAGCTCCCGGCGGCCAACACCGTCGACGTGTCGCGCGCGGTGACCGCCGTGCTGCCCGACCTTGCCGACGACCTCGGCGACGAGGCCGAGTTCACGGTCGTCTTCGACCAGGCCCCGTACATCCAGCAGTCGATCGAGTCGCTCGCGCAGGAGGGCCTGCTGGGCCTCGTCTTCGCGGTGATCGTGATCCTGCTGTTCCTGCTGTCGGTGCGCTCGACGCTGGTGACCGCGATCTCGATCCCGACGAGCGTTCTCGTCACGTTCGTCGGCATCCAGGCGTTCGGCTACTCGCTCAACATCCTGACCCTCGGCGCCCTCACGATCGCGATCGGCCGCGTCGTCGACGACTCGATCGTGGTGATCGAGAACATCAAGCGCCACTACGTCGGTCACGCCGACAAGCGCGAGTCGATCGTGCGGGCGGTGCGCGAGGTCGCGATGGCGATCTCGGCGTCGACGGTCACGACGGTCGCGGTGTTCCTGCCGATCGCGTTCGTGGGGGATGTCACGGGCGAGCTGTTCCGCCCGTTCGCGCTCACCGTCGCGATCGCGATGACCGCCTCGCTGCTCGTGTCGCTGACGATCGTGCCGGTGCTCGCCTACTGGTTCTTGCGGCCGGGCAAGCCGGTTCGCGACAGCGACGGCGCGCACATCGACCCGGAAGACCCGGCGGCCCCGCCCAGCCGACTGCAGAAGGCGTACCTGCCGGTGTTGCGCTGGACGCTGCGGCACTCGTGGACGACACTGCTGCTGGCCGTGCTCGTGCTCGGCGGCACGATCGCCGCCGCGCCGCTCATGAAGACGAACTTCCTCGGCGACAGCGGGCAGAACACCTTCACGATGACCCAGAAGATCGGGGCGTCGCCGAGCCTGAAGGCCTCTAGCACCGCCGCCGCGGCGGTGGAGGACGCGCTGAAGGGCATCGACGGCATCGAGACGGTGCAGACCTCGATCGGCTCGAGCGGCTCGGCGCTGCGCGACGCCTTCAACGGGGGGTCGGGCGGCATCACGTACTCCATCACCACCGACGCCGACACCGACCAGGTCGCGCTGCGCGAGGAGGTGCAGGAGGCTGTCACCAGCCTCGACGACGCGGGCGAGATCACGATCGCCGGGGGCGACGGGTTCGCGTCCACCGACGTCGAGATCGACGTGACGGCGACCGACCAGGAGACGCTGCGCGAGGCGACGGATGCCGTCGTCGACGCCGTGTCGGGCCGCGACGGCATCGGCCAGGTGGCATCCAATCTGTCGGCGTCGCTGCCGTACATCGCCGTCGTCGTCGACCGCGACAAGGCCGCGGAGCTCGGCTTGTCGGAGGTCGCGGTGGGCGCGCTCGTGTCGGGCGCCATGCAGCCGCAGTCGATCGGCGCCGTCGAGATCGACGGCACCGCGTTGACGGTGTACCTCGCGGCATCCGACCCGCCCCGCACCGCGCGCGAGCTGCGCCGCCTCGAAGTGCCGAGCGCGACCGGGCCGGTCGACCTGAGCGAGGTCGCCAGCGTCACGCAGAGCGAGGGGCCGACGTCGATCACCACCCAGCGCGGGCAGCGCACGGCGACGGTCACGGCCACCCCCTCCACCGACGACCTCAACGCCGCGTCGGTGACGGTGAACGAGGCGCTGGAGGGGCTCGACCTGCCCACCGGCGCGCGCGCCGAGATCGGCGGCGTGCTCTCGCAGCAGCAAGACTCGTTCGCCCAGCTCGGGCTCGCGATGCTCGCCGCGATCCTCATCGTCTACATCGTGATGGTGGCGACCTTCAAATCGCTGCGCCAGCCCGTGCTGCTGCTCGTGTCGGTGCCGTTCGCGGCGACCGGCGCGATTTTGCTGCAGATCGCCACCGGCGTGCCGCTGGGCGTCGCGTCGCTCATCGGCGTGCTCATGCTCATCGGCATCGTCGTGACGAACGCGATCGTGCTCGTCGACCTCGTCAACCAGTACCGCGAGAAGGGCCTGTCCGCCCACGACGCGACGATCGCGGGCGGCTCGCGCCGGCTTCGTCCGATCCTGATGACCGCGCTGGCCACGATCTTCGCGCTCACGCCGATGGCGATGGGCATCACGGGCCACGGCGGCTTCATTTCGCAGCCGCTCGCGGTCGTCGTGATCGGCGGGCTTATCTCGTCGACGCTGCTGACTCTGGTCGTGCTGCCGACGCTCTACAACCTCGTCGAGGGAGCGAAGGAGCGCCGGGCCGCGAGGCGGGCCGCTCGGGCGGGCGACGGTGCGCCGATGCCGGAGGGAGCGATGCAGGATGCCGCTGCCGCGCCAGGAACCGCCGGGGGACCAGATGCGGTGAGCGCGAACGCCATCCCGTCGCTGTCTCCGGTGCGGCAGGCCACGCCGGGCGAGCAGGCCGCGCCGACGCGTCGGTCGCTGCGGCGATCGGATCGCTGAGCGACGCCTCGTCGGCACCGGCTTCGGCCGGGTCGCTGGCAGGGTGCCGCTGCATCCCGCCCGCCAGGCACTTGGTAAACACGCCCACCCAGCTGAACATCAGCGCGAAGCCGAAGATCTCGAGCACGGCCAGGTTGATGCCGCCGAAGATGAAGACGACGATCGCGCCGGCGAGAATCGCCGCCGTGCCGTACGTGGCCTGCAGCAGCAGCACGGGCAGCACGCGCCGACGCACGATCACGATGACGAGCATGCCGAGGAACGACGCCATGAGCCCCGACGCGGCCCGGTCGTGCCAGAACGAGTTGAGCGTCAGCGGGATGCAGCCGACGCCCAGCAGGTGGATGCCGACCGACGCGTTGAGCACGACGAACGTGCGCGAGTGCTTGACGCGCCGCACCGGCGTGAGCGCGCGCAGCTCGGCGTGCACGCGCGCGGAGTAGACCGCGATGAGCGCCCCGGCGGTGATCAGCGTGCCGTTGAACACGCGCGCGGAGAAGTCGCCGGTCGTGCCGAGCTCGCTGAAGTGCAGCGACCACCAGCCCGTCGCGGTCGTGGTGGCGATGGAGAGGCTCGTGCCCACCGCGAGGATCATGATGATGATCAGCGCGAGGTTTCGCGGCGTGAGGCGCGCGGAGAGTGCGCGCACGCGCAGCGCAGGCTCGAGGAGGAGGTCGGCGGTGATGCCGGGTCGGATGTTCAGCGTCAGCGAAGTCATGTGCCGGGAGCTAATCTGTCGGGGCGCTCCGAATACGTCGGACTCCCCGTTCCCCGGCCCGATGCATTCAAAGCGCCGGATGGGCTGTACGCTTCCCCAGCGCAACGGCAAGCGCCGCTGGATTAAGGGTATCGCCTCCGGCTGGGAAATGCGCGGGCCAGAGCGGTATATCAGCTGGGGCGGCCGGTCGGCGCCTTCCCGGCCGGCGTGTCGGCTGAGGCCGCACCCGCCGTCAGGCGGTGGTCAGATCTCCAGGCTGATACCCCACTCCAGCGACCACGTCTCTCCCGGCGCGAGCCAGCGCACGCCGACTCCGCTGTTGAACGCGTCGGCGGGAGCGGTCATCGGCTCGATCGCGACGGCCTTGCGCTGGCCGGGGTATCTCGTCGTCGTGAACAGCTGCACGAAGTCGAATCCGGCCCCCGCCCACAGTGTCGCCCGCCGGCCGTCCGGCGCCGTGAGCGTGTAGCGGGCGAGGCCGTCGGCGTCGCGCTCGACGCCGCCGAATCCGGTGTCGAGCTCGATGTCGCCGACGCGCCGACCGGCTCGCAGGTCGAAGTCGGTGCCGTCGACGGCCTCCTCGGCAACCGGCAGCAGTCTGTCGTCGACGCGGAAGCGCGTGCCGGCCGGGGCCGTGAGCACGAGGTCGTCGGTGTCGACGCCGCCGACCATGACGTACGGATGCGTGCCCACGGCGACCGGGGCCGCATCCGCCCCCGTGTTCTTGATGGTGTGCGTGACGCGCACTCCATCGTCGGCGAGCGCGTAGCGCACCGACGTGTCGAGCTGGAACGGATACCCCTGCTGCGGGAACACCGTCGCGGTGAGCTCGATCTCCGCGGCGGTGCGGATCGCGACATCGTACGGCGTGTACCGCAGCAGTCCGTGGCTGGCATTGTTCGTCTTCGGCTCGGTGATCGCCAGCTGCTGCGCGGCGCCGGCGAGGGTCCACACGCCGTCGCGGATGCGATTGGGCCACGGCACGAGCACGACCCCGGAGGCGGCAGGGCTGGGCCTTCCCAGCGGGTACGGCGGCACGAGGTCGACGCCGCCGACGCTCAGTCCGCGCAACGACGCGCCGACCTGGGCGATGTGCGCCTCGACAGCGCCACGGCGAAGGGAGAACTGGATGCCGGTGGGCTCGGCGGGCTGGTGGGTCACGCCCCTCACGCTAGCGCGGGTCGCGGCGCCGTGGGGCCCCTTGCGCAGGTCGGCGTCGTCTCGGCACGCCGGCGGCACGCGAAGGTGGCGCGTCGTGCCGGGTTGAGCGCTGGGATGCGGCACGAGGCGCCACTTTCCTTGCGGCGGGGTGCGCGCGTGTGGTGTCCTCTCAGGCTCGTGGCACTGCGATCGGGTAGCGTGGACCGGTCGGCTCTGGACACCGCGACGTGTCGCGGATGGGTTTGTGAGTCTGTGGGCCGATGGTGAGCGCCGCGTGGCGCGCATGAACCATCCCCGCGAACTGCCCCGGATGCCCCCGGGCGCGCTCGCTCGTCCCAGGAGATCCCTCCATGCCCAAGAACAAGAAGCCGGCCGGCGGCCGCGCGCAGAACTTCGAGCCGCGCTACGGCAAGAAGACCGCTTACCAGGACCGCAAGCGCCGCCCCGGAGAGTCGTCTGCGGGCAAGCCCGGCAGCAAGAGCCCCGGCCATCGCGGCCACCGTCCGCAAGAGGCGGACGGCGCGCCCAAGCGCCGGTGGACGGCCCAGGAGAGGGCCGGGAGGGATGCCGCGCGCGGCATCCGCACCCACGCCCACGACGATCGCGCGCGACGGGACGCGCCGGACTCGGCGCGAGGGGGTCGCGGCGATCGCGTCCCGCGCGACGACCGCCGCGCGTTCGGCGACGGACGCCCGTCGTACCGGGACGACCGGCCGCGTCGTGATTACGACGACCGTCCGCGCCGCGACGTCGACGACCGTCCGCGCCGTGACGACGACCGTCCGCGGCGCGACGACCGCTCCCGGTCGCCCCGCGAGGGCGTGGAGCGCCCGAGACGAAACGCGCCGCGCCGCCGTGAGGCTGAGGGGCACAGGCGTTTCGACTCGCCTGCGGTTCGCGGGGCGACCAGTGGTCGCTTCGACGATCGCCCGCGCCGCGACCACGACGACCGGGTCGACGTTGTGCACGAGCGCCTGCAAGCCGAGGCCGTGCAGGCGGAAGACGTCGCGGACGTCACGTTCGGCGCCCTCGGCCTCGGGCAGAACATCGTGAAGGCGCTCGCGGAGCTGGGCGCGCAGCATCCCTTCCCCATTCAGGCTGCGACCATCCCCCCGATCCTCGCCGGCAGCGACGTGCTCGCGCGCGGCCGCACCGGCTCGGGCAAGACGATCGCGTTCGGCGCGCCGCTGGTCGAGTCGATCCTGCAGAGCCAGGCAGGGCAGAAACGCGTGTTCGGCCGCTCGCCGAAGGCGCTCATCCTCGCACCCACGCGCGAGCTCGCGCTGCAGATCGACCGCACGATCCAGCCCATCGCGCGCAGCGTCGGCCTGTTCACGACGCAGATCTACGGCGGCGTGCCGCAGGCGCGGCAGGTCGGGGCGCTGAAGAAGGGCGTCGACATCGTGATCGGCACGCCCGGCCGCATCGAAGACCTCATCGAGCAGGGCAAGCTCGATCTGTCCGAAGTGCGGATCGTCGTGCTCGACGAGGCCGACCACATGTCGGAGCTGGGCTTCCTCGAGCCGATGCAGCGCATCCTGCGGCTCGTCGCTGACGGCGCGCAGAAGCTGCTGTTCTCGGCCACGCTCGACCGTGAGGTCGCCGCGCTCGTCGACGAGTTCCTCGTCGACCCGGCTGTGCACGAGGTCGCCGGCGAAGACCAGGACTCCGGCACGATCGAGCACCGCGTGCTCGTGATCGACCACCGCGACAAGGCCGAGATCCTCGGCTCGCTCGTCGACCGCGACGGCAAGACGCTCGTGTTCGCGCGCACCCGCGCGTACGCCGAGATGCTCGCCGAGCAGTTCGACGACGCCGGCATCCGCGCCGTCGCGCTGCACGGCGACCTCAACCAGGCCAAGCGCACGCGCAACCTCGAGCGGTTGACCTCCGGCCGCGTGAGTGTGCTGGTGGCGACGGATGTCGCGGCCCGCGGCATCCACGTCGACGACATCGACCTCGTGGTGCAAGCCGACGCTCCCGACGAGTTCAAGGCGTACCTGCACCGTTCCGGCCGCACCGGGCGCGCCGGCCGTCAGGGCTCGGTCGTGACGCTCGTCACGCGCCAGCGTCGCCGGCGCATGGCCGAGCTGCTCGACCGCGCCGAGATCGACGCGCCGTTCGACGAGGTGCGCCCCGGCGACGACCTGCTCGAGGAGCTCTCCGGCCGCCAGGAGCGCGTGTAGCCCGCTCGCTTCCCGGGTCGGCTCCCACGAACGGAATCTGATAATCTGATTGCATGCGAACCTTGACCGCGACCGAGGCCTCTCGTCGGTTCTCCGACTTGCTGGACGCTGTCGAGAACGGCGAGTCCGTCGTCGTGACGAGAGGCAATCGTGTCGTCGCGGAGATCAGGCCGGCGGGCGGCCGCACGGGTCGAGATCTGCGAGCCGCGCTCGAGGGCGCGCCGCCACTCGATGCCGACCTGATGAACGACATCGAGTCCGCGCTCCAGTTCGTCGCTGACGATGGAGCGGACACGTGGCGCGACGACTGATCCTCGACACCAATCTGCTCATCGAGTACGAGCGCGGCACGCTTGATCGAGCGTCGTTGGATGCCGACGAGCTCGCCATCGCGGCCGTCACGGTGGCCGAGTTCCGCGTCGGGATCGAACTGGCCGGCACGGTCGAGCGAGCGGCCGACCGTGCTCGCTTCCTGGCGCTCGTGCTGACCGGCGTCGATGTGCTCGACTACACCGAGCGGACGGCGGCCGAGCACGCGCGACTGCTCGCCGCCACTCGCCGAGACGGAAAGCCGCGGGGCGTGCACGACCTCATCATCGCGGCCCACGCGGCCGAGACCGGGCGCACGATTCTCAGCCGTGACGCCACCGCACGGTTCGGCAGTCTCCCGGGAGTCCTCGCCGAGTCGCCCTGACGCTCACGCCATGGCCTCGATCGCCGGTTACCCAAATCTCCTGATCTGGCGTCGTCAGGACGATCTGGCTCGGAACGTCCTGACCACGCGAAATGGCCTGATCTGGGGAATGGATGCCGGTGCCCGCGACTCGCCGGGGGCGGGCCGGCGGTCAGTGCGCGAGCGGGTTGCGGGTGCGCAAGGCAGGGAACCACGAGAAGTCGCGGTCGGCCGACCACAGCTCGCTGACGCCGTGCGCGATGCAGATGGCGGCGATGCGGGCGTCGTGCACGCGCGCCCCGGTGACGTCGCCTCGCGACAGAAGACGGTCGAGCTCGACGAGGTGGCTCGGCGATTCGTGCAGCAACCGGAGGTTCGGCAACGCCGCGAGCGCGTCCACGGCGGCGAGGGCGACAGCGGGCGGAGTCGGCGGCGCGTAGACGCGTGGATGCGTCACCACGGCGAGGAACTCGTGCACGCAGGGCCACGGGACCGCCCACGCTCCCACGCCGCCTGCGAGCTCGCGCAGCACCTCGGCTGCCGCCGCGTGGTGCGGGCTGTCTTCGCGGTGGGCGTAGACCAACAGGTTCGTGTCGATCGCGATCATGGTCAGCCCGGCAGGCCGTAGGAGCGCGCGATCGCGTCGGCGGGGTCGAGCTCCGCGACGAGGCCGCTGCCGCCGGCCGTGGGGAAGTGGAAGTCGACCGGGCCGACGCTTCGCCGCCGGTCGAGTTCGCCGCGCAGCGCTTCGACGACGAGCTCTCGCAGTGTCGTGCCCTCGGCGCGAGCGGTCGCTTTCGCTTCCATCGCGAGGCTGTCGGGCAGGTCGATGGTCGTCTTCATGCGGCCAGTGTACCCGTACTCCCGTATCTGAAATACGGGAGTACGGTTTTAATACGGGAGTACGGTTTTCTGTCTCCACCTAGAACAGCCTCGCGTCGTCCGCAACGCGCCCGCGCGAGGTCGTGACGATCTGCGACCGCGTCGCTCGGCCCGGCACGCGCGAGCCGCGCCGCTGGTCGGCGTCGGCCCGGCCGTCGAGCCCGTGCACGCGCAACAGCGGGCGCACCCGCTTCGCGAGCCACGACCGGTACGCCTTCGGCGCGTACGCGGCCGCGCCCGGGTACAGCCCGAGGTACGACGAGACGAGCTCGGGATGCTCGCGCCGCAGCCACTGCATGAACCACTGCTTGGCGCCGGGCCGCAGGTGCAGCGCGCCGTAGACGACGCGGGCGGCCCCGGCATCCCGAATCCGCGTGAGCGCGTCGTCGAGCGTGGGGATCGAGTCGGTGAGGTGCGGCAGCACCGGCATGAGGAACACCGTCACGTCGAAGCCCGCCTCCGCCGCCGCGCGCACGGTGTCAAGGCGTGCGGCTGTCGTCGGCGTGCCGGGCTCGACGGAACGCTGCAGCGCGTCGTCGAACACCGCGATCGACAGCGCGACCGACACGCGCACGAGCTGGGCGGCCTCGGCCAGCAGGGGCAGGTCTCGACGCAGCAGCGTGCCTTTGGTCAGGATCGAGAACGGCGTGCCCGACTCGGCGAGCGCGTCGACGATGCCGGGCATGAGGCGGTACCGGCCCTCGGCGCGCTGGTAGGGATCGGTGTTCGTGCCGAGCATCACCGGCTCGTGCCGCCACGACCCGCGCGCGAGCTCGCGCCGCAGCACGTCGGCCACGTTGACCTTGACGACGACCTGCGAGTCGAAGTCGTGCCCGGCGTCGAGGTCGAGGTACTCGTGCGTGCTGCGGGCAAAGCAGTAGGCGCAGGCATGGCTGCAGCCCCGATACGGGTTGATCGTCCAGTCGAAGGGCATGGCGGATGACCCGGGCACGTGGTTCAGGGCGCTCTTGGCCATCACCTCGTGGAAGGTCACGCCGGCGAACTCGGGCGTGGTCACCGAGCGCACGAGACCGTCGATGCGCTCGAGCCCGGGCAGCGCCGAGGCGTCGGCCACGCCCAGCTCTTGTCCCTGCCATCGCATATGCTCAGGAGAACATAAATACGATAGTCAGTCAAGGCGAAGGAGCGAAAACATAGAAACAAGGATGCCGCCAGGGCCCGCTCGGTCGCACGCTGGCGCCGGGCTCCGACACACCGCGTTCGGGGCTCTCCCAGAAGAAGGAGCACAATAGATGGGTGACTCCCCCCGGCCCGCAGCACGCTGCACGCGCGCGCCACCGCGCACAGCCCGCCGCTCGCGCCGCCCGCGAACCGCTCGCCCA
>NZ_JASGEC010000007.1:0-18678 GCF_047606685.1 Microbacterium sp.
CGCCGCGACGCGCAGCGCGTCGGCTGCGACGAGCCCCGCGACGGCGACGGGCCCGGCGGCGAGCTCGTCGAGCGCCGCGACCGGCACGATCGCCTCGATCCACGGCCGCGACGCGCCGGGGTGTGGCTCGACGGGCGCGTACGCCCAGCCGCCCGCGGTCACGCCCGGCCACGGGTCGCGCCACACCAGCGGCACGCCGTTCGGCCGGGCGACCAGCTCGCTCGGGATCGGGCCCGTGCCGGTGGCGGCCACCGCCCCGAGCACGGCGAGCTCGTCGGCGGCGCGCAGCTCGACCGCGGCACGGAACCGCATCCGGGCCAGCCAGGCCAGCAGCGCCGGGGCGTCGCCCGCGTCCAGGATCAGCCACGTCGTCGCGCCGTCGTCGACGACTGCCGCGGCGTGCTCGATGCGCCCGTGCGGGTCGAGCACGAGCAGTTCGGCACTCTCCCCCGCCGCGAGCGCGCCCACCGCCTGCGACGTGATCGAGTCGAGCCAGCCGAGCCGGTCGGGGCCGGACACGCAGAGCACGCGGCGGTCGCCGAGGGCGACGACCGCTCGACCGGCGGCGAGCGCGCGCTGCTCGCCCAGCGGCGAGCCGAAGTGGTCCACGCCGCGCTCGCTCACCACCGCGCCGGCGCGGGCGGCGAAGGGATGGCGCGGGGCCGGGTCGGGCACGGACTCAGCGCTGGCCTCGGTAGAGGTTCACGACCACCACGCCCGAGACGAAGAGGATCGCGAGCGAGGCGAGACCGAGCAACCCGACGAAGAAGAGTTCGAGGGCGACAAGATCCATGTCGACACTCTATCGCGGCCCGCAGGAACAACGGCGGGTCCACAGCGTTTCGACTCGCTGCGCTCGCTCAACGACCGGGTGTCGGTTGAACTGTCTCAACCGTGGAAGAACGAGCCGGGAACGAGCGCGGCCAGCGCGAAGCACAGCGAGACCAGGCCCATCGCCAACACGGCGCCGGCGACGCTCGCCGCGACCCGGTCGATGAAGCCGGTGGACCGCCCCGGCCACAGCTGGACGACGAATGCCAGGATGACGCAACCGCCGAGCGCGACAGACATCCACGCCATCCGCCACTCGACGGGAACGAGCACCCCGATCGCGATCGACGACACGAGCGCGACCGCCCACACCGCGGCGATCGCACCGAGGGTCTTGGGCGCGGGCAGCGACGGCGCCGACACGTCATCCATCACCCCATTATCATGGAGGGAAACTGGCCCGGCATCGGAGGGACGCTATGGCCCTCATTCTTGTCCTGAGCTCCGCGACCGCGGAGGCTCCTGCCCTTCCCGCGCTCGAGCTGCTCAGCCACCGCGTCCGCCAGATCCCGGCAGAGCCCGCCGCGCTCGTGAACGCGCCGAGCGCGGACGTGATCATGGTCGACGCCCGCGTCGACCTGGTCGGCGCGAAATCGCTGTGCAAGATCCTGAACACGACCGGGCTCGACGCGCCACTGCTGCTCATCGTCACCGAGGGGGGCCTGACCGCCGTCACCACCGACTGGGGCATCGACGACGTCGTGCTCGTCTCGGCCGGCCCCGCCGAGGTCGACGCGCGCGTGCGGCTGGCGGTCGGCCGCCAGAGCGTCGACCAGGTGTCCACGCGCATCCAGACCTCGGGCATCACGATCGACGAGGCGTCGTACTCGGCGAAGGTCAACGGGCGCCCCCTCGATCTCACCTACAAGGAGTTCCAGCTCCTGCACTTCTTCGCGACCCACCCGTCTCGGGTGTTCACGCGCGAGCAGCTGCTCAGCGAGGTGTGGGGGTACGACTACTTCGGCGGCACGCGCACGGTCGACGTGCACGTGCGCCGCCTGCGCGCCAAGCTCGGCGACCTCGAGCAGCTCATCGGCACCGTGCGCAACGTCGGCTACCGCTTCAACGTGTACGAGGACGACCAGCTGCCTGCCCCCGCACCCCGCTGACGTGTCGCCCACTGTTCACTCGCCCATCCCGCGCGGCCCTGACATGATGAAGGGATGCTTGAGACTTCGATTCCCGACTCCGGCCTCGGCGACGCGGACGACGACGACTTCGATGAGGCGGTAGAAGCGGCCGACGCCGAACTGCCCGACCACCGCTACCTCGACCGCGAGCTGAGCTGGCTCGCGTTCAACCAGCGCGTGCTCGAGCTCGCCGAGGATCCGAACGTCCCGCTCCTGGAGCGATTGAACTTCCTCGCGATCTTTGCGAACAACCTCGACGAGTTCTTCATGGTGCGAGTGGCGGGCTTGAAGCGCCGCATCCTGACGGGCCTGGCCGTTCCCACGAACGTGGGCCGCGCGCCCGTCGACGTGCTCAGCGACATCTCCGCCGAGGCGCACCGACTGCAGTCGCGGCACGCGGACGCGTGGACGAACCACGTGCGCCCCGACCTGGCCGCCGCTGGCATCGAGTTCCGGCTGTGGGACGAGCTCAGCGATGACGACCGCGAAGGGCTCGACGAATACTTCCATCGCCAGGTGTTCCCCGTGCTGATGCCTCTCGCGGTCGACCCCGCCCACCCGTTCCCGTACATCTCGGGGCTGTCGCTGAATCTCGCGATCCGCATCCGCAACGCGAAGACCGGCCGGCAGGAGTTCGCGCGCCTGAAGGTGCCCCCGATGCTCCCCCGCCTCATCGAGCTGCCGCACGAGTCTGGCTCGCCCCGCCGCTACATTCCGCTCGAGAGCCTCATCGCGAACCATCTCGAGGACCTCTTCCCGGGCATGGAGATCCTCGACCACCACACGTTCCGCCTCACGCGCAACGAGGACATGGTGATCGAGGAGGACGAGACCGAGAACCTCATCCAGGCGCTCGAGGCAGAGCTCATGCGCCGCCGGTTCGGGCCGCCCATCCGGCTGGAGATCACCGACGACATGGACGACGTGACGCTCGACCTGCTCGTGAAGGAGCTGGAGATCACCGAGAAGGAGGTCTACCGCCTGCCCGGGCCGCTCGACCTGCGCGCGCTGTTCGAGCTGGGAAGGCTCGACCGCCCCGACCTCCGCTTCCCCGCGCACGTGCCGACCACGGCCGTCGCCTTCCAGCCGGCGGAGCAGAACGGCCGCGCCGACCTGTTCGCCGCCATCCGCAAGGCGGACGTGCTCGTGCACCACCCGTACGAGTCGTTCACCACGAGCGTCCAGGCGTTCCTCGAGCAGGCGGCGAAGGACCCGCATGTGCTCGCCATCAAGCAGACGCTGTACCGCACCTCGGGCGACAGCCCGATCGTCCAGGCGCTCATCGACGCCGCCGAGGCCGGCAAGCAGGTGCTCGCCCTCGTCGAGGTGAAGGCGCGATTCGACGAGGCGAACAACATCGTGTGGGCGCGCAAGCTGGAAAAGGCCGGCGTGCACGTCGTGTACGGCCTGGTGGGGCTGAAGACCCACTGCAAGCTCGTCAATGTGATCCGCGAGGAGAACGGCGTGCTGCGCTCGTACTCGCACATCGGGACGGGCAACTACAACCCGAAGACGAGCCGCATCTACGAGGACTTCGGCCTGTTCACCGTCGACAACCAGGTGGGCCGCGACCTCACCCGCCTGTTCAACGAGCTGAGCGGCTACGCGATCGAGAAGAAGTTCAAGCGCCTGCTGGTGGCGCCGTTGCACTTGCGCAAGGGCCTGCTGCGGCTGATCGAGAAAGAGCGCCGCAACGCGCTGGCCGGCAAGCCCGCGCGCGTGCGCATCAAGGTCAACTCGATCGTCGACGAGCAGGTCATCGACGCGCTGTACCGCGCCAGCCAGGCCGGCGTGACGGTGGAGGTGTGGGTGCGCGGCATCTGCAGCCTCAAGCCGGGAGTCGCCGGCATGAGCGAGAACATCACCGTGCGCAGCATCCTCGGCCGCTATCTCGAGCACTCGCGCATCTTCGCGTTCCACAACGACGGCGACCCGGTGGCGTACATCGGCAGCGCCGACATGATGCACCGCAACCTCGACCGCCGCGTCGAGGCGCTGGTGCGCGTGACGACCCCGGAGCACGCGAAGGAGCTGGAGGAACTGTTCGACCTCGCGATGAGCGACGAGACGAGCTCGTGGCACCTCGGGCCCGACGGGGAGTGGACGCGGCACAGCCTGGACGCAAACGGCAAGCTGCTCGTCGACCTGCAGGAGCGCACGATGGCCCGCGTGCAGCAGCGTCGCCGGCCCCGGGCGGTGCGATGACCGAGACCGCCGTCTACGCGGGCGGGGGCGTCGTGTGGAGGCTCGTCGACGACAAGCCGGTGGTCCTGCTCATCCACCGCACGCGCTATCGCGACATCACGCTGCCCAAGGGCAAGGTGGACCCCGGCGAGATGCTCGCCGAGACGGCGGCGCGAGAGATCTTCGAGGAGACCGGCATCCGGGTCGCGCTCGGGGTCCCCATCGGGGTCTCGCGCTACTTGCTGCCCAGCAAGCGCACGAAGATCGTGCACTACTGGGCGGCGGAGGCGACCGAGGACGCCATCCGCGACTCGGTCTTCGTGCCCAACCGCGAGATCGCCGCGCTGGAGTGGACGCCGCTGAAGAAGGCGATCTCGCGGCTGAGCTACCCGGTCGACGTGGAGATCCTCGAGAACTTCGTGCGGCTCGTCGAAGACGGCGTGCTGCACACTTTCCCTGTCATCGTGCTTCGCCACGCGAAGGCGCTGGCACGCGAGGAGTGGGACGGGCCGGAGCAGAAGCGACCGTTGAGCGCCCGAGGCCGCAAGCAGGCCAAGGCGATCGTGGGGCCGCTGCGCGCGTTCGGGGCGCGCAAGATCGTGTCGAGTCCGGCGACGCGCTGCGTCAAGACGGTGGCGCCGCTCGCGGCGGCGCTGGAGCGCAAGCTCGCCACGACCAAGCTGATCAGCCAGGAGCGTTGGGAGGTGGGCCGCTCCGACGCGCGCACCGTCGTCGGCGACCGCGTGCGCGCCCGAAAGCCCGCCGTGCTGTGCAGCCACGGGCCGGTGCTGCCCGACATCCTGAGCGAGCTCGCCCTTGCCACCGGCACCTTGCGCGGGTCGTACCTCGGCAGCGCGTCGGCGCTGGAGGTCGCCGCCTTCTCGGTCGTCCACCTCTCCCGCAGCAACCCCGGCTCGGGGATCGTCGCGATCGAGACCCACGAGCCGAAGGTGTGACCGGCGCCGTTCACGTGGAGCGTTGAGTCGTTCACCGGCCGTTCACCGGCGCAGCCCACTCTCTTAAGAGTGGCTGTCTACGTTCAGTGCGAGCCCTGCACCGGGCCATTCCTGACACGTGAAGGATTCACACCGTGAAACTCACCCGAATCGCCCAGCTGGGCGCTGTCGCCGCTGTCGCGGCCCTCACCCTCACCGCGTGCGCCGCGAACGAAGACGGCGGCGGGGCGGCGACCGAGACCGGCGAATCGCTCTCCGGCACCCTCAACGCGACCGGAGCGTCGTCGCAGGACGCCGCTCAGCAAGCGTGGATCGCCGCGTTCCAGACGGCGAACCCGAACGCGACCGTCAACTACCAGGCGACCGGCTCCGGAGTCGGCCGCGACAACTTCCTCGCCGGGGGCCAGTCGTTCATCGGCTCCGACCGCGCGTTCGAGGTCGAAGAGATCGCCGCAGGCGGCTTCGGCTCGTGCGCGAGCGACGCCATCGTGGAGGTCCCCGTCTACATCTCCCCCGTCGCGATCATCTTCAACCTCGACGGCGTCGACACCCTCAACCTGAAGCCCGACGTGATCGCGCAGATCTTCGACGGCAAGATCACCCAGTGGAACGACCCGGCGATCGCGGCCGACAACCCGGACACGACGCTGCCGGACACGAAGATCTCTCCCGTGCACCGCTCCGACCCGTCGGGCACGAGCGAGACGTTCGCCACCTACCTGAGCGCCGTCACGCCGGACGCGTGGCCGTACGAGGTCTCCGACGAGTGGCCGATCAGCTCGGGCGAGTCGGCGCAGGGCACGTCGGGCGTGGTCGCGGCAGTGACATCCGGCGCCGGCACGATCGGCTACGCCGACGCGTCGCAGGCCGGCGACCTGGGCACCGCCGCGGTCGAGGTCGACGGCGAGTACATCGCGTACTCCTCGGAGGCCGCTGCCCAGCTCGTCGACTCGTCGCCGCTGGCGGAGGGCCGCGGCGCCGGCGACCTCGTGTTCGAGGTCGACCCGTCTGCCGCGACTGACGGCGCGTACCCGATCGCCCTGGTGAGCTATCTCATCGCGTGCGAGAAGTACGACGACGCCGCCATCGCCGAGCTCGTAAAGGCCTACTTCTCGTACGTGGTCAGCGCGGAGGGACAGGATGTCGCCGCCGACGCCGCCGGCTCGGCCCCGATCTCCGACACGCTGCGCGAGAAGATCAACGCCGCGATCGAGCTGATCGGCTGATGAGCCCCGGTGGGACTCCGGCTCGCAAAGCCGGAGTCCCACCCCACGACCCGAACCGCTGCGTGACGAGGAGACCATGAGCACCGCGACAGCACCCCGGGCCGCCGCCCCGGCGGCGGGGCGGCGGCCCGGAGACATCGTGTTCTCGGGCACGGCGCTCGGAGCCGGCATCCTCATCCTGCTGGTGCTCGCGGCGGTCACGTTCTTCCTCGTCGTGCAGAGCATCCCCGCGCTCACGGAGGACCCGGCCGACAACCCGATCCTCAAGGGCGAGAGCTTCCTGGCGTATGTCTGGCCGCTCGTCTTCGGCACGATCTGGTCGTCGCTGATCGCGTTGGCGTTCGCCACGCCGCTGAGCATCGGCATCGCGCTGTTCATCTCGCACTACGCGCCGCGAAAGCTCGCTTCGGTGCTCGGCTACATCATCGACCTGCTCGCCGCCATCCCGTCGGTCGTGTACGGCCTGTGGGGGGCGCTCACCTTCAGCGGCTTCCTGCAGCCGCTCTACGCGTGGCTGAACGAGAACCTCGGCTGGTTCCCCCTGTTCGCCGGCGACGTGTCGGCCACCGGCCGCACGATCCTCACCGCGTCGCTCGTGCTCACCGTCATGATCCTGCCGATCATGACGGCCATCTGCCGCGAGGTGTTCCTGCAAACGCCGAAGCTGCACGAGGAAGCCGCCCTCGCCCTCGGCGCGACGCGCTGGGAGATGGTGCGCATGGCGGTCTTCCCGTTCGCGCGCGGCGGCATGGTCTCGGCGGCGATGCTCGCCCTCGGCCGCGCCCTCGGCGAGACGATGGCGGTGACGATGGTGCTCTCGGCGAGCAGCGTCGTCACCTTCGAGCTGCTCACGCCCACCAACCCCTCCACGATCCCCGCCAACATCGCCCTGAAGTTCGGCGAGGCGCACGGGACGGGCGTCAACGCCCTCATCGCGACCGGCCTCGTGCTGTTCGTCGCCACCTTCGCCGTCAACGCCCTCGCCCGCTGGATCGTCAGCCGCCGCGCCGAGTTCTCAGGAGCCAACTGATGGCCGCGCCCGCCACGACCGCCGTCGACGCCCGACCGGCCGCAAACAGCCTCACATCGGGCCAGCTTCCCGGCTGGATGCCGTGGACCCTGCTCGCAATCGGGCTCGTGGTCTCGTTCAGCGTCTTCGCCATCCTCAACTTTGGCCACGGCCTTGCCAGCTTCAACATCGTCGGGGCGCTGCTGGTCGGCTACCTCTTGTTCGCGATCGCGCTGGTGGCCCTCTCCCGCGTGGTGGAGACCGGCCGGCGCGCCGTCGACCGCCTCGCGACCACCCTCGTCGCGCTCGCGTTCGTCATCGCGCTGCTGCCGCTGGTGTCGCTGCTGTACACGGTGGTCATCGACGGCATCCAGCGTTTCGACGCCGAGTTCTTCTCCAGCTCGATGCGCAACATCGTCGGCGACGGCGGCGGCGCCGTCCACGCGATCTGGGGCACGCTGCTGATCACGCTCGCGGCGACCGTCATCTCCGTGCCCGTTGGCCTGCTCACCTCGATCTACCTCGTCGAGTACGGGCGCGGCAGGCTCGCCCGGGCGATCACGTTCTTCGTCGACGTCATGACAGGCATCCCGTCGATCGTCGCCGGCTTGTTCATCGTCGCGCTGTTCACGCTCGTGGCCGGCCCCGGCAGCTACATGGGCGTTATGGGGTCGCTTGCTCTCAGCGTGCTGATGATCCCCGTCGTGGTCCGCTCCAGCGAGGAGATGCTGCGGCTTGTGCCGAACGAGCTGCGCGAGGCGAGCTACGCGCTGGGCGTGCCGAAGTGGCTCACGATCGCGAAGGTCGTGCTGCCGACCGCCATCGCGGGCATCACCACCGGCGTCATGCTGTCGATCGCGCGAGTCATCGGCGAAACAGCGCCACTCCTGCTGACAGCGGGCTTCACGACATCCCTCAACGTGAACGTGTTCGACCAGCCGATGATGACACTGCCGGTGTTCGTGTACTCCCAGTTCGCCAACCCGGGCACCAATATCGACGCCGCCCTCTCCCGAGCGTGGGCCGGGGCCCTGACGCTCATCATCATCGTGATGGCCCTCAATCTCATCGCCCGCATCATCGCAAAGAAGTTCGCCCCCAAGTTCGGCCGCTAGCCGGCCTGTGGAATCGACAGGAACACCGTGTCCAAGAGCATCGAAGTCAACGACCTCAACGTCTACTACGGCGACTTTCTCGCCGTCGAGGACGTGTCGATGGGCATCCTGCCGCGCAGCGTGACGGCATTCATCGGCCCGTCCGGATGCGGCAAGTCCACGTTCCTGCGCACGCTCAACCGCATGCACGAGGTGATCCCAGGCGCGACCGTCCAGGGCCAGGTGCTGCTCGACGGCGACGACCTCTACGCGCCGGGGGTCGACCCAGTGGCGGTGCGGCGGCAGGTGGGCATGGTGTTCCAGCGGCCCAACCCGTTCCCGACCATGTCGATCAAAGAGAACGTGCTCGCGGGCGTGCGGCTGAACAACTCGCGCATCTCGAAGTCCGACGCCGATGCGCTCGTGGAACGGTCGCTGCGGGGAGCCAACCTGTGGGAAGAGGTCAAGGACCGCCTCGACAAGCCTGGCTCCGGCCTGTCGGGCGGGCAGCAGCAGCGTCTGTGCATCGCGCGCGCCATCGCGGTGTCGCCCCAAGTGCTGCTGATGGACGAGCCGTGCTCGGCGCTTGACCCGATCTCGACCTACGCGATCGAGGAGCTGATCGAGGAGCTCAAGCAGGAGTACACGATCGTGATCGTGACCCACAACATGCAGCAGGCATCGCGGGTGAGCGACAAGACCGCGTTCTTCAACATCGCCGGCACCGGCAAGCCCGGCAAGCTCATCGAGTACGGCGACACGACGACGATCTTCACAACGCCGTCGGTGCAGGCGACCGAGGACTACGTGTCGGGCCGCTTCGGCTAGCCCGCGCCTCCGGCGCCCCCACGCGGCGTTCAGTTGTCACCTTCCGCGGCCCGAGTCGCCGATTGCGGCAACTCGACGGCGCACCCATCTGTTCGGTTGCCGCATTCTGCGCGACCGACCGCCGATTGCGGCAACTGAACACAGGGCTCACTCGTGCCGAGCGCGGCGGGGATGCTACGGTCGGCACAGAATGACCACGCGCTACGACCTGCTCGACCTCCTCCGGCTCATCGCCGCCTTCTTCGTCGTCGCGATCCACTCGAATCCGCTGTACTCGTTTCCGGTCGAGTTCCGCTGGGGACTGGAGGGGATCGCCCGCTTCGCGGTGCCGTTCTTCTTTCTCGCGAGCGGGTTCCTCGTCCAGCAGCGGCTCGACGCGATCGCGGACCGCGCGGGGCAGTGGGCCTACCTGCGCAACCACCTGATCCGCATCGGGGGGCTGTACCTCGCGTGGTATCTCATCTACTTCGCCGCGATGTGGGGCAACGCCGTGGACAGGTTCGGCGACCTGCCCCCCGGGGAGGGAGCCCTCGCCATCGCGAACGCCATGGTGTTCCGCGCCGTCTACGCCGGGACCTTCGGGGGCTCGTGGTTCTACGCAGCGCTCGTGGTCGGCTCGCTCGTCGTCTTCGGCGCCATGCGCACGGTGCGTCCCGGTGCCCGGGCCGCACTCATGCTGCCGGTGCTGCTGGTCGTCATCCTCGCCAGCAACTATTTCCCGCCCGTCGCGTCCTGGCTCGGCATCGAGGCGTGGGAGCCGTTCCTGCGGGCCGCCAACATCCCGGAGACCGCGCTGACTGCCCTCCCCTACCTCGCGATCGGCGCGTGGCTCTCCCGGCACGAGGACGGGATCGCCCGGTCCTTCCCTCGTCCGCTCGCGGTCGCGGCGGTCGTTGTCTTCGCCGCCGCCGCGGCGGCGGAGGAAATCGCCACGAAGAGCCTGGGTTGGGTCATGCGCTCCTCGGACCAGTTCTTCTCGGTCCCGTTGCTCGGCGTCTCGGTGTTCCTGCTCGCGCTCGTGTTCCGCGACCTTCGGGTCCGCGGCGATATCGGCGTCATCCGACAGCTGTCGGGTTTCATGTACCCCGTGCAGTTCCTCGTCATTCGGAACATGATCGAGGCGTCCAAGGACGCGAGCGGAGTCGAGCTGAACTCGATTTTCCAGTACGCCCTCGTGATCGCGATCATCGTCGGCGTGTTCTTCGCCTTCCGACGCCTGAGCGAGCAGAAGGGCTTCGCCTTCGTGCGCGGGCTGTGGTGACGCCCGGGCGTGCGGTCAGTCGCGCGGGCTCAACAGGTACCGGTTGAGGTCCGCGGTGAGGGCGAGGTCGACGGCGACCGGCGCGCCGTCGATCGCGACGACCGGCGCGGCCAGGCGCACGCTGGAAACGAGCCACACGGCATCCGCTGTGCGCAGGGCGGACGCCTCGACGTTCTCGTACGCGGTCTCGAACCCCCGCTCGCGAACGTGCTCGAACACGCTCAACTGAGTCGTGCCGTGCAGGATGCCGGCTCCCGGCGCTGGTGTGACGAAGCGGTCGCCGAAGCGCAGCAGCACGCTGGAGGTCGGGCCCTCGAGCACGACGCCGTCGGACGAGACGAAGACCGCGTCGTCGGCGTCGCGCCGCTTCGCCTCGCGGATCGCCGCCATGTTCACCGCGTACGAGAGGGTCTTGGCGCCCAGCAGCAGCCACGGCGCGCGGTCGGGGGCGGCGCTGTCGTACCCGCGGTCGAGGGTGACGACGCGGATGCCGCGCTCCCGCGCCGTCGCGTAGTCCGGCGCGACGGCGGCCGTGAGCCACGCGGTGGGTGCGGGCCCGTGCTCGACGCCCCTGCTGAGGATGAGCCGGATGACGTGCTCGCCCGCGCCGCACTGGGCCGCCGCGTGCGCCACCGCCTGCCGCCATTGCTCCGCGTGCGGGGCCGGCAGGTCGCACAGGGCCGCGGAGTGGGCGAGTCGCTCGACGTGCGCCGTGACCTCTTGCGGATGCCCGTCGACGACGCCGATCGACTCGAAGATCCCGTCGCCGCGCTGCGTGCTGAGCTCGCCGACGCTGAGCGCCGGGGCGGTCGCGTCCACGACGGCGAAGGTGTCGGAGAAGTCGGAGCGCGGGTCGTCGGATGCCGCGGGCTCGATCATGAGGCAGTAGCGCCAAGCCATGGTCCGAGCCTACGGCGTTCGGGGAATGCCGGCTGGCACGTCTCGGTTACACTGGTTCAGCCGGGCCGCTTAACCCCGGGCTCCAACTTTTGCCGCTGCGAGCGGCCTCGCGCCGAGAGGCGTTCTGCGGCCCGGCACTCCCCTGCCGGGGCACACAACGCCTCTCCACCGCGCAGCGGCCACCAGCACCGCGGCGTTCTGCGGCCCGGCACTCCCCTGCCGGGGCACACAACGCCTCTTCACACCAGGGATTCGCGCCGCCACAGCCCCGCGCACACCGCGAGGTCGCCCGCGTACGACCACAGCCGCAGGGCCCGCGCGGTGAGCGCCGATGCGCGGTCGGGCTCGGTGGCGTCGTAGTCGTCGGCAAGGTGGGTCGCACCCGAGGCCTGCACGCGGCAGAATGCGGCGGCTCGATCCAATGCGACCGCGAAGTCGCCCTGGAACACCCCGCGCAGGATGGTGTCGACCAGGCTCACGAGCTCGTCGGGCCCCGCGGGCGACGGCGCGCCGGCGACGATCGGGTCGGCCGAGCCGATCTCGACGCGCCCGCGCTCGTACAGCAGTGCAGCGGTGTGCGGATCGTCGTGGATCATGAGCTGCAGTAGGTACAACCGCCACAGGGCACCGGGGAGCGTGCGAGCGGGGGCGCGCGACCACAGCTCGGCGATCTCATCGATCCCGTGGTTGTCGGTGAACGAGACGAGGCGGTCGACCACGTCGCTTTCGGAACTCTCGCGCACTCGGCCGAGTAGGGCGGCAGCCGTGCTGTGCGCGACGCGCGACACCTCGGCCGGGTCCTCCGCCCAGAACCTCCGGTCAAACAGCTCGGCCGGACGGCGCACCGGCCGATGGAATGAGCGGCTGTCGTCGGTCACTCGTCAAGGCTACTCGCGGCACTCGCCCTCGGCTCCGAACATCACACACGACAGCAAGTTAGGCTGGGAGCCTGAGGGCCTCTAGCTCAGTCGGTAGAGCATCGGACTTTTAATCCGCGGGTCGTGGGTTCGAGCCCCACGGGGCCCACCGTGCGAAACTCCCCCACAAGTGGAGACCGGCGCCCTCCCCGATATATCGTTGGCGTTCACGCGTGTTTTGAGATCAAAGGGGACGCTCCATGGCCACGTACGGGTCGACGAAGACCACGAAGTCAGCCGGCGCCCTCGCCGCAGCCATCACCGCGGCCCTGGTCGGCGCGCTGGCCATCGCGCCGTCCGCCCAGGCGGCCGACGATGAGGTGTTCTGCGACGTCCCTGGGGAGGAGCTCGCGATCTCGCCGATCTCGGGCCTGGAAGACGATCAGCCGGTCACGTGGAAGTCGACGACCAAGGGCACGGAGCCGACAGAGTTCCCCGGCACCTACGTGGGCAAGCTCGAGAACGGGCTCGGCTACGACGCCAACGGCAACCCGCGCGACCTGCTGCTGGTCGAGCTGGGCGGCCCCATCGTCGAAGGCTCGGGCACCACCTTGGCCGCCGGCGTGTGGGCCGGGGCATCCGGCTCGCCCGTCTACGACGCGGACGGCGCCCTCATCGGCGCGGTCTCGTACGGCTTCAGTTGGCTGCCCGACAACGTGGCCGGCGTCACTCCCGCCGCCTACATGAAGACGATCGGCCAGCTGCCGGGCGTGCAAAAGGTGAACACGGCGGCCCAGAAGAAGATCGACAAGATCGTCGACGGGGCGCCGCTGGCCACGAAGAGCCAGGCGAGGATCGAGCCGCTCAAGCCAGTGCGCGTCACCTTCGGCGGCACGGCAGACGACTTCGACCAGGCGTCGGCCACGCTGGCCGAGAAGGTCGAGGGCTACACGGCGGCAGCCCAGGGCGGCCTCGCCATCGACGGCGGCGCGCTCGACGGCGAGGACTACCCGATCGTCGCTGGCGGCAACATCGCGGTGACATACGCGTACGGCGCTGTGGGATCCGCAAGCGTCGGCACGGTGACCGCGGTGTGCGGAGACGAGGTGTTCGCCTACGGCCACCCGGCGTACTGGAACTCCGAGATCGGGGCGAGCTTCCACGGAGCGTCCGCCGCTCGCGTCGTCCCCGACCTCGAGACCGCGTACAAGCAGGTGAGCGCCATCGGCAAGCCGAAGGGGAGGATCACCGAAGACCGCCTCGCCGGAATCCGCGGCGTCTTCGGCGACCCCGCCCCGAGCATCCCGATCACAACGGTCAGCAAGATCGGCTCACACACCAGCACGGCCGTCACCCATGTCTCGTTCGACCTGATGAACCCCGATGTCGCGTACGTGCAACTGATGGTCGACGCACAGCGCATGCTGGACAACGCGTGGGCGGGCTCGGCCAAGGTGAAGTGGTCCATCCGCTACCAGCGTGAGGACGGGTCTCAGGGCACGTTCACGAACTACAACCGGTACGCCGACTCCCAGGCGTTCCCCGACCTGCTCGGCTTCGATGTCGCCGACAACATCGCCACCCTCATGGCCAACCCGTACGAGGAGGTCGAGATCCTCGGGGTCGACATCACGACCCGGTTCGCCGAGGGCTTCCGCGCGGCGCGGGTCTCCGGTGTCGAGATGAAGAAGAACGGCGCGTGGAAGAAGGTCGAGGACGGCAGCGCCGTCAAGGTCACGCGGGGCAAAACGCACACCTTCCGCACCGTGCTGGCTCCCGTGCCCGGCGCCGAGCGGGTCACCGAGTACCAGGAGTTCTCGGTGACCGTGCCCCAGCGGCTGAAGAAGTCGATGTCGTTGCGTGTGAGCGCGTCACCCCAGTACGACGACGAGACCGAGGCGGGCGACTTCGACTCGTTGATCGCCGAACTCGACAACCCCGTCCGCTACGACGTCATCAGCGTGGCGAAGAGGTGGAGGAGCACCAGCAATGCCGTTCACGCGAGCGAGAAGACGCTGGTCACCCCGACGTTCATCGTCGACGACGGCTCGGGCTTCTCGTTCACGCTGGAGGCGGCCGCGTTGAAGAAGGGATGACGGTCGTCTGAGCGTCACTCGACGATCTCGGCGCCGGCGTGCCCGAGTTCGGCGAGCGCCGCCTCGCTCGTGCCCGGCGCGACGCCCGCCACCAATCCGGTGAGCACGCGCACCCGCCTGCCGTGCTCGATGGCGTCCATGGCGGACGCGCGCACGCAGTAGTCGGTGGCGATGCCGACGACATCCACCTCCATGACCCCGTGCTCCTCGAGCACCTCGGCGACGGTCGATCCGTCGTCGGCGACGCCCTCGTAGAGCGAGTACGCGGGCCGCCCTTGGCCCTTCTTCACGTGGTGGGTCACCGACGAGGTGTCCAAGCCGGGGTCGTACTCGGCGCCGGGGCTGCCGGCGACACAGTGCACCGGCCACGTGTTCACAAAATCGGGCTCGCCGCTGGCGAAGTGGCCGCCGTTGTCGTTGTCGGGGTCGTGCCAGTCCCGCGACGCGATGACCACCTCGTACTCTCCGGCGTGGTCGGCGAGGTAGCGCGTGATCGACTCGGCGACGGCGTCGCCGCCGGTCACGCCGAGCGCGCCGCCCTCGGTGAAGTCGTTCTGGACGTCAACGATGAACAGTGCCTTGGCCATAGTCCGAGGGTACGCCGGCGCGCGGCGGATTGCGGCGCGTCAACCGGTCGCCAGAAGCAGGGCCCACGAGCCCACGAGCGCCAGCAGTCCGACCGCCGCGCAGCCGATGGCGAGCCGGAGCAGCAGCTGCACCAGCGGCGAGCGGCGGGTCAGCCGCATCCGATTCCGCCATCCTCGCCGGTAGAAGACATCCACCATGTCGCGGCCGCCCGCCCTCGCGTGGTCGTGCGCCGAGAGCGGGGCCTCGTTGACCCCGCCGTCCGCGTCGATCCACCGCACGACGTGGCCGTCGCCGACGGCTTCGACGACCGCGCGCACGGGAAGCCACGTTCCGTCCGCGAGGGCCACGATCGCGCACAGGATGCCGAGCACCGCCGCCCCGCCCAGGCCCGCCCACGTGAGCACGTCGGCGAGAGCGCCGACCACATCCGCGGGGCTGTGCACCGTTCCTCCCGACATCCCAGCCATACGCGAAACGGGCCCCGGCGGGGCCCGTTTCACCGTGGAGCCGCCTTGGGGAATCGAACCCCAGACCTATTCATTACGAGTGAATCGCTCTGCCGACTGAGCTAAGGCGGCGCACGTCGCTTGCGCGATGCACGGTCACCGATCTTACAGGGTCGCCGGAACGCCCGCGAACTGGCGAGCGGTCACTCGCAGCGCAGGTCGCCGTCGGGCACGACGTCGTCGAGGAAGTACGCCTCGACCGCCGAGTCGACGCAGTCGTTTCCCTTGTTGTAGCCCGTGTGGCCCTCCCCCACGCGCGTGATGAGCACGCCGGAGGAGAGCTGCTCGGCCAGGGCGACCGACCACTCGTACGGAGTCGCGGGGTCGTTCGTGGTGCCGACGACGAGAATCGGCGCCGCTCCCTCGGCGGCGATCGGCTCACGCGTGCCGGTGGCGGTGTACAGCCACTGCTCGCACGGATCGGGCCCGTCCCAGTACGGCGCGAAGGTGGGGGCCTTCTCCTCGAGGAGCGCAGAGGCGGCGTCGAGCTGCGCCTGGTCGTCGACGAGAGGGTAGTCCATGCAGTTGTAGGCGCGGAATGCCTCGGTCGAGTTGCTCAAGTACTCGCCGTCCTCGCGATCGGAGTAGAGGTCGACGAGGTAGAACGCGAACTCCGCGCTGCCTTCCAGCACCTCGGTGAACATCTCGGTCAGCGCGGGCCAGTTCTGCTCGGCGTAGAGGGGGGTGACGATCGCCGACATCAGGTTGCTGCCGCCCAGCATCCGTCCGTCCGACGCCTCGATGGGGTCGCGGTCAACGGTTGCAAGCAGGCTCTGCACGTCGCTGATGGCGTCGTCGACCGTGCCGCGGAACGGGCATTCCTCGGTCTCCAGGCACGACGCCAGGTAAGCGCGCAGCGCCGACTCGAACCCGATCGCCTGCGTGGTGCCGAGATCGAGCCCCGAGATGGTCGGGTCGACCGCGCCGTCAAGCACCAGCCGCCCGACGCGCTGCGGGAACAGCCCGGCGTAAGTCGCACCGAGGAACGTGCCGTACGAGTACCCGAGGTAGGTCAGCTTCGCGTCGCCGAGCACACCGCGCAGCACGTCGAGGTCGCGCGCCGCGTTCTCGGTGGTGATGTAGGGCAGGATGCCGTCGCTGTTCTGGTCGCACGCCTCGGCGAACGCGCGGTTGGCCGCGTCGACCTCCGCCGTCCACGCGTCGGTGCCGCGCTGCGCCTGGGGGATGCCGAACAGGTACTCGTCCATCTCCGCGGTGTCGTAGCAGCGCACCGCGGTGGACTCGCCGACGCCGCGCGGATCGAAGCCCACGACGTCGTACGCGGCCTCGAGGTCGGACCCGACCGCCCCCGACAGGTTCTCCTGCACGAAGCTCACCCCGCTGGCGCCGGGCCCTCCGGGGTTGACCAGCAGCGAGCCGAGCGCGTCGCCGTTCGTCGCGCGGCTGCGCGTGATCGCCAGCTCGATGTCGCCTTTCGAAGAGTCGCCGTAATCGAGCGGCACCGTGACCTTCGCGCAGTCGAACCCCGTGGCGCACGACTCCCACTCGACACGCTGCGAGTAGTACGACAGCAGCGTCGGGTCGACCCCCGTCACGTCGGGCGCGGACTCGGAGGCAGGCGGGGCCTGCGCGGGGATGCTCGCGTAGACGCAGCCAGACAGGCAGAGGGATGCCGCGGCCAGGCAGGCCACGACAGTCAGTGCGCGACGTGTGTTTCTCACGGGGTCCTTCCGCTCGCGACGGTCACGAGCAAGCTTTCCAGAGCGAGGGCGGGCGCGACGTTCTGCTCGAGGTTGCGCCGCGTCTCGGCGACGCGGTCGAGCACGACGAGCGCCCGCTCCGCGTCCCACGCGTCGGCGAGCTCGCGCAGCTGCGCCTCGAGCTCGTGGTTGATGAGCTCGCCATCGCGGCCGAACTGCAGCATCACGACGTCGCGGAACAAGGACTGCAGGTCGGTGAGCACGCGGTCGAGGCCGTCGCGAAGGCTCCGCGTCGCGCGTCGCTTCTGGTCGTCTTCGAGGGCGTGCAGCTGCGACCGCACGGCGGGCGGCACGGCCGCCCCCTCCGCCACGCCGACGGTGCGCAAAAGGCTCGCCCGCTCGGCCTCGTCGCGTTCGGCGGTGAGCGCCTTGGCATCCTCGGTCGCGGCCTGCACGATGCGCCCCGCGACCTCCACGACGTCGCCGACCCCGCGCACGCGCAGCGCGGCCCGCAGCGTCTCGTCGCGGCGCGCGCGGGCGTCGGCGTCAGTGGCCAATCGCTGCGCCATCCCGATGTGCCGCTGCGCGTGGCGCGCGGACTGCTCGGCGGTGGCGGCGTCAACGCCGGTGCGCTCGGTGATGAGCCGCGCGACGTCGGCGACGTCGGGCTCGCGCAACCGCAGCGTGCGCACCCGCGAGCGGATCGTGGGCAGCAGGTCGGCGTCGCTCGGGGCGCACAGCACCCAGACCGTGCGCTCCGGCGGCTCTTCGAGCGCCTTCAGCAGCACGTTCGAGGTGCGCTCGGCCATGCGGTCGGCGTCCTCCATCACGATGACGCGGTAGCGGCCGACGGCCGGCGCGAAATAGGAGCGCTCGACGAGGGCGCGCGCGTCTTTGATCGAGATGATCACACCCTCGGTGCGCAGGGCGGTGAGGTCGGGATGCGTGCCGGCGAGCACCTGCCGCATCGCCTGGTCGTCGTCGGGCTCGGCGATGAGGGCAGCCGCGAACGCGTACGCGAGCGTGGAGCGCCCTGATCCGGGCGGCCCGGTGATGAGCCACGCGTGGGTCATGGCGGCGGGATCGGATGCGGCCTCGCGCAGAGTCTGGACAGCGGCGTCCTGCCCCCAGACGGCGCCCCACGGCAGCGCGCGCGTGGTCAGATCGGTCGCCTCCATGCCGACCAGCCTAAGCGGTGGGGCTGACCGCCGCCCGGCGTGCGGTCGTCGCGCGCTGGGCATCGTGCCCGAAGTCGCCGCGCTCAGGGGCATCGTGCCCGACCTCGCCGCGCTCAGCAGTCACAACCCGCGTGTGCGGCACGCGCGCATCCGCGGAAAGCGACTGCTGAACTGAACCAGCCCCACTCAGCAGTCACAACATGCGGATGCGGAGCGCCTCGCACCCGCAACAGGCGACTGCTGAGCGTGGACGGACGGCGCGGGCGCGCGGCACGTCGAGCTGGGCGCGCGGCACGTGGGGCGGGCGCGGCACGTGGGGCGGGGGCGCGGCACGTCGAGCTGGGCGCGCGGGTCAGTGGGCCGCGCTCAGCAG
>NZ_JASGEC010000008.1:0-3249 GCF_047606685.1 Microbacterium sp.
GCGGGGGACGCGGGTGGCGCGCGAGCGCGCGCGGGGCGCGGCGCGCGCGGGCGACGGCCCGCCCGCATGGGCGGGAGAGACAACGGGATGCCCCGAGTCGGCGCCGTAGACTGAGTGCTCTGATGGACGACCCTCCTCCGTGTAGACGCTCGCCCCACCCCCGACCCCCCGCAGGGGGCGCGTGATGCACGAGTGGATCATGCTGGGCGTGGGGCTCTTGCTCATCGCGGGAACCGGGTTGTTCGTGGCATCCGAGTTCGCCCTGGTCAATCTCGATCGCGCCGACCTCGAAGCGCGCCGCGCGAAAGGCGAGACGCGCCTCGCGCTCACGATCAGCGCGCTGCGCACCACGTCGACGCACCTGTCCAGCGCCCAGCTGGGCATCACGCTGACGACCCTGCTCACCGGGTACACGATGGAGCCCGCGATCTCCGACCTGCTCGCGCCCGTTCTGACCGGCTGGGGCGTCGCGGAGGGCCTCGTGCGGCCCGTCTCGGCGGTCGTCGGCGTCGCGATCGCGACGATGCTGTCGATGATCCTCGGCGAGCTGGTGCCCAAGAACCTCGCCCTCGCCCTGCCACGGCAGACCGCGAAGGCGGTCCTGCCGTTCCAGGTCGCGTTCACCACGGTGTTCCGCCCCGCGGTCGCGCTGCTCAACGGCAGCGCGAACGCTGTCATCCGCTCCTTCGGCATCGAGCCGAAGGAAGAGCTCTCCGGCGCCCGCAGCGCCGAAGAGCTCTCGAGCCTCGTCCGCCGCTCGGCGAGCGCGGGAGTGCTCGAGGAAGACACCGCGTCGCTGCTGAACCGCACGCTCACGTTCGCCAAGCTGAGCGCCGCCGACGTCATGACCGCCCGCCCCAGCGTGCACGCCGTCGCCGTCGGCGACTCGATCGACGACATCGTGCAGCTCGCGCGGCGCACCGGCCACAGCCGTTTCCCCGTGTTCGACGACTCGATGGACGACATCGTCGGCATCGCGCACCTCAAGCAGGCCGTCGCCGTGCCGCGCGCCAAGCGCGCTGAGGTCCCCGCCGGCGCGATCGCGACCGATCCGCTCCGGGTGCCCGAGACGCTGCACCTCGACGGACTCCTCGCCGAGCTGCGCGCCAAGGGCTACCAGATGGCGGTCGTGGTGGACGAGTACGGCGGCACAGCCGGCGTCGTCACGCTCGAAGACCTCGTCGAGGAGATCGTCGGCGAGGTGCACGACGAGCACGACCGCACGCGCAAGGGCATCGTGCGCTCGCGCGAGTCGCTGAGCTTCCCCGGCGAGCTGCGCCCCGACGAGCTGCTCGACCAGACCGGCATCCGGGTTCCCGAAGGCGACGTCTACGACACTGTCGGCGGGTTCGTCATGAGTGTGCTCGAGCGCATCCCGGCCGTCGGCGACGAGGTCGACGTGGAGGGCGGCTCCCTCCGCGTGCAGCGCATGGACGGCCGCCGCATCGACCGCGTCGAGTTCACGCCGAAACCCGTCGAGGGCGGTGAGGGCGATGAGTGACGGGGCCGGGATCGCGTGGCTCGTCGTGCTGCTGGCTGCCAACGCCTTCTTCGTCGGCGCCGAGTTCGCCGTCGTCTCCGCGCGGCGCTCGCAGATCGAGCCGCTCGCCGAGAAGGGCTCCCGCGCGGCGCGCACCGCGCTCTACGCGATGGAGCACGCGACGCTCATGCTGGCCACGAGCCAGCTCGGCATCACGATCTGCTCGCTGTTGATCCTCAACGTCTCCGAGCCGGCCATCCACCACCTGCTTGCCGAGCCGCTCGGCCTGACCGGATGGGGCGAGGCCGTCATCGACGTCGTGGCGTTCGTCGGCGCGCTCGTGCTGGTGTCGTACCTCCACGTGGTGTTCGGCGAGATGGTGCCGAAGAACCTCGCGTTCTCGGTGCCCGACCGCGCCGTGCTGATGCTCGCGACGCCCCTCGTGTGGGTCTCGCGCGCCTTCCACCCGTTGATCGCCGCGCTGAACTGGGTCGCCAACCACGCCGTGCGCCTATTCGGCGCGGAGCCGAAGGACGAGGCGGCATCCACCTTCACGCTCGAGGAGGTCGCCACGATCGTCGACCAGTCCCGGCGCGAGGGCGTGCTGGACGACGTGTCGGGCACGGTCGCGGCCGCGGTGGAGTTCACCGACAAAAAGGCGAAGGATGTCGCTGTGCCCCTGGCATCCCTCGTCACCCTGCCCGAGACCACCACGCCCGACGAGATCGAGCGCGCCGTCGTCAAGCACGGCTTCTCGCGCTACGTGATCGTCGGGCGCGACGGCGAGCCGGTCGGGTACGTGCACCTCAAAGACATCCTGCAGGTCGCGGAGGGGTCGCACGCGGCATCCACCGCCACCGTGGCGGTGCCGGCCAAGCGCGTCCACCAGATGGTCCCGGTCACCGAGGACACCGACCTCGAGGGCGCCCTGTCAGTGATGCGACGCGCCCGAAGGCACCTCGCGGCCGTGCGCGACGCGGCGGGGGCCCTCACCGGCGTGCTCTTCCTCGAGGACGTCATCGAGGAGCTCATCGGCGAAGTGCAGGATGCCACGAGGCGGCAGCGATGACCCTCGGCATCCCGCGCGCTCCGCAGGCCGACGACGACAAGTACACGCGCGGCGTCGTCGGGTTGCGCACCGGGTCTGCCGCGTACCCCGGTGCGGCCGTGCTGGGCGTGGAGGCGGCGTGGCGCACCGGCGTCGGCATGGTCCGCTACGTCGGCCCCGAGCTGCCGACGCGGCTCGTGCTGCAGCGTCGCCCCGAGACCGTGCCGGGCGCGGGCCGCGTGCAGGCGTGGGTGGTCGGGTCGGGGACGGTCCCCACGCCGGACGGCGAGGCCGACGCGGTGCGCGGGCTGCTGGCCGGCTCCGTGCCCGTCGTGGCAGACGCCGGCTCGCTCGACCTCGTGCTCGGCGCGGCAGCGCCGCTGCTGGTGACGCCGCACGCGCGCGAGCACGACGCGCTGCGCGCCCGGCTGGGCCTGGCCGAGGTGCCGTTCGGCGCCGACGACGACGTGCGCGAGGAGTCGGCGCTGCAGACAGCCCGCGCGCTGGGCGGCGCCGTGCTGCTGAAGGGCTCGGTGACGATTGTCGCGACGCCGGGCGGTTGGCGTTCCCGCGTCGCCGCCGGCACGCCGTGGCTCGCGACCGCCGGCACCGGCGACGTGCTGGCCGGCGCGATCGGCGCGCTCGTCGCCGGCCAGCACGTCGCCGGTGCCGGCGGTCGCGAGCCACGGCGTGCCGGCGGCGACGCGGGAACGCCAACCGC
>NZ_JASGEC010000009.1:0-38658 GCF_047606685.1 Microbacterium sp.
CACGGCGACCACCGCGACGCTCGTGCGCGCGGCGCGGCGCGCCTGCTCGGCCAGCACGGCGCCGGCGACGGCGCTCGCGTTGCGCAGACATCCCGCGAGCACAAGAGCGCCGGATGCCGCGGCGGCCGCCACGACCTCGGCGCCGTTCGCGGGCGTGGGCGGCCCTTCGACAGGCTCAGGGGCCGGCCCAGCGGCAGGGGCAGGGGCCGGCCCAGCGGCAGGGGCAGGGGCCGGCTCAAAGGCAGGGGCCGGGGCCTCGGCAGGGGCCTCGACCGGCTCGCCGCGGGAGGCGGCATCCGTCGCCGTCGTCGACAGCCCGAGCACGTCGACCACGACCACGATGTCCGCGGGCGCGAGCCGCGCGAGCCCATCGGCGCCCCACTCGAATCTGACCTGATAGCGCGACTGGTCGAACGGCATCGAATCAGCGTAGCTCCGGTGCGAGACTGGGCGGATGCGGGTGTTGCAGAAGTTCACAATCGACTGCGATGTGGATGCCGCGTGGCGCGCGCTGCACTCGCCTCGCGCTGTCGCTGAGCTCTACGGTCCGCTCATCGACCTCGAGCCGCTCGATCCCGGCGGGCTGCCGACGAGCTGGGCCCCGGGCGACGAGGCCGGCGTCGCGCTGTCGGTCGGCGGCGTGCCGCTGGGCCGGCAGCTGATCCACGTCAGCGACCGCACCACGGCCGAGCCGCGCGACGGCGCGCCCGTGCGGATCCTCCGCGACAGCGGCATCCCGATCTCCGGCCCGCTCGCGGGGCTCGACGTGTGGGACCACCAGATCGCCGTCTCGCCGGCGCCCGGCGACCCGGGCCGCACACTGTGGCGCGACCGGCTCGTCATCGGCGGTGCGATGGCTCCGCTCGTGTGGCCGACGCTGTGGGCGATGTGGCAGTGGCGCGGCGCGCGCGTGCGCGCCCTCGCCCCCGGCTGGGCCCACGACCCGGCCCCCGCGACGCGGTGAGGGCCCGCCACCGGCGCAACGCGGGTGGCCAGTCGTGTCGCGGCACGAGCGTGAGCACGGCGGTCGCCGAGGGGCATCCGCGTACGTCCCCGGGATGATCCCGCGACATCAGCGTCGGGAAGGGGCAGAGTGGTGTCATGGCTGAGACATCCATCGGTGTGGTCTGGAACCCTTCGAAAGCCGACGAGGGCGAACTGCGGCGCGCGGTGGCCGACGCGTTCGGCGACGCCGACGTCGCGTGGTGGGAGACGTCGGAGGACGATCCGGGGCGCGGCATGGCCGAGAGCGCGATCGCAGCCGGATGCGGCGTCGTGATCGCCGTCGGCGGCGACGGCACGGTGCGCGCGGTGGCCGAGGCGCTCGCCGGCTCCGAGGTCGAGCTGGGAATCGTGCCGCAGGGCACGGGCAACCTGCTGGCCCGCAACCTCGGCGTGCCCCTCGACGACGTGGCGGCCGCCGTGCGGCACGTCCGCGACGCCAACGGCCGCGCCATCGACTTCGGCCGCGTCGAGTACACGGTCGACAGCGAATCACACGAACGCGGGTTCGCCGTGATGGTCGGCTTCGGCCTCGACGCGCAGATGCTCGTCGAGACCGACGACGACCTCAAGGCCCGCGCCGGATGGCTCGCGTACGTCGAGGCGATGGGCCGCGCCTTCGCGGCCGCCGACGTCGTGCCGCTCACCGTCACGCTCGACGACCGTCCGTCCGAGCAGCTGGAGGCGCACACGGTGCTCGTCGGCAACTGCGGCACGATCCAGGGCGGGCTCGCCATCCTTCCGGACGCACAGGTCGACGACGGCCGGCTCGACGTCCTGATGGTGAGCTCGGAAGGGGCGCTGCAGTGGCTCGACACCGTCAAGTCGGTGGTGTGGGACAACGGCATCAAGCGCCTCCTCGGCAGGGGCGACGAGCCGGCCGAGAGCACGGAGTCGACCGAGCACGTGTCGGTCGAGGCGATCGAGGTCGAGCTCAGCGAGCCGCAGCCGTTCCAGGTCGACGGCGAGGAGATCGGCACGGTCTCGCGGTTCCGCGTGCGCGTCGAGCCCGGAGCTTTGCGCGTGCGGTGATGCCGCGGCGGCTCACGCCAGGCCGTGGTCGAACGCGAAGACGACGAGCTGCACGCGGTCGCGCAGTCCGAGCTTGCCGAGGATGCGGCTGATGTGCGTCTTGACGGTCGCCTCGGAGAGGAACTCGCGAGCCGCGATCTCGGCGTTGGACAGGCCACGGGCGGCGAGTGCGAAGATCTCCTGCTCGCGATCGGTGAGGTCGCGGTACGCGGCGGCAGGCTGCCCGCCGAACTGGGCGAACAGCTCTCGCGTGGCGGATGCCGCGATCACGGCCGACCCGGAGTGCACGGTGCGGATCGCGGCGAGCAGGAACTCGGGCTCGGCGTCTTTGAGCAGGAACCCGCTCGCGCCCTGGCGGATCGCGCGCGCGGCCGCCTCGTCGAGGTCGAACGTCGTGAGCATCACGATGCGCGGCGGGTCGGGGTCGCGCAGCAGCTCGGCGGTGGCGGCGATCCCGTCGAGCACCGGCATCCGGATGTCCATGAGCACGACGTCGGGCCGGGTCGCGCGCACGAGGGCGACGCCCTCGCTGCCGTTCGACGCCTCGCCGGCGACTTCGAGGTCAGGCTGCGAGTCGACGAGCATGCGGATGCCGGCGCGAAACAGCGCCTGGTCGTCGACGAGCGCGACCCGGATCACAGCGCGCCCCCTGCCGCGCCCGGAGGCGCGGCCGCGTGACCGAGCGGAATCGTCGCCCGCACCACGAACCACCCGCCCGCGTCCCCGGCATCCCGCCCCGCCTCGAGCCGCCCGCCCACGAGCTGCGCCCGCTCCCGCATGCCGATCAGCCCGTGCCCCCTCAGCTCGCCCGCGCGAGCGGGCGAATCGACGCGGTTGCGCACGACGAGCTCGACGCGGTCGGCGTGCCACGCGAGGCCGACCGCCACGGGGCCGCCGTCGCCGTGGCGCAGCGCGTTGGTCAGCGCCTCCTGCACGATCCGGTACACCGCCAGCTGCACGGCCGCTCCCACCTCGCCGCGCGGCGCGGGGTCGACGTCGACGCTCAGGTCGATGCCGGCAGCCCGCACCCGCGCGTACAGCGCCTCGAGGTCGGCGAGCGTCGGCTGCGGGCTGTCGCCCTGCGTGTGCCGCAGCCCGGCGAGCAGGCCGCGGACGTCGGAGAGGGCGACGCGCGCGGTCGCCGAGATCGTGTCCAGCGCGGCGGTTGCGGCGGCAGGATCGGATGCCGCGGCGTAGCGCGCCCCATCGGCCTGCGCGATGACCACGGCCAGCGAATGGGCGACCACGTCGTGCATGTCGCGCGCGATGCGCACGCGCTCCTGCTCCGCGACCGTCTCCGCCTCCGCCCGCTCGCGCGCGGCCCGGCTCTCGCGCCCCCGGATCGCGCTGCGCGCGAGCGCGCCGACGGTCCACGACAGCAGCAGCGCGAGCACGGCGGCCGCGTACATGGTGATCCCCGGCACGAAGAGGCGCTGCACGAGCGCGGAGGCCGACCACAAAGCACCGGTGGACGGCACGACCACGTACACGCTGACAGCGGCGGCGCCGACGAACGACGACCCGAGCCCCGCCCAGAAGACCACGCGCGTGCCGTACGCGGCCGTCGCGTACAGCACGCCGAACACCGCCGCGTCGACAGGCAGGGGCAGCAGCCCCAGCCCCATCTGCAGCACGGCGCCTGCCCACGCGACGCCGAGCGCGAGGGCGGGGCTGAGCCGTCGCACCGCGAGCGCGACGCACAGCACGAGCGCGACGACGATCGCGGAGCGCACGTCGGCGCCCATCGCCGCGTAGCGCGCCGCGATGCTCCAGCTGCCGAAGCTTCTCGGCGCAAGCGTCCACGGCAGCGTCACGAGGAACAGCAGCGCGGCCACGCTCGCGTCGACGACGATCTGGTGCGTCTTCAGCTCGCGGAACACGCTCTCACGCTACGTGAGCGCTGTGCCGCAGGCATCCGTCTTCCGATGTATCCACCCCGCCTCCAAAGATGAGGGTTTACGGATGCGTCACAGTCTGAAACGGTGGGGAAACGCGGTAACGCCAGTATCCAAGAACGGCTACGGCTTCCCCCGGGTCCGCGATACGCGCGGCGTCCCGAGCCGCGCTCGATCAAACGGAGGCAGCAGTGACGACGGTGAGAGCAGCCATCAGCCAGACCACCTGGACTGGCGACAAAGAGTCGATGCTCGACAAGCACGAGGGCTTCGCGCGGGATGCCGCGGCCCAAGGGGCGCAGGTCGTGTGCTTCCAGGAGCTCTTCTACGGCCCGTACTTCGGCATCACCCAGGACAAGAAGTACTACCGCTTCGCCGAGTCGGCCGAAGGCCCGATCGTGCAGCGCTTCGCCGCGCTCGCCAAGGAGCTGGGCCTGGTCACCGTGCTCCCGATCTACGAAGAGGCCGAGACCGGCGTGTACTACAACACGTCGGTGCTCGTCGACGCCGACGGCACGATCCTCGGCAAGTACCGCAAGCACCACCTCCCGCACCTCGACCGCTTCTGGGAGAAGTTCTACTTCCGCCCCGGCAACCTCGGCTACCCGGTGTTCGAGACGGCCGTCGGCCGGGTGGGGATGTATATCTGCTACGACCGGCACTTCCCGGAGGGATGGCGCATGCTGGGCCTGAACGACGCCCACATCGTGTTCAACCCGAACGCCACCAAGCCGGGCCTCAGCAACCGGCTGTGGGAGGTCGAGGGGCCGGCCGCGGCGGTCGCGAACGGCTATTTCGTGCTCCAGCCCAACCGGGTCGGCCGCGAGGACAACGAGTACGGCGACCTCGCCGTCGACTTCTACGGAACGAGCCAGGTCATCGACCCGCGCGGCAACTTCGTCGGCGAGCGGGGCTCGGGCGAGCACGAGGAGCTGCTGGTGCGCGACCTCGACCTCGACATGGTGCGCGAGATGCGCGACGACTGGCAGTTCTACCGCGACCGCCGGCCCGACAGCTACGGCAAGATCGCGGAGGCCTGACATGGCGACGACACTCATCACCGGCGGCACGGTGGTCTCGGCCACCGGCCGCGGCGCGGCCGACGTGCTCATCGACGGCGAGACGATCGCCGCCGTGCTCGCGCCCGGCTCGCAGCTGCTCGGCGCCGATCTGAAAACGACCGTCGACACCGTCGTCGACGCCGCCGGCAAGTACGTCATCCCGGGCGGCATCGACGCGCACACGCACATGCAGCTGCCGTTCGGGGGCACGAGCGCGAGCGACACGTTCGAGACCGGCGCGCGCGCGGCGGCGTGGGGCGGCACGACATCCATCATCGACTTCGCGGTGCAGCGCTACGGCGAGCGCGTGCAGGACGGCCTGGCCCACTGGCATGAGCTGGCCGCCGGCAACTGCGCGATCGACTACGGCTTCCACCAGATCATCGGCGGCGTCGACGACGACTCGCTCGCCGCGATGCGGGGGCTGCTCGACGAGGGTGTGTCGAGCTTCAAGCTCTTCATGGCCTACCCGGGCGTGTTCTACTCCGACGACGCGCAAGTGCTCAAGGCCATGCAGGTATCGCGCGAGACCGGGCTGCTCACGATGATGCACGCCGAGAACGGACCGGCCATCGACGTGCTGGCCGCCCAGCTGGCAGAGCAGGGCAAGACCGACCCGTACTACCACGGCATCGCCCGCGCGTGGCAGCTGGAGGAGGAGGCGACGCACCGCGCGATCATGCTGGCGGATGTCACGGGCGCGCCGCTGTACATCGTGCACGTGAGCGCGAAGCAGGCCGTGGCCCAGATCGCGTGGGCGCGCGATGCCGGCAAGAACGTCTTCGGCGAGACGTGTCCGCAGTACCTGTACCTGTCCCTCGAGGAGCAGCTGGGCGCGTCCAGCGACGAGTGGGGCGCGTTCGAGGGCGCGAAGTGGGTGTGCTCGACGCCGCTGCGCTCGCGCGCCGAGGGCCACCAGGACCACATGTGGCAGGCGCTGCGCACGAACGACCTGCAGATGGTGTCGACCGACCACTGCCCGTTCTGCATGAAGGACCAGAAAGAGCTCGGACTCGGCGACTTCCGCGCCATCCCGAACGGCATCGGCTCGGTCGAGCACCGCATGGACCTCATGTACCAGGGAGTGGTGACCGGCGAGCTGACGCTGGAGCGCTGGGTCGAGCTGACCTCGACGACGCCGGCACGGATGTTCGGGCTGTACGGCAAGAAGGGCGTCATCCAGCCCGGCGCGGACGGCGACATCGTCGTGTACGACCCCAACGGCCACACCTCGATCGGGTACAACAACACCCATCACATGAACATGGACCACTCCGCGTGGGAGGGCTTCGAGATCGACGGGCACGTCGACACCGTGATCTCGCGCGGCAAGGTCATCGTCGACGGCGGCGAGTACCTTGGCGCCAAGGGCGACGGGCGGTTCGTCAAGCGCGGCCTGAGCCAGTATCTGGTGTGAGCATGGACTTCGGAGCCGTTCTGCAGACCAATCCGCCCGCCTCGCGCGTGGTCCAGCTCGCCAAGCTGGCGGAGGCGCACGGGTTCAGCCACGTGTGGACCTTCGACTCGCACCTGCTGTGGGAGGAGCCGTACGTCATCTACTCGGCGATCCTCGCCGAGACGCGGCGGGTGACGGTGGGGCCGTTCGTGACGAACCCGGCCACGCGCGACTGGACGGTGACCGCGTCGGTGTTCGCGACGCTCAACGAGATGTACGGCAACCGCACGATCTGCGGCATCGGACGCGGCGACTCGGCGGTGCGGGTCACCAACGGCAAGCCCGTCTCGATGTCGGAGCTGCGCGAGTCGATCCACGTCATCCGCGAGCTCGCGAACTCGCGGCCGGTGAAGTACAAGGGGTCGACGCTGCAGTTCCCGTGGAGCAAAGGATCCGAGCTCGACGTGTGGGTCGCCGCGTACGGCCCGCTGGCGCTCAAGCTCACAGGCGAAGTGGGCGACGGTTTCATCCTGCAGTTGGCCGACGTCGACATCGCCGCGTGGATGATCAAGACGGTGAAGGATGCCGCCGCGGCCGCCGGCCGCGACCCCGACTCGCTCGCGTTCTGCGTCGCCGCTCCGATGTACATCGGCGACGACTGGCAGCACATGCGCGACCAGTGCCGGTGGTTCGGCGGCATGGTCGGCAACCACGTCGCCGACATCGTGACGAAGTACGGCCCTTCGACAGGCTCAGGGGGCGGGGAGGTGCCGCAGGCGCTCACCGACTACATCGCGGGCCGCACCGGCTACGACTACAACACGCACGGCAAGGCCGACAACGACCACGTCGACTTCGTGCCCGACGAGATCGTCGACCGCTTCTGCGTGCTGGGCACGGCCGAGCAGCACATCGAGAAGCTCCAGCAGCTGAAGGACCTCGGCGTGACGCAGTTCGCCGGCTATCTACAGCACGACAACAAGGAGGAGACGCTCCGCGTCTACGGCGAGACTGTCATCCCGGCCCTGTCCACACACATCACGGCCAAGGCATGACGACCCCGCCGCCGCCCACCGCCGCCGCCGACCCCGATTCCGCGAGAGAACAGCCGGTCGCCGTGGGACAGGGAGCTTCCCTACCCCTCGGCGACCGGCTGTTCCCTCGGCGGCGGAAGGGCGGGCGGCGCGGGGTGGCGGTGCTGTGGGGGGCCGTGGGGGTGGCGGCGGTGGTCGGGATATGGGAGGGGTACAAGCTCCTCGGGCCCGCCGAGGGGGTCTCGGTCGGCGAGCTGGTCATCCTGCCGCGCACGCACGATCGTGCGATGCCGCACGTGTGGGACATGATCGCGCGCCTGTTCGCCCCGACCAGCGGCGGCGACACTCCCCCGCTGTGGGTGTCGGTCGCCACGGCGGCCCTCATCACGCTCGGCATCGCCGCGGCGGGCTGGGTCATCGGGGTCGCCGTCGGCGTCGCGCTCGGCGTCGTGATGCAGCGCTGGCGCGTCGTGGAGTGGGGCCTGCTGCCCTGGATCGTCGTGAGCCAGATCGTCCCGCTCATCGCGTTCGCGCCGGTCGTCAACGCGATCGGCAATCAGATCGACCGGGATGCCTTCCCCTGGCCGCAATGGCTGTCGGTCGCCGTCATCGCGTCGTATCTGGCGTTCTTCCCCGTGGCGGTCGGGATGCTCCGCGGGCTCGGCTCGCCCGACGCCATCCATCTCGACCTCATGCGCACGTACGCCGCCGGATACTGGTCCACGCTGTTGCGCCTGCGCCTGCCGGCGGCCGTGCCGCACCTCATCCCCGCGCTGCGCCTGGCGGCCGCGAACGCCGTCGTCGGCGCGGTCGTGGCCGAGGTGTCGATCGGGATGCGCGGCGGCATCGGACGCATGCTCATCCAGCTCGCGGGGCAGGCATCCAGCGACCCGGCCGCGCCGTGGGGCCCGATGTTCGGCTCCATCGCGCTGGGGCTCGTCGCCGCCGGCTCGGTGGCGCTCGTGGGCGTGTGGCTGAGGAACTACCGCAGAGGAGAGGCGACGGCATGACCCTTCGACAGGCTCAGGGGACGGGGCAGGGGCAGGGGACGGGGCAGGGGCAGGGGACGGGGCAGGGGCAGGATGGCACGGCGCCCGCCGTGCGGGCGGCCGGGGTCGGCAAGGTGTTCCCGACGGCCAAGGGCGATGTGGTCGCGCTCACCGACGTCGAGCTCGAGGTCGCCGCGGGCGAGTTCGTGTCGCTCATCGGGCCGTCCGGCTGCGGCAAGTCGACGCTGCTGCGCCTGATCGCCGACCTCGACGCGGCGTCGTCGGGCGAGCTCGAGATCTTCGGCAAGCCCGCCCGCCGCGCCCGCATCGACCAGGACTACGGCATCGCGTTCCAGCAGGCGGGCCTGCTGCCGTGGCGCACCGTCGGCGCCAACATCGCTCTCCCCCTCGAGCTGCACCGCACCGCCCGCGCCGAGCGCGACGCCCGCGTCGCCGAGCTCGTCGAGCTGGTCGGCCTGTCGGAGTTCACCGGCCACTACCCCGACCAGCTGTCCGGCGGGATGCAGCAGCGCGTCGCGATCGCGCGGGCGCTTGCCGCGCGCCCCCGCCTGCTGCTGATGGACGAGCCGTTCGGCGCCCTCGACGAGATGACGCGCGAGTACCTGCAAGCCGAACTGGCGCGCATCGCCGCCGAGACCGGCGCCGCGGTCGTGTTCGTGACGCACTCGATTCCCGAGGCGGTGTTCCTCTCCGACCGGGTCGTGGTGATGAGCCCGCGGCCCGGCCGCATCACCACGATCGTCGAGTCGCGGTTCGACGGCGTGCGCGACGAGGCGCTGCGCGAGTCGCCCGCCTACTTCGACCGCGTCACGGCGGTGCGCGAGGCGCTGCACGGCGCCCCCGTCGAGAGGGCAAACGAGCGATGACAGCCCTTCGACCGGCTCAGGGACCGATGGCCGCGCCGCCGGCGTGGCTCAAAGTCGCCGCGCCGATCGCGGTGGGGGCGATCGGGGTCGCGCTGTGGATCGTCTACGTCGACGTGCTCGCCGCGGCGCCGCGCATGCTCCCCAGCCCGATCGCGATCGGGCGGGAGTTCGCGCTGCGCTGGGGCATCATCTCCGACGACATGGGGGTGACCGGGGTCAACGCCCTCGTCGGCCTGGTCGCCGGGGCGGTCCTGGCGATCGTGCTCGCCGGGCTGGCGGCATCCGTTCGCGCGATCGACGGGATGCTGGCGCCGCTGGTCGCGGCGCTCGCCGTCGTCCCGATCGTCGCCGTCACCCCCATCCTGAACACGATGTTCGGCGCCTCCAGCCAGTTCGGCCGCCAGGCGGTCGCGGCGATCGCGGCGTTCATCCCGGTCTTCGTCAACGTGCTGCGGGGGCTCCGCCAGACCCGGCCCGTGCACCGCGACCTGCTGCGCGCGTACGCCGCCACCGGCGGGCAGTCCTTCCGCGTGCTCACGCTGCCGACGGCGATGCCGTACCTCATGACGGGGGTGCGGATCGCGGCATCCCTCGCCGTCATCTCCGCCCTCGTCGCCGAGTACTTCGGCGGACCCGCCGACGGCGTCGGCACGGCGATCGCCACGTACGCGAAGTCGGGCCGGGCGGCGCTGGCGTGGGCGTACGTCGGCGGCGGCATCCTGATCGGGCTCGCGTTCTTCCTCGTGACCGCGCTGCTGGAGCGGCTCTCGACGAGGAGGCGATCGTCCTGACTCGCACCCGCCCCTGAAACCACCCGGCCCTCGAGCCCGGCAACGAGCCGAGAGCCACACCCGAAAGGAACACAGCAATGAGACACAGCATCCGGCGCGGCCTCGCGGCCGCCGCCACGGCCGCCGCGGCCGCCCTCGCGCTCTCGGCGTGCTCGGGCTCGTCGACTCCGGCGGAGTCGTCCGGCGACGACTTCACGCCGATCACGTCGATCAAGCTGCAGCTGCAGTGGCTGCCGCAAGCCCAGTTCGCCGGCTACTACGTCGCGCAGGAGAAGGGCTACTTCGCCGACGAAGGCTTCGACGAGGTCGAGATCATCCCGTCCGGCGGCGACATCGTGCCGCAGGACGCGCTCGTGGCCGGCGAGGCCGACTTCGCGGTGGCGTGGGTGCCAAAGGTGCTCGGCACGCTCGAGGCGTCCGGCGTCGAGCTGACCGACATCGCCCAGGTGTTCCAGAAGTCCGGCACGCTGCAGGTGTCGTGGAAGGACTCGGGCATCACGAGCGTCGCCGACTTCGAGGGCAAGAAGATCGGCTCGTGGGGCTTCGGCAACGAGTGGGAGATCTTCGCCGCGATGGCCGCCGAGAACCTCGACTCCACGACGGTGGAGATCGTCACGCAGGACTTCAGCATGAACGCCCTGCTGGACAAGGATGTCGACGCCGCGCAGGCGATGACGTACAACGAGTGGGCGCAGATCCTCGAGGTTGTGAACCCCGACACCGGCGAGCTGTACCAGCCCGAGGACTTCAACGTCGTCTCGTACGAGGACACCGAGGGCGCGATGCTGCAAGACGCGATCTGGGCCGACACCGAGCGCCTGAAGGACCCGGCGTACGCCGACGCCGCCGTGCGCTTCCTCAAGGCGGTCACGAAGGGCTGGCTCTTCGCGCGCGACAACCCGGCCGAGGCGGCCGAGATCGTGTACGACATCGCCTCCAACGCCGAGGCCGCCTACCCGGTCGGCCCGGTGCACCAGGAGTGGATGATGAACGAGACGAACAAGCTCATCTGGACCGGAGCGGACTTCGGCCTCGTCGACCAGGCGGCGTGGGACAAGACCGTCGCGGGCGCGCTGGCGGCCACCAACCAGGACGGCCTGAACCTGATCACGACCGACCCGCCCGAGTCGGCATTCTCGAACGAGTACATCCAGAAGGCGCTGGACGAGCTGAAGGCCGAGGGCGTCGAGGTCGGCGGCGAGTACACGCCGATCGAGGTGACGCTCACCGAGGGCGGCCAGTGACGCGTCGCTGACGCGGACGTTGTGGCGGGCGGGTCCGATTCGGACCCGCCCGTTGCGCCGAGACCCGCTCCACGCGTCGAAACCCGCTCCACACGGGCGGGTCTCGACGCGTCGGGCGGGTTTCGGCTCGTCAGGCCGGGGCGATCGGGCGGTGCTCGTAGAACGTCTGCAGCACGATCGTCGTGCGCGTGTTCACCGACGCGGCGGCGCGGATGTCGCGGATCAGCGACTCCAGAGCGCGAGGGGATGCCACGCGCACGAACAGCATGTAGCTCGCCTCGCCGGCGATCGAGTGGCACGCCTCGATCTCGGCGAGGTGCTCGAGCAGCTCGGGCGCGTTGTCGGGCTGCCCCGGGTCGAGCGGCGTGATCTCGACGAACGCGGACAGCGGCTTGCCGACCGCCTCAGCGTCGAGCACCGCGCAGTAGCCGGCGATCACGCCGTCGCTCTCCAGCCGGCGCAACCGGGTCTGCACCGCCGAGACGGAGAGCCCGACGGCGGCGGAGATGTCGGCGAGGGTCGCGCGCGCGTCGCGCGAGACCTCGGCGACGATCGCCCGATCGACAGGATCGTTCATACATGGAAGAATACCGGTAGAACACATTCACCGCCGGAAACTTTCCGGCGTTTGATCCGGATCGGAGGTTCCCATGCCCATGACCGCACACGACACGCGCGCCATCGTCGGAGAGCCCGAGGTTCTGGAGGACGCCGTCGAGACGTCTGCCGCGTGGCTGTGCCTGAAGGAGGCCGCGACCGCGCTGCAGGGCCTGCAGGCGCAGGACGGCTCGATCGGAAGCGACCACGCCGCCGCCCGCGCCCTCGTCGACACGGTCGTCGACGCGATTCGCGAGCTCGCCCCGCGGTTCCCGCACGACGCCGCCTACCTGGAGGCATCCGTCCGCGACTTCGAGCGCTGGGCCGACGCCGGCTTCGGCGTGCCCGACTTCCTCGACTCGCTCGTGGCCTTCCAGCCGCAGCAGCAGCGCGTCGACGGCATCCGCCACCTCGTCGTGTTCCCGATGTACACGCAGAACGGGTCGCGCGACCGCCACGTCGAGGCGCTCATCGTCGAGGTCATCTGGCCGGAGTTCATCGCGCAGCTGGAGACCGAGTACACCAACCGCCTGTTCGTGAGCCTGCGGCTCGTCGACTTCACGCCCGGCTACGACACCAACAGCGCCGTGCTGTTCCCCGAGACCGTCGCGATGCGCGAGATCCCCGCCTTCACGTGGGGCGCGATCTTCCAAGACCGCGAGGCCGCCCGCTACCGGCGCGTCGTGCGCGCGGCATCCGAGATCACCAAGCTCGAGCTGCCCGCCGAGGCCGCCCGCATGCTCGACGACCAGGAGCTCGCCGAGCACACGTTCGTGATGTGGGACATCATCCACGACCGCACGCACATGCGCGGCGACCTGCCGTTCGACCCGTTCATGATCAAGCAGCGGATGCCGTACTTCCTGTACTCGCTCGAAGAGCTGCGGTGCGACCTCACGGCGTTCCGCGAGTGCGTCGCGATCCAACAGCGCCTGCAGGAGCGGAAGGATGCCGCCGCGGCCGGCGAGGCGGTCGAGCCGCTGTCGGCCGTCGAGGAGGAGACGCTGCGCCAGGCCGGCCTCGTGCAGTACGCCGTGATCTTCGACCGCATCTTCCGGTTCGCGATCACCGGGTCGCGCGTGCGCAACTACGACGGGCTGGGCGGCCAGCTGCTGTTCGCGTGGCTGCACCAGCGCGACGTGCTGCACTGGACCGACACGGCGCTCGACTTCGACTGGGACAACGTCCCGGCCGCGGTCGTCGCGCTCGGCGAGGCGATCGACGAGCTGTACTGGCGCTCGATCGACCGGCCGAAGGTCGCGCACTGGCTCGCCGCCTACGAGCTGGTCCGCGCGACGCTGACGCCGCACCCGGCGTCGGCGTGGGCGCGCGGGCTGCCCGACGAGGTGCTCGCCGGCGCCCCAAAGGGCTACACCGACGCCGTGCTGGACGACGAGTTCCCGCTGTCGATGTTCTACGAGGCGCTGGAGAAGAAGATGCGCCCGGTGATCGAGTCGACGGCGGGCATCCGGGCCACGGATGCCTGACGAGCCCGCCCCGGCCCCGGAGCCCGCCCCGGCCCCGGAGCCCGCCCCGGCCCCTGAGCTTGTCGAAGGGCCGGCGAGCGACGAAACGCGGCGGCTCTCCGGCCGCACGGTGCTCGTCGCCGGCGCGACGAGCGCGAGCGGTCACACCGCCACCCGTGCGCTGCTGGCCGCCGGCGCCCGGGTCGTGGCCGTCGGCCACGACCCCGCCAAGCTCGCAGCTCTCGCAGGCCTCGGCGCGCGCGCCGAGGCCTGCGACCTCACCTGCCACGACGCGGTGCTCGAGCTCGCGATGCGGGTGCGCCACGAGGTCGGCCGGGTCGACGGCATCCTGCACCTGGTCGGCGGCTGGCGCGGCGGCGGCGGCCTCGCGGGCCAGACCGACGACGACTTCCGTGTGCTCGAGCACTCGCTCACCGCGCTGCGGCATGTGAGCCGCGCGTTCGACGACGACCTGCGCGCGTCAGACGCTGCCCGCACCGCGATCGTCTCGTCGACCGCCGTGGCCCGGCCACTTGCCGGCGGCGCGAACTACGCCGCCGTCAAAGCCGCCAGCGAGGCATGGATGCGCGCGGTCGCCCAAGGCTTCGCGAAAGCAGCGCGCGATGCCGAGCAGCCGCTGCGCGCGGCATCGGTCGTCTTCCGCGTGAAATCGCTCGCCGGCATCGAGGACTCGCTCGCCGACGCCTTCGTCGCGCTGTGGTCGGCCGACGCAGCCGTCGTCAACGACACCGTTATCGAGCTGGCGCCGTCATAACTCAGTCTGCGCGGCGCCCGACACCCCCGTTCCTGGGCCTTTCCGCGCCGCCCGCGGGCGAACAGACTGAGTTGCGACGGCGAAAGTAAGCTGAGACACCGTGACGACACTCCACGACCCGACCGCGCGCGGCTTCGCCTCCGACAACTACTCCGGCGTGCACCCCGAAGTGCTCGCCGCGATCGCCGCGGCCAACGGCGGCCACCAGGGCGCGTATGGCGGAGACGACTACACCGCCCGCCTGCAAGAGGTCGCGGCCGACCACTTCGGCGAGGGCGCGCAGGCGTGGCCGATGTTCAACGGCACGGGAGCGAACGTCGTCGGGCTGCTGTCGATGCTCCCCCGCTGGGGCGCAGTGGTGTGCGCGAAGACGGCCCACATCCATTCCGACGAGGGCGGCGCCCCGGAGAAGTCCGGCGGCATCAAACTGCTCACGATCCCCACTCCCGAGGGGAAGCTCACGCCCGACCTCATCGCGCAGGAGGCGTGGGGCTGGGGCGACGAGCACCGCGCCCAGCCGCTCGTGGTCTACCTCACGCAGTCGACCGAGCTCGGCACCCTGTACACGCCCGACGAGGTGCGCGACATCACGTCGTACGCGCACGAGCGCGGGATGCGCGTGTACATGGACGGCGCGCGCCTGTCCAACGCCGCCGCGTCGCTCGACCTGCCGCTTCGGGCGTTCACGCGCGACGTCGGCGTCGACGTCGTGAGCTTCGGCGCGACGAAGAACGGCGCGCTCGGCGCCGAGATGGTCGTCGTGCTGGACGCGGATGCCTCGGACGGCATGATCTTCCTGCGCAAGCACCAGACCCAGCTCGCCTCCAAGATGCGGTTCGTGTCGGCTCAGCTGCTCGCGCTGCTGGAGGGCGACCTCCACCTGCGCAACGCGCGGCAGGCCAACGCGATGGCGCAGCGCCTGCGCGGCGGCATCGAGCAGGGCCTCGCCGACGGCTCGATGCACGGTGTCGAGTTCACGCAGCGCACCCAGGCCAACGCCGTGCTGGCGTCGCTGCCGCCGGGCGTGGCCGACCGCCTGCGCGAGCAGTTCATGTTCTACGACTGGGACGCCTCGAAAGGCGAAGTGCGCTGGGTGTGCAGCTTCGACACCACCGAGGCCGACATCGACGCGTTCCTGGCGGCGCTGCGCGCCCACCTCGGAAGCGCCTACGCCGACAGCGCCTGATCGAGGTCGGCGACGAGGTCTTCCGGCGACTCGATGCCGATCGACACACGCAGCAGGTCGGGCGGGCACGGCGTGCCGGGCCCCTCGATCGAGGCCCGGTGCTCGATGAGCGACTCCACACCGCCGAGCGAGGTCGCCCGCTTGATCAGCCGCACACGGGCCGCGGCGCGGATCGCGGCATCCTCCCCGCCCCGCACGCGGATCGACAGCATTCCGCCGAAGCCGCCCGCCATCTGCCGGGCCGCGAGGGCGTGGCCCGGGTGCTCCGGCAGGCCGGGGTAGAGCACGTCGAGCACACGCGGATCGCCGGCCAAGCGCGTGGCCACGTGCAGGGCCGACGCACTCGCCGCCCGCACGCGCAGGTCGAGCGTGCGCAGCCCGCGCAGCAGCAGGAACGCCTCGAGCGGGCCGAGGATCTGCCCGAGCGATGACCGCACGCGCGCCACGCGCTCCCAGAACTCGTCCTCGCGCGCCGTGCACAGGGCGCCGGCGATGACGTCGGAGTGGCCGTTGAGGTACTTGGTCGCCGAGTGCATCACGAGATCGGCGCCGAGCGCGAGCGGCTGCGTCAGGATCGGCGTCGCCACCGTCGAGTCGACGGCGAGCCGCGCGCCGGCGGCGTGGGCGATCTCGGCGGCTGCCGCGATGTCGGTCACCGACCACATCGGGTTCGACGGCGTCTCGACCCACACGAGCTTCGTGGCGCCGGGCCGCACGGCCGCGCGCAGCGCGTCGAGGTCGCTCGTGTCGACGAAGTCGACGTCCAGGCCCCACTCGGCCGCGTCGCCCCGCAACCAGCCGCGCAGGGCCCAGTACATGACGGTGGGCGCCACCACGTGATCGCCGGGGCGCAGCGCGAGGAACACAGCGGTCGCCGCCGACATGCCGGATCCGAGGACCAGGGATGCCGCGGCGCCCTCGAGCATCGACAGCACCGCCTCGACTTCGCGCACCGTCTCGTTGTGGGGGCGGCCGTATATATTCCCCGAGCGGTATTGATTGTCGGGGTCGCGGATGTACGTCGACGACACGTGGATCGGCGGAGTCACCGCCCGCGTCGCCTCGTCGATCCGCCCGAGCGCCTGCACAAGCAGGCTTCGTTTCGTCCAGTCCATGGGGCCTCCTCAGCGCAACGCGCCCACGCTCGCGAGAGCCAGGCGCACGAGGATGCCGCGGCCGCCCTCCATCTCGGCCGCGAGCGCGTCAGAGGCAGCCTCCGCTGGCGACATCCACGTCACTTCCAGCGCATCCTGGCGCGGCTCGCACGTGCCGGTGACAGGCACGACGAACGCGAGCGAGACGGCGTGCTGCCGCTCGTCGTGAAACGCCGAGACGCCCGGTATCGGGAAGTACTCGGCGACGGTGAAGGGCGTCGGCTGCGGCGGCAGCAGCGGGAACGCCATCGGCCCCAGATCGTTCTCCAGGTGCCGGAACAGCGCGTCGCGCACGGTCTCGCCGTAGCGCACGCGGCCCGACACGATCGTGCGCACGATCTCACCGAGCGGCGTCGCCCGCAGCAGGATGCCGACCTCGGTCACTTGCCCCACGCCGTCCACGCGCACCGGCACGCCCTCGACATACAGCATCGGCAGGCGGCGGCGGGCCTCGGCGAGCTCGACGTCGCTCAGCCACGCCGGATTCGACGCGTTGCCGTGCGGCGGGCCGAAGGGGTCGTCGCCCGCGGGCTCGGGGTCGGGCGTGCGCACAGACATGCTCCTGTTCTACCGCATCGGCGCGGCTCGCCACGCCCGCTCCCCACACTCTCGACCCTCGCGCCCGACGGCCGCCCGGCCCTGCATTCCGGTCGCGCGGTCGTCTTCCGCAGTCGCGCACGCGAGTCGCACGCGCGACTGCGGGTTTCAGTCGCGCGAAGCGGGCCTGCCAGACTGAGGGGATGCCTGACATCCCGCCGCTGACGACCGCGCTGTGGTCGCACGAGCCGCACGAGCGCGCGGGCCGGCCGCTCCTCGTGCTGCTGCACGGATACGGCGCCGACGAGCGCGACCTGTTCGGGTTGCGCCCGCTTCTGCCCGATGAGTTCGTGCTCGCCGCTCCGCGAGCGCCGCTCGGCCTGCCGTGGCCCACCCCCGGCTACTCGTGGTACCCGATCGAAGGCCTGGAGAGCAGGGACCCGTCGCACGTGACCGCCGCCGCCTCCGCCCTGCACGCCTTCATCGACGACGTCGCCGACACCGACAGCGTCGGGCTCCTCGGGTTCTCGCAGGGCGGCGCGATCGCGCTGCAGGCGATGCGGCTGCGCCCCGAGCGCTTCGCGTTCGCGGTGAACCTCAGCGGCTACGCCACGCCGGGCGAGCTGCCGCTGGACGGCGAGCTCGCCCGCATCCGTCCGCCCGTGTTCTGGGGCCGCGGCTCGCGGGACGACATCATCCCCGAGTTCCTCGTCGCGCACACGACCGAGTGGCTGCCCGCGCACAGCGAGTTGAGCGGTCGCGTCTACCCAGGCCTGACGCACAGCATCTCCGACCAGGAGGCGGCCGACGTGCGCGCGTTCCTCGAGCGCCGCCTGGACGGCGGGCAGTGACCCCGCGCTGTTCGCGGCGCGACGCGGACCTTTCACTCAGGTAGTTAGGCAATACTTACTTCTATCCATGCGCGGGAGGACGTTCCAGCCTCGCTGGGTATACTCCCCACGCAACCCCGTCTATCCGCAAGAGCGGAAAGGAAGTCTCGTGATCGAACGGCAGATCAAGCCTGAAGTAGCAGCAATCTTCGCGGAGGTCGCCCGCGGGCGACGCAACATCTACACCGACGACGCCGCATTCGAGGATCTGCTGCAGGCCGCGAAGGCGGCGCTGGAAGAGGCCGACCCCGAGACCGTCGAGCTGATCCAGCAGTTCGCTCGCGCGGAGGTTCCGGACGGCGGCATCCTCTTCCACGGCATGGTCGTCGACCAGGACACGATGGGCGAGAGCCCGCAGGACCCGGTCGCGTTCGAGCACAAGGACCGCGACCCCGACACCGAGGCGGCGCTGCTGGCCTTCGCGTCGGTCGCCGGCGAGGTGTTCTCGTTCGCCCGCCAGCACCGCGGCGCGCTCATCCAGAACGTGTCGCCTGTTCCCGGCCACGAGTACGACGCCGTCGGCACCGGCAGCAGGAGCCTGCTGGACTGGCACTCGGAGGACGCGTTCGACGACGCGCACCCGCAGTTCGTCGGCCTGCTCTGCGTGCGCGGCGACGAGCGCGTGCAGACCGCACTCGCGCCGGTCGACCGCATCCCGCTGTCCGCCGAGGACGAGGCCGTGCTGCGCCAGCCCCGCTACATGCACGGCATCGACAAGGCGTCAGGCGGCACCGGCCGCCCCGAAGACGGCGTGCAGGGCCCCGCGCTCTACGGCGACGACGGCAAGCGCTTCGTCCGCATCGACATGGACTGCGCCGCCGCGGTGGCCGGCGACGACGAGGCCGCCGCCGCGCTGCAGTCGTTCCACGACGGCGCCGACAACGCGGGCATCTACGTCACGCTGGGCGAGGGCGACATCCTGCTGTTCGACAACCGCCGCGTGATGCACGCGCGCACCCCGTTCGAGCCCCGCTACGACGGCACCGACCGGTGGCTGCAGCGCGTCATCATCTCCGACGACCTGGGTCGGTCGACCGATCGCCGCATCAATCACGCGCGCGTCGTGGAGAACGAGCTCGTCGACGCCTGACGCGCCTGTCGGCCGCGAGGTGCGGGGCGCACGCCCTATCCTGGTTTTCTCAGATCAGGGGATTTCGCGCGGTCAGGACGTTGCCCGACGGATGGGCCTGACGGCGCGGGATCAGGAGATTTCGCAGAAGCGCAGCACCCTCCAGCACGGGAGAGACGATGGCTGAGATAGGCCCACTTCGCGCGACGATCTCGCGCGGAGCCCTCGAGGCGAACGCGCGGCGAGGGGCGGCGCAGGCAGGGACGGATGCCGTCGCCGACCTGCGCCGCGACGCCTTCGGCCACGGCATCGAGACCGTAGCGTCCGCGCTCGCCGCGGCGGGCGTCCGTCTCGCGCGGGTCGACGAGCCGGGCACGGCGGCCGGGGTGACCGAGACGGATGCCTCCCCCACCCTCGACAGCCGCACTCTCTATGGCTTGCCCGGAGGCGACGGCGCGCCCGTCATGCGTCTCGCCGGCTCGGTGCTGTCGCTGAAGCGGCTGCTCGCCGGCGAGGGCGTCTCGTACAACCACACGCACATCGCCGAGCGCGACACGCGCATCGCGCTGGTCTCCGGCGGCTTCGGTCAGGGCGTCGCGCGCGGCCTCGGCAACCGGGTCTCGGTCGAGATCGGCGGGGCACGGCATCCCGTCGTCGGCCGCGTCGCGATGGATGTCTGCGTCGTGGATGTCGGCGACGCCCCCGTCGAGCCGGGCGACGAGGTCGTCTACTTCGGCGGAGAGGGCCCCGCGCGCGACGCGCTCGAGGAGTGGGAGGATGCGACCGGGCTCACCGCGGCCGAGCTCGTGTGCGCGCTCGGCCTTCGCGTCCGGCGGGAGGCGGTGGCGTGACCGGGGCGGTCCTGCGCGTCGACCTCGGCCGCATCCTCGCCGACATCGACACGCTGCGCGCGCGCGTCGCGCCGGCGCAGTTCATGCTCGTCGTCAAAAACGACGCGTACGGGCACGGCATCGACCGTGTCGTCGCCGCGGCCGCGGCCCACGGCGTCGAGTGGTTCGGCGCGTTCGACGTGCCGATGGGCGTGCGCGCCCGCGCCGCCGCCGGGCCCGGCGCCCGCGTGTTCTCGTGGGTGACGGTCGGGCGCGACGAGATCGCCGTCGCGCTGGACGCCGGCCTCGACCTCGGCGTCGGCGACGCCGGCTACCTCGAGAACGTCGCCGCCGTGTCGGCCGGGCGGGCCGCGCGCGTGCACCTGAAGATCGACACCGGGCTGCACCGCAACGGCATCCGCCCCGAGGACTGGGCCGGGGTCGTCGCGCGCGCGGCCGAGCTGGAGGCGCGAGGCGACATCCGCGTGGTCGGCGTCTGGAGCCACATCGCCGAGACGAGCGACGAGGCCGACGACCAGGCGCGGGCCGAGTACACGGCCGCCGTCGCCGTCGCCCGAGACGCCGGCCTGCGGCCCGAGGTGCTGCACCTCGCCGCAAGCGCGGCGGGCTTCGCGCGCAGCGAGTTCCGCCACGACCTCGTGCGGTTCGGGGCGTTCAGCTACGGCATCCGCTCCACCGACGGGCCGGCGCTGTGCGGCGTCGTGCCGGCCGCGACACTGCTCGCGCCGGTGACGCGCGTCGACGGCGACACCGTCGAGGTCGCGTACGGCTCGCTCGACGGGCTGCCGTCCACGCTGGCCGGTCGCGCGGCGGTGGGCACCCCGGGTGGGGCGCGGCCGCTGCTGGCCGTGCGCGGCACGTCGCTCACCGTCGGCTCATGGCCCGGCGCCGCGGTCGGCGACCAGGTGGCGGTGTTCGGGCCCGGAGACCTCGAGGAGTCATCGGTGACCACCCTCGCCGAGGCGATCGGCACCGTGGGCGAGGAGATTATCGTGCGGGTCTCACCCCTGGTCCCCCGCGTCTACGTGTAGCAGGCCCCGCGGCGGGCGCGGCGGGTAAACTGGCCGCGGCCCTGTTCCCGACGTGAGGAATGACATGACAGAGATCGCCGTCGCGCTGTGACGCGCTGATCCGTCGATCCCCGACGTGTCGCGCGCCCAGCCGAACCGCTGCTTCCGCAGTCCGTTCGCGCGCTGACCGTCGATCCCACCTCGCCGTTCCGGCATCCGGCCCCGTGTCAGCACGCCTGACATCCGAGGACCCGATGCCACACCCATCCATCACGCTCGACAGCGTCTCGTACGCGTGGCCCGACGGCACGATCGCGCTCTCCCACGCGTCCGGCTCGTTCGGCGCCGGCCGCACGGGACTGGTCGGGCGCAACGGCTCCGGCAAGACCACGCTGCTGCGGCTCGTCGCGGGCGAGCTCGCCCCGACGTCGGGACACATTGTCACGACGGGGGATGTCGCGTACCTCCCCCAGCGGCTGACGCTCGAGGTGGACCGGCCCGTGGCCGAGCTGCTCGGCATCGCCGACGCGCTGTTCGCGCTGCGCGCCATCGAGTCGGGCGACGCCTGCCCGCGGCACTTCGACGCTGTCGGCGACGACTGGGACGTCGAGGCGCGCGCCACCGTCGCGCTCGCCGAGGCGGGCCTTGCCGCCGACGCCCTCGACCGCCGCGTCGGGGAGCTGTCGGGCGGCGAGGCCGTGCTGACGGCGGTCGCCGGCATCCGACTGCGGGGCGCGCCGATCACGCTCCTCGACGAGCCGACCAACAACCTCGACCGCGAGGCCCGCGCGCGGCTGTACGAGCAGGTGCGCGGATGGCGCGGCGCGCTCGTCGTGGTCAGCCACGATGTCGCGCTGCTCGACCTCATGGACGACACCGCCGAGCTGTACGGCAGCGAGCTGTCGGTGTTCGGCGGCCCGTACTCCGCGTGGCGCGAGTGGCTGGAGACCGAGCAGGGTGCCGCCCGGCAAGCCGAGCGCGCCGCCGCCCAGGCCGTGCGGCGCGAGAAGCGCGAGCGCATCGAGAACGAGACCAAGCTGGCCCGGCGTGTCTCGGTCGGCAAGAGGGCCCGCGTCAACAAGCGCGTGCCGCGCGCGGTCGCGAAGCTGCGGCAGCGTTCCGCGCAGGTCTCTGCAGGCAAGCTGCGCGGCGACATGGCCGATCGGGAGTCGGCGGCGCGAGACGCGCTCGACGCAGCCGAGCGCCGCGTGCGCGACGACGACGCCGTGCGCATCGACCTGCCCGACCCCGGCGTGCCCGCCGCCCGCCGCATCGCGACGCTCGGGCCGTGGACGGTGCAAGGACCCGAGCGCGTGGCCCTGATCGGCCCCAACGGCATCGGCAAGACGACGGCGCTGGAGTGGCTAGTCGCGAGTGCGTGCAACAACTCCGCCTTCCCGCCTCGGGCGACGGGCGGCCGGCGCGGAAACACGGGAGTCGCGGCTCGCGCCGTTGCGCCGAGACTGAGTTGTGACGCCGTCGTCGCGCACACCGACCGGGTCGGCTACCTCCCGCAGCGCGTGGACGGGCTGGACGACGACGCGTCCGTGCTCGAGAACGTGCGCGCGGCTGCGCCCGACGCGCCTCCCGCCGACGTGCGCAACCGGCTCGCCCGGTTCCTCATCCGCGGCGCGACGGTCGATCGCGCGGTCAGATCGCTGTCCGGCGGCGAGCGCTTCCGCGTGGCGCTGGCGCGGCTGCTCCTGGCCGACCCGCCGCCGCAGCTGTTGGTGCTCGACGAGCCGACGAACAACCTCGACCTCGACACCGTCGACCAGCTCGTCGAGGCGCTCGGAGCGTACCGCGGAGCCGTGCTCGTCGTGAGCCACGACGATGTGTTCCTCGACCGGCTCGGGCTCGACGCCACGCTCGAGCTCGGACCCGAGGGAATCGCCGTGCGCCGTTGAGCCTGTCTGCCGACCGTTGCGCGGTCGCGATCGGCGGGGCCGTCCTGCCCGGCATGTCAGGCAAAATGTGGCTGCGCGCCGGCGGTGGTCGCTTCTTCCGTGACATCCTCCGCGAGCGTGTTCGGGAAGCGGCGGCTTCCCGTGGCACACACCCGCACGTTCCCTGACATGGTCGGCGGAGGCGGATGTCGGGGGCACGGGAGAAGATGGAGGGATGGGCGATGTGCTCGAGCGCTTCGGTCCTGCGACGCGGGACTGGTTCCGCGGCGCCTTCGAGTCGCCGACTGACGCGCAGGCCGGTGCGTGGCGCGCAATCTCGGCGGGCAAGCACACGCTCGTGGTGGCGCCCACCGGATCGGGAAAGACCCTGTCGGCCTTCCTGTGGGCGATCGACCGGGTGTTCCGGGAGAAGGATGCCGCGGCGCCCCCGCCCGCGAGAGGCCGGCGCCGCACGGCCCCGCCGCCCGGCACGAGCATCCTGTACATCTCGCCGCTGAAGGCGCTCGGCGTGGACGTCGAGCGCAACCTCCGCTCGCCCCTCGTCGGGATCGGGCAGTCTGCGCGCCGCCTCGGCGTCACCGTGCCCGAGGTCACAGTCGGCGTGCGCTCGGGCGACACCACGTCCGCTGATCGGCGACGGCTCGTCGTCGACCCGCCCGACATCCTCATCACGACCCCCGAGTCGCTCTACCTCATGCTCACGAGCCAGGCCGGCGAGACGCTGCGCGACGTGCACACCGTGATTGTCGACGAGATCCACGCGGTCGCCGCGACCAAGCGCGGCGCGCACTTGGCCGTGAGCTTGGAGCGGCTCGACGCGCTGCGCCGGGCGCACGACCCCGACGCGGCGCCGGCGCAGCGCATCGGCCTGTCGGCGACGGTGCGGCCGATCGACGAGGTCGCGCGGTTCCTCGGCGGAGCGCAGCCGGTCGAGATCGTCGCGCCGCGGGCGTCGAAGGCGTTCGACCTCCGCGTCGTTGTGCCGGTTGAGGACCTGTCGAACCCTCCGCCCGCGCCGGGGGCTGCGGAAGCCGACCCTTCCCCTCGACAAGCTCAGGGCAGCGCGGGCTCAGGGACCGGAAGCGACGACGACGACTGGTTCGCCGCCTCCCCGGGGCCGGGAGCCGGCGGCACGGAGATGACGGGATCGGTGTGGCCGCACGTCGAGGAGGCGATCGTCGACCGCATCCTTCAGCACCGCTCCACCATCGTGTTCTCGAACTCGCGCCGCCTCGCCGAGCGGCTCACCGGCCGGCTGAACGAGATCTACGCCGAGCGCGTCGGCGCGCCGACGCCCGAGCCGGCCATTCCCGCCGCCACGATGGCGCAAGCAGGCAGCTCGGCGGGGGCAGAGCCGGTGCTCGCGAAGGCCCACCACGGGTCGGTGTCGAAGGAGCAGCGCGCGCAGGTCGAAGACGAGCTGAAGTCCGGGCGCCTGCGCTGCGTCGTGGCGACGAGCAGCCTCGAGCTCGGCATCGACATGGGCGCCGTCGACCTGGTGATCCAGGTCGAGGCGCCGCCGTCGGCGGCATCCGGGCTGCAGCGCGTGGGGCGCGCGGGGCACCAGGTCGGCGAGGTGAGCCGGGCCGCGCTGTTCCCGAAGCACCGTGGCGACGTGCTGCACACGGCGATCGTGACGGAGCGGATGCTGGCGGGCCAGATCGAGGCGATCGCGGTCCCGCAGAACCCCCTCGACATCCTGGCCCAGCAGACCGTCGCCGCCTCTGCGACCGGGCCGCTCGACGTCGAGGGCTGGTTCGAGACCGTCAAGCGCAGCGCGCCGTTCCGCACTCTCCCTCGCAGCGCGTTCGAGGCGACGCTCGACCTGCTCGCGGGGCGCTATCCGTCCGACCGGTTCGCCGAGCTGCGGCCGCGCGTGGTGTGGGACCGCGACCACGGCGTCATCACCGGCCGGCCCGGCGCGCAGCGGATCGCCGTGACCAGTGGCGGGACGATCCCCGACCGCGGCCTGTTCGGCGTGTTCGTGGCGGGCGAGACGCGCAACGCGCGGGTCGGCGAGCTCGACGAGGAGATGGTCTACGAGTCGCGCGTCAACGACGTGTTCACCCTCGGCACGACGAGCTGGCGCATCGTCGAGATCACGCACGACCGCGTCAACGTCGTGCCCGCGTTCGGCCAGCCCGGCAAGGTGCCGTTCTGGCATGGCGACGGGCTCGGCCGGCCGGCCGAGCTGGGCGAAGCGCTCGGGCGCTTCAACCGCGAGGTGTCGGCGGCCGACCCGGCGGCGGCCGGCGAGCGGCTGCGCGCGGCGGGGCTCGACGAGCTCGCGTCCGCGAACCTCCTCGCCTATCTCGCGGAGCAGCGCGAGGCGACGGGCACCCTCCCCACCGACCGGGCGCTCACGGTGGAGCGCTCACGCGACGAGGTCGGCGACTGGCGCGTGATCTTGCATTCCCCGTACGGCATGCACGTGCACGCGCCGTGGGCGCTCGCGGTGGGCGCGCGCATTCGCGAGCGGCTCGGCGTCGAGGGGTCGGCGGTCGCGAGCGACGACGGCATCATCGCGCGAGTGCCGGATGCCGAGGCCGAGCCGCCCGGCGCGGAGCTGTTCGTCTTCGACCCCGACGAGCTCGAGCAGCTCGTCACCGACGAAGTGGGCGGGTCGGCGCTGTTCGCCTCGCGGTTCCGCGAGTGCGCGGCGCGGGCGCTGCTCATGCCGCGCCTGAATCCGGGCCGCCGCAGCCCCCTGTGGCAGCAGCGGCAACGCTCGGCGCAACTGCTGGAGGTGGCGCGCGAGCACCCCACGTTCCCGATCATCCTGGAGACCCTGCGCGAAGTGCTGCAGGACGTGTACGACCTGCCGGCGCTCCTGCGCATCGCGCGGAGCATCGGCGAACGCCGCATCCGGCTGGTCGAGACGTCGACGCAGCAGCCATCGCCGTTCGCGCGCGACCTGCTCTTCGGATATGTCGGCGCGTTCATGTACGAAGGCGACTCGCCGCTGGCCGAGCGCCGCGCGGCAGCGCTGTCGGTCGACCCGGCGCTGCTGAGCGAGCTGCTCGGCCGGGTCGAGATGCGCGAGCTGCTCGACCCCGCAGTCATCGCGCAGTTCGAGCTCGAGGCGCAGCGGCTCGCCCCCGACCGCCGCGCGCGCGGCAAGGAGGGGGTCGCGGATCTGCTGCGGGTGCTGGGACCGATGGATGCCGCCGAGGTCGCCGCCCGTCTCGTCCCTGCGGACTCTGAGCCCAGCCCGGCCCCTGACTCCAGCCCGGTCCCTGAGCTTGTCGAAGGGCCGGGTGCCCTGCCTGCCGCGTCGGCCCCCGATGCGTTCGCGAGCACCGAGCCGCCGACGGTCACTGGCCCTTCGACAAGCTCAGGGACCGGGACAAGCTCAGGGACCGGGACAAGCTCAGGGACCGAGCGCAGCGACGAGGCGACCGAGTTCCTCCAGGCGCTGGTCGCGGAACGCCGCGCCGTGCCGGTCACGATCGCCGGTGTCGCGCGGTACGCCGCGATCGAGGATGCCGGGCGACTGCGCGACGCCCTCGGCATCCCGTTGCCCGTCGGCATCCCGACCGCCTTCCTCGAGCCTGTCGCCGATCCGCTCGGCGATCTCGTCGCGCGGCACGCGCGCACGCACGGCCCGTTCCGCACCGTGGATGTCGCGGCTCGCCTCGGCATCGGCGCGGCGGTCGCACGGCAGACGCTGCAGCGCCTCGAGACGCAAGGACGGGTGTCGAGCGGCTTCTTCCTCCCTGAGGCCCCCGCCGCCGCCCCGCCCCCGGCCCCTGAGCCTGTCTCGGCCCCTGAGCCTGTCGAAGGGCGCCCCGACGAGGCCGACTGGTGCGACGCCGAGGTGCTGCGGCGGCTGCGGCTGCGGTCGCTGGCGGCGATCCGCGGCAGTGTCGAGCCCGTGTCCCCCGACGCGTACGCGCGCTTTCTGCCCGACTGGCAGCACGTCACGCGGCCTCTCGAGGGCGTCGACGGCGTCGCGTCCGTCATCGAGCAGCTGGCGGGAACGCCGATTCCGGCCAGCGCGTGGGAGTCGTTGGTCCTGCCGAGCCGTGTGCGCGACTACGCGCCGGCGATGCTCGACGAGCTCACGTCGTCGGGAGAAGTGCTGTGGTCGGGGCACGGATCGCTCCCCGGGCGGGACGGGTGGATCGCGCTGCACACCGCGGACGCGGCGTCTCTCACGCTGCCGCCGCGGGACGCCCTTCGACAAGCTCAGGGGCCGGATGGTGGCCAGGGGCCCGAAGAAGAGCTCGAGGCGCGCCTGGTCAACATCCTGGGCGCCGGCGGGGCGTACTTCACCGCCCAGCTGCGGGCTCTGGCCGACGCCGAGAACGAGCAGTCCGTCATCGACGCGCTGTGGAACCTCACGTGGTCGGGCCGCGTCACGAACGACACCTTCGCGCCGATCCGCACGCTGCTGGGGGGTGGCTCGCAGGCCCACAAGACGACGCGGCGCGCGCCCCGCGCGCGGTTGTACCGCGGCGCTGCGCTGGCCGGCGGACGCACTCCGCCCCGCCCGCCGACGCTCGGCGGCCGGTGGTCGCTGCTGCCCGAGCCCGAGTCGGATCCCGCGCTGCGCGCCACGGCGAGCGCGAGCCTGCTGCTCGACCGGTACGGCGTCGTCACTCGCGGCTCGGTGCAGGCCGAGGGGCTGCCCGGCGGCTTCGCGCAGGCGTACCGCGTGCTGGCCGGGTTCGAGCAGGCGGGGCACTGCCGGCGCGGCTACATCATCGAGAAGCTCGGCGCGGCGCAGTTCGCGGCATCCGCCACGATCGACCGGCTGCGCGAGTTCTCGCGGCCCGACCCCGACTCCCACGAGGCGGCGCAAGCTCAGGCCCTTCGACGAGCTCAGGGACCGGAGCGCGCCGCCCTCACGCTCGCCGCCACCGACCCCGCCAACCCCTACGGCGCGGCGCTCGCGTGGCCGGCGCTGGACGGCGTGAGCCATCGCCCGGGCCGGAAGGCCGGCGGCATCGTCGTGCTCGTCGACGGGGCGCTCGTGCTCTACCTCGAGCGCGGCGGCAAGTCGGCGCTCGCGTTCACCGACGACGACGGACTGCTGGCCGCGGCGGCACGCAGCCTGGCCGACACAGCCCGAGCACGGCGGCTCGACACCCTCACCATCGAGCAGGTCAACGGCGCCTTCGTCTACGGCACGGCAGTCGGGCGCGCGCTGCGCGACGCCGGCTTCGTCGAGTCGACGCGCGGCCTCACCCTCCGGAGGGCGCGTGGCTGAGACACGCCCCGAGGAGGGTCGGGATGCCTGAGGGCGACACCGTCTTCCGCACGGCGAAACGCCTGAACGACGCGCTCGCCGGGGCCGAGGTCGCGCGGTTCGACCTGCGCGTTCCGGGCAGCGCCACCGTCGACCTGCGCGGCCAGACCGTGCACGGCGTGGTGGCGCGCGGCAAGCACATCCTGCACCGCATCGGCGATGTCACGCTGCACTCGCACCTCAAAATGGAGGGGCGGTGGGACCTCTACCGCCCGGGCGAGCGGTGGCGGCGACCGCAGTTCAAGGCTCGGGCCATCGTCGGCGTCGACGAGAGCGCTGCCGGCCCCGTCGACGCCGTCGGCTTCGACCTCGCCATGGTCGAGGTCGTGGCGACCGCTCACGAGCAGTGCCTGGTCGGGCACCTCGGGCCCGACCCGCTCGGGGAGTGGGATGCCGCAGAGGCCGCCCGTCGGCTCGCGAGCGACCCGCGCCCGGCGCACGTCGCGCTGCAGGACCAGCGCAACATCGCCGGATTCGGCAACGAGTACGCGAACGAGATCCTGTTCGTCCGCGGCATCCATCCCGAAACGCCGGCGACCGAGACCGACGCGGCGGCGATCGTCGACCTCGGCGCGCGCATGATCCGATCGAATGTCGCCCGCGTCGACCGCACGTTCACGGGCGACCCGCGACCCGGCAGAACGAACTGGGTCCACCGGCGCGAGGGCAGACCGTGCCGCCGATGCCACACGCCGATCCGCGGCGGCGCCCTCGGGGCCGACCCGACGAGCGAGCGCATCGTGTTCTGGTGCCCACGCTGCCAGCCACGGTGACCACCGCCGCAAGGTTTCGAGTTCGTAAAGCCTGTCGTCGGGCGCTCGCTGAAGGGTTGCGCGCGACGGGCACAGCGCTAGCCTGGCGGTACGCGCGGCCACCCAGACGCAGCGCGGAATCGAGGTGCTTGACGTGACAACCACCGCCGCAGCCACGCAGACCGGCTCGGTCGTCCTGTCCCGTGTCACGCGGCGCTACGGCGAGCACACCGCCGTCGACGACCTGTCGCTCGCGATCGAGCCCGGCGAGTTCCTGTCGCTGCTGGGCCCGTCTGGCTGCGGCAAGACGACGACACTGCGCATGATCGCGGGCTTCGAGCAGCCGGATGCCGGCGACATCCTGGTCTCCGGGCGCAGCGTGCTGGGCGTTCCGCCCTACAAGCGCGACGTCAACACGGTGTTCCAGGCGTACGCGCTGTTCCCGCACATGACCGTCGCCGAGAACGTCGCGTACGGACTGCAGCAGCGCCGCGTCGCGAAGGCCGAGATCCGCGAGCGCGTGGCCTCGGCCCTCGACATGGTGCAGATGCGCCGATTCGCCGAGCGCAAGCCGACCCAGCTCTCCGGCGGCCAACAGCAGCGCGTCGCGCTGGCCCGGGCGCTCGTGAACAGGCCGGCCGTGCTGCTGCTCGACGAGCCGCTCGGCGCGCTCGACCGGCAGCTGCGCGAGGAGATGCAGCTCGAGCTCAAGCTCATCCAGTCGCGGCTGGGCATCACGTTCGTCTTCGTCACGCACGACCAGGGCGAGGCGCTGTCGATGAGCGACCGCATCGCGGTGATGCGCGACGGCCGCATCGAGCAACTCGCCGACTCCGACACGATCTACGGCCGGCCCGCGTCGGCGTACGTGGCCGCGTTCGTGGGGCAGCAGAACTTCTTCGACGGGACGGTGAGCACGGATGGCGCGGCCGTCGAGACGCCGCACGCGCTTCTGCGCCCGGCGACCCCGGTCAGCACGGTCGCCCCCGGCGTCGCAGCGCGGGCCGCGGTGCGCCCCGAGTTCGTCGAGCTGTCGACCACGCGCCCCGCGGGAGAGGCGAACCTCATCGAGGCGCGCGTGATCGGCCAGTCCCATCTCGGCGAGACGATGCAGTTTCTCGTCCAACTCGGCTCCGAGCAGTCCGTGCTCTCACGCCGCCCGACGCCCGACTCGCCCCGGCTCGCCGTGGGCGACACGGTGTGGGCGTTCTGGCGGCCGGATTCGGTGCAGGTCTTCCCCGCCGACGAGGCGGCAGCCGCCAGCGGGTACGTGGAGCCGCCCACCACCGCAGCGATCCGCGGCGGCTGAGCCGCCCTCCCCTTGAGTCCCCGAGAGAACAGAGGCAGAAATGGCCGAGCAGCAACCGATCCGCATCCTCGCCAGCCGCGCCGCGGCCCCGATCATCGCCCGAGAGCTCTCCCGACGACGGTTCCTGTCGCTGGGCGCGCTGGCCGGAGGCGCGGCGTTCCTGGCCGCGTGCTCGTCGTCGGCGAGCACGAAGCCCTCGACCGCCGCCACCGGTGGCACGCTCGAGGACTCGTTGTCGATCTACTCGTGGGGCGACTACGACGCGCCGGACGTGCTGACCGCCTTCACCGACGAGCTCGGCCCGAAGATCACGATGGACTCGTTTGGCTCGAACGAAGAGCTCATCTCGAAGCTCGTCGCCGCGAAGGGCACGGCAGGCTACGACATCATCGTGCCCACGGGCGTGTTCATCCCGCAGATGATCGAGAACGGGCTGCTGCTGCCGCTGAACAAAGACCTCATCCCGAACATCTCCGAGGTGGACCCGGCCTACCTCGGCCGCGAGTGGGACCCCGAGAACGAGTACTCGATCTGCAAGGCGTGGGGCACCACCGGCTTCGTGTACGACAAGACCGTCATCACGCGCGAGCTGACCACGTGGAGCGACTTCCTCGACGCGGCGCAGAACGAGGCCAGCGGCAAGACCAGCGTGCTCGATGACCCGGCCGAGATCACCGGCATGTACTACTGGGCGAACGGCATCGACTGGAACACCACCGACACCGCCGACATCGACAAGTGCGAGGACTTCATCGTCAACACGCTCGCCCCGCACATCGCCGCGTTCGACTCGTATCCCGGCTCGGGCGCCATCCCGAACGGCACGCAAGTGCTCATCGAGGCGTGGAACGGCGACGCGCGCCAGGGGATCATGAACGCGTCCGACCCGGACAAGTGGCAGTGGGTGCTCGGCTCCCCCACCACCGAGCTGTGGATGGACAACTGGGCGATCGCCGCCAGCGCGCCGCACCCCGAGGCCGCGCACGCGTTCATCAACTACGTGCTCACACCCGAGAACGCCCTCGCCGAGCTCGACTACATCGGCTACCACACCGGCGCGAAAGACATCCAGTCGATCGCCGAAGGCGAAGGGCTCAAGCTGCTCGACCTCGTGTTCTTCACGCCCGAGCAGCTCGCCACGATGAAGGACGGCGCGGTCAACGAGGCCCAGCAGCGCACCGTCGACATCTGGAACAAGGCGAAGGCCGCCGCGGGTGCGTAAAGTCCGCCTCCCGGCGTTCGCGCTCGCGCTTCCCGCGTGGGCGTGGCTCGTGCTGTTCTTCGTGCTGCCGGTGGCGGTCGTGTTCTGGTACAGCTTCGGCTACAAGCCGGGCCTGTTCGGCACGCACGCCACCGACATCCTGTCGTTCGACCGGTACCTCGAAGTCCTCACGCCCACCTTCTTCGACACGTTCTTGAACACGCTGTGGATCGGCATCAGCGGCACCGCCCTGTGCTTCCTGATCGGGGCGCCGGTCGCGTACTGGATGGCGGTGAAGGCGCCGGCGCGCTGGAAGGGACTGCTCCTGGCGCTCGTGCTCGTGCCGTTCTGGACCAACTTCCTGGTGCGCACGATCGGCTGGCAGGTGATCCTCGCCCCGGAGGGATGGCTGTCGCAGGCGATGCAAGCCGTCGGCCTCGGGCCGATCGACATCCTCCACACGCGCGCCGCCGTGCTCTTGGGCGTCGTGTACAACTACCTGCCGCTCATGATCCTGCCGCTGTTCGTCGCGTTCGACCGCGTCGGCGAGCCGTCGCGCGAGGCCTCGAAAGACCTTGGCGCCGACCGCTGGCGCACCTTCGCACGCGTCACCTTCCCGCTCGCCCGGCCCGGCATCGTGGTGGGCGCGCTGCTCGTCTACATTCCGCTGATGGGCGACTACATCACCGCCACCGTGCTCGGCGGGGCCAAGGGCAACATGGTCGGCCAGCTGGTCGCCGCCCAGTTCCAGACCGCGCAGAACTGGGCACTGGGCTCGGCGATGGCGATCACGCTGATCCTCATCATCGTGGCCTCCGCGGCCGCCATCGGGCTGCTGCTGTGGCTGGTGTCGCTGCCGTTCCGGCTCGGCAACCGCCTCGTGCTGCAGAAGGCGGAGGCGACGCCATGACCGCCGTCGACCGCACGACCGCCGCCCCCACGCACCGGCAGCGCAAACCGCTCACCGAGCGCCTGATGGCGGTGTGGAGCGTGCTCGTGTTCGCGTTCCTGTTCCTGCCGATCCTCGTGATCGTCGTGTACTCGTTCAACAACGGGCGCCTCCTCATCGCGTTCCAGGACTTCGGGTTCGACGGCTACCTCGCGCTGTTCCAGAAGACGGTGCTCAGCGACGCCGTGCTGGTGTCGCTGCGCACGGGAGCGATCGCGTCGGTGCTCGCGACGCTGCTCGGCACGCTCGCCGGCATCGCGCTGGCCCGCAAGCCCGGCAAGTGGACGTTCTGGTTCGTCGGCCTGCTGCTGCTCACCGCTGTCACCCCCGAGATCGTCGACGCGGTGTCGCTACTGCCGTGGCTCGTGTTCCTGGGGCAGGACCTCGGGCTCTCGATGTTCAACGACGGCACCGTGCGGCTCGTCATCGGCCACTCGCTGTTCTCGGTCGCCGTCGTCACCTACATCGTGCGCGCGCGGCTGGTCGGGCTCCCCGCGAACCTCGAGGAGGCGTCGGCCGACCTGTACGCGCCGCCGGTGCGCACGTTCGTCCAGGTGACGCTGCCGCTGGCGATGCCCGCCGTGCTGGCCGGCGCGCTGCTGGCGTTCACGTTCAGCCTCGACAACACGATCGTGTCGGCGTTCGTGCAGGTGTCGGGCTCCACGCCGTGGCCGGTGTACGTGCTGAGCGCCCTGCGCTCGGGGCTGCGGCCGGAGATCGCGGCGGTCTCGACCATCATGCTGGTGCTCACCCTGCTCTCTCTCGCCGTCGTGGCGATCGTGCTCAAGCGCGCCGGCGACTCGGCCACCGACATCGCGCGCACGATGGCGGGCGGATGACATGACCCGCGCCGACCTCGTCTTCACGGGCGGGCCCGTCTTCACCGCGAACACCGTGCGCTCCCGCGCCACGGGCGTCGCCGTCTCGGGCGGCCGCATCGTCGCGGTGCTCCCCGCCGACGGGCGCATCGACGACCTCATCGGCCCGCGCACCGAGGTGGTTGACCTGACGGGGCGGATGCTGGCTCCCGGCTTTCAGGACGCGCACGTCCACCCGGTCTGGGGCGGACTCGACATGCTGCGGTGCGACCTGTCGCAGCGCGAGTCGCAGCCGGAGTACCTCGAGCTGATCGGCGCGTACGCGGCATCCCACCCCGACGACGACTGGGTGCTCGGCGGCGGCTGGTCGATGTCGGCCTTCCCCGGCGGCACGCCCACTGCCGCCGCTCTGGACGCCGTCGTGCCCGACCGGCCCACGTTCCTGCCCAACCGCGACGGGCACGGCGCGTGGGTGAACTCGGCGGCGCTGCGGCTGGCGGGCATCGGGCGCGACACGCCCGATCCGTCTGACGGGCGCATCGAGCGCGACGCCGACGGCAACCCGTCGGGAACCCTGCACGAGGGCGCGATGAGGCTCGTGAACCGGCTGCTGCCGGAAGAGCCGGTGGAACGCCTGACCGAGGCCCTGCTGGTCGCGCAGCGCTACTTGCACTCGTACGGCGTGACAGCGTGGCAGGACGCGATCGTGGGCTCGTACGGCGACGCGGGCGACCCGGGCCCGGCCTACCTGCGGGCGGCGGCGGATGGCACGCTGACGGCGCGCGTGGTGGGCGCGCTGTGGTGGGACCGCACCGCGGGGCTCGAGCAGATCGCGTCGCTCGTGGAGCGGCGCGCGGCGGCCCCTGAGCACGTCGAAGGGCGCGCGGGCACGTTCGCCGCCACGAGCGTCAAGGTCATGCAAGACGGCGTGGCCGAGAACTTCACCGCCGCGATGCTCGAGCCGTACTGCGACGGGCACGGGCACCCGACCGACAACTCGGGCCTCTCGTTCGTCGACCCGGCGATCCTGAACGAGGCGGTGCCGCAGTTGGACGCGCTCGGGTTCCAGGTGCACTTCCACGCGATCGGCGACCGCGCCGTGCGCGAGTGCCTCGACGCCGTGCAGCACGCGGTCGAGCGCAACGGACGCGGCGACAACCGGCACCACATCGCGCACCTGCAGGTCGTGCACCCCGAAGACATCCCGCGGTTCCGCCAGCTCGGCGTCGCGGCCAACATGCAATCGCTGTGGGCGGCGCTCGAGCCGCAGATGGTGGAGCTGACGCTGCCGTTCCTCGGGTCGCCGCGCGACGCGTGGCAGTACCCGTTCGGCGACCTGCTGCGCGCGGGCGCCGTGCTGGCGGCGGGCAGCGACTGGTCGGTGTCGACGCCGAACCCGATGGCGGCGATCCACACGGCCGTGAACCGCACCGCCGCGCGCGACTACGCCGAGGGCGACTACGAGCCGTTCCTGCCCGAGCAGGCGATCGACCTCGGCACGTCGCTGACCGCGTACACGGCGGGGTCGGCGTGGGTGAACCACCTCGACGCCGACACCGGAACGGTCGAGGCCGGCAAGCTCGCCGACCTCGTCGTGCTCGACCGCGACCCGTTCGCGGGGCCGGCCGACGAGATCGGCGAGACCCGCGTGCTGCAGACGTTCGTCGGCGGCGAGCGCGTGTACGCGGCCGACGACGCGTGACGCTGGCTGGCGCGGCCGGCGCCGGCTTGCCAAAGTAGGAGGATCACCCGGATGTCGGAGGATCGGACGTGAACTCTCCGACATCCACCCGATCCTCCGACAATCGAGAGGGAGCACAGTGGGAACGACGGTCTTCGAACGGAACCGGCCACCGGCGTCCGTGGTCCAGCACAGCCTCGACGGCGCTCGGCACGCCGTCTTCTGGATCGACGACCTGCCCGCCGAGCTGCGGCCCGACCGGCCGTCGCTGCGCGGTGCGCGGACGGCCGACCTCGTCGTGGTCGGTGGCGGCTACGCGGGGCTGTGGACGGCACTGCTGGCAACCGAGCGGATGCCAGGCAAGCGCGTCGTGCTGCTGGAGGCGAACCGCGTCGGCTGGGCGGCCTCCGGCCGCAACGGCGGGTTCTGCGAGTCGAGCCTGACCCACGGCCACGAGAACGGGATGTCGCGCTGGCCCGACGACATGCCGGAGCTGGAGCGGCTCGGGATGGCGAACCTCGACGCGATCGAGGAGGCCGAGTCGCGCTACGGCATGGACTTCCACTTCGAGCGCACCGGCCAGCTCGCCCCCGCGGTCGAGCCGCACCAGGTGGAGTGGCTGCGCGAGGCGGCGGACGACGACGAGGAGGCCGTGTTCCTCGACCGCGACGAGGTGCAGGCATCCATCCACTCCCCGACGTACCTCGCGGCGCTGTGGGAGAAGCGCACCTGCGGGCTCGTGCACCCCGCGCGGCTCGCGGCGGAGCTGGCCCGGGTCGCCGAGGAGCGCGGCGTGGAGATTTTGGAGCGCTCGCTGGTCAAGCGCGTCGACACGAGCGGCGCAGGGGTCGTCGCCGAGACGGCGGACGGCACGGTCGAGGCTTCGCAGGCGGCGCTGGCGACGAACGTGTTCCCGTCGCTGCTGCGGCGCAATCGGCTCATGACGGTGCCGGTGTACGACTACGTGCTGATGACCGAGCCGTTGTCGGACGAGCAGCTCGCGTCGATCGGCTGGGGCGACCGGCAGGGCATCGGCGACATGGCGAACCAGTTCCACTACTACCGGCTGACGCGCGACAACCGCATCCTGTTCGGCGGATACGACGCGGTGTACTTCTACGGGCGCAAGGTGCGGCCCGAGTACGAGAACCGGCCCGAGTCGTGGGAGCGGCTGGCGAGCCACTTCTTCACGACGTTCCCGCAGCTCGAGGGGCTGCGTTTCACGCACACGTGGGCGGGCGCGATCGACACGTCGACGCAGTTCACCGCGTTCTTCGGGTCGGCGCGCAAGCGGCGCGTGGCGTACGCGGCGGGCTTCACGGGGCTCGGTGTCGGGTCGACGCGGTTCGCCGGCGAGGTGATGCTCGACCTGTTGGAGGGGGCGTCGACCGAGCGCACGGCGCTCGAGATGGTGCGCAAGCGTCCGCTGCCGTTCCCGCCCGAGCCGGCGGCCGCGATGGGCATCAACGCGACGCGGTGGTCGCTCGACCGCGCCGACCACAACGGCGGGCGCCGCAATCTGCTGTTGAAGACGCTCGACGCGGTCGGGCTGGGGTTCGACTCGTGAGCGGGTCAGATGCCGGCGGCGGGCTGGGTGCCGGCGGCGGGCCGGGTGTCGGCGGCGGGTTGGACGCGAGCAGCGGACTGGCCGCGGGCGCCGTGGTGGATGCCGCGAGCCTGCCGCTCGCGCACGAGCCCGTTCCGGCGGAGCAGGTCGTCGCGGGGTCGCCGACGGCGGCGGTCGCCGAGTTGACCGACACGGTCGGGGTGTGGGAGCACACGCCGGGGGTGTCGACCGACGTCGAGGCCGACGAGGTGTTCGTCGTGCTGTCGGGCTCGGCCACGGTCGAGTTCGACGATCCCGCGGTCGAGGCGATCGAATTGCGCCCGGGCTCGGTCGTGCGCCTGGCGGCGGGGATGCGCACGGTGTGGACGGTGCGCGAGACGCTGCGCAAGGTCTACGTGCTCCCGCCCGGCTGACCCCTGTATCCCGCCCGGCCCCTATATCCCCCGCCCCGCTCCCTGAGCCCCGCCCGGCCCCTGAGCTTGTCGAAGGGCCCGCGAGCGCGACAACCTCCGGTCGTCGAGCGAGGACGCGCGAAGCGCGCCCGAGACGAAACGCGGCGACCGCCACGCCACGGCCCGACATCCCCGACCGCGACCCGAACTCGCGCCCTACTCCGCGGGCAGCTGGTCGGGGTAGACGATGTCGATCTCGGTGATCGCGAGCGGAAAGTCCCGCCTGTTGTTGGTGACAAACTGCTCGGCGCCGGCGGCGACTGCCGTTGCGAGGTGAGCAGCGTCGGCAGCGCGGAGGCCGTACGAGATCGCGAGGACGAGCGAAAGCCGGGCGGTGGCATCGTCGAAGGGATGCAGCTCGATCCGACTGAGCACTCCGAGGAGGGCGGATGTCTCGGCGGAGTCCGCGTCGTCGCGCATCGGCTTCGCCAACACTTCGGTGAGCAGGAGGACGGAGCCGACACGCTCGAGGTCTGGCGACGCGAGCAGCGGCGCGACGCGCGCGCCGAGCGGATGGTCGGCGGCCGCCGCGTAGATCAGGACATCTGCGTCGAATGCGATCTTCGCAGTCACCGGTCGGACCGATCGGCCCCGACGGACTCCGCCAGGGCGTCTGCCCGCGCTGCCGTGAGAGCCGGCTCCGCCAGTGGCGCCTCGCGCGCGCGAGTCAGCAAAGCGCCCATCTGGTCGGCCCGGCTCCAAGCGTCGGATGCACGGCGGTTGCGAAGCACCTCGGGCGCGACGAGCACTGCGACGACGCGGCCGTGGCGCGTGATCGCGACTTCTTCGCCCGCCTCGACGCGGTCCAGCTGCGCCGGCAGGGTCTGTCGCGCGACACTCGCACTGATCCTCGACATGACCTTATTGTACGCTCTTGTACGCTTTTGCACAGTTCTTGTGCTGTTCACTGGCTCAGGCGGCGTTTCGCCAGTGCTGGCGTTCGGGCGGAGGGTCCCACAGCCACCGCAGCGGCGACTTGGACCGCAGGACGATGGGCTCGCTGAAGCCGGCGCCTGGGGGTGGGTGGAGGAGGAAGGGCCCGTCGTCGTGGCGGGTGATGCGCCATCCGTTGTTGTGGAGGCCCAGGTGGTGGAATCGGCACAGCAGCACCCCGCGGTCGCAGTCGGTGTTGCCGCCGTCTGCCCAGTGGTCGCAATGGTGCGCCTCGCACATCTCGGGTGAGCGGTCGCAGCCCGGCCACAAGCATCCGCCGTCGCGGACCGCGAGGGCGAGTTTCTGTTTCGGGGTGAACAGCCGGGCCTCGCGGCCGACGTCGAGGGGGTTCCCGCACGAGTCGACCGTGACCTGCACAGCGCCGGTGGCGCACAGCGCCCGCTCCAGCACGGGCCCGGGCGTCGTGATCGCGCCGTCGACGGAGTGGGCTGTGGCGACCAGCCGGCCGAACGCGTCCCGCCGGGAGTGCGCGCCCGTGACCGCGTCCTTGACCACCACAAGGCGGACGCCGGCCTCCTTGGCCCCGTAGACGTCGCTTGCGGTGGCGAGCGCTCCGGCGCGGAGCGTGTCGATGAGCAGGTCGTACGCGACCTGCTCATTGGTTCGGGGGTCTTTCACGAGGGCGTCGGCGGCCTGCTTGTCGTCGTCGGCGACGAACCTCGGCCCTCCCCGGCGCGGGGACAGTGCGGTGTCGAACAGGTGCTGCTCCCACGCGCCCATCTCGTCGTCGTACACGATCGACCCGCGCCGCACGCCGTCCGCGTCCGTCCACGACCGGTACGACCGCCGCTGGAACCGGGCGTCGAAACGGTCCTGCGCGCCGGTCGGGTCCAGCATGTCGCGCACCGCCCGCGCGCGGGCGCTCAGGTCCTCGACCGTGCACCCGGCGGCCTCCCGGGCCAGCTGCGCCGCCGCCGCCCGCCACGCCGCGGCCACCTCGTCGGCCAAGCG
>NZ_JASGEC010000010.1:0-16944 GCF_047606685.1 Microbacterium sp.
GACCCAAGCCCGTCGTCGCGGACGCCGCGCCCCCGGTAGCGGAGGCTGCGCCGGTGGCCGCCGTCGGCGGCGCCCGGCAGGGAGCCGCCGAGGCGGCGCCGTCGGAGAGCCCGTTTGCGGAGTTCGACTCGACGGAGTCGCCCTTCGCCGAGCTGCGGGCCGTCGATCCGGCGGCCGGTGAGGCCGTCGCGCCCGTCGTCGACGAGGATTGGACCCCGCAGTACGCCCGGACGGGATCCCCCGCAGCGGCAGAGCCCGAGCCCGTCGACAGCGAGCCCGCGCACCCGCGCACCGCGAACCAGGCGTTCTGGGCGCTGGCTCCCGAGGAGCGCGACGTGCACGACGAGAACGGTGTGCCGGTCTTCCGCATCGGGCCGACCGCGTGGGCGCTCGTGATCGAGGACCGCGGCTCGTTGTTCGTCATCCGGCACGAGGACGGCCGGATCGGCTACCTGCACGACATCTCGGGCGTCACTCGCGGCTGAACGCCAGCGCGGCGCCGCGCGGCGAGGTTCGCGCGGCGCCTCCCGCCGCACGCGGCGATTGCCGTGGTGTGTGGTGATTGCCGTGGTGTGCGGCGAGGCCCCCCTTTGCTCGGCGACTCTCACCGCGCGTGGTGAGACCCACGTTGCGTGGCGAAACCCACCGCACGCGGCGAAACCCGTGCCGTGAGAGTGGGTCTCGCTGCGTGCGGTGGGTTTCGGCGCGCCGAGCGGGTGCGGAATGGGCGACGGCAACCGGACACGCGCTGCGCTGACACGCGCTGCGCCGTGCCGCGCTGAGCCGAGCTGCGCCGAACCGCGCTGCGCCGAGCCGCGCTGCGCCGAGCCGAGCCGCGGCTACGCTGGAGTGATGCGCACCATTGACCTCCGCGGGCGTGTGCTGACGCCCGTGGAGCTGCTGAACGCCGTGCCGCGCGCGGAGAGCGCGCGCGCCGACGCGCTGAGCGTCGCCGCCGACGTGGTGTCCGATGTGCGCTCGCGCGGCGAGGCCTCGCTGCGCGAGCAGGCCCAGCGCTTCGACGGCGTCGAAGGGCACGCGATTCGGGTTCCCCGCGAGCACATCGACGAGGCGGTGGCGGCCCTCGACTCCGCGGTTCGCGGCGCCCTCGTCGAGGCGATCCGGCGCGTCCGCGCCGCGTCGGCGGCGCAAGCGCCGCAGGCATCCGTCACCGAGGTCTCCCCGGGAGGGCTCGTGCGGCAGCGGTGGCAGCCGGTCACCCGCGCGGGCGTGTACGTGCCGGGGGGCAAGGCGGTCTACCCGTCGAGCGTCGTGATGAATGTCGTGTCGGCTCAGGTCGCGGGCGTGCGCGACGTCGCGCTCGCGTCGCCCCCGCAGCGCGACCACGCCGGCCGGGTGCACCCGGCGATCCTCGCCGCGGCGGGCCTGCTCGGCGTCGACGAGGTCTACGCGATGGGCGGCGCGGGCGCCATCGGCGCGCTGGCCTACGGCGTGCCGGCGATCGGCCTCGACCCCGTGGATGTCGTGACCGGCCCGGGAAACAACTACGTCGCCGCCGCCAAGCGCGCCGTCGCCGGCGTCGTCGGCGTCGACGCCGAGGCCGGCGCCACCGAGATCCTGATCGTCGCCGACGACACGGCAGACGCGACGTACGTCGCCGTCGACCTGGTCAGCCAGGCTGAGCACGACGAGCAGGCCGGCGCCGTGCTCGTGACGCCGTCGGCGGGCCTGGCCGAGCGGGTCGCCGCCGAGGTGGAGCGGGCCGCCGCGGCCACACGGCACCGCGAGCGCGTGGCGACCGCCCTCGCCGGCCCGCAGTCGGCGATCGTGCTCGTCGACGACCTCGCCGCCGCCGAGGCGTTCAGCAACGCGTACGCGCCCGAGCACCTTGAACTGCACATCGCGGACGCTGCCGACGCGTCGGGCCGCTATGTCAACGCCGGGGCGGTCTTCATCGGCGACCACAGCCCGGTGAGCCTCGGCGACTATCTCGCCGGCAGCAACCATGTGCTGCCCACCGGCGGCCAGGCCCGGTACGCCGCGGGCCTGGGCGCGCACACGTTCCTGCGGCCACAGCAGGTCGTCGAGTACGACCGCGCGGCGCTCGAGGGCGTCGCCGCGCACATTGACGCGCTGGCCGAGGCGGAGCAGCTTCCCGCCCACGCCGAGGCCGTGCGCGCGAGGTTCGCGCGGTAGCTAGGCTTTCCTTGCCATGCACTGCCCCTTCTGCCGACACCCCGACTCGCGCGTCATCGACTCCCGCACGAGCGATGACGGCCTCAGCATCCGCCGCCGCCGCCAGTGCCCCGAGTGCGGGGGGCGCTTCTCGACGATCGAGACCGCGAGCCTCAACGTGATCAAGCGCTCCGGCGTGATCGAGCCGTTCAGCCGCGAGAAGGTCATGTCGGGCGTGCGCAAGGCATGCCAGGGCCGCCCGGTGACCGAGGCCGACCTGGCGCTGCTGGCCCAGGCCGTGGAGGAGGCGGTGCGCCAGACCGGCTCGTCGCAGATCGACACGAACGAGATCGGCCTGGCGATCCTCGGCCCGTTGCGCGAGCTCGACGAGGTTGCCTACTTGCGGTTCGCGAGCGTGTACCAGGCCTTCGAGTCGCTCGAGGACTTCGACGCCGCGATCGCGCAGCTGCGCGCGGGGCACGAGTGATGTACGCGGTCTTCTTTCGCACCGTGCTGGCGCGCATCGACCCCGAGCGCGCGCACCACGGCGCGATGCTCGTCATCCGTGCTGTCGGCGTCCCGCCGCTGTCGTGGCTGGCGCGCGCCGTCACCAGGCCCGCGCCCGAGCTGCGCACGCGCGCGCTCGGACTCGACTTCGACTCGCCGTTCGGCGTGGCCGCGGGATTCGACAAGGACGTCAGGGGGGTGCGCGGCCTGCGCGCCCTCGGGTTCGGCCACGTCGAGGTCGGCACCGTCACGGCCATCGCGCAGGAGGGCAATCCGCGGCCGCGCCTGTTCCGGCTCGTGCCCGACCGCGCGGTGGTCAACCGGATGGGCTTCAACAACGGCGGGGCCCACGCCGCGGCGCGCCGGCTGGCGAGGCTGCGCCGCCGCCGGAGCCGCCCGGTGATCGGTGTCAACATCGGCAAGAGCCGGGTGGTGGATGTCGCCCAGGCCACCGCCGACTACCTCGTCAGCGCTCGGCTGCTCGCGCCGCTGGCCGACTACCTCGTGGTCAACGTCTCGTCGCCCAACACGCCGGGTCTGCGCGGCCTGCAGGCCGTGGAGACGCTCGAGCCGCTGCTGAGCTCGGTGCGCGACGCGGCCGGCGCCACGCCGCTGCTGGTCAAAATCGCCCCCGATCTGCCCGACGAGGAGGTCGAGGCGGTCGCCGCGCTCGCGGTGCGGCTCGGGCTCGCGGGGCTCATCGCCACGAACACCACCGTGGCGCGGCAGGGGCTCGCCACCGACCCCACGATCGTGGCGGCGGCGGGGGAGGGCGGCCTGTCTGGAGCTCCGCTGAAGGCGCGCGCCCTCGAGGTCCTCCGCATCGTGCGCGCCACGGTGCCCGCCGAGTTCTGCGTCGTCTCGGTGGGCGGTGTGGAGACAGCGGCCGACGTGCGCGAGCGGATGGATGCCGGCGCCGACCTCGTGCAGGGGTACACCGCGTTCCTCTACCGCGGACCGCTGTGGGCGCGCCAGATCAACCGCGGGCTCCGCGCCCGCGAGACCACGCGACGGCGCTAGCCCAGGTCGATCTTCTCGCCGCGGCGCTTCTGCGGCTTGGGCATGCGCAGCACGCGCATCTGGATGGAGCGCATCGCGCCGTACCAGCCGAGCCCGCGCTCCATGCGGCTCTCGCCGAACTTGTGCCGCGCCGCGCGCTTGACGAGCGTCGCGTTGATCACCATCTCCGCGATGACCAGCAGCAGGATCGCCCACAGGCCCAGGAACGAGGCCATCACCAGCGTCGGGTTCGGAACGAACCCGAGCACGATGACCACGAGCATGAGCGGCATGATCCACTCGCCGAGCGTCCAACGCGCGTCGACCCAGTCGCGCACGAACCGGCGCTGCGGGCCCTTGTCCCGCGCCGGGAGATAACGGTCGTCGCCGGTGGCCATTCCGACGCGCGCCCGCTCGCGCTTGACGGCGAGCTCTGCCTTGGCGGCCGCCTTGGCCTCTTTCGTGTCGGGCACGAGGGGGCGGCGGCGGGCGGCTTCGCGCTCGGCACGGCTCGGGGTCGGCCGCCCCTTCCCGGCGGTCGGCGCGGCACGCTCCTCGTCGCGCGGAACCGGAGCGGGAGGTGTCTTTGCCACGATGCATCCTTGGAGGTCGGGTGGGAACGGCCCCTTAAGATTACCCGCATGGTTGCAGAGTCTTCTCGCGAGTCCGCCGTCCGTGAGGCTGCGGCCGGCGGCATCCCCTCGGCCCTCGCCGATCTCGGCACGCTCGTCCGCATCCCGTCGATCGCGTTCCCCGGCTTCGACCGGGCCGAGGTCGCGCGCAGCGCCGAGGCGGTGAAGGCGCTCGCCGAGGGCGTGGGGGTGTTCGACTCCGTCGAGATCGCCGACGCCGCCATCCCCGGCACTGACGAGCGCGGCATGCCGGCCGTGCTCGCCACCCGCGCGGCGCGCGGCGGGCGGCCCACGATCCTGCTGTACGCGCACCACGATGTGCAGCCGGTGGGCGACGAGGCGCTGTGGGAGTCGCCGCCCTTCGAGCCGACCGTGCGCGGCGGACGCCTGTACGGACGGGGCGCCGCCGACGACAAGGCCGGCGTCATGGTCCACATCGGAGCGCTGCGCGCCCTGCGGGAGGCGCTGGGGGAGGAGTTCGACCTCGGCGTCGCACTGTTCGTCGAAGGAGAGGAGGAAGCGGGCTCGCGCTCGTTCGCCGCGTTCCTCGACGAGCACGCCGACGCGTTGCGGGCGGACGTCATCGTCGTCGCGGACTCCGGCAACTGGGATGCGGCGACTCCGGGCCTCACGGTGTCGCTGCGTGGCAACGTGCGCTTCACGCTGCGAGTCCGCACCCTCGACCACGCCTCGCACTCCGGAATGTTCGGCGGCGCCGTCCCCGACGCCATGATGGCGGCGGTCACGCTGCTGGCGACGCTGTGGGACGCGGACGGCGCGGTGGCCGTCAGCGGGCTCGCGCAGCGGGATGCCGCCACCCCCGACTACCCGGAGGCGACGCTGCGCGACGAGGCCGGGCTTCCCGACGGCGTGCGCCCGGTGGGGCGCGACTCGATCCTCAGCCGGATCTGGAACAAGCCGTCGGTCACCGTGACGGGAATCGACGCGCCGAGCGTGCGGAACGCGTCCAACACGCTCGTGCCCGAGGTGTCGGTCGTCGTCAGCGCGCGCGTCGCGCCTGGGCAAGCCGCGCGCGAGGCGTACGAGGCCATCGAGCGGTACCTGCGCGACCGCGCGCCGTTCGGCGCCGAGCTGGAGTTCCTGGACGTCGACCTCGGCGACGGGTTCCTCGTCGACACGAGCGGCTGGGCGGTCGAGGCGGCGCGGGCGGCCTTCGCGGACGGCTACGGGGCGGCGCCGGTCGATCTCGGCGTGGGCGGATCGATCCCGTTCATCGCCGACCTCGTGCGCGTCTTCCCCGGCGCGCAGATCCTCGTCACCGGAGTCGAGGATCCGCACGCCCGAGCGCACAGCCCGAACGAGTCGCTGCACCTGGAGACGTTCCGCAACGCCCTGGTCTCGGAAGCGCTGCTGCTGGCCCGGCTCGACGAGCGGACGGCGGAGGGATCAGCCGGCTCCCGCCCAGGCGGCGTACAATCGGAGCATCCTGCCGTTTGACGCCGGCCCGATTCGGAGCGAGCAATGACCGACACCGCCCTCAGCCCCACCGAGACCACGCCCGACCACGGCGTCGGCCTGACGGCCGCAGCAGCCGCGAAGGTGAAGAGCCTGCTGGAGCAGGAGGGGCGTGACGATCTGCGGCTGCGCGTGGCCGTGCAGCCGGGGGGATGCTCGGGTCTCATCTACCAGCTGTACTTCGACGAGCGGTACCTCGATGGTGACAAGACGGTCGACTTCGACGGCGTCGAGGTCATCGTCGACGACATGAGCGTCCCGTACCTCGACGGCGCGAGCATCGACTTCAAGGACACGATCTCCGAGCAGGGGTTCACGATCGACAACCCCAACGCCTCCGGCAGTTGCGCGTGCGGCGACAGCTTCCACTGACGCCTTTTTGGGCGGCGCGGAAAAGAACCTGGGCGCACGGCCTGAATAGGCCTTGAGCTTGCCCTAGACTGACGACAGAACATCCGCGTCTCCGGGAAAGGTGCACCGTGCCCTCGAAACGCCGCCTCCGCTGGGCAGCTATCCCCGTGGGGATCGCTGCGGTCGCCGCCCTTGCGGGCTGCTCGACCACCGAACTCCACGGCTACCTTCCCGGGTTCCAGGACGACGGCACGCCGACCACGAACCACACCGAGATGGTGGCGGGGCTGTGGACCACATCGTGGATGGTGCTGCTGGCCGTCGGCGTCATCACGTGGGGCCTCATGTTCTGGGCTGTCGTGGTCTACCGCCGCCGCCGGGGCCAGACCGGGCTGCCGGTGCAGATGCGCTACAACATGCCGATCGAGGTCTTCTACACGATCGTGCCGCTGATCCTCATCGTGGGCTTTTTCGCCTTCACCGCGCGCGACCAGACCACGCTGGAAACGCAGTACGACGATCCCGATGTCGAGATCGTCGCCTATGCCAAGCAGTGGGCGTGGGACTTCCAGTACGACGGCGACGACGACGACCAGTCTGACGCGGTGTGGAGCATGGGCATCCAGGCCCAGGTCGACAGCAAGACCGGCGACGTCGACGAGAGCCAGCTGCCCACCCTTTACCTGCCGGTGGACAAGACGGTGAAGATCGACCTGCGCTCGCGCGATGTCATCCACTCGTTCTGGGTCATCGACTTCCTGTACAAGAAAGACATGTACATCGGCCACGAGAACTCCTGGTCGTTCACCCCGACGCGCGAAGGCACGTACCCCGGCAAGTGCGCCGAGCTGTGCGGCGAGTACCACTCGGCCATGCTGTTCAACGTCGAGGTGGTGAGCCAGGCGGAGTACGACGCGTACCTCGAGTCGCTGCGCGCCAAGGGCCAGACCGGCCCGATCACCGACGAGTACAGCAGGCTCGACAATCTCCCGGGCACGGGTGCGCCGGAAGACGCGGAAGGACACTGAGCGACATGACCACGACTCTCCCGCCGCAGCAAGACCAGGCCCCGCACGGGCGCCCGTCCACCCTCCCGCCGCGCCAGGCAGCGCTCCTCACCGCATCGCGGACCGAGGAGAAGGGCAACATCGTCGTCAAGTGGATCACCACGACCGACCACAAGACGATCGGCTACATGTACCTGATCGCGTCGGTGATGTTCTTCATGCTTGGCGGCGTGATGGCGCTCATCATCCGCGCCGAGCTGTTCGAGCCCGGGATGCAGGTCGTTCCGACCCACGAACAGTACAACCAGCTGTTCACGATGCACGGCACGATCATGCTGCTGATGTTCGCGACGCCGCTGTTCGCCGGGTTCGCCAACGTCATCATGCCCCTGCAGATCGGGGCTCCCGACGTCGCCTTCCCCCGACTGAACGCGTTCGCCTTCTGGCTGTTCCTGTTCGGCTCCACGATCGCGGTGGCCGGCTTCCTGACCCCGCAGGGGGCGGCATCCTTCGGCTGGTTCGCCTACCAGCCGCTCGCCGGCGCGACCTTCTCTCCCGGGGTCGGCGGAAACCTGTGGATGCTGGGACTGGGCATGAGCGGTTTCGGCACCATCATGGGCGGCGTGAACTTCATCGCCACGATCGTGACGATGCGCGCGCCCGGCCTCACGATGTGGCGCATGTCGATCTTCACGTGGAACACGCTGATCACCAGCATCCTCGTCATCATGGTCTTCCCGGTGCTCGCCGCCGCGATCCTCGCCGCCGGCGCCGACCGCGTGCTGGGCGCGCACATCTACGACCCGGCCAACGGCGGCGTGCTCCTGTGGCAGCACCTGTTCTGGTTCTTCGGGCACCCCGAGGTCTACATCATCGCGTTGCCGTTCTTCGGCATCGTCTCCGAGGTGTTCCCGGTCTTCAGCCGCAAGCCGATCTTCGGGTACAAGACGCTCGTGTACGCGACGATCTCGATCGCGGCGCTCTCGGTCGCGGTGTGGGCGCACCACATGTACGTCACCGGCGCGGTGCTGCTGCCGTTCTTCGCGCTGATGACGATGCTTATCGCGGTGCCGACGGGCGTGAAGATCTTCAACTGGATCGGCACGATGTGGCGCGGCTCGGTGACGTTCGAGACGCCCATGGTGTGGGCGCTCGGCTTCCTCGTCTCGTTCGTGTTCGGCGGGCTCACCGGCGTCATCCTCGCCTCGCCGCCGCTGACCTTCCACACGTCGGACTCCTACTTCGTCGTCGCGCACTTCCACTACGTGGTGTTCGGCACCGTCGTGTTCGCGATGTTCGCCGGCTTCTACTTCTGGTGGCCGAAGTGGACGGGGCGGATGCTCAATGAGCGGCTCGGCAAGATCCACTTCTGGACGCTGTTCATCGGCTTCCACATGACGTTCCTCATCCAGCACTGGCTGGGCGTCGACGGCATGGTGCGCCGCTACGCGGACTACGCGACCTCCGACGGCTGGACGTGGCAGAACCAGGTGTCCACGGTCGGCGCGATGATCCTCGGACTGTCGATGGTGCCGTTCCTGCTGAACGTGTGGATCACCGCGCGCACGGCGCCGAAGGTGACCGTCGACGACCCGTGGGGCTACGGCTCCTCGCTCGAGTGGGCGACCAGCTGCCCGCCGCCGCGGCACAACTTCACGTCGATCCCGCGCATCCGCAGCGAGCGGCCCGCGTTCGACCTGCACCACCCGGAGGCGGGGCCCGACGTCGGCGTCGGGCCGGCGAAGGACGCGCCTGACACTCCGGTCGTCGATCTCGCCGAGGGAGAGGTGAAGTAGCGATGCGCTCCAACGTCGGACTGTGGTGGTTGCTCTGCTCGTTCTGCTTGCTCATGGGCATCGTCTACACGGGATGGAACATCGCCGCGCACGTCGGCGACCCCGTGCGCCGGGTGGAGTGGGTCGGCACGGTGGCGTTGTTCTTCACCGCGGCGATGGCCGCGCTGATCGGCTTTTACCTGAACCGCGTGCACAAGGCGCAGGGCGGCGAGCTGCCCGAAGACGTGCTGACCGCCGACATCGACGACGGCGACCCGGAGCAGGGCCACTTCAGCCCGTGGTCGTGGTGGCCGATCACCCTCGCGTTCTCGGCGGCGCTGGCCATCATCGGCCTCGCGGTGGGAACGTGGATGCTGCCGATCGGCGTCGGCGTGTTCGTCGTCGCGATCGTCGGCTGGGTGTACGAGTACTATCGCGGCTACTTCGCCCGCTGAGTCGCGCGCGCGGCGCGCGCTGGGCCGCGCCGCGCGCTGAGTCGGCGCGCTGCGCCTCGCAGATCTCTCGCGCTACAGAAACCCGCAGTCGCGCCTGCGAGTTGCGTGCGCGACTGCGGGTTTCTGTAGCGCGAGCCGGAACGGGCGCGAGAGAAGTGGCGCGCGTGCGGGTCGCGTGCGCGCGTGCGGGTTTCTGTAGCGCGCGGCCCCACGCAGGCGCGTGATCCCGGCACGCGCGAAGGCGGCGATCAGCCGCGCACGGCCATCGTCAGCGGATCGAACGTGCGAGGGAGCGGCCCCTCGTCGTTCTCCGTCGGCTGACCCTCGCGCGCCCAGTACTCGTAGCCGCCGATCATCTCCCGCACGCTCCAACCGAGCCGCGCGAACTCGCGGGCGCCCTTCGCTCCGGCGTTGCAGCCCGGGCCCCAGCAGTAGACGACGACGGGAACGGATGGATCGAGCTCGGCGGGGGCGCGCACGGCGATGTCGCGGTACGGAATGTGGATCGCGCCAGGAATCCGGCCCTGCGCCCACGCCTCGTCGCCGCGCACGTCGACGAGAGTGAGCTCCTCGCCGGCCTTCTGTGCCGCGTAGGTGTCGGACGGGTCGGTCTCGTGCTCGAGTTTTGCGGCGAAGTAGGAGAGGGCGTCGGACATGCTTCGAGGCTAAACGCGAGGGATGCCGCGGCCCAGACCGGACCGCGGCATCCCTCGTTCGATTTCTGCCAGATCGGCTACTTCTTCTTGCCCTCGTCGTCGGCGTCGTCTTCGGCCGCCGGGGCGATGAGGTGAGACGGCTTCACCGCGGTCTCTGAGTGCTCTCCGTCGTCGATCGGGTCGAGCGAAGCGTCGGGGAACCCGGCGCGCTCGTGGGCGCCGCGGATCTCATCCTGCTCCTCATGGGCGATGTGCTCCAGCGTGTGGTGCTGGTGCGCGACGGCCTCGTCCAGCTCGGTGGCGGTGAGCGGCGTGAGCCGGTCTTCGAAGAACCAGCGCGAGAGCGCCGCGCGCAGGTTCTGGTGCCACGGGATGCGACCTTTCGCGTTCGGGCGCACAACGAGCGGCTCGTAGGCCTCGTACCCCACGAGCTTCCAGCGCTCGTACTCGTCGACGGGCTGGTGCACCTCGATGTACTCGCCGCCGGGGAGCCGCACGATGCGACCGGACTCGTAGCCGTGCAGGGCGATTTCACGGTCCTTCTTCTGCAGACCGATGCAGATGCGCTTCGTGACGAAGTACACGACGATCGGGCCAAGGATCAGCAGCGCCTGGAGGGTGTGGATCACGCCCTCCATCGTCAGCGAGAAGTGCGTCGCGATGAGGTCGGACGACGCCGCCGCCCACAGCACCGCGTAGAACAGGACGCCAGCGGCTCCGATCGCGGTGCGGGTGGCCGCGTTGCGCGGGCGCTGGGCGATGTGGTGCTCGCGCTTGTCGCCGGTGATCCACGCCTCGATGAACGGGTAGAGCGCCACGGTGACGATGAACACGCCCAGGACCGCCACCGGTATCAGGATGCCGAACGACAGCGTGTGGTCGAGGATCACGACATCCAGGTTGGATGGCGCGAGGCGCAGCGCGCCGTCGGCGAAGCCGATGTACCAGTCGGGCTGCGTGCCTGCCGAGACGGGGGACGGGTCGTACGGCCCGTAGTTCCAGATCGGGTTGATCGTGAACAGCGAGGCGATGAGCACGATCACGCCGAAGGTGATGAAGAAGAAGCCGCCCATCTTCGACATGTAGACCGGCATCATCGGGTAGCCCACGACGTTGTCGTTGGTGCGCGCGGGGCCCGCGAACTGCGTGTGCTTGTTGATCACCATGAGCATCATGTGCACCAGCAGCAGGGCGACGAGGATGGCGGGCAGCAGCAGGATGTGCAGCGTGTACAGGCGGCCCACGATCTGGTTTCCGGGGAATTCCCCGCCGAACAGCAGGAACGACGTCCACGTGCCGATCACCGGGAAGCCCTTGATCATTCCGTCGATAATGCGCAGGCCGTTGCCCGACAGCAGGTCGTCGGGAAGGGAGTAGCCGGTGAAGCCCTCCGCCATCGCCAGCACGAACAGCACGAAGCCGATCACCCAGTTCAGCTCGCGCGGCTTGCGGAAGGCGCCGGTGAAGAACACGCGCAGCATGTGCACGCCGATGCCCGCGACGAACGTCAGAGCCGCCCAGTGGTGGATCTGCCGAACGAGCAGGCCTCCGCGGATGTCGAACGAGAGGCGCAGCGACGACTCGAGCGCCGCCGACATCTCGATGCCGCGCATCGGGAGGTGGGCGCCGTGGTAGTGCGTGGGCACCATCGACGCCTGGAAGAAGAACGTCAGGAACGTGCCCGAAAGGAGCACGGCGACGAAGCTCCACAGCGCGATCTCGCCGAGCATGAACGACCAGTGGTCGGGGAAGATCTTCCGCCCGAGCTCTTTGACGAGCCCGGACAGGCTCGTGCGCTCGTCGATGTAGTTGGCTGCCCAGCCGACGAAGCGGCCGCCCAGCGGCTTTTCGGGCGCCTCGGTCTCGTCGCGCCTCTCAGTGGTGGTTGCGGTGCTCAATGGCGCTCCCAGAAGCTCGGGCCGACGGGTTCTGTGAAGTCGCTTCGGGCGATGAGGTAGCCCTCGGCGTCGACGGTGATGGGAAGTTGCGGCAGCGGCCGCGCGGCGGGGCCGAAGATGACCTTCGCGTGGTCGGTCACATCGAACTGCGACTGGTGGCACGGGCACAGCAGGTGGTGGGTCTGCTGCTCGTACAGCGCGACCGGGCACCCGACGTGCGTGCACACCTTGGAGTAGGCGACGATGCCGTCGTACGACCAGTCTTTGCGCTCCTCTGACTCGATGAGCTGCTCGGGGCGAAGGCGCATGAGCAGCACGATCGCCTTCGCCTTCTCCTCGAGGTAGCCCTCTTCGTGGCCGAGTTCGGCGAGCTTTTCCGGGATCACGTGGAACGCGGCGCCCAGCGTGACATCCGATGCCTTGATCGGCGTTCCTGTGGGGTCCAGCGCAAGCTTCATGCCCTCGTCCCACATGGTGTGCTTCAGCAGCGTCACCGGGTCGCCCTTGACCGGGTTGTCGGGGGTGTTGAACGGCGCCAGGCCGCGGAAGAGCACGATGCCGGGGAGGATCGATGCGGCGAGGGCGGCGATGAGAGAGCCGCTGATCATCGTGCGGCGGCCGAAGCCGGACTCCTCGTTGGCGGCCTCGAACACCTGCACGGCCGCGGCGCGCGTGGAGTCGCGGCCACGCGTCGGGTGGCGGTGCTCGATGAACTCCTTGTCGCTCATGATCGCCTTCGACCAGTGGATGGCGCCGACGCCGATGGCAAGCAGCGCCAGGGCGATGCCCAGGCCGATGAACATGTTGTTGGCGCGGATGCTGCTGAGCTGCTGGTCTTCGATCGGGAACAGCATGTAGGCGGCGACCGCCCAGATGCTGCCGGCCAGCGACAGGTAGAACAGGCTGTACACGCCGCGCACCGCGCCCTGCATCCTTGCGGGGTTCTTGTCGGTCATCCGCTCACGGTGCGGGGGAAGGGCCGGCTCGGCCACGGGGTCGTGCACCGCCACCGCGATCCCCGGCGACGGCACGAACGACCGCCCGTCGTCGTGCGCCTCTACCTCGTGTGCCATTTCGCTCCTCGTGCGTGTTTCTCGTCAGTTCCGGGTGAGCGTCAGTTCGCCTTGGCGGTGATCCAGACCGTGACAGCGATCAGGATTCCGATTCCGAAGATCCAGATGAACAGGCCCTCGGACACTGGGCCGAGGTTGCCGAGCCCGTACCCGCCGACAGGTTCGCTGTTTTGCAGGTAGAGCAGGTACGAGATGATGTCCCGCTTCTGCTCCGTGCTCAGGTTGAGATCGCTGAAGACGGGCATGTTCTGCGGGCCGGTGACCATGGCCGCGTACATGTTGAGCGCCGTGGTGTGCTCGAGGTTGGGTGCCCACTTGCCCTCGGTCAGCGCGCCGCCGGCCCCGGCGACGTTGTGGCACATGGCGCAGTTGACGCGGAACATCTCGGCGCCTTCCGCGACCTCGCCCTCGCCGTCGAGGACTTCGTCCGCCGGGTACGACGGGCCGGGGGCGACGGACTGCACGAAGGCGCCCATCGCGGCGATCTGCTCTTCGGTGAACTGCAGCGGCTTCTGCGGCGCCTGCGGGCCCTGCATCTGCAACGGCATGCGTCCGGTCGACACCTGGAAGTGGACGGACAGCTCGCCGACGCCGTAGAGCGACGGGCCGTTGTCGGTGCCCTGCAGATCGAGCCCGTGGCACGTCGCGCAGTTCGCCTGGAACAGCTTCTTGCCCTCGTCGGCTGTCAGCACGGTCGCAGCGGCGGCTGGCTCGGTGGCCGCCATCGCCGCGGAGGCGCCGGCGTACGCGCCGCCGGTGAGGAGCAGGCCGATGCCGATGAGGGCCGCTGCGGCCCAGGGGCTGCGCCGGCCGTGCGAGCGATGCTTCTTCTCTCGTGCCATGTCGGTGCGGCTCCTATTTCAGGAAGTAGATGACGAGGAACAGGGCGATCCAAACGACGTCGACGAAGTGCCAGTAGTAAGACACGACGATCGCAGTCGTCTCCTCCTTCGCTGTGAAGTTCTTCACGGCGTACGCGCGGCCGATCACGAGCAGGAACGCGATGAGACCGCCCGTCACGTGCAGCGCGTGGAAGCCGGTCGTGAGGTAGAAGGCCGACGCGTACGAGTCCGCGCTGATCGGCATGCCCTCCATGACGAGCTGCGAGTACTCCCAGACCTGGCCGGCGACGAAGACCGCGCCGAGGGCGAAGGTGAGGAAGAACCACTCCACCATGCCCCACTTGCGCTTGCCGTCGGCATGGGTCGTGTACGGCTGCAGCCGCTCAGCGGCGAACACTCCCGCTTGGCACGTGAACGAGGACGCGATGAGGATCAGCGTGTTCACCAGCGCGAACGGCACGTTCAGCAGATCGGTGCGCGCGGCCCACAACTCGGGGGAGGTGCTGCGCAGCGTGAAGTAGATCGCGAACAGGCCGGCGAAGAACATGACTTCGCTGCCGAGCCACACGATCGTTCCGACCGCCACCGGGTCGGGACGTTTGATGCCTCGCGGCACGGGTGCGTAGGTCGCTGGGGTCGTCACGTTCCCCATTATGGCGGATAACCGGCCGCGATTTTCGCATCACTTATGCCCGATTTTTCTCCGCCCGTAGTTAGGTTTGCCTAAGAAGTGGCAGGGAACTCGCTGACAGCCCGGATAGGATCGCAGGCATGTCGGAACGCGTCTCTTGGGCAGATCTCATCTCCGCGCTGCTGAGCGGACGGGACCTCAGCGTGGGGGAGTCGACGTGGGCGATGCGGCAGGTGATGCGCGGCGACGCCACGCCGTCGCAGTTGGCGGGCTTTCTCATCGCCCTGCGCGCGAAGGGCGAGACGGTCGACGAGATCGTCGGCTTCCGCGACGCGATCCTGGAGGCCGCGTTGCCGCTGCCGGTCGACGCGAATGTGCTCGACATCGTCGGCACGGGCGGCGACCGGTTCGGCACCGTCAACATCTCGACGATGTCGGCGATCGTCGCCGCGGCCACGGGCGTGCCCGTCGTCAAGCACGGCAACCGCGCCGCGAGCTCCGCGTCGGGCTCGTCCGACGTGCTCTCCGAGCTCGGCGTCGATCTCGCCCTCGCGCCGGAGCAGGTGGCGCGGGTGTGGGAGCGGGCCGGCATCACGTTCGCGTTCGCGTCCGCGTTCCACCCCGGATTCCGCCACGCCGGCCCGACGCGCGCCGAGCTGGGCGTGCCGACGGTCTTCAACTTCCTCGGCCCGCTGTGCAACCCGGCGCGCGCCGAGGCGAACGCGGTGGGCGTGGCCCAGCTCGACCGCGTGCCGCTGATCACGGGTGTGTTCCGCACGAGGGGCGCCACCGCGCTCGTGTTCCGCGGCGACGAGGGCCTGGACGAGTTGAGCACGACGGGGCACAGCCGGCTCTGGGAAGTGAGCCTCGGCGACATCCACGAGCATGACCTCGACCCGCGCGACCTCGGCATCCCGCTCGCCGACATCGACGACCTTCGCGGCGGCGACCCCGCCCGCAACGCGGCGATCGCGCGCCGGGTGCTGGCCGGAGAGCCCGGCCCGGTGCGCGATATCGTCCTGCTCAACAGCGCCGCGGGGATTGTCGCCTACCGGCTCGCGCAAGATCCCGCGCACGCCGGCCGGCCGATCCTGGACCGCCTCGCCGAGGCGAAGGATGCCGCGGCGGCGGCGATCGACGAGGGCGCGGCGGCCCGCAAGCTGGACGAGTGGGTGGCGGCGACGCGAGAGGCGTAGGAGCGTCGGCCTGGGCACACAGGTCGTTGAGCGACGAGCGGCGCGAGGAGACGAAACGCGCCGAGCTGTCGTCGGCGAGCCGGGTCGTTGCGTTTCGACTCGCCTACGGCTCGCTCAACGACCGGATGACCCGCTCGACCGACGTGCCGATGCCGTGCTCGGCGGACAGGCGCGCCAGCTCCGCCTGCTGCTCGGGGCTGAGGGGCCTCAGCCCCGCGTCGAACGGAGCCAGCGCGAGGTCGCGCACGACCTCCACAACGGAGGGGGCGACGTCCAGGTAGTCGCTCGCGGCCTCGAGCTTCGCGCGCACGGACGCGGCCATGGGCGAGCTCGGGTCGCTGGCGGCGGCGCGGATGCCGTCGAGGTCGCCGAATTTCGCGAGCAACTGCGCCGCGGTCTTCTCGCCGATGCCGGCGATGCCGGGAAGGCCGTCGGAGGGGTCGCCGCGCAGCGCTGCCAGGTCGGCGTACTGCGCCGCGTGCACGCCGTGCCTGGCGAGCACTGCCGCGTCGTCGAGCACCTCGAGGCGCGCCATCCCGCGCCCGGTGTAGACGACGCGCACGGCGCGGGCGTCGTCGACGACCTGGAAGAGGTCGCGGTCGCCGGTGACGACGTCGACGGGCATGTCGGCGGTGGCCGCCAGAGTGCCGATGACGTCGTCGGCCTCGTGCTCGGCGGCGCCCACGATGGCGATGCCGAGGGCGGCGAGCACCTCGCGAATGACCGGCACCTGCGCCTCGAGCGGGTCGGGGACCGTTTCGACATCCGGCCCGCCCACGGCCTCCGGGGCCACGCGATGGGCCTTGTAGCTCGGGATCAGGTCGACGCGCCACCGCGGGCGCCAATCGTCGTCCCAGCACGCGACGAGATGCGTGGGGGAGAACTCGGCGGTGAGCCGGGCGATCATGTCGAGGAGCCCCCGCACGGCGTTCACGGGCCGGCCGTCGGGCGATCGCACGGTGTCGGGCACGCCGTGGAACGCGCGGAAGTACAGGGCGGCGGTGTCCAGGAGCATAAGGCGCGGCACGGGCTCATCCTCGCACGCGCCGCCGACGCCGGGCGCGGCCTCTGATACTCTGGAGTGTCACGCGTGTGACGCCTTTGGCATGCGCGCGCGACATCCACACAAAAATCCACCCCGCGCGGACCGCTTCGGCGTGTGCGTGCCCGACACCACATTTCCCAAGGACAACCCACTACATGACTACCGCAACGACCGCCCCGGCCACCAAGCAGGTCGCCATCAACGACATCGGATCTGCTGAGGACTTCCTGGCCGCGGTCGAGAAGACCCTGAAGTTCTTCAACGA
>NZ_JASGEC010000011.1:0-25023 GCF_047606685.1 Microbacterium sp.
GCAGTTCGATGAGGAGGAACCTTCCGCATGCTGTTGAGCTACGCACCCGAGATCACGGCGACGCACCCGAGCCTGGTGACAGCCGTGATCATGGCCGACCAGATCACCGCGACCGCCGACGTCAGCGGGCGACTGCCGCCCCTCGAGGCCGCGGCGCTTCGGCGACTTGAGTGCGGGCCGATCAGCGAGTTTCCCGAGATCCGCGCCTGGCGTCGTGCTTTCTCCGTCATGGGATTGAAGCCGACGCAATACCGTTGCGCCGCCGAATCGCTGCTGCGCCGCCTGGACAAGAGCGGAAACCTGCCCCGTATCCACCCGCTCGTCGACCTCTGCAATCACATCTCCATCAGCCTCGCCGTGCCGATCGCCGTGTTCGACCTCGCCCACGTCACCGGCACCCTCACCGTCCGCCAAGCCGACGGGTCAGAACGCTACCTGGCCTTCAACGGCGACACCGAGCAGCCGGAGCCAGGCGAGGTGATCTTCGCCGATGAGGCTGGCGAGGCACATGCTCGCCGATGGACGAACCGGCAAAGCGCACGCTCAGCGATCCGCGCGACCAGCAGCGACGTACTGATCGTCGCCGAAGCCCTCCACAACGACGCCCGCGGCACCCTTTCCGCGCTGCTGACGACGTTGACCGCAGCGCTCCCCGAGACGTGGGGATCGCACATCGAGAGCCAACTGATGATCGCTGGCCGAGTCGATACGACAGCCATCCGGTGAGCCGAGCAGACCAGACCGTCACCGACGGCGTCCACATCAGCGAAGACGAAAGGGCGACGATCTGACTCGCCGAGCCGTTCGCCGCCCTCATGCCCGCACCCGCATCTACCGATGTCAGCGGTTCTAGTACGTCTGAAATTGTGGACGCAATGGAGCACTACGGGAACAGGCGACCACGGGTTCAGAAGCTTGTTTCCGCGTGGAATCAAGGCATCCGCGCCGATATCGAGTCCGAGAGCGGGGCCGATGACCCGTTGATCGGGGCGTCGGCGGAACCGAGTAAACGACCTCGAACACGCCTCACGGACAAGGAAGTGGACGCTATGCGAACAGCCCGCGCGAACGGCGTGAGCGTCACAGCGCTGGCGAAGCAGTTCGACGTGCATCGCGGCACCGTGTGGGCCAAGACCCGAGGATGGTGATCGTGGACGACGGCAAGGTCGTTGGCAAAGACGTCCGTCAGGAGTAGCTGGTCTATGGATACCCGTAAGCGTCAAGACGGTCGACTCAGGCTACCCGCCCCCTGCTGAGCATCTGTCTCGTTGCCTACAGCTCGCCGCGTACCCCTGCGCAAGACCAGACTTCCGTGCGCTCCAGCATCGCCAGACACAGTGGTCCACCGATGTTAACAATACGACTGTCTGTAAGATAGTGTATGGTGTACGACAGACAGATAGACGCGAGAGGAGATCAACATGTCAGAGGCCGCAGACGGGACCGTGGAGGGCATGCAGGCATTCCTGGACTGGGCTCGCGAGAAGGGCGAGATGAATGCCAGCACCGCGCAGGCGCTGAAGTCGACAGTGGGAAAGGTAGTCGAGGTTGCCGACGACGGCACCGCTGCGGTAGTCGCCAACCTCGATGTCGAGAACTTGCTCTCGCGATGGGAGACGAAGAACAAGACGAAGTACAAGGTCGACACGCTGAACACCTATAAGGTGCGTTTCCGGCAAGCTGTCGCACTGTATGGGGCTTGGCTAGCGAACGATCCCGACTGGAAGTCTGCCAGCAAGACAGCCAACTCCGACGTACCAAACGTCCCGCGACAGAGGAGCTCCCCTGCGAGCTCGAAGAAGACTCCTCGGCCGTCGGCCTCACGTGCGCAGGAGCCGCCATCGGCTGAGCCTCCGGTCCAGACTGTTGGCACGCGCCTGGTTAGCTACGATCTGCCTCTTCGGCCAGACCTTCTTGTCCGTCTCAACCTGCCAGTTGACCTGACACCGGAGGACGCATCCCGCATCTCGGCCTTCGTATCGAGTCTCGCGTTCTCGCCGACCCAGACTGTTGACGCAAGCGTAAAGGGGTCAGGACATGGCTAAAAGCTAACGGCCACCAGTCCGTAGCAGGAGGTACGGCTCCGACTGGTGGCCACCGGGCAAGAAACTGAACTCATTGGCGTGTGGCGCAGGTTCTTTGGCTCGCAGGGGTAAGTGTACCCTAGCCCTCGCCTTCTCACGGTGTCCGATACACCCGGGAGGAGGCGGGGCACCCCAGCAACGAGCGCCAATGCAGTGTTCCTGCGAAACGTCCAGAGTCACCCGTACGGGCCGAGGAAGCGTTCGCCGTTGTAGTGGATCATGTGGGTGGGGTGGTCGGCGCACCAGACCTCCGACTCCCAGGCGATCTTGTCGACGTACTTACGGAACTCGGCTCGGTCGGGGAAACAGGAGACGTAGACGAGCCCCGCCGTCGATTCCGCGAACAGCTCAGCAAGTTCGGCTTGCCGCTTGGAGTCGACTGGGCCGTGGGAGCTGGCGGCTTCGAGAAGCACGAGCCAGTTGCGGTCTGGTAGGTAGATGACGAGGTCGGGCATCTTGCCGTGCTCGTCAACCTCTACGTTGAGCGACGCGAGGGTATCGCGTTCGAAGAGCGCCCACTTGTCGCCTGCGTCGCCGATGTAGAGGACCTGTCCACCGGGGGTGAAGCGCGGGCAGAAGTCCTCGACCATCGCCTTGAGGAGGACGTTCTGGCCGCCCGGCGTCAGGGTGAAAACCGATCCATCGGGGAGGGTGAGCGGGATGCGATCCATCTCGCGCGCTGCTGCGTACCGGGCCTTGAGGCCGGGCAGTTCGGTGAGGTACCGATCGACAGCGGACGGCCACTCGTCGGTGTCGTACGTGCGCAGAACCTCCAGCGCTTCGGCTGTGACTTGGTAGTTCCACTTTGGCGAGTTGACGGGGCGTTGCGGCTCATCGGGGTTCTGCACGACGAGCTGCGCTTCCACAAACTGATGCAGCGTGAACCGCCGAACCGTTTCACGGGTGTTCGGCGCATAGTCCTTGCCGTACTCGTCGCGGATGAAGTCCATGATCGCGCGCGTGCCGAGCATCGGATTGGCAGCTTCGGCCCAGGACTCGGAGGGGGTGAGTTTCAGGAGCGCCAGCACCACGAGCGCTGATCGTTCGTTGCTGCGCTCGGCATCCATACCGAGCGTTTCAAGAATGATCCGAGCATCCTCAACGCGCTCATGGGCGGCGTCGTTCAGCTCGCTCACGCCGCGATCAACTCCTTGACCAGGGAGTCAACCTCCGACTGGGACGCGGCGGAGTTGCGTCCCAGGTCGCGCAGTGTGTCGGCGGTGGGGAACCGGAGGGTTCGAAGGTCGGTGGCGTTGACCTGGGTGTGACCGGAGAACGTGCGGAAGAACTTGTCGATGACCGACGAGTTGAGCCACACAACGATGCCTTTGGCAAGGTCCTCGTCCATACCGTGCCCGCCGATGTGGAAGACGTTGAGGTGGTTCTCGAACGCCACCTCACCGGGGTTGTCCAGCGGCGACCAGACCGAAGCAACGATTCGTCGGCGTTCCTCCTTCGCGCTGAACCGCTTGACAACTGCGTACCAGCCCTCCGGCAGGAGCATCCCACGATCCTTGTCGTCAGTCGGGTGGAACCACTGCGGCTTGCGGATTTCTCTCGGCCAGACCACACCGCCGTCTCGAAGGTTGCCTGGATAGATCAGCGGTACAGCGCCAGGCTGCTCGACAGCACTGAGCGCATGGCGCGACCGGAAATCGACCACGCGACCGGTTGAGACTTGCACACCGAGATCGTTCAGGGAACGAGGCTGAGAAAGCACAACCTCGGCGACCGCCGTGTCTTCGGCGTCAGTCGCAAGTCGGATGAATCGGTTGGGATCGGTTGGGAAGACGACTTGCTCGTACGCGACGGGACGGGTTGAGACATCGTCGGTGTGGTCACGGCTGACGGAAAGCTCGACAACACCCGGGGTCGCGCCGCGCGTTCCAGCGAAGATCACGTTCTCCTGGAGGACGCCAGTGTCCGCGAACACCGTGGAGCGGGAGTCGAAAACGTGCACTCGGTCGAGAGCGATCGAGTCGAGCAAGTGAGCACGGAACGCGCCGAAGTACGGGCCGTTGAAGAACGAGCGGGGCGTTATCGCCACCACTTGCCCACCGATCCTGAGGGCAGCGACAGACAGGGAGAGGAACGCAGCGTACAGGTTCGGTGCATCGACACCGGCGGCACGCATGGCCGTCCGATGCGCGCTCGATACCGCAAGCTTTCCGTACGGCGGGTTCTCGATCACGAGATCGAACTGGCCGTCGAGATGGAGCGAAGCATCCAGGCCGACGGAGTCGAGAATGAAGTCCGCTTCGACTGCCTTGGCGTGGACTCGGCCACCACCCGCTTGCCCACATGCCGTAAGCGTTGCCCGGAGGCTTGGCAGGACGAGAGGGTCGCGCTCGACCGCGACGATCTCAATCGACAGCTCTGGCTGTTCTGTGAGGACGCGGCTGACGAGTGCGGCGGCAAGCACGCCTGAGCCCGCGCCTGGGTCGAGCACACGCAACGTCCCGTGCTCGGGCAGGCGGGGAATTGAGGCGATCAGCTGCGCGGCGACTGCGGGCGTGAAGAACTGCCGAAGCTCGCTCTGCGTGCGCGCATCAAGCACACCGAGGGCGGCGACTCGCTCGCTCTCGGCGACGCTCAGCAGGTCCGCCATCAACACCCTCCCATCGTATCCGGGCCACTGACACGCCACCGGGAACACGCAGATCAGGCGAGCAGTCCTACGACTGATCGTTGACCATGCGGTGTTCGAGGGCTTCGTACAGGCTCCTTGCGTGTTGGCGGAGCCTCTCGAACTCCGGCTGGCCGGGGTCGTACTCCTTGCGGCTGCGGTCTTGTACAAGAACAGCGAGCGTCCAGATCACTCGGATCATCGCGTCCTCGTCGGCCAGTACCGACTTGATGCAGTCGATTCGCGGGTGGGGCACCTCGATGCGGCGCTCCCGGACGTCTGTGACCACGCGCTCGACCACCTGAACCTTGGCAGCCCCGTCACGGCGGGCGCGGCGGTCTTCGTACGCGGCCTTCCGGCAAGCAGGGGAACAGTAGATGCGCGGCCTGCCCGTCCGCTTCACATCCTTGAGCTTGCTGTCGCAGCGCGCGCACTTCGTCGGCAGTTCAACCGTGCGCGAAACGCGGGTGGTGCGGTCGAGACGCCGTTGCCTGGCCTTATGCAGTTCACGGATGCGGGCCGCTTCGTGGGGGCGAAGCTCACTGAGGAGCACGATCAGACGTTGCTCCATCGCCCGTTGCCCGGGCCTTTCGAGGTCGTCGCTCTGGACGGCGAAGAACCTATCGAGTACCTGGCTGTTCAGGGTGGGGATCGCCGCGGTGGCTTCGAGGAGTTCGGCTTCGTCGCCGGATTCGAGAGCGGCGAGCCATCGCTGGTAGCGGGCGTCGAAGTCCGCCTCGTCGGGGTCGTAGCGTTTGAGGGTCATGTTCTACGGTAGGCCGGTTTCGTCACCGACGTAAGTGGCGACTCTTCGATGTGCAAGAGGCGTGCCCTCTCTGTCAGGAACGATCTTGAAGAAGGATTTCGGTCATCGTGCGAGCGGGTGTGCACCTGTCCTTCATGGCGAGCGAGACGGCGAATCTGAGGCTGAGGGTGACGCGGCGGGATGATCCTGACCTGGGCAAGCTCATCGAGTGGGTGCTCGGCATCGCCGACGCACGACACCGAGCCTGGGTCGCTGGTGAGCCCGACCCCTACAGCCTCCCGCAGCCAGAAGGCCTCGCGGAGGCGCCCTTGCCCCTTCGGTTTGTCAGGGGTGCGCGAGAGAATCGAGACCAAGCACCACACCCGCAAGGAGGCCCACCATGAGCACCACAGTCACCACCGACACTGCCGTTGAGTCGGACGCCCCGGTGCTGCTCGCGGTGTCCTACCTGCGTGTCTCGACGCGGGAACAGGCCGAGCGTGGCGGCACCGACGAGGGCTTCTCCATCCCCGCGCAGCGTGAGGCGAACGCGAGGAAGGCCGACGAACTCGGGGCACGGGTCGTGCGCGAGTTCATCGATGCCGGAGAATCGGCACGCTCGGCGGATCGTGACGGCCTGCAAGAGATGTTGGCGTTCATCACCGCTACCCGGGTGCAGTCCTGTCTCGTGCATAAACTCGACCGGCTCGCCCGCAACCGTGCCGACGACGTGAAGATTCACGAAGCCCTCATCAGCGCCGGGGTGACCTTGGTTTCTGCCACAGAATCGATAGACCAGACGCCGTCGGGGATGCTCGTCCATGGCATCATGTCGTCCATTGCGGAGTTCTACTCCCGTAACCTCGCCACCGAAGTCACCAAGGGCCTGACGCAGAAGGTCGCCCAGGGCGGCACACCGATGCGCGCACCCATCGGCTACCTGAACGTGCGCCGCACCGACGAGCAAGGACGCGAGATACGCACTGTCGAGGTCGATCCCGACCGCGCCCCGCTGATCCGATGGGCCTTCCAGACCTACGCAGGCGGGGAAACCTCGGTCACGGGCCTGTTGCGCGGCCTCACCGCGCGCGGCCTGGTCACGGTACCGACACCGAAGCGCCCGTCCAAGTCGTTGGGGAAGAACACGCTCTACAAACTCCTGACCAACCCCTACTACGCGGGGATGATCCGCTACAAAGGCGCTCTGTATCCGGGCGCGCACGAACCGCTCATCGACCCTGCATTGTTCGACACTGTGCAGTCGCTTCTGCGGGCGCGCACCGCGAAAATGACCCGGCACGTCGAGCACGCTCACCACCTCAAAGGGCTGCTGCATTGCGGCATCTGCGGGTCGCGGATGCTGCTCGACTTCGCCACCAACCCGCGCGGCACCACCTACGCCTACTTCATCTGCTCCGGCCGCGCCGCCAAGAAGACCACCTGCACCCGCAGGGCGGTGCCCGTCGCGGTCGCGGAACGGCTGGTCGCGGACTCCTACGCCAACATCACGATCAGCGACGCCACCTACCGCGACCTCGCCGCCCAAGTCGATGCCGCGTTCGACGCACGCACGGCAGGACGCGACCAAGAAATCTCCGACCTCATGGCCAACCGCACCAAACTCGAAGCAGAGAGCGACAAACTCCTCGCCGCGCACTTCGCCGACGCCATCGACCTCCCCACCCTGAAACGACACCAAGACCGCATCCGCGCAGGCCTCGCAGACGTGAACCGCAGGCTCGCGGAACACGACGAACACCACACCGGCGGACGCGCATTCCTCCACGACAGCCTGCGGCTGCTCACCGACGCGCACCACGCCTACGCCCGATCCGGCGACGCCGACCGCCGCTTGGCGAATCAGGCGTTCTACACCCGACTCGACATCACCGACGACGAACAACTCCACCCCCGCCTCGCCGAGCCCTTCGCGACGATCTTCCGCGAAGCACACGACAGCGGCGACGCAGGCAAGGAAGCCAAACGGGAACACCCAACATCTACCGATGTCGCGTGTTCCCGTAAGACACTTTGGGTGGAGCCTAGCGGATTCGAACCGCTGACATCCTGCTTGCAAAGCAGGCGCTCTACCAACTGAGCTAAGGCCCCGAGGACGTGGGGCTACCAGGACTTGAACCTGGGACCTCTTCATTATCAGTGAAGCGCTCTAACCGCCTGAGCTATAGCCCCGTCAACCTCCAAGACTTTACCCGACCGCCGTGCTTTCTCGAAATCCGCGGCGGGCCTGCGCCGAGACCCACCTCCCGTGCCGAAACGTCGCTGCAGAAGGCGGGTTTCGGAACGAGAGGCGGGTCTCGGCGAAGGAGATGGGCGTCGACAGGCACCCGGTTGTCGGTGGGACGCGCTGGCGTCAGTTGGAGGTGAAGCCGACCAGCAGCCCGCCAGTGATCTTCACGGCAAGGTTGTAGATGCCGGCGACGACGGCGCCGAGCACCGTCACCACGATGAGGTTGAGGATCGCGACCACCGCCGCGAACGCCATCACCTGCGGGAAGCCGATGTAGGTCTCGATCGACACACCGCCGTCGGAGATGCTCTGGAACAGCTCGTCGATGCTGTGGATGACGCCGGTCGTGCGGACCACCACGTAGACGAGCAGATAGCTCACGATCGTGACGATCGCGAGCGCCACGGCGGCCAGGAACGACAGCTTCACGGCCGACCAGAAGTCTATGTACACCAGGCGCAACCGCACCTGCTTGGCGCTGGTCTTGCGTGTGGACTTCTTGGCGAGCTTGTCGGCTACCGTGCTCATGCGTCAGATCTCGTCTCTTCGGGGGTCTCGGGGGAGGCGCCCTCCACCGGTTCGTCGCCTTCGGGGGCGGGCTCCTGGGCGAGGCCCCGCTCGGAGTTGCGGGCGATGGCGATGATCGGGTCGCCCTCGTCGGGACGGGCGAACACGACTCCCATCGTGTCTCGGCCCTTCGCAGGCACCTCGGCCACGGAGGAGCGTACCACCTTGCCGCTGGCAAGAACCACCAAGACCTCGTCGTCCTCCGAGACGATCAGCCCACCCGCGAGGTCGCCCCGATCGTCGTTGAGTTTCGCGACCTTGATGCCGAGGCCGCCCCTGCCCTGAGTGCGGTACTGGGCAACGGCCGTGCGCTTGGCGAACCCGCCCTCGGTCACGACGAACACGTACGCGTCGTCGTCGACGACCGACGCTGACAGCAGGCTGTCGCCCTCGCGGAACGACATCCCCTTCACACCCGACGTCGCCCTGCCCATCGGCCGCAGCGCCTCGTCGGTGGCCGAGAAGCGCAGCGACATGCCGTGGCGGCTGATGAGGAGGATGTCGTCGCCCTCGTCGACGAGCATCGCGCTGACGACCTCGTCGGTGCCCTCGCCCTCGAGCTCGCCTTCGTCGGCGTCGCCCGCCTCGTCGGCCGCGCCACCGCGCAGCCGGATGGCGATGACGCCGCCCTGCCGGTTGGTGTCGTAGTCGCTCAAACGCGTCTTCTTGACGAGGCCGCCGCGGGTCGCCAGCACGAGGTAGGTCGCCACCTCGTAGTCGCGGATGTCGAGGATCTGCGCGATCTCCTCGCCCGGCTGCAGCGCGAGCAGGTTCGCGACGTGCTGGCCCTTGGCATCCCTTCCCGCCTCCGGAACCTCGTACGCCTTGGTGCGGTAGACCCGGCCCTTCGTGGTGAAGTACAGCAGCCAATGGTGGGTCGTGGTCACGAAGAAGTGCTCCACGACGTCGTCGGCGCGCAGCTGCGCGCCCTTCACGCCCTTGCCGCCGCGGTGCTGCGACCGGTAGTTGTCGCTGCGCGTGCGCTTGACGTAGCCGTCGCGCGTGACGGTGACCACCATCTCCTCTTCGGGGATGAGGTCTTCCACCGACATGTCGCCGTCGAATCCATAGAGGATGTTGGTGCGACGCTCGTCGCCGAATTTCTCCACGATCTCGGTGAGCTCGTCGCGGATGATGAGACGCTGGCGGGCAGGAGTGGCGAGGATGTCTGTGAAGTCCGCGATCTGGCGCTCGAGCTCGGCGGCCTCGTCGATGATCTTCTGGCGCTCGAGCGCCGCCAGGCGGCGCAGCTGCATGTCGAGGATGGCTTGAGCCTGGTCGTCGTCGATGTCGAGCAGCGCCTTCAGGCCCTCCCGCGCGTCGTCGGCGGTGGCCGACGCCCGGATCAGGGCGATGACCTCGTCCAGCGCGTCGAGTGCCTTGAGATAGCCGCGCAGGATGTGCATGCGGCGCTCGGCTTTGCGCAGGCGGAAGCCCGTGCGGCGCACGATCACTTCGATCTGGTGGTCGACCCAGTGGGCGATGAACCCGTCGAGCGACAGCGTGCGCGGCACGCCGTCGACGATCGCCAGCATGTTGGCGCCGAAGTTGTCCTGCAGCTGGGTGTGCTTGTACAGGTTGTTGAGCACGACCTTGGCGACCGCGTCGCGCTTGAGCACGACGACCAGACGCTGCCCGGTGCGGCCCGACGTCTCGTCGCGGATGTCGGCGATGCCCGAGATCTTGCCCTCGCGGGCGAGGTCGGCGATCTTCATCGCGAGGTTGTCGGGGTTCACCTGGTACGGCAGCTCGGTGATCACCAGGCACGTGCGGCCCTGGATCTCCTCGATGTCGACCACGGCGCGCATCGTGATCGAGCCGCGGCCGGTGCGATAGGCATCCGCGATTCCGCGTGTGCCGAGGATCTGCGCGCCGGTCGGGAAGTCGGGGCCCTTGATGCGCTGCATCAGCGCCTCGAGCAGCTCCTCGCGCGTGGCATCGGGGTGCTCAAGCGCCCACAGGGCGCCCTCGGCGACCTCGCGCATGTTGTGCGGGGGGATGTTGGTGGCCATGCCGACCGCGATGCCCACCGAGCCGTTGACCAGGAGGTTGGGGAACCGTGCCGGCAGCACCGTCGGCTCTTGCGTCTGCCCGTCGTAGTTGTCCTGGAAGTCGACGGTCTCCTCTTCGATGTCGCGCACCATCTCCAGCGCGAGCGGAGCCATCTTGGTCTCGGTGTACCGGGGCGCGGCGGCGCCCATGTTGCCCGGCGAGCCGAAATTTCCCTGGCCCAGCGCGAGCGGGTACCGCATCGTCCACGGCTGCACGAGGCGCACGAGGGTGTCGTAGATCGGCGAGTCGCCGTGCGGATGGTACTGGCCCATCACCTCGCCGACGACGCGAGCGCATTTCGAGAAGGACTTGTCTGGTCGGTAGCCGCCGTCGTACATCGCGTAGATCACGCGGCGGTGCACGGGCTTCAGGCCGTCGCGCACGTCGGGCAGCGCTCGGCCGACGATGACCGCCATCGCGTAGTCGAGATAGCTGCGCTGCATCTCGCCTTGCAGGTCGACCTGCTCGATGTGGCCGTGGTTGTGGGCGGATGCCTCGGGGCCGGGGGTGTCAGATGTCAAGGAAACGCACGTCCTTCGCGTTGCGCTGGATGAACTGGCGACGCGACTCGACGTCATCGCCCATGAGGGTCGTGAAGATCTGGTCGGCGGTCGCTGCGTCGTCGATCGTCACTTGGCGCAGAGTGCGAGTGGTGGGATCCATCGTCGTCTCCCACAGCTCTTTGTCGTTCATCTCGCCCAGGCCCTTGTAGCGCTGGATGCCGTTGTCTTTCGGGATGCGTTTGCCGTTCGCGAGCCCGTCGGCCAGCAGCGCGTCGCGCTCGACGTCGCTGTACACGTACTCGTGCGGCGAGTTCGACCATTTCAGCCGGTACAGCGGCGGCATCGCGAGGTACACGTGGCCCGCCTCGATGAGCCCGCGCATGTAGCGGAACAGCAGAGTGAGCAACAGGGTCGTGATGTGCTGGCCGTCGACGTCGGCATCCGCCATCAGCACGATCTTGTGGTACCGAGCCTTCTCCACATCGAACTCCTCGCCGATGCCCGTGCCGAACGCCGCGATCATCGCCTGGATCTCGTTGTTGCCCAGGGCGCGGTCCAGACGCGCGCGCTCGACGTTCAGGATCTTGCCGCGCAGCGCCAAGATCGCCTGCGTGTGCGGGTCGCGGCCCTGCACCGCCGAGCCGCCGGCCGAGTCGCCCTCGACGAGGAAGATCTCGCTGATCGACGGGTCTTTCGACGTGCAGTCCTTGAGCTTGTCGGGCATCGACGCGCTCTCGAACACGCTCTTGCGCCGCGCGGTCTCCCGGGCCTTGCGCGCCGCCAGCCGCGCGGTGGCCGCGTCGATCGCCTTGCGCACGACGAGCTTCGCCTGTGCCGGGTTGCGCTCGAACCAGTCGCCGAGCTGGTCTCCGACAACCTTCTGCACGAAGGCCTTCGCCTCGGTGTTTCCGAGCTTCGTCTTGGTCTGGCCCTCGAATTGCGGCTCGGAAAGCTTGACCGAGATCACGGCGGTCAACCCCTCGCGCACGTCGTCGCCAGAGAGGTTCTCGTCTTTGTCCTTGAGCAGGTTCTCGCGGCGCGCGTACTTGTTGACGAGCGTCGTGAGCGCCGCGCGGAAGCCCTCCTCGTGCGTGCCGCCCTCGTGGGTGTTGATGGTGTTGGCGTACGTGAAGACGTTCTCGGTGTAGCCCGTGGTCCACTGCATCGCGAGTTCGAGCGCGATCTTGCGGCCCGTGTCCTCCGATTCGACCTCGATGATCTGGTCGTTCACGACATCCGCGTGCCGGGTCTTGTTCAGATGCTCGACGTAGTCGACGAGCCCGCGCTCGTAGAGGAACGAGTCGTTCGGCTGCTGCATCACGAGCTCGCCGTCGACGGTGGCCTCGACGGCCTCGTCCGCCCGCTCGTCGACGAGGTCGATGCGCAGGCCCTTGTTCAGGAATGCCATCTGCTGGAAGCGCGTGCGCAGCGTGTCGTAGTCGAAGTGCACCGTCTCGAAGATCTCCGGGTCGGGCCAGAACGTGATGGTGGTTCCGGTGTGATCGCTCGCCTCGCCGCGCTCGAGGGGCGCGATCGGCACGCCGCCCCGGTGGTATGACTGGCGCCACACGTGGCCTTGTCTGCGCACTTCCACCTCGAGTCGAGTCGAAAGCGCGTTGACGACAGAGGAGCCGACGCCGTGCAGGCCGCCCGAGACCGCGTAGCCGCCCCCGCCGAACTTGCCTCCGGCGTGCAGCACGGTCAGCACGACCTCGACGGTCGACTTGCCCTCGGTCTTGTGCTGGTCGACGGGGATGCCGCGCCCGTTGTCGACGACCCGGATGCCGCCGTCGGGGAGGATCGTGATCGTGATCGTGTCGCAAAAGCCCGCGAGCGCCTCGTCGACCGAGTTGTCGACGATCTCGTAGACCAAGTGGTGCAGGCCGCGCGGTCCCGTCGATCCGATGTACATGCCGGGGCGCTTGCGCACCGCCTCGAGACCCTCGAGCACCTGGATGGCGTCGGCTCCATAGTCGCTCAGCGACTGTTCGGCGGTGGGGTTGCCCGGTTCCTCGGGAACGCTTTCAGACGCAGTTGACGACATGTAATTCTCGAGCGCTCCCGATCGGTTTGCAGTTGGGTCCAGTCTATCGACATCTGGTGTTGAACGCCGTTCTGACGGCCCCAATCCTGTGAGGACGACGGTGGACGTGCCTCAACCGTAGGTGTCGCGCGGGCCGCGCCCTGGAATGCTCCTACGGCCCCATTTCCACGAGGGGACGTCCGGGCCCACAAAGCGAATGCTGGTGACCCCGGCGTCCGGGTGCTCCGAGACGATGCGCGTGAGCAGCTGGGCGCGCATGAACTGCAGGTTCTTCGCCCACGCGGTCGAGTCGCACTGCACAGTGAGCGCGCCGTCTGACAGGGCGACGGGCGTCGCGTGCTGGGCAGTCTCGGCTCCGGCGACATCCGCCCACCGCAGCATGAGCTCCTCTTGCGAGAGCCGGCCGTTCCAGCCGGCATCCCGCGTGGCCTCGGCGAGCACGTCGCCGACCCCGCGCGGGTCTCGGCCCGGCGTGAAAGGTTGATGCTCGTCGTCGACGGTGCGCTTGCGGCGTCTGAGTTTGCGGGCGGATGGAGCCAGCCCCCGCAGTCGCAGATAAGTTGCGACCGTCTCCGGCAGGGGTGGAGTGGTGTCGTCGTCAGGCATCCCCGTCTCCGCCTTCGGGATCGAGGATGCGGCCTGACTCGACGCGCACGACGCCCGCGCGCAGCGCGTCAGGAACATCGGCATCCACCGCCGCGGTGACGATGACCTGCTCGTACCCGGCCACAAGCCCGGCAAGGCGGGCGCGGCGGTCGGCGTCGAGCTCGGCGAACACGTCGTCGAGGATGACGACCGGGTCGCCCGTCATCGAGTCGGCGCGCAGCAGCTCGGCGCTCGCGAGGCGCAGCGCGAGCGCGACCGACCACGACTCGCCGTGCGATGCGTAGCCCTTGACCGGCAGGCCGCGCACGCGCAGCACGAGGTCGTCGCGGTGCGGGCCGACGAGCGTCACCCCGCGCTCCAGCTCTTGTGCGCGGCGAGCGGCGAGCGTCTGGCGGAACGCGGCCGCGACTTCCTCCCGCCCCTGAGCACCGTCCGGCCCCTGAGCTTGTCGAAGGGCTGCCGAGCCCTCGCTATTCGGCGGCTCGGCGGCATCCTGTTCGCCCTTCGACGCGCTCAAGGGCCGGAAACCCTCGTCGAACGAGTGCGCCCACTCCAGCTCGGGCGAATGGTCGGCGCCGGCAATCGCGGTGTACGCGTTGCGGACCGGACCGGCAAGGTTGTCGGCGAGCCGGGCACGGGCGACCACGATCTCGGCGCCGAGCGCGACGAGCTTGTCGTCCCACACGTCCAGGGTGGCCAGCGCGTCGCCGCGGACGCCGCGCGCCCTCGCCGACTTCAGCAGCGCGTTGCGCTGCCTCAGCACGCGGTCGTAGTCGCCGAGCACCCCGGAGAGGCGGGGCGAAAGCTGCACGAGCAGCTGGTCGGCGAACACGCGGCGGGCGGATGGCTCTCCCCGCACGATCTGCAGGTCCTCCGGCGCGAACAGCACGACGTGGGCGTGGCGCGGAAGCTCCCCGGGCTTGACCGGGCTGCCGCCGATGCGCGTCTTGTTGGAGCCTTGCCGGTTGATCTGCACCTCGAGCGTGATGCGGCGCTCACCGTGGGCCAGTCGGGCGCGGACGAACGCGGCATCCTTCCCCTCCCGCACCAGCGGCGCGTCGTGGGACACGCGATGCGACCCCAGGGTCGCCAGGAACGCGATCGCCTCTGCGAGGTTCGTCTTTCCCTGCCCGTTTCGGCCCACGAAGACATTGGCGCCGGGATGCAGCGTGACATCGGCCTCCGCGTAGTTGCGGAAGTCGACGAGGCCCAGCCGCTCCACGATCACCTGTTCACCCTATTCGCGCGGGCCGACGTCCGCCCGCAGCCGATTCGGTTGCCGCAATCCGCACCCCGGCCCGCACATCGTGACAACCGAACTGCTGGTCGTTCAGCTGCGCACTCAACGGGATCGCGCGCGTGACGGGGGCCCTTCGACAGGCTCAGGGGCCGGAATGCGGCTCAGGGGGCCGGAGTGGGTCAGCGCAAGAGGAGGTTCGGCTGCAGCAGGTACTTGAAGGTGTCGGAACCGGCCTGATCCACCGACGTCTGGCTCGTGATGAGCACGGGGCTCAGCTTGTTCGCGTTGTCGCTCGACGTGAACGTGATGCGCACGAACTCGCTGCGCACCGCGCCCAGCGACTCCAGCAGGTACTGCGGGTTCAGCCCGAGGGTGACGTCCTCGCCGACCAGGTGCGCGTCGACGGACTCGGACGCGCGGGCCTGCTCGCTGCCCGAGGCATCCATCGTCACGCTGTCGGCCGTGAACGTGAACCGCAGCGGGGCCGACCGGTCGAGAACGAGCGACACACGGCGCACTGCCTCGGTGAGCTCTGCGGTGTTCACGACCGCGTGGTGCTCGGTCTGCTCGGGGAACAGGCGGCGCACCGGCGGGAAGTTGCCCTTGATGAGAAGGGATGTCACGGTCTTGTTGCCCGCGGTGAACGCGATGATCTCGCGGTCGCCGGCCCCCGAAAACGCGATCGAGATGTCCCCGCCGTGCGCGAAAGTCTTGCCGACCTCCTGCAGGGTGCGCGCCGGCACGAGCGCGCTCGTGCTCTCGGCGGCGGAGCCGCCGCCCCACGGGATGTCGCGCAACGCCACCCGGTACCGGTCGGTCGCGACCAGGCTGAGGTCCGTGCCGCTCACTTCCAGCTGCACGCCGGTGAGCACGGGAGTCACGTCGTCGCGGGATGCGGCGAACGCCACTTGCGCGATCGCGGTTGCGAAGTCTTCCGCCGGCACCAGGCCCGACTCCCCGTTGACCTCGGGGATCGCGGGGTACTCCTGCACCGGCATCGAGGCCAGCGTGAACCGCGCGGAGCCGCACGTGAGCGCGATTCCGCCGTCGTCGTCGACAGCCACCTCGATCGGCGCGTTCGGCAGTCGGCTCGCAATCTCGGACAGCAGTCGCCCGTGCACGAGCATCGTGCCCGGCTCGTCAACGGTCGCTTCGATGACAGTGCGAGCGGATGCCTCGTAGTCGAAGGCGGCGAGTGAGAGCCCCTCGTCGGTGGCCTCGATGAGCACTCCGGCCAGGATCGGCTGCGGATTGCGCTGCGGAAGGAGTTTCACGACAAACGAGACAGCCTCGCTGAACACATCGCGGTTGACGTGAAACTTCACCGGAACTCCCTCGTCGGTCGTGGGGCTTGGAAAACCCATGCTAGTCCCCGACATCCATTCACTCCCACCGCTCAAGGTCATCGAGCACCGAGAAAGAGAAGAGGAGATATTAACGGTGTTAACGCCTGTGGGAACTGTGGAGATCTCGGCGGAGCCCAGCAGGGGACGGGAAACTACATCCGTGTGAGATGTGGATGCCGTGGGGAGAGCCTGTGGCAAGCGGACTCCACACGATTCCGATGTCGCCGAGTTTTGTAGTTATCCACAAGTTGTGCACATGTGCAGAACGTGCATGATGCGACAGGCGTGAACGTGTGTCAAGCCGGGATTTCGGGGGACAAGGCGCCCCCGGTCAACGCGCGCGGCCCAGCTGCGTCGTGATCTCGGTGACCTGGTTGTAGATCGAGCGGCGCTCGCGCATCAGGTCGCTGATCTTGCGGTACGCGTACATCACGGTGGTGTGGTCGCGGCCGCCGAAGAGCTGCCCGATCTTGGGGAGGGAGAGGTTGGTGCGCTCGCGGCACAGGTACATGGCGATCTGCCGCGCGGTGGCGATCGCTTGCGACCGGCTCGAGCCGTAGAGGTCGTCGACGGTCAGTTTGAAGTACTGCGCGGTTGCCGTGATGATGTCGGTCGGCGAGATGATGTTCGCGTCGTCCTGGTCGACGATGTCGCGCAGCACAGTCTGGGCGAGCGACATGTCGAGCTTCGAGCGATTGAGATTCGCGTACGCCGACACGCGGATGAGCGCGCCTTCGAGTTCGCGGATGTTGGACGAGACGATCGTCGCGATGTACTCGAGCACTTCGTCGGGAATGTGCAGCCGCTCGCTCTGCGCCTTCTTGCGCAGGATCGCGATGCGCGTTTCGAGGTCGGGCGCCTGCACGTCGGTGATGAGGCCCCACTCGAAGCGGCTGCGCATGCGCTCCTCGAAGCCCTCGAGCTGCTTGGGCGGCACGTCGCTGGTGATGACGACCTGCTTGTCGTGGTCGTGCAGCGTGTTGAAGGTGTGGAAGAACGCCTCTTGCGTCTCGTTCTTGTTCGCGAGGAACTGGATGTCGTCGATGAGCAGGATGTCGACGTTGCGGTACCGGGCCTGGAAGGCCGAGCCGCGGTTGTTCTGGATCGAGTTGATGAACTCGTTCGTGAACTCCTCGGTCGACACGTACCGCACACGGATGCCGGAGTACAGGCTCAAGGCGTAGTCGCCCATCGCGTGCAGCAGGTGGGTCTTGCCCAGGCCCGACTCGCCGTAGACGAACAGCGGGTTGTACGCCTTCGCTGGTGCTTCGGCCACGGCAACTGCCGCAGCGTGGGCGAACCGGTTCGACTGGCCGATGATGAAGTTGTCGAACGTGTACTTCGGGTTCAGCCGGGTGTCGGTGCGTTGCGGCGAGCCGTTGCGGGCCGTGTGCTCCAGGGTCGGCGCCGGCTCGTCGGCGGGCAGCTCCAGCGATCGAGGCACCGTGATCGGCGCGGTCTCGTGCGCGCCTTCGAGCTCAGGGTTGACGACCACGCGGTAGCTGGTGACGGCGCCCTCGGGGTCGGCGCCGGCGATCGCCTCGAGAATGGGGGCGCCCAGCCGCGTCTTCATGTGCTGGGCGGTGAGGTCGTTGGGGACGTCGAGATACAGCGTGCCGGCCATGATCCCCTGCGGCACCGCGAGGTTGAGGAAGCCATGCAGGAGCGGGCTGACGCGCTCGTCGCGAGAGAGGATGTCGAGCGCTGCTGTCCAGAGCGGAACATCCGGAACGTCCTGCGAATTCATTGCCCCCCCGGGTCTTGCATGAGTGCCAGGCTTTCACCGGGAGCGAGCACGCTGTCGTGGACACGGGAGCCTGTGGATAACTGCTTCGGACACGGTAGCCAGCCGATGCCCGCGGAGCAAAATCCACTGTATGCCGCGTGGGCGTGTCACTGCCAGGGCTTCGTCCGTTCCGGTGGATAATGTGCCGTTCGGCAAGCTCTCGATTTGAGATAGGGCCGATTTAGACATAGCCTGAATCGGTTGACTATGCCCTCGCGGCAGGTCCCGTCCACGTCGTCTCCGGTCGCAACGTTCCCGGTGACCATTCCTCCGGAGTTTCCATGAGCAAGCGCACGTTCCAGCCCAACAACCGCCGCCGCGCCAAGAAGCACGGTTTCCGCGCCCGTATGCGCACCCGCGCCGGCCGCGCCATCCTGTCCGCTCGCCGCGCCAAGGGCCGCACCGAGCTGTCCGCGTAGCGGAACGTGCTCTCGAGGCCGAACCGACTCACCCGCGGCTCCGACTACAGGACAGTTGTGCGGCGGGGGTCGCGGTGCGCCGGTGCGCACACCGTGACGCACGTTCTGGCCGGCACCGAGGGCGGCGCTGCGAGATTCGGCTTCATCGTGAGCAAGCAAGTGGGCACAGCGGTCGTGCGCAACACCGTGCGGCGGCGGCTGAAGGCCGTCTGCGCGGAAGAGCTTTCGACCATGGCCCCCGGCACCGACGTCGTGATCCGCGCGCTGCCGGCCGCCGCGTCCGCCGACTACGCCCAGCTGCGCACGGAAGTGCGGCGCTGCCTGGGGCGCGCGGCGTGAGCGTGCTCCCGGCGACCGCGCTCGGCGACGCGCGGCTGGCGTCATCCGATCTGGTCCGGTCTGTTCCGCTGCTCCCCCGCAACCTCGGGCTGGCACTGCTGCACGGCTACCGAGCGACCATCTCGCACACCTACGGCGACGTCTGCAAGTACTACCCGTCGTGCTCGGCCTACGCGGTCGGGGCGGTGCAGCAGCACGGGCTCGTCGTGGGCTCGGCGCTGACCGCGGCGCGCATCGCGCGCTGCCATCCCTGGGCGGCCGGCGGCGTCGACGACGTTCCGCCCCGCAAGAACTTCTCTCACGGCCTGACCCGCCACGGGTTTGTCGTTCCGACATCCACTGGAAAGGACTGATCCACCGCATGGATCTCTTGCTGTCCGCCGCCGCAGCCGACACTGGCGGCGGGTTCGATCTCTTCGGCACGATCCTCTGGCCGCTGAAGTGGCTGGTCGAGGCGGTGCTGGTCGCGTGGCACTGGCTGTTCACCGCGCTCGGGATGCCGGGAGACGCCGGCCACACGTGGGTGCTGTCGATCATCGGCCTCGTCGTCGTCATCCGCGCCGCTCTCATTCCGCTGTTCGTGAAGCAGATCAAGAGCCAGCGGAAGATGATGGAAATTGCTCCTGAACTGCGAAAAGTTCAAGAGAAGTACAAGGGGAAGCGCGATCAGCTGTCGCGCGAGGCGATGAGTCGCGAGACCATGGCGCTGTACAAGAAGCACGAAACGACACCCGTGTCGAGCTGTCTGCCGCTGCTCGTGCAGATGCCGTTCTTCCTCGCGCTGTTCTGGACCCTGAACGACGTCACGCGCCACGCCCAGGCCGAGATCGGCGGCGTCGGGCTCTTGAACGCCGCGCTCACCAAGCAGTTCTACGACGCGAAGCTCTTCGGCGTCGCGCCGCTGCACATCAACATGGTCGACGCGATCAACGCCGGACAGACGGCGACGGTCGTCATCCTCGTCATCCTCGTCATCCTGATGATCCTGTCGCAGTTCTTCACGCAGCTGCAGATCATCTCGAAGAACCTGTCGCCCGAGGCGAAGACCGGCCAGGCGTACCAGATGCAGCGGGTCATGTTGTACATCCTGCCGTTCGCCTTCGTCTTCTCGGGCGTCTTCTTCCCACTCGGTGTCGTTATCTACTGGTTCGTCTCGAACCTGTGGACGATGGGCCAGCAGTTCCTCGTGATCCGCGAGATGCCCACGCCCGGCTCGGAGGCGGCGAAGGAGCGTGAGGAGCGCCTGGCCCGCAAGGGCAAGGCACTGGATGCCAAGGGCAAGGTCGTGCCGATGGAGAAGTACGTCGCCGAGCAGCAGCGCCTGCTCGAGGAGGCGGAGCGCGCGAAGGCCGAGGCGCCGAAGCGGCAGCAGCCGATGAGCAAGCAGCGGGCGAAGAAGAAGGGCGGCCGCCCTTCTTCGCCCGGGAACGACTCGAAAAAGGGATGACTATGTCGGAACCGACCGCACCGGGTGAGGATGCGACGATTGCGCAGCTCGAGGAAGAAGGCGACGTCGCCGCAGACTACCTCGAGGGATTGCTCGATATCGCCGATATCGACGGAGACCTCTCCCTCGACGTGCGCGCCGGCCGCGCGTACGTCTCAGTGGAGAATGAGGATGGCGGCTCGCTCGCCCCGCTTTCCGACCCCGACACCGTGCAGGCGCTGCAGGAGCTCACGCGCTTGGCGGTGCAGAACAAGACCGGTCGCTTCTCGCGGCTGATCCTCGACATCGGCGGCTCGCGCGACGCGAGGCGCAGCCAGTTGGAGAGCCTCGTCGACCGCGCGGTCGCGCGGCTCGACGAGGGCGCGTCACAGGCGTCGTTGCCGGCGATGTCGAGCTACGAGCGCAAGCTCGTGCACGACATCGTGGCCGACCGCGGGCTGGTCTCGGAGTCGTACGGCGAGGGCGCCGACCGGCACACGGTGATCCGTCGGGCCTGACTCCGTTTCACGTGAAACGGGGCGGGGTGGCCCGGTCCCTGAGCTTGTCGAAGGGCCATGTGCTCCCGGCCCCTGAGCTTGTCGAAGGGCCGGGTGCTTCGACAAGCTCAGCAACCAGTACACGAGAATGGATGTCGTGAACGCCCTTGAACCCGAGCCCGAAGCGGCGCAGCACGTCTTCGGCGAGCGCCTTGACGTCGTACGTGCCTTCGCCGACGCGCTTGCTCGCCACGGCGAGGAACGCGGGTTGATCGGGCCGCTCGAGCTTCCGCGCTTGTGGACCCGCCACATCCTGAACAGCGCGGTTATAGCTCCTCTCTTCCGAGGGCGGGTCGGCGACGTCGGGTCCGGGGCGGGCTTCCCCGGCTTGGTGCTGGCGATCGTGCGCCCCGATGTCGAGTTCGTGCTGATCGAGCCGATGGAGCGTCGCGTGGCGTGGCTGAACGAGCAAGTGGCCGCTTTGGGCCTGGAGAACGTCACAGTCGATCGTGCGCGCGCCGAGGACTGGGGCGGCCGCGGCTCGCTCGACGGCGTGACGGCGCGGGCCGTGAGCGCGCTGCGGACACTGATTTCGCTCACCGCTCCCCTGGTGCGCTCTGGTGGCGAGTTGATTCTGATGAAAGGCGCTGGCGCGCCCGCGGAAATCGATGCCGCGGCGAAGCAGATCCGGCGCTTCGGGTTGTCGGATGTTCGTGTGGAAGTCGTGGGTGCTGAGCTTCTCGCCGAGCCCACGCGCGTGGTGCGCGCGACGGTCGCCGGGCCCTCCGGTCGTTGAGAGAGTGAAGCGGGTCGAAACGCGGTGTGCCGGGTGGCGTTTCGTCTCCCTCGCTGCGCTCGGTCGCTCAACGGCCGGTGGTCTTTCAGTCGTTGAGCGAGGACGCGCGAAGCGCGCCCGAGTCGAAATGCGGTTGTTTCACGTGAAACGCCCCGCTCCAGGTGCGCTTCGACAGGCTCGGCGGTCGGTGGTTGCCGGTCCCTGAGCTTGTCGAAGGGCCGTTGGTGGACAGGTCCAAACGGCTTGATTTCAACACGTCTGCTCCTGCACAGCCGGTTGCGACGAGCGGGCTCTTCACGAATCGTTCGTGCCCGCATCGCCGGAGCCCGCCGGCGGCAATGATCGACGTCATGCCTTACGTCTACATCCTCCGCTGCCATGACGGCAGCTACTACGTCGGGAGCACAGCCAGGACGCCCGAACAACGCGAGTGGGAGCACAACAACGTTGACGAGCTGAGCGCGCACCACACGCGCAAACGGCGTCCTGTGTACCTCGTGTACACCGAGGTCTTCGACCGCCTTGACAGCGCTGCACATCGAGAAAAGCAGCTTCACGGGTGGAGTCGGGCAAAGAAGGAGGCGCTCATAGCGGGCCGGGTTGAGGAACTGCAGACGTTGAGTCGTCCGCGGGGAGGCCCTTCGACAGGCTCAGGGGCCGGGGTGGGCGGGTGAAGGCCCTTCGACAGGCTCAGGGGCCGGGGTGGGCGGGTGAAGGCCCTTCGACAGGCTCAGGGGCCGGGGCGGGCTCAGGGGCCGGTGGCACGTTTCACGTGAAACGGTGAACGAGTCAACTAGAGTGGAGGCGGTATGAACGACCTCGCGGACACTCCCCTCGCCCGTGAACTCGCGGATCTCACCGCGCGCCGCCGCGCATTGGAAAGCGTCCGCGTCGAGCTGTCGGGCAAGACGCGCGTCATGACGGTCTCGAACCAGAAGGGCGGGGTCGGCAAGACCACGACGGCCGTCAACATCGCCGCCGCGCTCGTCTCGGTCGGCGCCCGGGTGCTTGTGATCGACCTCGACCCCCAAGGGAACGCGTCGACAGCCCTCGGCATCCCCCACAGCGCGGACGTTCCGAGCGTCTACGACGTCTTGATCGACGAGTTCCCGCTGGCGGACGTGATCCAGACCAGCCCCGAGGCCCCCGATCTGCTCTGCGTTCCGAGCACGATCCACCTCGCCGGGGCGGAGATCGAGCTTGTTACCCAGGTGGCTCGCGAGCACCGGCTGCGGACGGCGTTGGACGCGCATCTCGCCAGTCTCGAGGAGCGCCTCGACTTCGTGCTCATCGACTGCCCCCCGTCGCTCGGCCTGCTGACGATCAACGCGTTCGCCGCGGCGCACGAGGTGTTCATCCCGATCCAGTGCGAGTACTACGCACTCGAAGGCCTCAGCCAGCTACTGGGGAGTGTGAACATGATCCGGCGGCACCTGAACCCGGGCCTGCACGTGTCCACGATCCTGTTGACGATGTACGACGGCCGAACGAACCTCGCTCGCCAGGTGGCGGACGAGGTGCGCGCGCACTTCCCGCAGCAGGTGATGCACACGTTCATCCCCCGTTCCGTCCGCGTGTCGGAAGCGCCGAGCTTTGGGCAGACTGTGATCGCCTACGATGGGCAGTCGGCCGGGGCGATCGCCTATCGTGAGGCGGCTGTCGAGATCATCCAGCGCGGCGACGCGCCCGCCGAGGAAGAAGGACATCGCTGATGGCGAAGCGCACAGGCTTGGGACGCGGCATCGGAGCCCTCATCCCCACCACCGAGCCGACCGAGTCACGCCCCGCCGACGTGTTCTTCAGCGGCGCGCCTGGCGCGCCCGAAGCGACCGACGAGCTGCTCGCGGTTCCCGGGGCGCGACTCGTCCACATCGACCCGCACAACATCGTTCCGAACCCGCGCCAGCCTCGCTCGGTGTTCGACGAGGGCGACCTCGCCGAGCTCGTGCACTCGGTCAAGGAGTTCGGCGTGCTGCAGCCCGTCGTGGTGCGGGCGGCCGAGAACGGGTCGTTCGAGCTCATCATGGGGGAGCGCCGCACCCGTGCCGCCCGGGAGGCCGGTCTCGAGACCATCCCCGCCATCGTGCGCGACACATCCGACGAGCACCTCTTGCGCGACGCCCTGCTGGAGAACCTGCATCGTTCGCAGCTGAATCCGCTGGAGGAGGCATCGGCCTACCAGCAGCTGCTTGAAGACTTCGGCATCACGCAGGAAGAGCTCGCGACGCGCATCGGCCGCTCGCGCCCCCAGATCAGCAACACCATCCGGCTGCTCAAGCTCCCCGTCCCCGTGCAGCAGCGCGTCGCTGCCGGCGTCCTCAGCGCGGGGCACGCCCGCGCCATCCTGTCGCTCGACGACGCCGACGCGATGCAGCGGCTCGCCGACAAGATCGTCAACGAGGACCTTTCGGTGCGCGCGGCCGAAGCGGTGGCGAAGGGGACGGATGGCGGGTCTCGCCGCCTGCCGAAGCCTCAGGCCGGCGCGCGCCGCGGGCACCTCGACGAGGTCGCCGAGCGCCTGGGGGATCGGCTCAACACTCGCGTGAAAATCACCCTCAGCGCGAGAAAAGGCCAGATCAGTATAGATTTCGCGACAATTGGCGATCTCAATCGGATCCTTGCCGAGCTCGGCGAGGCCGGCTACGGCGGGTAGGACGCCTGACGCCCTTCGACAGGCTCAGGGACCAGGATCGGCGAGGCTGAGCGGGCCGGGCTTAGGCTGGAAGGCGTGATCGAGCACGAGCCGTCGTTGCCCCGCAGGGCGAGCGTGGAAGTGCTGCGCGCCGAGGCGGCGGACGAGCTCGAAGTCCTCGTGCACGAGCGACTGCGTCACGGCGAGGACCCCTGGGAGTTCATGGACGACCTGCCGTCGGTCGACGAGCTCGTCGTGCTCACCATTCGCGGCGAGCTGATCGCGGCGGGCGGCGGAATGCGCCCGACGCGTGCCGCGCACTTCCGCATGCTGCGCCAGATCGCCCTCGAGCACCCGCAGCTCACCCGTGCCGCGTGGCGCCTGCTCGGCGACACTGAGGCGTACCGCACGTGGGACGCCACGGTGCGCACGACCGACGCCGTGTGAAGCATGCCGATAGCGGCATGCATCTTTAATCCCCGGTGAGGGCTGCTATTTCACGTGGACTCGCCGCGTTTCGTCTCGCTTCAACGACCGGGCCCTTCGACAAGCTCAGGGGCCGGGGGGCCGGGGCGGCTAAGCGAGGTAAGAGGCGAGATCCTGCTCGAGTGCGAACTTCGGCTTCGCGCCGATGATCGTCGTCTCGACCTGGCCCTTGTTGAACACCTTCATCGCCGGGATCGACGTGATCTGGTACTCCATTGCCAGGTCGGGGTTCTCGTCCACGTTGAGCTTGAGGACCGTGATCTTGTCGGGGTGCTCGGACTGGATCTCGTCGAGCACCGGCGCGACCATGCGGCACGGACCGCACCACGCGGCCCAGAAGTCCACCAGCACCGGGCCGTCGGCCTCGAGCACGTCCTGCTGGAAGGTGGCGGATGTCGTCGCCTTGGCGGTCATGTCAACTCCTTGTCTCCGGGCGTCCGCTCGGAAGTCTGTCACGGACTGCAACGGCAGTCGATGCTGGATTGTTCCACGGTTGGGTCGCTGGCCCTTCGACAGGCTCAGGGACCGGGGCGACAGGCTCAGGGACCGGGGCGACAGGCTCAGGGACCGGGGCGACAGGC
>NZ_JASGEC010000012.1:0-33177 GCF_047606685.1 Microbacterium sp.
CCCCGGCGGCGGCGCGACGGGCGGGCCCGACGGCGGCGGGCAGCAGCAGTAGGGCGCTGCCACGCGGGCGCGCCGCTCGGCTCGGCGGTCCCCGGCTACAGTGCCTCGAGGGCGAGACGAATGGCAGCACGCGCCGCTTCAGCACGGATCGCTTCACGGCCGCCGGCGAGGGCGAGCGTTTCCACACGGGCGCCAAGCGGCGTCGCCACAGCCACGTGCACGGTGCCCACCGGCTGGCCGTCCGGCGAGTCGGGGCCGGCGATCCCCGTGGTGGCGACGCCGAGGTCGCAGCGCCGCTGGCCGTCCGAGAGCACCCTGCGCACGCCCTCGGCCATCTGGGCTGCCACGAGCGGATGCACCGCCCCGTGCGCGCGCAGGAGCGACGCGTCCACCCCCAGCACGCTGTGCTTCACGTCCGAGGCGTAGGCCACGACCCCGCCGCGCAGCACCGCCGACGCACCGGGCACGTCGACGAGCGCCGATACGACGAGCCCGCCGGTGAGCGACTCGGCGACGCCCACAGTCCAGTGCAGTTCGCTCAGGCACGCGACGAGACGCTCCGGCTCGCTGCTCCGCGCGCTGAGCGCCGTCGCCTCGACGTCGTCGGGCAGCTCAGCGGACACGGTGCTCATGCAGCATCCGCTCGTGCGCGCCGGCCGCGCGCCTCGCTGACGACGTAGTCGACTCCGCTCGCGATCGTCAGCGCGACCGCGACCGCCATCGTCACGCCGTTCACCCACCAGATCCACTCGCCGACGACGTTCCACAGCGGTAGCAGCGCGAGCGAGAGGGCGACCGCCTGCGCAACCGTCTTGAGCTTTCCCATCCACGCCGCCGCGAGCACGTGGTCGCTCACGACCACGAGGCGGTACACCGTGATGCCGACCTCGCGCACGAGCACGACGATCGCGATCCACCACGGCAGCTCCGCCAGAATCGACAGCCCCACGAACGCGCACCCGGTGAGCGCCTTGTCGGCGATCGGATCGAGCAGCTTGCCGAGGTCGGTGACGATCTCGTGCTTGCGCGCGAGGTAGCCGTCGACGCCGTCGGTCGCAATCGCGACAATGAACAGCCCGGCAGCCCACCAGCGCAGCGCGCCGTCGGCGCCGGCGTCGGCCAGGAGCAGCCACAGGAACACGGGCGCACACAGGATGCGCACGACGGTGATCGCGTTGGGCAGCTGTCGGGGCACGGCCACGTGCTGAGCCTATCGCTCGGGGCACGCGCTCAGTCGCGGCCGGTCAGGCCCCACGCGTCCTCGGAGCCCTCGTCTCCGTCGACAACCGGGTAGCCGTCATAGGACTGCTCGACGGGGTCGGCCGCGTACGGCTCCGCGGGCTCGGCCGACGGGCGTGGCGCGACATCCTCGCCGCGCAAGTGCGCGAGCACGTCGGGCAGTTGCTCGGCCGTGACCAGGACGTCGCGCGCCTTCGAGCCTTCCGACGGCCCCACAATCTCGCGCGACTCGAGGAGGTCCATGAGCCGGCCGGCTTTCGCGAAGCCGACCCGGAGCTTGCGCTGCAGCATCGAGGTCGACCCGAACTGCGTCGACACGACGAGCTCGGCGGCCGCCAGCAGCAGCTCGAGGTCGTCTCCGATGTCGGCGTCGATCTCCTTCTTCGAGGCCGCCGCCTCGACATCCGCCCGGTACTCGGGCCGCGCCTGGTTCGTGACGTGCGTGACGACCTTCTCGATCTCGGCCTCGCTGACCCACGCGCCCTGCACGCGCAGCGCCTTCGACGCGCCCATCGGCAGGAACAGGCCGTCGCCCTGGCCGACCAGCCGATCGGCGCCGGGCTGGTCGAGGATGACGCGCGAGTCGGTCACGCTCGTGACCGCGAACGCGAGGCGCGACGGCACGTTCGCCTTGATGAGCCCGGTGACGACGTCGACCGACGGCCGCTGGGTGGCCAAGACGAGATGGATGCCGCTGGCCCGCGCCAGCTGTGTGATCCGCACGATCGAGTCCTCGACGTCGCGCGGGGCCACCATCATGAGGTCGGCGAGCTCGTCGACGACCACGAGCAGGTACGGGTACGGCTTGAGCACGCGCTCGCTGCCGGGCGGCACCTCAACCTCGCCGGCGACGACCGCCTTGTTGAAGTCGTCGATATGGCGGAACCCGAACGACGCGAGGTCGTCGTAGCGCATGTCCATCTCTTTCACGACCCACTGCAGCGCCTCTGCCGCCTTCTTCGGGTTCGTGATGATGGGCGTGATCAGGTGCGGCACCCCGGCGTACGAGCTCAGCTCGACACGCTTGGGGTCGATCAGCACCATGCGCACGTCGCTCGGCTTGGCCCGCATCAGCAGGCTCGTGATCATCGAGTTCACGAAGCTCGACTTGCCCGAGCCCGTCGATCCCGCCACCAGCAGGTGCGGCATCTTCGCGAGGTTCGCCACGACGTAGCCGCCGCCGACGTCCTTGCCGATGCCGATGGTCATCGGGTGCGCCGCCTGGGTGGCGGCAGGCGAGCGCAGCACATCGCCGAGGGTCACGATCTCGCGGTCGGTGTTCGGGATCTCGACGCCGATCGCGCTCTTTCCGGGAATCGGCGCGAGAATGCGCACCTCGTTCGAGGCCACGGCGTAGGCGATGTTGTTCGTGAGCGCCGTGATGCGCTCGACCTTCACACCGGGGCCGACCTCGATCTCGTACTGCGTCACGGTCGGACCGCGCGAGAATCCGGTCACGCGCGCGTCGACCTGGAACTGCTCGAGCACGCTGGTGATCGCCGCCACCACGTTGTCGTTGGCGGCCGAGCGCTCTCGGTGCGGCGACCCCGCGGCGAGGGCCGCCGGGTTGGGCAGGCGGTACGGCGGCGCCTGCGTCGGCGGCTTTCCACCCGCTCCCGCCGAGCCGAATCCCGACATCCCGGGCAGTTGGTCGGGGTCGCCCGCGTCTTGCCCGTCGTCGAGGAGCGATGTCGCGCCGGCGCTCTTGCCCAGCCCGGGCAGCGCCGCCTCGACCTCGGCGATGACCTCGGTGGCGGCATCGGGTGCCGTCGTGACGGCCTGGTCGAACCCGCCCTGCGACCCGCCGGACGGCAGCAGTTCGGTGAGGTCTTGCGACCCGATGCCCGCGGGGTCGTCCTCACGGCCGGTCTTGTTGCGCCGCCACCACGGCACACGGTCGTCGACCGGCGCGGCGTCGCCGGACGGCGCGGCAGCGGTCTCGCTCGCCTCGGGGCGCGGCTCGGCGCCGAACATCCACGCGTAGAGGTCGCCGAGGCGAGGCCCGATGCGGTTCGGCGGCGTCTTGGTGATGATGAGCACGCTCAGCAGCGCGAGCACCGAGAGCACGCAGTACGCGCCGACGCTCGTCAGCAGCATCGCGAGGGGCTCGCCGAGCATCCACCCGAACAGGCCGCCGGCCTCGCTGAGCACCGGCAGGCCCTGCTTCGGAGCCGGCCGGCCGCCGGCGACGTGGCAGATGGCGGCGACGGCGACCGTGAGGATGCCGAAGCCGATGCCCACGCGGCCGTTGTCGTGCACGGACGCGGGATGCCGGAACAGCCATCCCGCGAGGATCAGCAGCAGGACAGGCAGCACGAACGCGACGCGCCCAACAAGGGCGCCCCCCGTGTACGCGCTGATGGTGGCGGCGATCTCGGAGCCGATGAGGAACCACTCGACGACCGCTCCGGCGACGGCGAACAGCACCAGCAGGAACGGGAAGCCGTCGCGGCGCTGGTCCTTCTCCAGAGTCTCCGGCCCGAAGGCGCGGAACATGCCGCCGACGCCGTGCGCCAGGCCGAGCCACATGCGCGCGATCAGCGGCGGCTTGTCGGGCTCGTCTGCGTAGCGCTTGGGCGCGGGATCGGGTTTTGCGGCGCGACGGGACGGCGCCTTCGCGGGCGCGCCGGTCGCCTTGGTCGGGCTCGAGCTCCTGGCCATCCCCCCACGCTATTGCCGGCGCACCCGGTTCCTGCGTAGCGACGCGGCGTTACGGATGTGACGGTTGTGACGAGTGTGCCGCGCTCACTCCTTGAGATCGAGCATCGGTGTGGGGCGGCGGAAGAACCGAGTCACGACCAACAAGATCACAAAGCCCAGCGCCAGCCACGACAGCCCGACGACGAACGTCTGCCCGGACAAGCTCGTCCACAGCCAGACCGTGAGGCCGAAGCCGATGAGGGGCAACACCAGGTTGCTGAAGACCTTCGACCCAGCGCGCTCCTTCTCGTCGATGAAGTAGTGCTTGAGCACCGACAGGTTCACCATGGAGAACGCCATGAGCGCGCCGAAGCTGATCATGTTCGACAGCAGCGCCAGGTCGATCCAGATCGCGGCGAGCGAGAACACCGACACCACGAGGGTGGCGACCACCGGAGTGCCGAAGCGCTCGTTCAAGTGGCCGAACACCACGCGCGGAAGCACGCCGTCGCGGCCCATCGCGAACAGGATGCGCGAAACCGACGCCTGCGAGGTCAGCGCGGAGCCCAGGGCGCCCGCGACATACCCGGCGATGAACATCGCGGACAGCCAGTGGCTGCCCACGGCCATGGTGACGTCGATCGCCGCAGTGTCGGCCGACTCGAACTGGTTCGACGGATACGCGAACTGGGCCGAGAAGGCGAGCAGGATGAACACGAGGCCAGCGCCGATCGTGGTGATCAGGATGGCGCGCGGCACCGTGCGCTTGGCGTCCTTCGCCTCCTCCGCCAGCGTGGAGACGGAGTCGAATCCGAGGAAGGACAGGCACAGGATGGCCGCGCCGCCGAACAGCGGGCCCAATTCGCCCACCGAGCCGTCGCCGGTGAACGGGCGGAGCGGGTCGACCCCATGGCCGACGCCGGTGCCCAGCGCAAGCCACACGAACACGACGACGAAGATCGTCTGCACCGCGATGATGACGAAGTTCGCGCGCGCGACCGAGATGATCCCGATGATGTTGAGCACCGTCACGATCGCGATCGACACCACGATCCACACCCACGACGGAACCGCGGGGAATGCCTCGGTGAGGTATAGGCCGACGACGAGGTAGTTGATCATCGGCAGGAACAGATAGTCCAGCAGCAAGGCCCAGCCGGCGAGGAAGCCGATCGCGCCGCCGAACGTCTGCTGCGTGTAGATGTACGCCGACCCTGAGTACGGATAGGCAACCGCCATCCGAGCGTACGAGCGAGCCGTGAAGACCATGACCACGAGGGTGACGACATACGCCATCGCGACGCGGCCGCCGGTGAGCACCGTGACGATGCCGTACGTGGTGAACACGGTGAGCGGAACCATGTAGACAAGGCCGAACAGCACGAGCGAGGGAACGCCGAGCACGCGCTTGAAACGACCTTCGGTGACTTGCATCGTCGCCTCGGTGGGGCTATCGACCGGGTGGAGCTGCTCTGGAGACATGGTGCTTCCTTTCTGATCGGTTACGGCCCTGCACGGAAGCGACACTCTCCGGCGAGGTAGGTGGCGACGATCGGCGTCGCCGCGAGCGCGCGGCCCCGCGTTGCGCGGGGATCGCGTGCGAAGTGGACGAGGTCGGCGCTCGCGCCAGGCACGATCGCCCCCCAGGGCGCATCGGCGCGATCTGCGAACGCCTGGTGCGCGACAGCGGTGGAGTAGGCGTGCAGCGCGCGCTCGACAGGCACGATCTCGCGCGGCGTCCAGCCGTCCGCGGGCTCGCCGTCGGCGTTCTGGCGAGAGACCGCCACGGCCATGCCGTCGCGAGGGTCGCCGGAGGACACGGGCCAATCCGATCCGAAGGACAACACGGCGCCGGACTCGTCGATCGAGCGCATGCGATACTGCCGGTCCGACCTCGCCTGCCCCAGCCGCGGGACAGTGAGCACGTTCATGAGCGCGTCCAACTGCGCCCACAGGGGTTGCATGCACGCCACGACGCCGAGCTCGGCGAAGCGCGCCAGGTCGGCGTCGTCGACAAGCTGCGCGTGCGCGATGACCGGGCGCCGGTCTCGCGGTCCGTTCACCGCGACAGCGTGCTCGATCGCGTCGAGCGCCTGGCGGACGGCCGCGTCGCCGATGGCGTGGATGTGGATCTGGAAGCCTTCTGCGTCGACGGCGGCCACGGCGTCGGCGAGCGCTCCGCCGGGCCCCCACACTCGCATGCCGTGGTCGTGCAGGCCGGAGCAGTAGGGCTCCAGGAGAGCCCCGGTCTCGTTCTCGATCACACCATCGGCGAAGAACTTCACGGTGTGCGCGGTCAGCAGCGGGCAGCCGAGCTCGGCGACGCGGTCGCGCGCGCGGACCATGGCGGGCAGTTGGTGGCCGAAATGCCGAGGGTCGGCGTACTGCGCGAGGTTGACCCGCAAGGGGAGGATGCCGCGCACGGCCGCCTCCACGTAGGTGTCGACATCGGCAGGCTCGACCCAGGCATCCTGCACCCACGTCACTCCTCGCGCGAGAAAATAGCTTCCCGCGGCGGCAAGCGCCCGCATCCTCTCCTCCGCGGCGCGCGCGGGCGCGATGCCCATCACGAGATCGATCGCGCCCCACTCGCGCAATGTGCCCAGCGGCTCGCCGTCGGCGCGATGCGGAATCTCGCCGAGTTCGGGATCAGGCGTCTCGGCCGTGATGCCGGCGAGGGCGAGCGCCTTCGAGTTCACCCAGATCGTGTGGTAGTCCCACGCGCGCAGCACCACCGGCCGATCGGCGACGGCCCGATCAAGCCACCGCGCGTCGAAGAGGCCGCCCTCTGACAGGCTGCCGTCGTACGACGCGCCGAAGATCCACTCGGCGTCGGGGTGCTCTTGCGCGTGCCGCCGCACCTCGGCGACGATCTCGTCGACCGATGCGCACGGGCGGACGGCGGGCCCCTCCGCCTCCAGGCCGCCGAACAGCGGGTGCGCGTGCCCGTCGCCGAACGAGGGCATGAGGAAGCCGCCCTCCAGGTCCACCGACTCGACATCCTCGGCGGCGCCCGCCAGGCGTGCGGCCTCGTCGCCGGTGGCGACCACCCGGCCGTCGCGAACAAGCAGCGCGTCGGCGTCGGGCTTGCCGGCCCCGCGCCACACGCGGCCCCCGTGGAAGAATGTCGCTGCCATGGCCGCGCGCTACGCCTCGATCACAAGCGGCACGATCATGGGCCGGCGGCGCAGCCGCTGGCTCACCCAGCGGCCGATCGTGCGGCGCACGACCTGCGCGAGCGCGTGCTGGTCGCGCACGCCCGAGTGCGCGGCATCCGCCAGCGCGGCCGCGATCTTGGGCTTGACATCGTCGAACACGCTGTCGTCCTCGGCGAAGCCGCGGGCGTGGATCTCGGGCCCGGTGATGATCTGCCCTGTCGCGGCGTCCACCACCACGATCACCGAGATGAAGCCCTCCTCCCCGAGGATGCGGCGGTCTTTCAGGTCGGCGTCGGTGATCTCGCCGACCGTCGACCCGTCGACGTAGACGAATCCGAGGTCGAGCTGCCCGACCACGCGCGCGTCGCCGCCGCGCAGGTCGATGACGGTGCCGTTCTCGGCGAGGATCGTGCGCTCGGCCGGGATGCCGGTGTCTTGCGCGAGCCGCGCGTTCGCCATCAGGTGCCGGTACTCGCCGTGCACGGGCAGCACGTTGCGCGGCTGCAGGATGTTGTAGCAGTAGAGCAGCTCGCCTGCGGCGGCATGCCCCGACACGTGGACCTTGGCGTTGCCCTTGTGCACGACGTTCGCGCCAAGCTTGGTGAGCCCGTCGATCACGCGGTACACGGCGTTCTCGTTGCCCGGGATGAGGCTCGACGCGAGGATGACCGTGTCGCCCGGGCCGGGCTCGATCTCGTGGTCGAGGTTGGCCATGCGCGACAGCACGGCCATCGGCTCGCCCTGCGACCCCGTGGACATGTACACGATGCGGTTGTCGGGCAGCTCGCGCGCCTTCTTGTAGTCGATGAGCACGCCGTCGGGCACGTTGAGGTAGCCGAGCTCGGCCGCGATCGACATGTTGCGCACCATGCTGCGGCCGAGCAGGGCGACACGGCGCCCGTGCGCAGCCGCGGCGTCGAGCACCTGCTGCACGCGGTGCACGTGGCTGGAGAAGCTCGCCACGATCACGCGACGCGGCGCCTTGCCGATCACCTGGTCCAGCACCGGGCCGATGCTGCGCTCGAGCGGTGTGAAGCCCGGCACGTCGGCGTTGGTGGAATCGACGAGGAACAGGTCGACGCCCTCCTCGCCCAGGCGCGCGAAGGCGCGGAGGTCAGTGAGCCGGTCATCCAGCGGCAGCTGGTCCATCTTGAAGTCGCCCGTGGCCAGCACCATGCCCGCCGGCGTGCGGACGGCGACGGCCAAGGCATCCGGGATCGAATGGTTCACCGCGACGAACTCGCAGTCGAACGGGCCGAGCCGCTCGCGCCCGCCCTCCGCCACCAGCAGCGTGTACGGCTTGATGCGATGCTCTTTGAGCTTGGCCTCCACGAGCGCAAGCGTGAGCGCGGAGCCGACGAGAGGGATGTCGGGTTTGAGGCGCAGCAGGTACGGCACGGCGCCGATGTGGTCCTCGTGGCCGTGCGTGAGCACGACCGCGACGATGTCGTCGAGGCGGTCCTTGATCGGCTCGAAGTCGGGGAGGATGAGGTCCACCCCGGGCTGGTGCTCCTCGGGGAACAGCACGCCGCAGTCGATGACGAGGAGCTTTCCCCCGTGCTCGAACACCGTCATGTTGCGCCCGACCTCGCCGAGGCCGCCGAGGGGGGTGACTCGCAGCGTGCCCGGATCGAGCGCGGGCGGGTCTTGGACAGTGATCGGAGTCATCGAGCCTCGCTCATCGAGTCGTGCCGTGCACCTTCGGCAGCGCACCGCCGGCGGCGGCGTTGCGGTCGGGGCGGAAGTTGGAGAAGTCGGCGCCCGGCACGTCTTTGACGAGAGCGAGCTCGTCCTCGATGACCGCCGCCTCCCACTCCTCGGGGCCCACCAGCGGCAGGCGCACGCGCGGGCTGCCGATGCGGCCCAGCCCGTGCAGGATGTACTTCGCGCTCACGGTGCCGGGAATGTGCGTCATGACCGCGCGCACGAGCGGCTCGAGCCGTTTGTGCTCGGCCGTCGCGGTGGCCAGGTCGCCGCGGTTCACCGCGTCGACGATCGTGCGGTACGGCCCCGGCGTGATGTTGGCGGTGACGCCGATGAGGCCCGTCGCCCCGATCGCGAGGTGCGGCAGCACGTTGGCGTCGTCGCCGGAGAAGTACATCAGGTCGGTCTGGTTGAGCACGCGGCTGACCTCGCTGAAGTCGCCCTTGGCGTCTTTGATGGCGAGCACGTTGGGGTGCTTGGCGATCCGCAGGATCGTCTCGTATGTGATGGGCACGCCGGTGCGGCCGGGGATGTCGTACAGGATGACGGGCAGGTCGGTCGCGTCCGCCACGAGGCGGAAGTGCGTGAGGATGCCGGCCTGCGTCGGCTTGTTGTAGTACGGCGTGACGATCATGATGCCGTCGGCGCCGGCGCGCTCGCTCGCCTTGTACAGCTCGATCGCGTGGGCCGTCTCGTTCGAGCCGCCGCCGGTGATGATCTTGGCCCGGTCCCCGGCGACGAGCTTGCCGACCTTGACGAGCTCGAGCTTCTCCGGGTCGGTGAGGGTGCTGGTCTCGCCCGTCGTGCCGGTGACGACAATGCCGTCCGCGCCCGCGGTCACGACATCGTCGATGTGCTTTTCGACAGCGGGCCAGTCGACCTCGCCGTCTGCGGTCATCGGGGTCACGAGCGCGACAAGCACCTGCCCAAAGGGATTGGTCATGCTTTCAGGCTATCGCGCGCGCCGCGCCGCCCGAACCGGGGGCGCGGCGGTAGGTGACGAAGCGGTACGGGATGCCGGCGCGCGAGACGTGCCATCCCTCCGCGGGGTCGGTGGCCGCGGCATCCCACCCCGATGTCGACGGCGCGAACGCGTCGCCGTCGACATCGAGGTCGAGCTCGGTGACCTCCAGCGCGTCGGCCGCGGCGATCGCGTCGCGGAACAGCTCTCCCCCGCCGATCACCCAGATCGTGTCGGGATGGCCCTCCGCGGCCAGAGCGAGCGCCGCGTCGAGGGATGCCGCGCGCTCCGCGCCCGCGGCCGACCACTCGCCGTTGCGCGTCACGACGATGTTGCGCCGCCCGGGGAGCGGCCGGAAGCGATCGGGGAACGACTCCCACGTCTTGCGGCCCATGACAACGGGCGCGCCCATCGTGACCGACTTGAAGTGCGCCAGGTCTTCCGGGACGTGCCAGGGCATCCCGCCGCCCGCGCCGATGACGCCGCCGCGCGCCTGCGCCCAGACCAGCCCGACCGACGCGGCGCCCGCGGCAGAGGTCATACCGCGACGGCGCCGCGGATCGCCGGGTGGTGCTGGTAGTCCTCCACGACGAAGTCGTCGAACTCGTAGTCGAACACCGACGCGGGCGTGCGGGCCAGCCGCAGCGTCGGGTACGGGTACGGGTCGCGCGTGAGCTGCTCGCGCACCTGCTCGAGGTGGTTGTCGTAGATGTGGCAGTCGCCGCCGGTCCACACGAAGTCGCCGGGCTCCAGGCCCGTCTGCTGGGCGATCATGAGGGTGAGCAGCGCGTACGAGGCGATGTTGAACGGCACGCCCAGGAACATGTCGGCGCTGCGCTGGTACAGCTGGCACGACAGCCGGCCGTCGGCGACGTAGAACTGGAACAGCGCGTGGCAGGGCGCGAGCGCCATGTCGGGGATGTCGGCGGGGTTCCACGCCGACACGACGAGCCGTCGCGAGTCGGGCGTGGAGCGGATCTGCTCGACGACCTGCGCGATCTGGTCGATGTGGCCGCCGCTCGGCGTCGGCCACGACCGCCACTGCACGCCGTAGACGGGGCCGAGCTCGCCCGAGGCATCCGCCCACTCGTCCCAGATCGTGACGCCGCGCTCCTGCAGCCACCGCACGTTCGACTCTCCGCGCAGGAACCACAGCAGCTCGTACGCGATCGAGCGGAAGTGCACGCGCTTGGTGGTGATGAGCGGGAAGCCTCGCGACAGGTCGAACCGCAGCTGTCGGCCGAAGACGCTTGTGGTTCCGGTGCCGGTGCGGTCGGACTTGTGCGTGCCGCCTTCGAGCACGTCGCGCAGCAGGTCCTCGTACGGAGTCGGGATGGGCGCGGTCACGGATGCCACGATACCGGGCGATGCCCTCTAGGCTGGTCGATCGTGACCATTCCGAGCGCGCTCATCGGGCTTGCCCTGCTGCTGGTTGCGACGGTGGCCTTCGCGCTGTGCGTGCGGCGCCCGCGGACCCGTGTTCGCCCCGCTGTGCCGGGCGAAGTGGTCGAGGCGGGGCGGCTCGGCGCCGAGCGGCTCGGCGACCGCGCCACGCTGCTGCAGTTCAGCGCGGAGTCGGGCAAGCGCTGCGCCGACGCGCACCGCACGCTCGCGTCGGTCGCCGACAGCGAGGACGGCGTGCTGCACGTGGACGTCGACCTCACTGGCCGCCCCGACCTCGCGCGGCAGTTCCGCGTGCTGCAGACGCCGACGACGCTCATCCTCGACCGCGACGGCGTCGTGCAGACGAGGTTCGGCGGGGTGCCCAGCCGCGATGTCGTCGAGCTCGAGCTGACCCGAATGGCCGCGGGCAGCTAGACGAACGGAGCGGGTGTGAGAGCACGACGGACGATGACGGCGGTGATGTGCGTGCTCGCCGCGCTCTGGCTGGCCGCGTGCGGCTCGGGCGGGCAGTCGCACCCGTCCGACAACAACGACGCCGTGCGGCAGGCGGTGCTCGCCGCCGTCGATCGCGCCGAGAGCGTCGAGGTCAAGGGCAGTTCCAGCGGATTTGCGCGCGGGCTCCTGATCGAGGCGGTGGTGGCCGGAGCCGAGCCGCTCGCCGCCGACGACCTGGAGTCGCTCGTGCTCGCCGCACGCGACGCGTCGAGCCGCGACCCGGACTACTACCGCCTCCGAGCCTCAACCTCCGCGCGCGTGGTCGTGGATCTCACCGCCGCCGCCGACGAGCTCGGACTCGACTGGGCGAGCTACCCGGACGGCATCAGCCTCACCAGCACAGTCGTCGACGAGAAGTACGGCCCGCGAACCGAGCGCTGACATCCCCGCGGCAGCACGAGACCGCGTTCTGCTCTCGTACTAGGCTGGCCGCGTGCGCCGAACGCGCGCGGCATCCGCGAGGAGGAACAGATGAGCGTCACCAGCGAAGCCAAAACGTCGTGGAAGGGGAGCCTCGCCGAGGGCTCGGGGGATGTCGCGCTGCAGACCTCGCACCAGGGCCCGTTCGCCGTGAACTGGAAGGCGCGCAGCGAGGGCTCCGACTCGGTCACCACACCCGAAGAGCTCATCGCCGCGGCGCACTCGTCGTGCTTCAGCATGGCGCTGTCGCACGCGCTGGCCCAGAACGGCACGCCCCCGCAGAGCGTGGACACGACGGCATCCGTCACTTTCGTCCCGGGCAAGGGCATCACCGGCAGCCACCTCAACGTCGAGGCGAGCGTGCCCGGGCTGAGCGCGGCCGACTTCGCGCGCATCGCCGAGGAGGCCAAGGCCGGGTGCCCAGTGTCGCAGGCGCTCGCCGGCATCGAGATCACGCTCGAGGCCGCGCTCGCCTGACGGGAGCGGACGGATGCCGCGCCGCGTCGTTGTCGCCGGCGGCTCGGGCCTGATCGGCTCGGCGCTCGTTGAGAGCCTGCGCGCCGACGGCGTCGCGGTGACGACCCTCGTGCGCCGGCCGCCGCGCAAGCCGCACGAAGTCGAGTGGCTCAGCGACAGCGTGCCGCTGCATCCCGACGTCCTCGCCGGAGCGGACGCGGTCGTCGGGCTCAACGGCGCGAGCCTCGGGCGCTTCCCGTGGACGAGCCGGTACAAGTCCGAGCTGCTGTGGTCGCGCATCACCCCGACGCGCACACTGGCCGCCGCGCTGCGCGCGCTCGGCGGCGACGCGCCCGCGTTCGTGTCGGCGTCGGCCGTCGGCTACTACGGGTCGGCGCCCGGCGCGAAGCTGACCGAGGACTCGCCGCGCGGCGACACGTTCGCCGCCGACCTGTGCGCGCAGTGGGAGGCTGCGGCGCGCGGAGCCGGCGAGCACACGCGCGTCGCGATGCTGCGGACGGCGCCGGTCGTGCATCTCGACGGCGTGCTCAAGCCCCTGGTGCTGCTCACGAAGGCCGGCGTCTCGGGGCCGGTCGGGCGCGGAACGCAGGTGTGGCCGTGGATCTCGCTCGACGACCAGGTGCGCGCGATCCGGCACGTCATCGACCACGGCATCGCGGGCCCGGTCAACCTCACGGGGCCCGCGCGCGCCACCGCCAACGACCTCGGGTTCGCGCTCGCGGTCGCGCTGAACCGGCCGTTCGTCGTGCGCGCGCCGGAATGGGGCATGAAGCTCGTGCTGGGGAAGGATGCCACGGAGGCGATCCTCACGGCGGACATGGACGTCGTGCCGGAGGTGCTGCAGGCATCCGGCTTCTCGTTCCGCCACCCGACAGTGGAGGACGCGGTCGACGCCGCCCTGGTCACCGCCTCCGACCCCTGAGCTTGTCGAAGGGCGGTCGCCCTCGGGTTTCGCCAGATCAGGTGATTTCGCGTGCTCAGGACGTTCCGCGCCGAATCGGCCTGAGTGCGCGAAATCAGGAGAATTCGGGGAAGGCGGAGGGGGTGCCTCGGGCTCAACGACCGGGGGTTGCCCGGCGCTGGGCCGACTCCAGCGCGATCGCGCGCCGCACGGCCTCCCGTGCCCGGCGACGGTCTCCCGCCCCGTCGTACGCGACGCCGAGCCGGAACCACACCCGCCAGTCGTCGGGGTGCTGCTCGGCGTCCGCGCGGAACGCCGGGAACGCGGCATCCGCATCCTCGCGCAACGCACGCCCGCTGGGGCGCACGCGCACCGTCTCGTCGGGCGCGGCGCCCTCGGCCTCGAGGCGTCGACCGAGCTGTTCGGCGCGCCAGCCGAACCACAGCTCGCGCCCCAACGCCCACACGGCCACGAGCGGCAGCACCACGAGAGCGGCGCCCATCGCGACGCCGAGCCCGTCGCCGCTCGTCAGCAGCAGCACGGCGCGCTGACCGACCAGCACGATGTACAACAGCAGCAGCGTGGCCATGACGGCCACGCCCGCCCGTGCGCTCATGCCCCGGTTGCTCTGGCGGCCTGGCCGGAGACGCCGTCCTCGGCGAGCCCGCCCTCCGCCCCCTGAGCCGCATCCGGCCCCTGAGCTTGTCGAAGGGCCGACGCCCCCACCCCGATGTCGACGAAGTTCTCCAGCCCGACGACGACCCCGCGCGCGTCGCGAGCGGCCTCGAGGGCGATGCGGATGCCGGGCGCGTAGGCCAGCGCGGGGTCCACCGTGTCGTGCACGATCGACAGCGACTCCCCCGGCCCCGACAGGATCGTCTCCTGCCGCGCGACGACGCCCGGCCGGCGCAGCGAGTGCACCGGGACGCTGGCGACCTGCTGGCCGCGCGCACGCTGGTCGGCGTGCGGCGCGTCCACCGGTCCGCGCTCGACGCGGGCCGCCGCGATCAGCTCGGCGGTGCGCACCGCGGTGCCGCTGGGCGAGTCGACCTTGGTCTCGCGGTGCGCCTCGACGATCTCCACGGACGGGAAGAATGGCGCCGCCGCCGCGGCGAGCGCGGTGCCGAGCACCGAGCCGAGCGAGAAGTTCGGGATGAACACCGCGCCGGTTCCGGCGGCGTCGACGAGCGGGCGCACGAGCGCGATGCGCTCCGCCGACCACCCCGACGTGCCGACGAGCACGTTGATGCCGCGCTCGATCGCGGCGCGCACGACGTCGATGCTCACGGCGGGTGTCGACGCGTCGACCACGAGGTCGGCGCCGGCCACCTCGTCGAGCCCGCTGCGCGAGGTCAGCACGGCGGCGACCTCGAATCCGTCGAGCCCGTCCACGACCTCGCGGATGATTCCGCCGAGCTTGCCGGTGCCCCCCACAATGGCAACGCGCGTCATGGCTCCATCCTAGGTTGGCGGGCGGCGGGGCGGCCGTAGGGTAGTCGCGTGGCATCCGTTCGCGATCTCCCCGTCGACTCGGCGCTGGCGCACGAGCTGCTCACCGAGTACTTCCGCTCCCGCGAGATCGGCTTCGCGCGCCAAGGCGCCGTGTACACGCCGACCTTCCCCGACCCCTCCGCGTTCACGCCGCCGGCGGGCGTGTTCCTCGTGCTGCGAGGCGACGACGGCGAGCCAAGCGGATGCGGCGGCGTCCGCCGCATCCCCGACGGCCCGGCCGGAGTGCGCTACGAGATCAAGCACCTGTACGTGCAGCCGGCGGGCCGGGGGCGCGGGTGGGGGCGGATGCTGCTGAGCGCGCTGGAGTCGCGCGCTCGCGCGTGGGGCGCCGCCGAGCTCGTGCTCGACACGCACCACTCGCTCGAGGCCGCCGCGGCGCTCTACGCGGCGTCGGGCTTCGAGCTCGTCGAGCGTTTCAACCAGAACCCGAACGCCACAGTGTGGCTGGCCAAGCGCCTGTAGCGCGCACGAACTCAGCCTGTGCGGCGGGCGCGGCGGGCGCCACCTGTGCCATCGCGGGGTGGCGCGGCGCGCAGCCGCGGCAAAGACTGAGTTATGCCCGCGGGACGCGCGACACTCAGAACCGCAGGGGCTCGGGCAGGCCCGTGCGCAGCTCGACCGGCAAGTGGGCGAGGTCGTTGTGCGTGAGCAGCGTCCACGGCCGGCCGGGCTTCTGCGCCAGCACGGTCAGGCCGCAGTTGGCCTGGTTGATCGTCATCCACCGCCACTCCGGCGCCTGCAGCACCTCGCGTACGAACCACGCGATGACGAAGTTATGGGTGATCAGCAACTCGTGCACCTCGCCCGGCTTGCGCACGAGGAACTCGCTCACGGCATCCGCCATCTGCGCCCGTCCCGCCTCGACCTGCTCGTCGGTGACAGCGCCGAAGAAGGGCTCGAACGCGGCCGGCGTCTCGCCGGTCACGCCGGTGGGCACGCAGTCGAACAGCAGTGCGGTCGGCTCGGGCGACAGCGCAGGCAGGCGCTCGGCGACCGTCTGCGCGGTCTGCGCCGCCCGCTGCAGCGGCGAGTTCCACATCGCGTCGAACGGCACGCCCGAGAGCCGGTCGGCCAGCAGCGATGCCTGGCGACGGCCGCGCGGCGAGAGCGGGCCGTCAGGCAGGCCGTGCTCGGCATCCTGTTGCTCGCCGTGGCGCACAAGGTAGAGGTAGTGGGTCACCGCGGGCTCATTCGACGGCGCGCGTGAGCTCGGCAAGCTGCGCGCGGCTGAGGCGCACGCCCACGCCCTGCACGAGCTCGTCGACGTGCTGCGGCTCGAACGCGTTGACGATCGGTGCGACGACGGTCTTCTGGGCCAGCAGCCACGCGATGGCGACGGCGGCGTCGGGAACCCCGAGCTCGCCGGCCACGGAGTCGAGCGCGCGAAGCGTGCGGCTGCCTCGCCGGTTGAGGCTGCTCACCAGCTGGCTGCCGCGCACGCCGAGGCCGGTGCGGGAGCGGGAGCGGTGGCGGCCGGAGAGAAAGCCGTGCTGCAGCGCGTGCGACGGGGTCACAGCCATGCCCTGCGCTCCGGCCACGAGCCGCAGGTCGCCCTCGAAGTCGTTGCGGCGCAGCATGTTGTAGGGCACGTCGAGCACCGTCAGGCGCGGGTAGCCGGCGGAGGACAGGATGCGCGCCTCCACAAGTCGCTCGGCCCCGAAGCCGAACGCGCCCAGTGCCCGCGCCTTGCCCGTCTCGACGAGCCACTCGGCGGTCGCGAGGGTGTCGTCGAGCGCTGCCGGGGAGCTTCCGCTGTCATCGAGGTAGAGGATGTCGATGCGGTCCGTGCCGAGGCGGCGCAGCGACGCCTCGACAGCGCGGACGAGATTGACCGGCCCGAGGCCGGGGTTGTCGGCGTTCCCGCCCACCCGGGTGGCGACGATCATCTCGTCGCGCAGGCCCCGGTCGGCGATCCACTGGCCGATGATGTGCTCGCTGCGCCCCGACGCGTAGTTGTCGGAGGTGTGCACGATGTTGCCGCCGAGGCCGGCGTAACGGTCGAGGATCGCCCGGCTCTCGTCGTTGTCGACGTGCCAGCCGAACTCCGAACCGCCCAGGATGAACGGGAAGACGTGCATTCCGGTCTCGCCCAGCGGCACGCGCACGGCGGCACCGAGCGGCGGACCCTGCACGGGGATCGGGGCGGACGGGTGCTCACGCGGCGCGGCCACGGGCGAGGTCGGCGGGAACGACGACTTCGTCGTGCTCTCTGAAGCACCGGCTGAGCCGACGCCGTTGCGCTGCATGTGTGGCACCCCCTCACGAGACCTGGCGATGTTCGGTTTCGTGGAGCAAACAGCGCCGCCCCCGACGCTTTATACGAGGTTAGGGCAGGCTTTGTGCGCAGCCCGGCGTTGTGACGGCCTGTTGGTGAACATTCCATAACGGTTTGATGAGAATGGCCCGGCCGCCCGCTCGCGCGGACGACCGGGCCGTCACTTCTTTGGGCCGTCAGGCGCCGATCGGCTCCGCCGCGGGCTCGTCGAGCACCGGCTCGAGCGACAGCTTGCCGCGGTCGTCGACCTTCGTGATGCGCACGAGCTGCTTCTGCCCGACCGACAGCACGTCTTCGATGTTCTCGACGCGCTTGCCGCCGGCGAGCTTGCGGATCTCGCTGATGTGCAGCAGTCCGTCCTTGCCGGGCAGCAGCGAGACGAACGCGCCGAACGCGGCGATCTTGACGACCGTGCCGAGGAACTGCTCGCCCACCTCCGGGTTGGTCGGGTTGGCGATCGCGTTGACCTGGGCGCGGGCCGCCTCGGCCGAGGGGCCGTCGGTCGCGCCGATGTACACCGTGCCGTCCTCCTCGATGGAGATCTGCGCGCCGGTCTCGTCCTGGATGGCGTTGATCGTCTTGCCCTTCGGGCCGATCAGCTCGCCGATCTTGTCGACCGGGATCTGCACGCTGATCACGCGCGGTGCCGTCGGCGCCATCTCGTCGGGGCCGTCGATCGCGGCGTTGACCACGTCGAGGATCGTGAGGCGAGCGTCCTTCGCCTGCTGCAGGGCCCCCGCGAGCACCGACGACGGGATGCCGTCGAGCTTCGTGTCGAGCTGGATGGCGGTGACGAACTCGCTCGTGCCGGCGACCTTGAAGTCCATGTCGCCGAGCGCGTCCTCCGCGCCCAGGATGTCAGTCAGGGCCGCATAGCGGGTCTGGCCGTCGACCTGGTCGGACACCAGCCCCATCGCGATGCCCGCGACGGGCGCGCGCAGCGGCACACCAGCGTTGAGCAACGACAGCGTGGACGCGCACACCGAACCCATCGACGTCGAGCCGTTGGAGCCGAGGGCCTCGGAGACCTGGCGAATCGCGTACGGGAACTCCTCGCGCGAGGGCAGCACCGGCACGAGCGCGCGCTCGGCGAGGAAGCCGTGCCCGATCTCGCGACGCTTCGGGCTGCCCACACGGCCGGTCTCGCCGGTCGAGTAGGGCGGGAAGTTGTAGTGGTGCAGGTAGCGCTTGCTCGTCACGGGCGACAGCGAGTCGATCTGCTGCTCCATCTTGAGCATGTTCAGCGTCGTGACGCCCAGGATCTGGGTCTCGCCGCGCTGGAAGATCGCCGAGCCGTGGACGCGCGGGATGACCTGCACCTCCGCGTCGAGCGGACGGATGTCGGCCAGCCCGCGGCCGTCGATGCGAACGCCCTCCTGCAGGATGCGGCCGCGCACGATCACCTTCGTGACCGACTTGTAGGCGGCGGCGAACTCGAGCGGCGCGGCCGGCGACAGCTCGCCGGACTCGGTGGCCGCGACGACCTGGGCCTTGACCTCGTCCTTGAGCGCGTCATCCGCGTTCTGGCGCTCGACCTTGTCGGCGATCTGGTAGATCGAGACGAGGCGGTCGTAGGCGCGGCCGGCGACGAAGTCGTAGGTCTGCTGCGAGTAGGGCAGGAACACCGGGTACTCCCGGACCTCCTTCGCGGCGGTGCTCGCGACGGCGTTCTGCGCCGCGACAAGCTCCTTGATGAAGGGCTTGGCCGCCTCGAGGCCCTGGGCCACGACCTCTTCGCTGGGCTTGGTCGCGCCCGCCTTGATGAGGTTCCAGCTGCCCTCGGTGGCCTCGGCCTCGACCATCATGATCGCGACGTCGCCGTCATCGAGCACGCGGCCGGCGACGATGATGTCGAACACCGCCTCCTCGAGCTGGGACACCGTCGGGAACGCGACCCACTGGTCGGCGTGCTCGCCGTGGCCGGGAATGAGCGCGAGGCGAACGCCCGCGATCGGGCCCGAGAACGGCAGCCCGGAGATCTGGGTGGACAGCGATGCCGCGTTGATCGCGAGCGCGTCGTAGAACTCGCCCGGGGCGATGCTCAGCACGGTGATGACGATCTGCACCTCGTTGCGGAGACCATCGACGAACGACGGGCGCAGCGGGCGGTCGATGAGACGGCAGACGAGGATCGCCTCGGTGGACGGGCGCCCCTCGCGGCGGAAGAACGAGCCGGGGATCTTGCCGGCGGCGTACGAGCGCTCCTCGACGTCGACGGTCAGCGGGAAGAAGTCGAACCCTTCGCGCGGGTGCTTGCCGGCGCTCGTGGCCGACAGCAGCATGGTCTCCTCGTCGAGGTACGCGGCAACGGCGCCCTGCGCCTGCTGCGCGAGGCGGCCGGTCTCGAACCGGACCGTGCGGGTGCCGAAGCGTCCGTTGTCGAGGACGGCTTCGGCGAACGTGATTTCAGGACCTTCCAAGAGGTCTCTCCTTCTTTGTTTATGCTCGCGCACGCGTTTCGCGCGCGAGTCCATGCGAAGGAGCAGGAACAGGCAGATCTCGACGCGCGGGAGAAACCCGCGATGCCGCCTGCGCTGGCCACCGGTAGAAGGCCACCCGGCGCGACGCGCGACGAGGAGCCCACCACTGGAGACCAGCTAGCTGCCAGCCCGCTCCGTGAGCAGTCGCCCACCAGGGCAACCTCATAGATCCTACCAGTGGCCGCTGAAAACCTTCTGTCTGCTCGCACGGCGCGTGTATCACAACGCGGCGGCGGACGCTGGTGCTCGGCCGAGCCCACCGAGGACACGGATGTTGCCCACGGCGTCTGGCCGGTCGTGCGCAGGATCTTCGCCGACCGCGACGTTCGCGGGCCGCTGCTGCTTGCCGCCGTCGGCGCGGTGGCGATCGGGTCGCTCGTCGCGGGCATCGCCGTCGAACTGCTGGGGCCGGTGGTTGCGGCCGTCGTGGTGGGTGGGTCTGGCATCCTGCTCTCCGCTCTGACAATGCGCCACGGCCTCGCCCGGACTCCGCTCGCCGAATAGGCTGAGCACATGAGCGCCGAGGACAAGCCGACCGACGAGCTGAAGCGGAAGTTCCGGGAGGCGCTGGACAAGAAGAACGCCCGGCGCCGTGAGGGCGAAGCGCACCTTGACGGTGAGTCAGCCATCCACCGCACGCACGACGCCATGACCAAGCGCGAGTTCCGTCGCAAGAGCGGCTGACCGCTGGGTCGGCTGCGCGCCCGCGCTCCCGCTGTTGCCGAAATCTCCTGATCTCGCGCACTCAGGACGATCCGGCGCGAAACGTCCTGACCACGCGAAATCTCCTGATCTGGAGAAACGTGTGATCACACCGCATCCCCTGATCTGGCGAAACGTGGGTGCCGCCGGGCTCAGGGGCCGGGGTTGAGGAAGCGCTCGTCGAACGAGAGCCCGCCGCCCAGGTACGTCTCCGGGTCGTAGGGATCGGTGGATGCCGCGGGCCCGCGCCGCGCCATCGCGTCGGCGAGCTCGCGCGCGCCCTTCTCGACGCGCGCCGAAAGCGGCGCCGCCTCGTCGGCCGCGCCGCCCCAGTCGCCCGACGCGGCGAACACGCCCGTGGAGACCGGGTCGGCGTGCAGGGAGGCGAACAGCGGGCGGATGGCGTAGTCGATCGCGAGCGAGTGGCGCGCGGTGCCGCCGTTCGCTCCGAGCAGCACCGGGCGGCCAGCAAGCGAGTCGGGGGCGAGGATGTCGATGAACGACTTGAACAGGCCGGAGTAGCTGGTCGAGAAGACGGGCGTGACGGCGATGACCGCGTCGGCCGAGACGACCGCGTTCACCATCGACTCGAGAGCGGGCGGCGCGAACCCGGTCAGCAGGTTGTCCACGATGGCGTGCGCGTGGTCGCGCAATTCGAACGCATCGACCTCGGCCACGATCGCGCGCTCCGCGAGCTGCGTCACAGTCGCCGCGGCGAGTCGGTCGGCGAGCATGCGCGTCGACGACGGCGTGGACAGCCCCGCCGACACCACGGCGATGCGGCGGTGCGCGGTCATCGGTCTCCCCCCACGGGCGCCGAGTCGTGGTACGGCAGCCCCACCGTCAGATTGTCGCCGCGGTTGGCGTTGGGGCGCGGCTGGCGCGCCGCCTGCGCGCCGTACCTCGCCGCGACGAGGCTCGCGTGCGTCGGCGCGTCCGGCACGTCCGCCGGTCGGCCCCGCGAGAGCTCGCGGCGCAGGACGGGCACGACCTCGCCGCCGAGGAGGTCGAGCTGTTCGAGCACCGTCTTCAGCGGCAGCCCGGCGTGGTCGATGAGGAACAGCTGGCGCTGGTAGTCGCCGAACGTGTCACGCATCGCGGCGTAGCGGTCGATGACCTGCTGGGGCGATCCGACGGTGAGCGGCGTCATCTCGGTGAAGTCCTCGAGCGACGGGCCGTGCCCGTACACCGGCGCGTTGTCGAAGAAGGGTCGGAACTCGCGCACGGCGTCCTGCGAGCTGGCCCGCATGAACACCTGGCCGCCGAGGCCGACGATCGCCTGCTCCGGCGTGCCGTGGCCGTAGTGGGCGAAGCGCTGTCGGTACAACGCCACGAGCCGCTGGTAGTGCTCCTTCGGCCAGAAGATGTTGTTCGCGAAGTAACCGTCGCCGTAGTACGCGGCCTGCTCGGCGATCTCGGGGGTGCGGATCGACCCGTGCCACACGAATGGCGGCACGTCGTCGAGCGGCCGCGGCGTCGACGTGAAACCCTGCAGCGGCGTGCGGAACGCGCCCTCCCAGTTCACGACGTCCTCGCGCCAGAGCCGGTGCAGCAGCGCGTAGTTCTCGATCGCCAGCGGCAGGCCCTGGCGGATGTCTTGGCCGAACCACGGGTAGACGGGGCCGGTGTTGCCCCGGCCCAGCATGAGGTCGGCGCGGCCGCCGGCCACGTGCTGGAGCAGCGCGTAGTCCTCGGCCAGCTTGACGGGGTCGTTGGTGGTGATGAGGGTCGTCGCGGTCGAGACGATGATCCGCTCGGTCTGCGCGGCGACGGCGGCCAGGAATGTCGTCGGCGACGACGACCAGAACGGCGGGTTGTGGTGCTCGCCGATCGCGAACACGTCGAGCCCGACCTCTTCGGCGTGCCGCGCGATCGTGGCGGTCGCCCTGATGCGCTCCGCCTCGCTGGGCGTGTCGCCCGTCACGGGGTCCTGTGTGATGTCGCTCACCGAGAAGATGCCGAACTGCATCCCCGGCCACGTCGCGGCGCCTGCCACCGTCACTCCCTGCTCTCGGATGCCCGCGGCATCCATTCGTATGCGTATGAATACGTCAACGCGAGCATCGTCACGTTATTCCCGGGCCGCGCGCTTCGAGCCCGGTTCAACGCTACCCGTCAGGCGAACAGCCCGGCCCCGACGTACGAGCCGTCGGCGGCGCCGGGCGGAACGGCGAACACGCCGGATCCGACGTGGCGGATGTACTCGCTGAGCAGGTCGGTCGACAGCGATCGCTGCAGCCGCACGAACTGCTCGGGCGAACGCTGGAACGACAGGAAGAACAGGCCCGCGTCGAGGCGGCCGAGCTCGCTGGTGCCGTTGACGTAGTTGTAGCCGCGGCGGAGGATGCGCACGCCGCCGTTGACGGTGGGATGCGCGAGCCGCACGTGCGCTGCCTCGTCGATCAGCGGCTCTCCCGACTCGTCGCGCTTGTCGAGGTCGAGGGCCGTGAACTCCTCGCCGCCCGACAACGGGGCGCCCTCCGCCTTGTCGCGTCCGATGATGCGCCCCTGCTCGGCGAGCTGCTGGCGGTCCCACTGCTCGATGATCATCGCGATCTTGCGCGCGACAAGGTACGAGCCGCCCGCGAGCCAGGCCGCGCCGTCGCCTTCGGCCACCCACACGTGCTCGCGCAGCGCGTCCTCGTCGTCGGCGAGGATGTTCGCGGTGCCGTCCTTGAACCCGAACAGGTTGCGCGGCGTGACCTGGTCGCTCGTGGTCTTCGAGGTGCGCCCGAAGCCCAGCTGCGACCAGCGGATCTTGGCCCGCCCGAACGCGATGCGGCTGAGGTTGCGCACCGCGTGCACGGCGACCTGGGGGTCGTCGGCGCAGGCCTGGATGCACAAGTCGCCGCCGGTCTCCATCGGGTCGAGGCCGTCGCCCACGAACCGCGGCAGGTCGACGAGAGCCGCCGGGCGCTGCGCCGCGATGCCGAACCGGTCCGCGCCGTCCTTCTCGAACAGCGTGGGGCCGAGCCCGAACGTGACCGTGAGGCTGCTGGCGGGAAGGCCCAGCGCCTCGCCGGTGTCGTCGGGCGGCGCCTGCGGCGAGCCGCCGACGGCACCGGAGGCACTGACATCCAGCCCCTGCGTCATCCGCGCCGCGGCGTAGGACCAGTCCTGCAGCAGCGAGACGAGGTCCTCGCGCGTCGCATCGTCGGCCATGTCGTACGACGCGAAGTGGAGGTGGTCCTGCACGGGCGTCGTGATGCCCGACTGCCGGTCGCCGAAGAACGGGTGGACCGCGCCGTCCTCGGTGGCGGTCGCCGACGCGGACGCCACCGAGGCGCCCACCGCCGCGCCGCCCACACCGCCCACGACGAGGCCACCGGCGCCGGCCCCCAGGAGCCCGAGCAGCCCGCGGCGGCTCAGGCCCTGGGAACCGTCGGTCATCACTACTCCAGAATGGTGGTCGTCAGCTTCGACAGCGGCTCGGCGAGCGCGTTGATCAGGTCCGTGAGGTCGCGGCGATCCTGGTCGGTGATCTCCGAGTAGTTCACGAAGCCCTCTTCCAGACTGCCGTATGTGGCCAGCTTCTCCTCGATGTCGGCGTACCCCTTGTCGATCTCGGCCACGAGCGCGGTGCCGTCGTCGCCCTTCGCCTCGGCGAAGTCGCGCACGAGCGAGAAGGCCATCTTCGACCCCTCGACGTTGGCGGCGAAGTCCCACATGTCGGTGCCCGACCACCAGTCCTCCTCGCCGGTGATCTTGCCGGTGGCGACCTCGTCGAGCAGGCCGATCGCGCCGTTGGAGAGCCCGGCGACGCCCTGCTCGTTCAGCGCGGTCGTGAACTCCTCGCTGTGGACGTAGTCGTTCAGCTCAGTCACATTGGCGACGAGGTCGTCAGCGAACTCCTGGCGCTGCTCGGTGGTCGACGGCTCCCAGTCCTGCCAGGCCGGGGTCGTACCATCCGCGTTCAGGGCGTCCTTGGCGGGCACCCACAGGTCTTTCTCGATGCGGTGGAAGCCGGTCCACGGGATGCCGTCGGCGACGGCGTCGACCTCGCGGAAGTCGATCTTCGGGTCGAGGTCGCCGAGCGACTCGGCGATCGGCTCGATGCGCTCGTAGTACGCGCGCACGTTCGGGAACTGCTCCTTCGCAGCCTCGTCGTCGCCAGACGCGTACGCCTCGGCGAAGGTCTGCACGCCCGGCAGCAGGTTCTCCACCTGGTCCTTGACGAACGCGGCGTACAGGTCGACGGCCTGCTGCATCTGCTCGGCGTCCGCCCCGGTGACGGCGACCTTCTCCCCGGTGACCGAGAACCCGGCCCGGCCGACTCCCTCGCCGATCATGCCCGGCTTGCAGAGCGTGAAGTAGTCGCCGGGCTGGGCCAGGACCGTCAGCGTGCGCGACGCGCCCGGCGCGATGTTCTCGACCTCGCCCACAATGCGCAGGCCGTCGCTGGCGAGCAGGTAGAACTCGGTGACCTGCGACCCCGAGTTGGTCACATCGAACGCGAGCGTGCCGCTGGCGGCGGTGGCCGCCGACACGTCGCACGCGCTGTCGGTGGAGGTGACGGCGAGGGCGTCGTCGGTGCTGGTCGGCGTGTTGGCGACGCAGCCCGCGAGGGCGAACGCCGTCACGGCGGTGGCGGCGAGGGCGCCGGTGGTGCGGAAACGGGTCATAGTGCTCCTTGCGGTGTGGGCCCGGTGGCAGGCTGTGCGGATTCGTGGGACGAGGGAGGGGTGGATGCGGCGGCCCGCTGGCGGCGCACGCCGCGGAAGTAGAGGCCGCCGACGACGGCGAGGTACACGGCCCACGCGACGACCTGCAGCCACGTCATCTGCGGCATGAGGCCGATCGTGGCCTGCAGGAGGGCGTGCAGCGGGCCGCCGGGGACGATGACGGCGGACACGTCGAAAGCCCAGCCGAACGGGAACCCGGCCCAGCCGGTCGCCACGACCCCCGCCGCGTCGATCGGCGCGAGGGCGCCGAACGGGCCGGGGAGGGCGCCGGCCTCCTGCAGGTCGTGGATCGAGTAGGCGAGCACTCCGGCGGCGACGACCACGAGGAAGCCCCCGGTCCACGTGAAGAACGTGCTGAGGTTCAGCCGCACCATGCCGCGCGAGATCAGCCAGCCCAGCAGCACGGCGGCGGCGAGCCCGAGCAGCGCGCCGCCCAGCGCCAGCGGCGCGTCGCCGAACGAGCGCACCATCGACCACAGCAGCAGCGTCGTCTCGATGCCCTCGCGGGCAACGGAGACGAACCCGATGACAACGATCCCCCACAGCCTGCCCTGGTGCAGGGTGCGGTCGAGCTCGCCCTCGAGACTGCGCTTCATGCCGCGCGAGGTGCGCTGCATCCAAAAGACCATCCACGTCACCATCGCGACGGCGAGCAGCGACAGCAGACCGCCGATCAGCTCTTGCGCCTCGAAGGTGAGCGTGTAGGCGCCGAACGTCATGATCGCGCCGATTCCGAGCGCGAGCACGATCGCCCCGAACACGCCCGCCCACAGCCGCGGGAGCACGTCGCGACGGCCCACGCGCGCGAGATACGCGGTCAGGATGCCGACGACCAGCGCCGCCTCGAGGCCTTCGCGCAGGCCGATCAGGAAAGTTGCGAACACGGTGGAGTCTCGGTTCTGACGATGGGAGTATTCGGGTTCTCCCTGCACCGTTGCAGTCCTGGCACTTCAGGTAAGGCGAACCTCAGTAAGCCTAGCCTCACGAGTAACGGTCCGCAATAAACGTGCGCGAGCCGCCGCATCCCTCTACCGTCGTACCCATGTCCGCACACGATCCCGCCATGTTGAACCTGCCCGTGCTCGACCTCTCCCTCCTCGACGAGGGCCCCGAGGCGGCCGGTCGGTTCTGTGGCGAGTTGCGCGCGGCCACGCACGACGTCGGCTTCTTCTACCTCACCGGCACGGGGGTCACGCCCGAGCTGGAGGCGCGGCTGCACCGCGTCGCGCGGGAGTTCTTCGCGCTGCCCGAGGCCGATAAGCTCGCGATCGAGAATGTGAAGAGTCCGCACTTCCGCGGCTACACGCGCATCGGCGGCGAGCGCACGCAAGGCAAGGTCGACTGGCGCGAGCAGATCGACATCGGCCCGGAGGAGGCCGCGGTCACCGACCCGGACGCCGCCGACTACTTCCGGCTCATCGGCCCCAACCAGTGGCCCGACGCGCTGCCCGAACTGCGCGAGACCGTCACCGAGTGGCAGGAACACCTCTCCGGCGTGGCGCGAAAGCTGCTGCGCGCGTGGGCGCTCGCGCTCGGCGCCCCGGAGGCCTACTTCGACGAGCACTTCGGCGAGCCGTCCTCGCTGCTGAAGATCGTCCGCTACCCCGGCAAAGAGGACCCGACGCCCGCGCAGGGCGTCGGCATCCACAAAGACCCCGGCGTGCTGACGCTGCTGTGGGTGGAGCCGGGCAAGGGCGGCCTCCAGGTCGAGCGCGACGGCCGCTGGGTCGACGCCCCCCCGGTGCCCGGCGCGTTCGTCGTGAACATCGGCGAGCTGCTGGAGTACGCCACACAGGGCTATCTGACGGCAACCAACCACCGAGTCGTGTCGCCGACGTACCCGGACGACCGCATTTCGGTGCCGTTCTTCTTCAACCCGGCCCTGGACGCGCGGCTGCCGATCATCGAGCTGCCCGCCGAGCTCGCCGCCCACGCGCACGGCATCACCCAGGATCCGGCCAATCCGATCCACGCGGTGTACGGCGAGAACGTGCTGAAGTCTCGGCTGCGCGCGCACCCCGACGTCGCCGCGATCTGGCACGCCGACCTCGTCGCCGAGCGCGCCGCCGCCGTGTGACGCCGGGCGGCCCGCTCAGGTCTCCGCCGTGCCGGCAACGAGATCGGCGAGCGCACGCCGGTCGGGCTTGCCGGTTGCCAGGAGGGGCAGCTCGGGCATGGCGAAGATTGCCGCGGGGCGGGCTGCGGCGCCAAGCGCGTCTCCCACGCGCGCGCGCACTTCGCTGAGGAGAAGGGATGCGGCATCCGCCCCCGCCACGACGACCACGGGCTCCTCTCCCCATCGCGCCGACGGCGCGCGCACGACGACGGCGTCGGCAAAGCCGGGCAGGGAGCGGACGACCGCCTCGACGCGGTCGAGCGAGACGTTGACGCCACCGGAGACGAGCACGTTGTCGGCCCGCCCGAGCACACGCAGGCGACCGTCAGGGTCGAGCTCGGCGCGGTCGTCGGTGCGGTACCAACGCACCCCGTCGTCGAGGCGGAACGCGGCGGCAGTGGCCGTCGGATCGCCCAGGTACCCGTCGGCGAGAGTCGATCCGCTGACCTCGAGCACGCCGTCGACGACGCGCAGCCGCGTGTCGCCGATCGGATAGCCGTCGTACACGCACCCGGTCGCCGTCTCCGACGAGCCGTACGTGCGGACGATGCGCCATCCCAGCTCCCGCGCCCGATCGGCGAGGGGCTGCGGCAGGAACTGGCCGCCGACGAGGATGGCGTCGAAGCTCGCCGCGGCCGCGCGCACGCCGGGCTCGGCCTCGACGAGGCGCGCGAGTTGCGCGGGCACGAGGGCGGTGTACCGGCGCGCGTTGCCGAGCGATTCCGCCGCGGCGGCGAACACCGCCGGATCGAACCGGCCGAGCGGGCCTTCGACCGGTTCGGTCCCGGCCAGGACCGACCGGACGAGCACTTGCGCGCCGGCGACGTACGCGGGCGGCAGGCACAGCATCCACTGGCCCGCACCTCCGAGCGCGGCCTCGGTCGCCGCGGCGCTCGCGCGCAGCGCGGCCTCGCTCAGCGCGACGCGCTTGGGGCGAGCGGTGGAGCCGGACGTCTGCACGACCAGGGCGACGCCGGCATCCACGGTGGGGGGCGCGTCGGGGGCGTCGGCGGGAAACACCGCCGGCCCGTCGCCGTCGAGCCGGTCGCGCAGGGCCGCGTGCACGGCCCGCCAAGCAGACGGGTCGATCGTCAGCAACCGTCGGTCGGGCACGACCCGAGCCTACGCGTCACGCTTCTCCGCTGAGACTCCACCTGACCGCCGAGACCGCGGTTGCCGCCCATGGTCTCGGCGACCCTATGGAGTCTCAGCGTTCGCGGCGGCGGGGCTGGGTCAGCGCCGCAGGCCCAGGCGCTCGATCAGCGAGCGGTAGCGCTCGATGTCGATGTCCTGGAGGTAGCCGAGCAGACGACGGCGCTGGCCGACGAGCAGGAACAGCCCACGACGCGAGTGGTGGTCGTGCTTGTGCTCCTTGAGATGCTCGGTCAGGTCCTTGATGCGCTGCGTCAGCATTGCGACCTGCACCTCGGGGGAACCCGTGTCACCGGGGTGCGTCGCGTACTCTTCAATGATCGCCTTCTTGACGTCTGCATCCAGTGCCACTGGTGTCCTCTTTCCTGCTTGTTGCGCGGTGCCCGACGCCTTCTGCGCGAGCTCTCTTCATCCGCGGCCGTTCGACGGCAACCTCACGAGTCTACCAGTCCCGCAGACCGTGGCGGGATGCCGGTAGCCTCGACGGGTGCACCCCACGGACCGAGCCGACGGATGATGCCACGCCTGAGGCGCGACCACTTCATCGACCTGCGGCCGTTCCGGGCCAGCCCGGCGTGGGCGCGGCTGTGGACCGGCTCCACCGTTTCCGGCCTCGGCGGCCAGCTCACGATCGTCGCGGTCATGCTGCACGTGTACGACCTCACGCACGACACGTTCGCGGTCTCGATGATCGCCGTGGCAGGACTTGCGCCGATGATCATCGCGGGCCTGTACGGCGGGATGCTGGCCGACGCGTTCGACCGTCGCATCGTCGCGCTGCTGGCGGCATCCATCACCTTCGCATCCACCCTGCTGCTGGCCGTCCTCGCGTGGGCGCACCTGGAGACGGTGTGGTGGCTGTACGCGCTGAGCGTGGTGAACTCGGCGGCCAACTCCATCGTGCTCGCAGCCAAGATGTCGATCACGCCGCGGCTGCTCCCGCGCGAGCTGCTGCCGGCCGCCGCGGCGCTGAACGGAGCCACGGTGGGCATCATGGTGATGGCCGGGCCCGCCCTGGCGGGCGTGCTCGTGGCGGTCGCCGGCTACGCGTGGACCTACTCCATCGACGTGCTGCTGATGACCACGCTGTTCCTCGGCCTGTGGACGCTGCCGAGCATCACGCCCGAGGGCGAGCTCGTGCGCCCCGGGCTGGAGTCGCTGCGCGACGGCATCCGCTTCCTGCGGCAGGCTCCGAACATCCGCCTGCAGTACCTCCTCGACATCATCGCGATGACCTTCGGCCACCCGCTCGCCCTGTTCCCCGCGATCGGCGCCGTGCTCCTGGGCGGCGGGGCCATCACCACCGGCGTGCTCACCGCGGCGATCGCGGCCGGAGCGCTGCTGTGCAGCCTGTTCTCCGGGCCGATCGGGCGCGTGCGCCGGCACGGGGTGGGGATCGAGCGGTCGATCCAGGTGTTCGGGGTCGCGACGCTGCTGTTCGGCGTGGTGCTCGTGGCAGCACAGCTCGGCTGGCTCGCGCCCGGGCGGGTGGACGCCGACCACCCGAATCTCGTCCTCATCGGGCTCGCGGCGATCACGCTGGCCGTGGCCGGCGCGGCCGACAACGTGAGCGCGATCTACCGCACCACGATGATGCAGGCGGCCGTTCCCGATGCGGTGCGCGGACGGCTGCAGGGGATCTTCATCGTCGTCGTGGCCGGCGGTCCGCGCGTCGGCGCGCTGTACGCCGGCACGCTGGCGACGCTCACCACGCTCTGGTTCCCGCCGCTGCTGGGCGGCGTCGTCGTCGTGGCGCTGGTGGCGATGCTCGTGCGGCTCAATCCGCGCTTCCGCGACTACGACGCGGAGCATCCCGAGCCGTAGCCGTCCTGCCGCCTGTCGGCGGATATCGGACGTCGGGCGCCAGATCCGGCGGCCGCCTCGGGCGCCGAGGATACAGTCGACTGCGTGCCCCGAGCCCGACCGATGTCCGCGCCCTCCGACGTGGCCGCGTCGTCGCCGGCGTCTGTCGCTGCGCAGTTCGTTCTCGCGGGCATCGTGTGGGGGTCGAGCTTCCTGTTCATGAAGGTCTCGCTGGGCGGCCTCTCCCCCGCCCAGGTGGCGTGGACGCGCATCGTCCTCGGCGCGCTCACCCTCGGCGCGCTCGTGCTGATCCGGCGCGAGCGCCTGTCGCGGAGCCTGCGCGTGTGGGGGCATTTGGCCGTGCTGGGCACGACCTTCTGCGTCATCCCGTTCCTGCTCTTCGCGTGGGCGCAGCAGCACGTCAGCTCGGGAGTCGCGAGCATCTTCAACGCGACAACGCCCATCATGACGGCGATCATGGCGTCGCTCGTGTTCCGCGTCGAGCAGCTGAAGGCGGTCCAAGTCGCCGGCGTCCTTGTCGGCATCGCCGGAGTCGTCGTGATCATCGCGCCGTGGCGAGGTCTCGACGCCGGCGACAGCCTCGTCGCGCAACTGGCGCTTCTCGGCGCGACGGCGAGCTACGGCGTGAGCCTGTCGTACATGCGCCGGTTCGCGTCGAGCACCGGGATGACGGCGGTCGCCTTCACGTTCGGATACGTCGGGATGGCGGGGGTCATCATGGCCGTGCTGACACCCGTGCTCGTGCTCGAGCCGGTGCGGCTCGATGCGCCGATCGTGGCGAGCCTGGTCGCGGTCGGCTGCCTCGGCACCGGCATCGCCTACGTCTGGAACCAGAACACCGTGCGCGCGTGGGGGCCGACGCGGGCATCGACGGTCACCTACATCACCCCCGTGGTGGGCGTGGTGCTGGGCGTCGTTGTGCTCGGGGAGTCCGTGGCCTGGAACGAGCCGGTCGGCGCGCTCGTGGTCTTCCTCGGAATCCTGCTCGCACAGGACCGGCTGCGGGCCGGGGCAGTCAGCCGACGGCGAGCAAGTCGATGACGAAGACGAGCGTCTTGCCGCCCAGGAAGTGGCCGCCCGCCGGGCCGTAGGCCAAGTGCGGCGGGATGACGAGCTCGCGACGGCCGCCGACCTTCATGCCCGGGATGCCGTCCTGCCAGCCCTGGATGAGGCCGCGCAGCGGGAACTGGATCGACTCCCCGCGGCTCCACGACGAGTCGAACTCCTCGCCGGAGTCGTAATCGACGCCGAGGTAGTGGACCGTGACGTTGTCGCCGGGTGCTGCCTCGGCGCCGTCGCCGACGATGACGTCGCGGATGACGAGGTCTGCGGGCGCCGGGCCCTCGGGGGCGTCGATCTCGGGCTTGGTGCGGTCAGTCATCCCTCCATCCAACCCGACGCCCGCCGCGGGGTCAAAGCCGGCGAAACCGCCTCTTGACGCCCCGCGAAGGCTTTGGCACTCTAGGACTCAGACCAACTCAGCGCTCGGGAGACACGCCGGCATCGCCGCGGCACCGGGCGCTGAGTCTTGCGGCGGCTACGGGGCAAACAGCGCGGCGCGCGCCGCGGCGGCGCGCTCCAGGTGCACGCGCTCGACGCGCGCCGCGTCCGGATCACGCCCGGTGAGGGCCCGCTGCCGTGTCATGGCGAGCTCGGTCGCATCCCGGATGAATCCCTCCATCAGCGCCGTCCGATCCCCGCGCAGCGATCGTGCCCACGCGAGGCCGGCCCTCCGCCCCGCGCGCGTCGCGAGCATGTCAACCTCTTGAGGGGTGAACCAGCCCTCGACCGCATACTCGCCGAGCCGGGCGCGCGTGAGGCGCTCCTCCTCGCGGCGCAGCGCGAGCACGCCCAGGATGAAGCCCGCGAACAACGGCACCTGCAGGGTCGCGTAGAGCCCGAAGAAGTCGCCGACGGTGGCCGAGCCGTTCCACAGCGCGTGCAGCCCGATCGCGCCGACGAGCCCGAGAGCCCACGGCCCGAGCGCCGCCCGGGGCGTCGCGCCGCGGCGAGCCGCGAGTCCGAGCGCGAAGCCGGTCACGCTGGTGAACATCACGTGCGCGAAGGGAGAGAGGATGCCGCGGACGAAGAACGTCATCGAGGTCTGCTCGACCCCGCCCTCGATGAACGAGACGGCGAAGTACTGGATGTTCTCGGTGAACGCGAAGCCGGCCCCGACGAGCGCGCCGTACACGACGCCGTCGATCGGGCCGTCGAAGGATCGGCGCGCGAAGGCGAAGACGAGCAGGATGCCGAGACCCTTCGCGACCTCCTCGACGACCGGCGCCTGCACCACGCCCGAGAAGAAGTCCTGCGCGGCCGACGGCTCGGGCCGCAGCACGACGGTCAGGGCGAGGTCGACGAGCAGCGCGATCGCGACGGCGGCGACCGCGCCCCACGCGAGCGCGAGCACGACGAGGCTGCGCGGCTCGGGCTCCCACCGGTCGACGAGGCGCACCGCGAACAGCACGCCGGCCAGCGGGAGCAGGGCGAGCACCATGCCGACGAGGGATGCCGACGGCCCGATGAAGGTGAGGAAGTAGCCGACGAGGCCGACCAGGAGCACGATGAGCAGCCCGACGACCCAGATCGCCCAGACGTGGCCCCGGCGCGGCTCGACCGGCAGCGGGGCGGGGCTCGCGGCGGGCGGCGGGATCAGCGCGGGCGCGCCGTGCGGCGGCTGCGACAGCGGCGACGGAAAGCTCATGCGGAAAGCCTAGGGCGCGCGGCGTGGCCCTGCCGGTTCGCCTCGCGCGGCAGAAACCCGCGTTCGCGCGCGCGAGCCGCAGGCGCGACTGCGGATTCCGATAGCGCGACGCGAAACGCGCGGCGGGCGCGCGGCAGGTAGCGTGGGAGCATGCGCTTCGCCCACGTGAGCCCCGCAGGCGATGCCCCCCGGCTGGCGGTGGTCGACGGCGAGGATGCGATCTTCGTCACAGACCTCGTTCCCGACGGCGCGCGCACCCTCGAAGAGCTCATCGCCGGCGGCGACGCCGCGCTGGACGAGCTGCGCGCGGCCGTCGCCGCCGGCCGCG
>NZ_JASGEC010000013.1:0-14486 GCF_047606685.1 Microbacterium sp.
CCGGGTCGTACTTCTTGAGCACGATGCGGTCGGGGTTGTTGCGGCGGTTCTTGCGCGTCACGTAGGTGTACCCCGTGCCGGCGGTCGAGCGCAGCTTGATGATGGGACGGACGTCCTGAGCCTTCTTTGCCATTAGAGCTTCACACCCTTCGCGAGGAGGTCCTTCACGACCGACTCGATGCCGCGCGCGTCGATCACCTTGATGCCCTTGGCGGACACGTTGAGGGTGATCTTCCGCCCGAGCGACGGCACGTAGTAGGTCTTCTTCTGCACGTTCGGGTCGAAGCGGCGCTTCGTCCGGCGGTGCGAGTGCGAGATGTTGTGACCGAAGCCGGGAACCGCTCCAGTCACCTGGCACACAGCAGCCATGTCTTCTCCTTCAATACCGTGGGGCCGGACGGCCCCACCCAAGATCCCTTGTCAGCGCCCCGAAGGCCCTGGTTGTTGGGCCTGTCGAAGCACGAACTGCGCACAGGAGCGCGCGCAGACAAACAACAACCCTACCACGCGGCGCGCTCGCTCTCGTCCGACCACCGGCGCCCAGTCCTCCAGCGCCCCGCAAAGTGCCGCGGATGAGCTGGCGTTGGGCAAGGATCAGGATGCCGGGGCCGCACCGCGGCCCCGGCGGAACGGCGACACCGTGGGGTCGCCGGGGATCCAGAACCGCCACGGGAAGGCATCCGTGCCCGCCGTGCCGGCGACGCCGACGCGTGGCCCGGTCGCGAACGTCTCGAGCGGCTCGGCGCGCAGCCACAACCGCGCAGTCGCGCCGTGCAGCTCGGTGCCGGTGATCGCGTCGATGCCGTCGTGGTCTGGATGGCGCAAGCCCACCGCCCGGCCAAGGAACCCGGCAGCAGTCCGCGGCGGACCGCCGCGGCATCCACCCCCTCCACCACCTCGCCAGCGCGCAGCAGGATTCCGCCGGCGACGCCGTCGGGGCCGCACACCACGTTCACGCACGAGTGGATGCCGTGGCTCAAGTAGACGTAGAGTCGCCCTGCCTCGCCCCACATCGTGGCGTTGCGCGGCGTGCGGCCCATGCGCGCGTGCGACCCGGGATCGGGGACCGGGCCCGTCCCGCGGCCGTGGTAGGCCTCGACCTCGCTGATCCGCAGCGCGACGCGCTCTCCGTCGACGACGGTGCGCAGCTGCGCGCCGAGCAGCATCGGGGCGACGTCGAGCGGGAGCCCCGCGAGGTCGCCCCGCGTCGCCTGCCGCAGCGCGCTCATTGCGACAGCGGCGGCGGGGTCTGGCACCACGACAGCCCGAACCCCGGGATCGTGGCGACCTCGCTGCCGTCGGCGAGCTCGAGGATGCGCGTCTCAAGCTGGCGGGGCATCGGCATGAGGTACGTGTCGTACGTGTTGTCCACGATGCTCGGCGCCACCAGCAACGCGACGTACCGCCCGCTCGGCGACACGCAGGTCTGCATCACGGCGTCGCCCGCCGGCACCGTGGCCAGCTCAGTCGTCGCACCGTCGTCGTCGACGCGGTAGACGTTGGTGACCTGCTCGCCCAGCGCGGCGTCGACCTGCAGGAACTGGCGGACCGTCCCCGCGCCCTCGCCGGGAATCGGCGTGATCACCCCCTGCGCGCCGACGACGCCCTTCGCAGGGGCGAGCGGCGTCTGAGCGCCGTCGGTGAGGTCGACGCGGTAGATGTCGTCCGAGCGCTGCACGATTGCCACCGACGAGCCGCGCGCGATGCCGTCGATCGCGACGCCGTTGCCGAGGTCGGTCGCGTCCGCGCCGTCGGCCCCGCTCAGCAGCATGCGGCTGTCATAGGTGAGCACGAGGATGCTGTCGGTGTCAGGCACGAATCGCCAGTCGGCCACGCGCGTCTCGTCGCCGGGCACGGCGACCGCTGTCGGCGGGTCATCCTTCGCCGACTCCTTCGCCGACGCGACATAGAGGGCGCTCTCGCGCCCGCCGCCCTCGCCGAGGTTCGCGTCCGAGAACGTGTAGCCGATCAGCTCGCCCCGGTCGGCCGCCTGCAGCGACATCACCGTGCCGGGTCCGGGCATCGGCAGCTCGCGCTCGTTCTGCCCCTCGAGGTCGGTGACCAGCAGCCGCGCGTTGCCCTCGTCGTCGAGCGTGGAAATGACGAGGTGGCCGCTCGTGGCCCGGAAGTCCTCGATATGCGAGTGCTCGAACACGGTCTGCGCGCGGCCTTCGAGATCGGTGCGCACGATCGTGTCGCCGCCGGAAGACCGCCGCAGCACGAAGGCCGACAGCGGAGGCGTGTGGAACCTCTCGACGATCGTGGTGGTCGGGCCGCCGCCGAGGCCTGCGACGTCCGAGATCCGCACGGTGTAGTCGGTGTCGTCGCGCAGCGGCAGCGTGAACCGCAGGCCGACGCTGCGCCCGACGGTGTCGAGGAGGAAGGGGGCGGCCGGCTCGACGTCGACCTGCGCGACGTCGACGGGCTGGAGGGACTGGTTGGTGGTGAAGATGACGCGGGACCCGGATGCCTGTGTCGACGCCGCGGGGTCGACCTGCACCTGTGTGACGCGCGGGCCCTGCACGGCGCTCACGGCGCCGCCGGCGAGCCCCAGCACCGCGAGCACGCCCAGGACGCCCGCGAGCGCGCCGGCGAACGCGCGCTGACGGCGGCGCAGCGCGCGCCCACGACGCGTGCCGTCAGTACTCATACGGGTCCTTCGGCTCGTCGATCGCGGTGACGTCGGCGGCGTCGACCTCCAGGGTGCCGTCGGGCGCCGACCGGACGGTGCCGGTGACGGCGACCCACTGGCCCTTGTCCGGCGCGGCGGCGGTGGTCGCGACGGGGATGCTGGCAACCTGCGCGTCGATGACGCAGTGGGTGATGACCAGCCTCGTCAGCGAAAAGGACTCCGCGCCCTTCGCGGGCGTCGCGAAGCCGGTGAGCGTGACAGACTCGCCCTCGAACGCGTCGGGGTTGGTCGCGGTCGCGAACACGCTCGCCCAGTCGCCGACGCCGAAGCTCGACGTGTCACCCTTCGTGGCGAGCTGCACAAGGTCGGCGCCGCCGAACAGCGGCGGCGCGCCGACGTCGCGCGTCGCCGCGATCTCGGCCGACAGCGACGCGGGCGGGGTGAGCAGGATGGTCAGGGCCACCCCGGATGCCACGACGCCGCCGACGACGGTCGCGAGAGACGACGAGGCGTGGGGGTGGATGCCGGCGTGGGCATCGGCGCGCGCATGCGCGCGCCCGCGAGAGTGATCGTGGGACTCGTGCGCGCCGCCATGCGCGTGGCCGTGATCGTCCTCCGCGCCGAGCGGCAGCAGGAACGAGGCGACCGCGCCGGCCAGCACGAGCGCCGCCATCGGGATCGCGAACCAGTTCGAGGCCGGGCTGATGTAGAGCGCGAGCCGGCCAGTGACCGCGAGCACGAGAGTCACAACGGCCAGGCACGCCGCGAGGCCGACGCCCAGCCAGCGGGTGGCCAGCGCGGCGCTGCGGCCCGTCGCCTCACGCAACGAGGTTCACCCCCACGGCGATCGCGAACGCGGCGAGCAGAACGACCGCGATCAGTGCGGCGAGCACGCGGGTGGTGAACGTGGTGCGCAGCAGAGCGAGCATCTTCACGTCGACGAGCGGCCCGACCACGAGGAACGCGGCGATCGCGCCGGGCGTGAACGTCGACGCGAACGACAGCGCGAAGAACGCGTCGACGTTCGAGCAGATGGACACGATCATGGCGAGCGCGATCATCGCGACGATCGAGTACACGGGGTTGGAGCCGATCGCTAAGAGCGCGTTGCGCGGCACGAGCACCTGCACCGCGCCGGCCAGCGCCGAGCCGATGATGAGCGCCGGCATGACCGCCCGCAGCTCGACGACGAACTGTGCGAGAGTGCGGCGCCAGCGAGACCCCGGCCCCTGAGCCTGTCGAAGGGCCGCTGCCTCCGATCCCTGAGCCTGTCGAAGGGCGAGTGCGCACGTGTCGCGGAAGCGGTCGGTGAGCAGGCGGTCGGGATCGGGATGCTTGCTGTACAGCCAGCCGACGAGGTTGGCGATCGCGTACCCGCCGAGCAGTCGCGCGACGAGGATGCCGTCGTCGAAGCCGAACGCCTGGTGCGTCGTGATGATGACGATCGGGTTCACGATCGGCGCGGCGACGAGGAACGTCAGCGTCTCGGGCACCGAGAAGCCCCGCATCAGAAGGCCGCGTGCGAACGGGACGTTTCCGCACTCGCAGACCGGGATGAGCATCCCGAGCAGCGACAGCACCGCGCGGCGCGCCCAGGCGCGGCGCGGCATCCATCGCTCGATCGCCCCCGGGGGGACCCACACTTGCACGACGATCGACAGGACGACGCCGAGGGCGACGAACGGCATCGACTCGATGAGCACGCTGAGCGCGAGCGTGAGCCCGTCCTGAGCGCGAGTGGGCAGCGCGGGCACAAGCCCGGGAACGAGCAGCACGACGGCGAACAGCGCCGCCACGGCGGCCACACCAATCGTCAACGCGACGGCGCGCCCCCGCGGACCGGCCTCGGTCGGGGGCGATGCCGCTCGCGAGTCAGCCGCCCGCACGCTCTTGAGCCCGAGCACGCGTGCACGATGTGCACAGCCCGAAGATGTCGACGACGTGCTCGGCGTCGCTGAAACCGTGGAGCGAGGCCGTGCGCCGCGCCCATTCCTCCACCTCCGTCGCCTCGATCTCGACCGTGAGACCGCATTCACGGCAGATCAGGTGGTGGTGGTGGCCGGGCGTGACGCACGCGCGGTAGAGCGCCTCGCCGTCGGGGCTCTGCAGAGAGTCGGCGTCGCCCTGGGAGGCGAGCGTGGCCAGCGCGCGGTACACCGTCGCCAGCCCGATCCCGGTGTTCTCGTCGCGGAGAACAGCGTGCAACGACTGTGCGCTGACGAAGCCACGAGCGTCCGCGAGCGCCTCGCGGACGCGCTCGCGCTGCCACGTATTGCGCTGCGCAGTCATGTCAGGAGTCTACCGAGGGCGTCTGAGAGCCGCCGGGAAAGGCGATGTCCCGGGCACGCACACCGTGCGCGCCCGGGACATCAGCAGACCTGGATCAGACCTGCTGGCGGCGCCTGCGCTTGAGGAGCAGGAGCACAAGACCCGCGATGAGCAGCAGGATGGCTGCCACGATCGCCGTCGTGGAGATCACCCCACCGGTCACGGCAAGCAGGTCCGGGTTGGTGATCGTGTTGGTGAGCGTCACCTCGACCACCGTCCCGTCGCCGATCGTCACCGTCGTGGTGCTGAACTCCGGGTCGGACCAGTCCAGCCCGGAGATCTCATCCGGGGCGTCCTCGGACAGAGTCACCTCTGCGCCGTAGGGCAGCTCGGGGCTCTCCACCGTCTCACCGTCGGTCACGTACAGCTCGCCGTCGCCGGCCTCGAAGCCGGAGCCAGCGGGGTACGAGTAGTACACCGTGAACTCGGTGCCCGACGGCACGTCGCCTGCGGCGTTGCCCTCGACGACCTTGTGGATCGAGAAGGTGCCCGTGTTGAGCGTGATCAGGTTGGTCAGCACGATCGAGACGTTCTCGTCCTCGCCCACCGTGAAGGTGTTGCTCGGGTCGAACACGGGCGTGGCCCACGTCCCGCCCTCGACCTCGACCAGGTTCTCGCTGAGCGTGACCTCTGCGCCCGCAGGCACCGAGACCGTCACCGGCTCCTCGCCGGGCAGCACCTCGATCGTGCCCGATCCGGCCTCGATGCCCAGCTCTGCGTTGGCCGGGTACGAGTACGCGATCTCGAACGGGACGCCGTCGACGAGCTCTGCGGCGTCGCCGGTGAGCTCCTTCGTGACGCTGAACGAGCCGGTGTCGCGGCTGATCACGTTGGTGGCGGTGATCGTGACGCTCTCGGACTCGGAGCTGACGGTCAGCGTCTCGGGGTCGACCGTCGAGCTCTCCCAGGTTGCGCCGGGGATAGCCGTCGGGCTGGTCTCCGTGAAGGTCACGGTGGCGCCCTCCGGGATCTCGGGGTCGAAGGTCACCACGGAACCGTCGGCCGGCAGCGTGGCCGTCGAGGTGCCGGCGCTGATGGCCGCGTCCGCGTCCTCCGGCCAGGTCGCCGTGATCTCGAAGGTCGTGTCTTCGGGGATCGTCACACCATCCGGGTTCTCGATGACCTTCTGCGCGGGCAGCGCCACCGTCGGGATGACGCCGGTGTTGGTCAGCACATAGGCGAGCGCGCTGTCGGAGTGCGTCACGGTGAAGGTGTACGAGCCGTCCTCGTTCGCCGCGATCGTCTCGCCGTCCGGGCCCACGAGGGCAGCCGACTGCTCGACGTTCGACGGCCACGGGTCCACCTCGGTGAGCGTGACGGTCGAGCCGACGTAGATGTCGTCACTCGTGAACGTCCAGCTGTTGTCGTCGCTGAGCGTGATGGTGCCCGACGTCGGGTCAGGGACGTTGTCCGGGTAAGTGACGGTGTACGCGATCTCGACCGAGTCCGGGGTCAGCGCGTTGCCCTCGAAGAGCTTGCTCAGCGAGAAGCGGCCGTAGTTGTCTCCGATGGCCGAGCCCGACAGGGTGCGGCGCGTCGCGCTGCCGGTCGAGCTGGTGCTGGTGCCGTCGATGTCCACCTCGGCGGTGTTGGTGTACGAGCCGACGCCGGTGACGCCCTTGCCGCCGTCATCGGCGTGCACGACCCACTGCACGTAGTACAGCCGTCCGTCCAGGGCCCACGGGTCGGTGCCCGACTCCGAGCCGGTGCAGCCGCCCTCTGCCGTGGTGAACGTGACCGACAGGTTGTCCTCGGCGACGGTGTAGTCGTCGGTCGAGAGCGCGGAGTAGCGCGGCCGCTCGTAGTTGTACGAGTCGGTGGTGACGCAGCCGGCCGAGTACACGGTCGGGCCGCTCACGATGGTGAACGGGTTGTCGTCGAAGTTGTCGCTGACCGTGATGGTCAGCCCCGGCTCCAGCGAGAGGCCGTCCTCCGCGCTGGGGGTGCTGGGCAGCTGGATCGTCCACGTGATGTTGTCGGTGCTGGCGTTGTAGCTGCCGCTCTTGTACTGGCCGGTCGAGTAGTCGAACTCGCAGTTGGTCTGGCAGTAGCGGCTGTTGATCGTCACGCCCGGGGTGGTGACCCCGCCGATCACGAACGTCTGGTCGGTCACCGTCTCGGTGTTGTCGAGGTTGGTGCGGACGTAGATCTGGAAGTCGCCGTGGATGTTGTTCGGGTTTTCGGTGACGTAGTCCTCGTCGACCGTGCAGGTCACGTGAGTGGTGGTGACCGTGCACGTACCGTTGGCGATGTCGAACGTCGTCGCTACGCCGATCAGGTCGGACGGCAGGTCGAAGTCGACGACGACCGGGTTCTCCGCGGGTGACTCGTCAGCGCTCCACGTGACGTTCAGCACCTGCTGCGAGTAGTCCGTGAACGTCGAGTTCTCGAACGACACGCTGTCCAGTGATGTCGTGGTGGCGTGCGCGGGCGAAGCCGCCCACAGGCCGACGATCATCAGGGCGAGCGTGCTCAGCACAGCAACAATGGATCTCGTGCGCGATTTTGTGTGGATCGCTGTTTCTGTCATGAACCTTCTCCATAGCGACAGCAAGGGGACATGCCGTTGCGTATGACGCAGGGCACCAGCATTGACTCTGTCGGACGGATCCGGTGATATACCAGCCCAGCCACGGGGTTCATCCCCTCCGACGCTTATAATTAGTACTCGTCCTAGTACTTCTTTGTCGAATCGGGCGCGATCAGGCCGAGCTCGCTCCCGACCGCCAGCGCCGCCCTCCGAGACGAGACGCCGAGCTTGCGATAGACGCTCTGCAGCTGCGCCTTCACCGTGTGCGGCGACACGACGAGCGCCTGCGCGATCTCGCGAACGCTGCCGTGCGCGGCCAAGGCGTTGAGCACGACCTGCTCGCGCGGGGTCAGCGACGCGGCCGGGCCGACGGGCAGGGCCTCCACCACGGGAACGTCGAGGTAGCGACGCAGGGCGACGGACTTGCGCCCACGGCTGAACTCCAGCAGCCGGCGGCGCTCACCGGGCGGGAGCATCGCGACATGCGCGCGCGGCCCGTAGGTCTCCCACACGATTGCCGCGTCGTCGAGCCACTCGCGCGCGAGCTCCCGTTCGTCGCGCCGCAGCGCCGCGGCCGCGGCGGCCGTCTGGGTCTCCGCGCGCGTGCGCAGCGTGTGCGTGGGCAGCTCGAGGAGCGTGCGCGCCCGCTTCAGCGCGTCGTCCTCGCGCCCGGACGCCATCAGGCACGCCACGCGCGCGGCGGCGAGGTACGGGCTGTCCTCCGGCTGCCCGTCCAGGATGTCCTCGGCGGCGCGGTGGTCGCCGCCGGCCATCCACGCGAGGGCGACCGCGGCACGCAAGTGCTCGGTCGCGACGTTGTCGGCGACTCCCGGCGGCGGCAACGGCGCCGCCAGCGCCCTGGTGACGCGCTGCGCCTCCGCGCGGCCGTGGCCAAGGCCGACCCGAGCGGCGACCGAGATCGCGGTCAGAAACGGCCAGAACTCGGCGGTCTGCATGTACGACTCGGTCGAGCGCAGCAGCTCGACCGCCCCAGCGAAGTCCATCGCGTCCAAGAGGGCGTAGCCCTCAGCGACGACGCCCATTCCGTTCATGTACGAGCCGCGGAACTCGTCCGGCCAGGCGTGCGTGTCGATCGACGACAGCAGGGCGGAGCCCCGCGCGACGTCGCCTGAGAACGCGCTGGCGCCAGCCGCGTAGACGACCGAGTAGTTGCGCGTGGTCTGGTTCTCGCACAGCGCGACCGAGCGGGTCATCGCGGCGAGCGCCTCGTCGATGAGGCCGCCCTGCAGCAGTGAGAAACTCACCTGCCGCAGGATCGTCCCGTAGTGGTCGCCGAAGGCCCTCAGCAGCTCGGGTGGAGTGTCGTCCAGCTCGCCGACGACGCGACGGCAGGCCTCGGCGGAGTCTCGGAAGCGGCCGAGCAGGCGCAGCGCGACGGCCTGCATCGCGTCGAGCGAGAAGCCGTCCACGGCCGGGTGGATGTACGTCGGATGCGTGGTCGCGGCAACGGCCAGCCGGTACGCGCGCGGCGCCTCGCCGCGCAACAGCGGATTGGACCCGAGCGCGAGGCCGAGGCCGAACGCGAGCATCGGGAAGTGGACCAGTTCCGACTCGGGCACGGTGCGCAGCGCGGACAGGAACCGATCGGTCGTGTAGCTGTCCGGATTGGTGATCATCAACTGCACGAACACGCGGTCGGCGAGCGCGTAGTCGCCGCCCTCGATCGCGTACAGCAGCGCCTGGTCGACGTCGTCGTGGTCGAACAGCCATCCCGCCGCGATGGCGCTCAGCCGTCGGAAGCGCTCCGGATCGTCGGATGCGCGGGCACGGAAGGTGTCGCGGACCGTCTCGACGTACTGGAAGACGGGATGCTTGCGCGCGTACGGGATCCAGCGCCCGAACCCGCTGCGCTCCAGCGTGTCGAACAGCTCGTCGACGTTCGGGCAGTCGCTCAGCGCAGCCGCGAGCTCGCGGTCGAGGTACGGCGGGACGCTGGTGTCGGACACGAACTGCACGGCCACCCGGTCGGGCAGGAGGGATTCGAGCTTGGCCGCCACGACGGCATCCCACTCCATCGAGTCGACGTGGGGGATGCGACCGAGCTGCGACAGCGCGAGCACGACGGCGCGCACGGTGAGCGGGAACCCGCGCGTGGCCCTCGCCACGTTGCGTGCGAGGCGAGGGTCCTCCATCCCGGTCTGGGCGGAGATGAGAGCGCCCACTTCGTCAGAGGTCAACGCGAGGTCGGCGAGCGTGACGACCCGCACGACCCCGCCGGAGACGTCGTGGTCGGCCAGCGCGGTCGCGCTGCGGGTCGTGAGCATGATCCGCAGGTCGGGCAACGCGTCCACAAGCCGGGCCAGGTCTTGGTCGACCTCGCCCATCGCGTCGTCGAGGTGCTCGTACGCGTCGAACGCGAGCACGACCGGCCCCGCGTCGGCCAGCAATGCGGTCGCGATGTGCACCGGGTCGACTGCCGCGCCCAACTGGGCCCGCATGCGCGCGGTCTCGTCGTCGGACAACCCGCCCAGGCGCACCGCGCTGGCCGCGACGTGCTGCCAGAACGTCTGCCGGCCGCGGACACCCGCCGAGATCGACGTCCACAGGACCCGCGGCTCGGGGCCCTTCTGGGCGATCCACCCGCGCAGGAGCGTCGTCTTGCCGCTTCCGCTCGGGCCCTGCACGACGCAGATCCGAACAAGCGGCGCGTCAAGGATCTGGTAGAGGCGCGGCCGGTCCACGATGCCCGCGATCGCCGCCGAGGCGATCCTGTCGGGTTCGCGTCCCCCCGCCTCCACAGCCGGCAGGGCGGGCCTGGATCGACCGCCGGCCGGGGTGATGTCCAGCATCCCGCTCTCCTCAGAGGGCACCTCGGGTTGCTCTCCGCTCCCGACATTGGCGCCGTCGGACCGCTCGTTGCCATAGTCAGCCACGAGGATTAGTCCTTTCTACAGGAACAATTAATCACAGAGCTAGGGCCTGTGCATTCAGGTCGCGGGCGCGGCATTCGGACTCCCCAGTGGCAACTGCGCAGCCGGCGGCCGTGCCGACTGCTCACCCAAGAGACAGCCCCCGGCGTGCTCTATTACGCGAGAGCGCTTCGGATCGACTCACGCGCGGGCGCGCTCGACGCGTCCGCGGCGGGAGCCGATCGCCCGGCACACGAGGTAGACGACGAATGAGATCGTCGTGATGTAGGGGCTCACGGGCAGGCTGCCGGCGATCGCGAGCAGGATGCCGCCGACTGCCGAGACCACGCCGAACGCCGCTGCCAGCGCCGGAACGGCGAGCGGGCCGCTGGCGATGCGCATCGCGGCGGCGGCCGGGGTCACCAGCAGCGCCATCACCAGCAGGGCGCCGATGATGTGCACCGCGACGGCCACGACGAGCCCGAGCAGGAGCATGAACCCGAGCGAGATCGCCGTCGTCGGCACGCCGCGCGCCGCCGCCGCCTGCGGATCGAGCGAGTCGAAGCGCAGGGGCCGCCACACCAGCAGCAGCGCCACCAGCACGATCGCGCCGATCACGACGAGAAGCCCCAGCTGCTCGCTTTGCACCGACACGATCTGGCCGGTCAGCAGGCTGAAGCGGTTGGCGCTTCGCCCGCTGTACAGCGACAGGAAGAGGATGCCCAGCCCCAGGCCGAACGGCATGAGCACGCCGATCACCGAGTTGCGGTCGCGAGCCCTCGCGCCGAGGAGGCCGATCGCCGCCGCGGCCACGAGCGATCCGCCGATCGAGCCGGCCACGACATCCCATCCCACCAGCAGCGCGAGCGCGGCACCGGCGAAGGACATCTCGCTGATGCCGTGCACCGCGAAGGCCATGTCGCGCTGCATCACGAACACGCCGATGAGCCCGCCGACGAGGCCGAGCACGGCGCCGGCCCACACCGAGTTGGAGACGAGTGCGAGGATGTCGCCGTAGCGGGACGCCCCGCCGAACAGCGCGTCGGCGATGTCGGGCCAGTTCACGCCGGCCCCCCGTCGTGGTGGTGGTGGGATGCCTCGGCGTCCGGCGCGCCGACGACCACGAGCCGGTCTCCGGCGCGCAGCACGTACACCGGCACGCCGTACAGGTCGGTGAGCACCCGCGAGTTCAGCACGTCATCGGGCTCGCCCAGCGTGAATCGGCCGTTCGCGAGGTAGAGGATGCGGTCGACCACGCCGAGCACCGGATTGATGTCGTGGGTGACCAGGAGCACCCCCGCGCCCGCCTCGCGGCGGTGCCGGTCGATGAGCCCGATCACGGCGCGCTGGTTGGCGAGGTCGAGGCTCGTCAGCGGCTCGTCGCACAGCAGCAGCTTTGGGTCGTCGGCGAGCGCCTGGCCGATGCGCAGCCGCTGCTGCTCTCCGCCGGAGAGCACGCCGACCGCGCGGTCCGCGAAAGCGGAGGCGCCGACCTCGTCGATGAGCGCGGCGGCGCGGCGGCGGTCGGCGCGGCGGGGGATCGGGAGCCCGAACCGGTGCCCGTCGACGCCGAGCATCACGACATCCCTCCCCCGCAGGGCAGTCTCCGGAGGCAGCGGCCGTTGCTGCGGCACGTAGCCGACACGGCGGTTGCCGCGCCGGCGCACCGGCTCGCCGAGGGCGCTGATCGTTCCCGCGCTGAGCGGCTCGAGGCCGAGGATCGCGCGGAGCAGGGTCGTCTTGCCCGCGCCGCTCGGGCCCAGCACGGCGACGAGCTCGCCGGGCTCGACGGACAGGTCGAGCCCGGCCCACAGCGCTCGGCCGTCGCGGCGGAGTGCGGCTCCGCGAATCTCGAGCGGGCGGGGGCCCGCTCCGGTCACGGGGCCAGCGCCTCCGCGAGCGCGTCGATGTTGTCCTGCATCCACGAGATGTAAGTCTGCCCCTCGGGGAGCGTCTCGGAGAACGCGATGACCGGAATGCCGAGGCCCTCCGCCTCGTCGACGACCTGGGTGGTCTCGGCGCCGCCGGTCTGGGTGTTCTGGATGACGACATCCACGCCGCCGCTCTTGATGAGCTCGGTCGCTTCCAGCAGCGTCGCCGGCGGCACGTCCTGGCCCTCCTCGACGGCCTCGCTGAACTCGGCGGGCGTGACGTTCTCCAATCCCGCCGCCTCGATCAGGTAGACCGGCACGGGCTCGGTGACGAACACCTTCGCGCCCTTGTGGTCGGCCTCGATCGCGCCGAGCGCGGTCTCGAGGGTCTCGATCTGGGCGACGAACGCCTCGGCGTTCGCGGTGAACGTCGCCGCGTCGGCCGGCACGAGCTCGCCGAGCTCCTCGGCGATCCCCTCCGCGACGTGCTCGATCGTGTCGGGGTCGTACCAGACGTGCTCGTTGAAGCCCTCGATGTGGTCGTGGCCGGCGTGGTCTTCGTCGGCGTCCTCGTCGGCGTGCTCGTGCTCCTCGCCGTCCTCGCCCGGCCAGGCGTCTGAGAACTCCGCGGCCGTGAGCACGTGCGCGCTGCTGCCGGTCGACTCGATCAGCGCGTCGACGAACGCGTCGTAGCCGCCGCCGTTCTCGATGATGAGATCGGCGTCCGCGACGGTGAGCTGGTCTTGCGCGCTGGGCTCGAACTCGTGCGGGTCCTGAGACGTGGACGACACGATCGAGACGACCTGGACCGCATCCCCCCCGATCTCCTCGGCAATCTGCCCGTAGACGCTGGTCGACGCGACGACCACCGGGCGGTCGTCCGCGGAGGTTGACGAGGGTGTGGCCGAAGAAGCGCCGGCGCAGCCGGCGAGGGCGAGAGTGGATGCCGCGACGAACGCGGGAATGATGGGTGAACGCTTCACTCCCCCACTCTAACGCTACTGATAATCGTTCTCAAGTCAGTGCCCGGCCGCGATGCCGAACGAGCGCGGACCGCTGTCAATCCAGCAGCAGAGCGGGCTCTTCGAGCACGGCGGCCACGTCGGCGATGAAGCGGGACATGCCGTCGCCGTCGATCACGCGGTGGTCGAACGACCCCGAGACTGTCGTCACCCAGCGCGGCCGCACCTCGCCGTCGACCACCCACGGCTTCTGGCGGATCGCGCCCATCGCGACGATGCCCGCCTCCCCCGGATTGATGATGGGCGTGCCGGCATCCATTCCGAACACGCCGATGTTGGTGATCGTTATCGTGCCGTCCTGCTGGTCGGCGGGCGTCGTCTTGCCCTCGCGCGCCGTGAGCGTGAGCCGCTCGAGCGCCTTGGCGAGTTCGCGCGTGTTGAGCGTGTGCGCGTCTTTGATGTTGGGCACGAGCAGGCCGCGCGGCGTCGCGGCCGCGATGCCGAGGTTCACGAACCGCCGCACGCGGATCTCCGCGCCCGCGTCGGTCTCCACCCACGCCGCGTTCACCATCGGCGTGCGCCGGGCGGCCCAGATCACGGCCCGCGCCATGATGAGCAGCGGCGACACCTTGACGTCGGCGAAGTCGGCCGACGCCTTCAGTCGCTTGACGAGCTCCATCGTGCGGCTCGCGTCGACGTCGGTCCACACCGACACGTGCGGGGCGCTGTAGGCCGAGCCGACCATCGCCGACGCCGTGGCCTTGCGCACGCCCTTGACCGGGATGGTCTCCTCGCGCCCGGCGGCGTCGGGAGCCGGGGCGGGGAGGGCGGCGCCTGCCGCGAGCCGTGACGGGCCGTCTGCGATGACGGGAGCGACGGCGGATGCCGCGACCTCCGGCGCGACCGGGATGGTCTCCTCGCGCACGTCCCCCCACTCGGGCGTCTCGATGTTGCGGAACACGCTCGCCTGCGACGCGTGCTTCATGACGTCCTCGCGGGTGACCTCGCCGGCCGGGCCGCTCGGCGTGACGGCGGCCAAGTCGATGCCGAGGTCGCGGGCGAGCTTGCGGATCGGAGGCTTGGCGACCACGCCCACCGAGGCGGCGACCGGCCGCTCGGCGGGCTTGCGCCGACGCGAGGTGACCGGGCCGCCGGTGCCGTAGCCGACGAGCACCGCGCCGCCGGCGTCAGGCTCCGGCGCCCCCGCGGCGGCGCCGGAGCCTGACGCCGGCGGCGCGGTGCTCGTCGGCTACGGCACCGGCGGCCCGGTCACCTCGCGTCGGCGCAAGCCCG
>NZ_JASGEC010000014.1:0-10298 GCF_047606685.1 Microbacterium sp.
GCGGGGCGCCCGGCGGGGGCGGCAGCGCCCCCGAAGGAGGCGGGTCCGACGGCGGGCAGCCCCCGTCTGGCGGCGGCATGCCGTCCGGCGCTCCCGACGGCGCGGCGCCCAGCGGCGCTCCGGACGGAACGGCGCCCAGTGGCGCTCCGGGCGGAGGAGGCCAGCGCACGGTCGGCAAGGTCACGGCCGTGACCGAGACGTCGCTGACCGTGGAGGCCACCGCGCAGGACGACAGCACGTCGTCCACCGAGGTCGCGATCGACTCCGACACCGTCGTGACGGCCACGGTGGATGCCACCGCCGACGACATCGAGAAGGGCCTGTGCGTGACCGCGATGGGCACCGCCGACGAGACGGGCGGCTACGACGCGACATCCCTCACTCTCTCCGATCCGGATGACGAGGGCGAGTGCAGCACCGGCTCCGGCCGCCCCGAAGGCGGCCAGGGCCCCGGCGGCGGCCAGGGCGGCGACGGCGGCCAGGGCGGTGGCGACCAGAGCGGCCAGGGCGACTCGAATGACTCCTGACTCGGATGCGAAGGCCGCCGGACGCGTCCGCGCGGCCTTCGCCCGCGGGGCGGGCACCGCACGGACGCTGCTGAGCACCCGCCGCGGCAAGCTCATCGCGCTGGCGACCGCGACGGTGGTGGCGCTCGGCGGCGTGACCGCCACCGCGCTCTCCGCGAGCGGTGACGACGGCAGCCGTTACCGCACCGCGACCGCCGAGCAGGGCACGGTGGCCGAAACGCTGTCGCTGACGGGCCAGGTGTCGTCCAGCACCAGCGCGGACGCCGCATTCCAGGTGTCCGGCACCGTCGACGAAGTGCTCGTGGAGCTCGGCGACCAGGTCGACGCCGGCGATCCTCTCGCGACGCTGGACACCACCGATCTCGCTTCTGCCGTGGCAGACGCGCGAGACGCGCTGGCCCAGGCCAAGCAGCAGCTGGAGGACGACCTGACCACGCAGAGCAGCGGGTCGTCGACAACGTCGAGCTCGAGCGGCGGGAGCAGCAGCAAGAGCTCGGGAAGCAGCGGATCGAAGTCGAGTCGGAGCAAGACGGACTCGGCGGACAGCGACAGCGACGACTCCGAGAGCGCGGAGGACTCAGACTCCTCCGAGGACTCGGACTCCACCGAGGACTCGGACGACTCGGACGAGTCGGACTCCTCCGAGGACTCGGACGACTCGGACGCCGCCGTGGAGGATGCGTCGCAAGATGTGGCCGACGCGCAGTCCGCCCTGCTCGCGCAGTACGAGGCGGCCGTGGCGGCGCAGGAGGCGTCGAGCGAGGCGGCCACCCTCGCAGACGAGCTCTGCGCGCCGTTCATGAACGCGACAGTGGAGGACGACGAGAGCGCCGGCGACGACCTCGCCGACACGCAGGCGGCGCTCGCCGATTGCCAGGCCGCGATCGCCGACGCCGCAGACAAGCAGCAGCAGACGGCGAGCGAGCAGGCCGCGCTCAACGACAAGGCGACCGCTTTGGACAGCGCCGTCACGGCACTGCGGCAAGCTGTCGCGGACGCGCTCGCGAGCACGTCGACCACGACGAGCTCGTTGCCTTCCTCGACCGGGTCCGGCCTGACCATCGTCACAGCGTCAACGGTCTCCACCGCCCAGGACGACTCCGGCGGCTCCAGCGGGACGTCGTCCCAGGACGCCACCATCACGTCGGAGACGATTCTCGCCGACCGCGCGCAGATCGATCTCGCCAAGGCTGAGCTGGCCATCGCCAAGCAAGACCTGGCCCTGGCCACACTGAACAGTCCCGTCTCGGGAACAGTGGTGTCTGTGGGGATTGCCCCTGACGACAGCGTTTCGGCCGGCTCCGACACCGCGGTCGTCACGGTGCAGGGATCGGGCGGATACATCGTGGAAGCGACCGTTCCGCTGGCGCGGATCGAGAGCGTCTCGGTCGGCCAGTCCGCCGATGTCGCGCTGCCCGCCCTCGGGTCGGACTACACGGCCACGGTGGCATCGATCGGCGTGCTGGATGTGTCGTCGACGGCGACTCCCGCCTACACCGTCACACTTGCCCTCGACGCCGATGACGACGACGTGATCCGCGTCGGCGCCACCGCCGACGCGACAGTGGCGCTGGCCTCCGTCGACGACGTGCTGACGGTGCCGACCTCCGCGGTGACGGTAGCGGGCTCCCAGGCCACTGTCCAGGTGCTGACGGGTGGCGAGGTCGTCGCGACGCCCGTCGAGTTGGGCGCGATCGGCACGGAGCGCACAGAGATCGCCAGCGGAATCGAAGCCGGCGACACGGTCGTGCTTGCCGATCTGACGCTGCCCATCACGTCGGACAGCAGCAGCAGCACGTCGTCAAGCCTCAGCGACCTCGGGGACTCGCAACGCAGCGGACCGCAGAGCGGAGCCGGCGGCGGGCCGCCCGGGCGATGACGTCGGCGCTCGTCACTCGAACCGCACGGAGCGCGCGCCGGCCCCGCGGGAGGGCTCGTCGAGTGCCTGCCGGGCAACGGAGAGGGCGACAGCGCCGAAGCCACGGCGGGCGAGCTGGCCGGCGAGCCGGCGCTCCGCCGTGGCTCGATCAAGGCCTGCCATGCTCCTCGCCTTTCCGCGGGCGAACTCGAGAGCGCGCTCCGCGTCGTCGTCGGGCAGCCCGATGAGCGCGGCATCCGCGATGTCGCGCGGGATGCCGCGCATGGTGAGTGTGCGCGCGATGGCCGTGCGCCCCTGGGCCCGCCGATCGATCGCCGTGTGCACAAGCTGCTCGGCCAGCCGCGCGTCGTCGAGGTAGCCACGCCGGCAGAAGGCCCCGAGCAGAGACTCGACATCGTCGGGCGCGAGATCGCGCTCGGCGACGAGTCGCCGCGCCTCGGCGACCGACAGCTGCCGCGTGCGCAGGCGTTTGAGCAGGTTGCGCTCGGCGATCTCACGCTCGATCGCGCCGCACTCGTCGTGACCCACTTCGTCGCCGTCGAAGCTGTCTTCGTCGTCCCAGGCCGAGTGCCACGCTGGCGGCCCTTCGACAAGCTCAGGGGCCGGGACAAGCCCAGGGGCTGGGGCAAGCCCAGGGGCCGACTGGCCGAACAGGGGGATGACGGGCGCGAGCCCGCCATTCCCGCGCTGCTCAGTCATGTCACGCGGGACGACGCGCGGCCAGCTCGTCGGCGATCGACGCCTCGGTCGGCACGCCGATGCCGAGCTTGGACTTGATCTTGGACTCGATCTCGGCGGCGACGTCGTCGTTCTTGATGAGGAAGTTGCGCGCGTTCTCTTTGCCCTGCCCCAGCTGCTCGCCGTCGTAGGTGTACCACGCACCCGACTTCTTCACGATGCCGTGCTCGACGCCGAAGTCGATGAGACTGCCCTCGCGGGAGATGCCGGTGCCGTACAGGATGTCGAACTCGGCCTGCTTGAACGGCGGCGCCATCTTGTTCTTCACGACCTTCACACGAGTGCGGTTGCCGACGGCATCCGTTCCGTCCTTGAGGGTCTCGATGCGACGGATGTCGAGGCGCACCGACGCGTAGAACTTGAGCGCCTTGCCGCCCGCCGTCGTCTCGGGCGAGCCGAAGAAGACGCCGATCTTCTCGCGCAGCTGGTTGATGAAGATCGCCGTGGTCTTCGTCTGGTTCAGGCCGCCGGTGAGCTTGCGCAGCGCCTGCGACATGAGCCGGGCCTGCAGGCCGACGTGCGAGTCGCCCATCTCGCCCTCGATCTCGGCCTTCGGCACGAGCGCGGCGACCGAGTCGATGACGACGAGGTCGATGGCGCCGGAGCGGATGAGCATGTCGGCGATCTCGAGCGCCTGCTCGCCGGTGTCGGGCTGCGAGACCAGCAGCGAGTCGATGTCGACGCCGAGCTTCTGCGCGTACTCGGGGTCGAGCGCGTGCTCGGCGTCGATGAACGCGGCAATGCCGCCCGCGCGCTGCACGTTCGCGATCGCGTGAAGTGTGAGCGTGGTCTTTCCGGACGACTCAGGGCCGTAGATCTCCACGATGCGGCCGCGAGGCAGTCCGCCGACGCCGAGGGCGACGTCGAGGGCGATCGAGCCCGTCGGGATGACCTCGACCGGGGCGCGCTCGTCGCTGCCCAGCCGCATGACCGAGCCCTTCCCGAACTGCCGGTCGATCTGGGCGAGGGCCGTGTCGAGGGCCTTCTCGCGATCAGCGGGTGATGGCATGGCGTGCTCCTTTTGCTCGCGTTCCGCCGCCTATAGGCTGTCGCGCTCCTCCTCGTGTGAATCGGATGCTGCGACAAGGCGTGAGGTGTTCTGTGACGCCGTTCACGCTACGACGGGCTTCCGACATCCGGTCGGTTTCCGCGGAATCTGTGGACAGACGCTTCCTCGACACCTCTTGTGCAGCAGCCTACGCCGCGTTAGAACGCACGTTCGAGAGCGACACGCCGCAAGGGAATGTCAATTGCGGCGCGACTCAAGACGCCCGACACCGTGCCGGCGCTCGTGCGGAACATCCGTCTGGGCGCACAGCGCGAGCCACACGTCGCGCGCCGGCTCCCCCGCGTCGAGTGCCTCGGCGGCAGTGCGGTGCCCGAGTGCTGTCAGCGTGAGGTCGGCGACCAGGGAGTCGCCCCGCCGGCCGAACTCGTGCTCGACGGCGCGCTGGAACTCGGAACGGCGCAACAGTCAGCGCAGCGAGAGCTCGACATCGACCGACGCCACAAGGTCGTCCGGAACGACATCGGGGAACGGCTGGATGCCTTCGAGCACCGCGATGCGCTCGCCCACCTCGCGCATGATGGTGGAGATCGGCACGTCGAGCGCTTCGGCGACCGAGGCGAGGATCTCGCTCGACGCCTCCTTCTGGCCGCGCTCGACCTCGCTGAGATAGCCGAGGGCGACGCTCGCGCGACCGGCGACCTGGCGCAGCGTGCGCCCCTTCTGCAGGCGGAGATCCCGCAGAACATCCCCGATCTCTTGACGAACCAAGATCATGCGGGTCCCCTCCTCACGTGCGATCTGTGCCTTGTCTCGGGTGGACAACAGTACTCCACTCGTTTTTGCCAATCTAACCCCCCGGGCTCGGGGATGGCTGAGAATCACCGATTGTAACGGCGGCGAAATCAAACGTATTCCACGTGACACGGGCACGGAATCCACAACCGCCGCTTAAGCCGGGCCGAGGGCGGTCACGGGCACGGCGGGTACCCATGAAGCATGGACTCGACTCGCAGACGACGCCCCAAGGCCATTCTCCTCGCCAGCGTGATGATGGTGACCCTGTCGGCGGGCGGCGCCGCCGTCTGGGCAGCGGAACGGTTCCTCGTCGAGCACGTCGAAGTGGAGGACGTCTCCGCCTACGAGGCCGAGCACTCCACGGTCGAGCAGGCGGCCACCGCCGATGAAGAGGAGACTGCCGCCACGAGCGAGGAGAGCGTGCTCACCGACGACTCGTTCAGCGACGGCAGCACGTCGGTGGAGATCTCGACCGTCACCACGGGCTCCGGAGACGACACCGTGACCTACTACGTGGCAGACGTCACGCTGTCGGACGCCACCGCGCTGCGCAGCGCGTTCGCCAAGGACCAGTTCGGGGAGAACATCACCGAGCGCACCAGCGAGATCGCCGCCGACAACGACGCGGTGTTCGCCGTCAACGGCGACTACTACGGCTTCCGCGACACCGGCATCGTGATCCGCAACGGCGTCGTCTACCGCGACGAGCCGGCCCGCGACGGCTTGGTGTTCTACACCGACGGGAGCGTGGAGGTGTACGACGAGACCGCGACCAGCGCGGACGAGCTCGTCGCCGACGGCGCGTGGAACACCCTGAGCTTCGGACCTGCGATCGTGGAGGACGGCGCGGTGGTCGCCGGCATCGAGGATGTCGAGATCGACACCAACTTCGGCAACCACTCGATCCAGGGCGACCAGCCGCGCACCGCGGTCGGCGTCATCGACGACAACCACCTTGTGTTCGTCGTTGTGGACGGCCGGCAGTCCGGCTACAGCGAGGGAGTCACCCTGACCGAGCTCGCCGACATCATGGTCGGCCTGGGCGCCACGACCGCGTACAACCTCGACGGGGGCGGATCGTCCACGATGTACTTCAACGGCGACCTCGTCAACCAGCCGTCCAACGGCGGCGAGCGCGGGACGAGCGACATCCTCTACATCGCGGGGTGACATCGTGATCGTGCTGATCCCCGCCTACGAGCCCGGGCCCGGGCTGGTGCAGCTGGCCGCAGACCTGCAGGCCGACGCGGATGCGGAAGTTGTCGTGGTCGACGACGGCAGCGGACCCGCCTACGCCGCCGTGTTCGACACGGTGGCGGCCACCGGCGCCACCGTGCTGCGGCACGAGCGCAACCGGGGCAAGGGGGCAGCGTTGAAGACGGGCCTCGCCTACGCGCTGGCCGCCCGCCCGGGAGAGGATGTCGTGACCGCCGACGCCGACGGCCAGCACACCGTGCACGATATCCTCCGCGTCGCCCGCGCGATCCGCGACGACGCGGCGAGCGGGCATCCGTCGCTGGTCCTCGGCTGCCGTCGGTTCGCAGGCGCCGTGCCGCTGCGCAGCCGCGTCGGCAACGGTATCGCCCGCGGCCTGTTCCGCCTGGCGGCGGGCTGGCAGCTGTCCGACACCCAGACCGGGCTGCGCGGCATCTCGGCCAGCGCGGTCGCGTGGGCGCGGGAGCAGCCCGGCGAGAGGTTCGAGTACGAGCAGAACGTGCTGCTGCGGTGCCGGCGCGCAGGCCTCGCCACGCGCGAGGTGCCGATCCAGACCGTCTACGTGGAGGGGAACGCCTCGAGCCACTTCCGACCTGTCGTCGACTCGCTGCGGGTCGCGGTCCCGCTCGTGCGGTTCGCCGGATCGTCGCTGCTCGCGTTCGCGGTCGACACGATCGCCCTCCTCGTGCTCACGGCGCTCACCGGCCTGCTCGTCCCGTCGATCATCGCGGCGCGGATCCTCAGCGCGTCGGTCAACTTCGCGGTGAACCGGCGCCTGGTCTTCCACGCCGACGGCGGACGCACCGTCGGGCAGGCGGTCCGCTACGCGGCTCTCGCTATCGCGCTGCTCGCGTCGAACATCGTGTGGCTCACCGCGCTCACCGAGATGGGGCTCCCGCTGGTCGCCGCGAAGATCGCCACCGAGGCCGTGCTGTTCGTCACGAGCTACAGCGTGCAGCGCAGCATCGTCTTCGGAGCCGGGGCCGAACCAGGACTCGTACCCGGCGCCGACGCCTGTCATAGCGAGCGCATAGCGTCGGCCCGTCGAATGGATGCAACGACATCTCCTGGAAGGCAGCCATGACCACCACCGCGCTCATCCTCATCGGCATCGACGTGACCGCCGCGCTCATCCTGAGCCTCGCCCTCTACTACCGCCGCCACCACCGCCGCGACCTCCTGGTCGCCTTCCTCGGGGTGAACATCGGCGTGCTGGCGGTGTCGACGGTGCTCGGCACAGCCGAGGTGGCGCTGGGGCTCGGACTGGGCCTGTTCGGCGTGCTGTCCATCATCCGGCTGCGCTCGTCGGAAATCTCCCAGCGCGAGGTCGCCTACTACTTCGCGGCGCTCGCGATCGGGCTGATCGCCGGGCTGCCGCAGACCGACCCGTGGCCGGCGACCGCGCTCATCGCCCTCATCCTCGTGGTGATGTGGGCCGCCGACCATCCCGCCCTGCTCTCTCGCAGCCGCCACCAGATCGTGCGCCTGGACCGCGCGTTCTGCGACGAGGGCGAGCTGCGCGAGGCGCTCGCCGAGACCCTCGGCGCGGAGGTCACCTCGCTGAGCGTCCAAGAGCTCGACCTCGTCAACGACACGACGCTGGTGGATGTCCGCTACCGGGTCGCCACGCGCAGCATCGCGACCGCGCGCATCGCCGAGCGAGCGGGGGTGGCGTCATGAGCGCCCTGCGCGACTTCGACGCCGTGAGCCTGGACGAGCTTGTCGCCGGCGCGTCGCTGCTCGCGCGCGTCGACCGCAAGTATGTCGTCCCCCGCGCCCGCATCGACGAACTGCTCGCCGTGCTCGACCCGCGCACGCGGGTGCTGGAGATCGACGGCGACCGCGACTTCCGCTACGAGTCGGTGTACTTCGACACCCCCGAGCTGCTGAGCTTCCACTTGGCGGCCCGGCCGCGCCGCCGCCGCTTCAAGCTGCGCACGCGCACCTATGTCGACACCGACGCCGCCTATCTCGAGCTGAAGACGCGGGGCGCGCGCGGGAAGACCATCAAGGAGCGCGACCCGTACGCCGTGGCCGAGCGCGCGCTGCTCACCCCGCGAGCGCGCGAGGAGGTCGATGCCGCGCTCGAGTCCGTCGGCATCGGGGCGGGGCACGCCGACCGCCTCGACGCGACCCTGACGACTCGGTACCGCCGAGCCACGCTCCTCGCGCCGAACGGCGCGGCGCGGGCCACCATCGACACCCACCTGACCTGGCTCGGCGCGGACGGCGTCGGCTTCACCCTGCCGAACGTCGCGATCATCGAGACCAAGTCGCCGTCGACAGCGTCGGACATCGACCGGCTGCTGTGGCGCTCAGGGCATCGACCGACCGCTGTCAGCAAGTACGCGACCGGGCTCGCCGCCCTGTATCCGCGGCTTCCCCGCAATCGTTGGGCGCGCCTGCTGCGCGGCCCGTTCTCACCCACCCATGCCGTCCCGGCCACCGCCGGTCTCGAGGAGGCGCCGTGCTCCGCCGCCGCCTGACCATCGCGGCCGTCCCGCTCGCGCTCACCGGGCTCGTGCTGGCCGGCTGCGCCAACACAGCCGGCGGCGGGACCTCGACTGCCCTCGCGACCGACTCCGACCTGCGCGCCGACGCGGTGCTCGCCGCCAACACCGAGGCCACCGTCGTCGACGACGACGCGTGGTCGGAGGCCGACGCTGTCGACATCGCGCTGAACGGCTCGTCGGCGGCATCCGACTCCGACGATGTCACGGTCGACGGGTCGACGGTCACGATCACCGCCGCAGGCGTGTACCGGCTGTCCGGATCGCTGGACGGCCAGGTCGTGGTCGCCGCGCCCGACGACGCGCAAGTCGTGCTCGTGCTCGACGAGGCGACCATCACGGCATCCGACTCCCCCGCCATCACCGTCACCACCGCCGACGACGTGGTGATCGCCGTGGAGGGCGCGAACACCCTGTCGGACGCCTCCTCTTACGCCGACGACGCGGACGCCAACGCGGCCGTGTACGCGGACGCCGACCTGACCGTCACCGGGACCGGCTCGCTCGACGTGTCGGGCAACGGCAACGACGGCATCGCCAGCACCGACGATCTCGTCATCCTCTCCGGCGAGATCACGATCGACGCCGCCGACGACGGACTGCGCGGCAAGGACGCGCTCGTCGTGGAAGGCGGCACGATCGTTGTCGACGCGGGCGGCGACGCGCTCAAGAGCGATCAGGACGAGGATGCGGCGCAGGGCTACATCTGGATCTCCGGCGGCGAGCTCACCCTCACCAGCGCCGACGACGGCCTGGCCGCGGCCACCGACGCGGTGGTCACCGGCGGCACGATGGACATCACCGCGGGGACGGATGCCACCGCGTCCGACGAGTCGCCGAAGGGAGTCGCCGCGGGCGCCGTGGTCGCGATCGACGATGGCGAGCTCGCCATCGACGCCGCCGACGACGCGGTGCACTCCGACGGATCCGTCGGCATCGGCGGCGGCGCCGTGACGATCGTCTCCGGCGACGACGGCGTGCACGCCGAGCAGACGCTGGAGATCCGCGCGGGCGAAGTCACCGTCACAGAGGCGGTGGAGGGCCTGGAGGCCGTGGACGTCGCGATCTCCGGAGGGACGGTGGATGTCACCGCGAGCGATGACGGCATCAACGCCGCCGGCAACTCCGAGTCGACGGGCGATGGCGGAAAACCGAACGAGGCCGACACGGGCGAGACGCTCGTCGTCTCCAGCGGCACGGTGCGCGTGGTCGGCGAAGGCGACGCGCTGGACTCGAACGGCTCGATCACCGTCTCCGGCGGCGCCGTCTCGGCCTTCGGCCCGACCGGCGGCGGCGAGGGCGCGGTCGACGCGAACGGCGCGATCACTGTCGACGGCGGCACGCTGACCGTCGGGGGCACCGTCATGAAGGAGCCCGCCGGCTCGCAGTCCTGGGTGTCCGCCACCGTCTCGGGAGCAGCCGGCGCCACCGTCGAGGTCGTCGACGAGTCTGGCGAGGTCGTCGCCTCGTTCACCGCGGCGGCAGACTTCGGCTCGGTGTTCGTGAGCGACCCGGCCGTGGCCGCCGACGCCGAGTACACCATCACCGTCGACGGCGCGGAGGCGGCCACGGCGACGGCCGGCTCCGGCGAGTTCGGAGGCGGCGGTCCGGGCGGCGGCGGCCCC
>NZ_JASGEC010000015.1:0-70823 GCF_047606685.1 Microbacterium sp.
CTGGAGTACGTCGAGCAGCCGTGCGCGCAGCTCGGCGAGCTCGCCGAGCTGCGCCGCCGCGTCGCGCACATGGGCATCCCGATCGCGGCGGACGAGAGCGTGCGCAAGGCGGCCGACCCGCTCGCGGTCGCCCGCGCGGGCGCGGCCGACCTGCTCGTGCTCAAGGCGCAGCCGCTGGGAGGCGTGCGCCGCGCGCTCGCCCTCGCCGCGGAGGCGAGGCTGCCGGCGGTCGTCTCCAGCGCGCTGGACACCTCGGTCGGGCTGTCGATGGGGGTCGCGCTGGCCGCGGCGCTGCCCGAGCTCGACTACGACTGCGGGCTGGGCACGGCGTCGCTGTTCGCCGCCGACGTGTGCGACCGGCCGCTGCAGCCGGTCGCCGGCGAAGTCGCGGCCGGCCGAGTGGAGCCTGACCCGGCCCGGGTCGACGAGCACGCGGCCTCCGACCAGCGGCGCGACTGGTGGCTCGCACGGCTGGCGCGCTGCCACGCGTTGCTCACGGGGTCGTAGCGGGCTCCACCAGCACGGCGGCGAGCTCGGCCAGCCGCGCGTTGAGGCGCTCGTTGACCTCGGCCGCCGAGCACCCCTCGAGGGTCGCGCGCATGCACGTGTCTTCCGAGACATCGATCAACAGTTGCGCGGCCGAGTCGATCGGCATGCGCACACGCAGCCCGTAGGCGTCGGCCACGTGCTCGATGATCTCGATGATCCGCTCGCGCATCGCGTCCTGCCAGGCCAGGAACGCCTCGCCCAGCCGCGGGTCGCGCAGCGCCTGCGTGCGCATCTCGCTGATCAGCCGCGGCTCGAGGTCGCCGTCCAGCGACGAGCCCGCGACGAAGCGCACAGCCGCCGAGAGGTCGTCGAGGCTCGACGCGGCGAGCTCGCGCGCGCGGCCGGCCACGGCATCCATCTTGTTCTGCGCGAGCTGTGAGATGAGCGCGAAGAACAGCTCCTCTTTCGACTCGAAGTTCGAGTAGAAGGCCCCTCGGGTGAACCCGGCGCGCTCGCAGATCAGCTCGACGGAGGCGGCATCCATCCCGACCTCGCCGAACACCTCCTGCGCGGCGTCGAGGAGGAGCGCGCGCGTGCGCTCTCGTCCGCGGACCGGTGGTGCATTTGTCACCCGACTAGGATACATTGCTGTATTGGATACATCAGTGTATTGAGATTTTTCTCGCGGAGGCATCGTGTCCACTCTCCTTTTCTCGCTCGGCCGCTGGTCGTACCGCCATCCCTGGCGCGTGCTCGTGGCGTGGATCCTGCTGCTCGGCATCGCCGGCGGCGGCGTCGCCGTCTTCGCGCAGGGAACCGACAACACGTTCTCGATCCCCGGCACCGAGTCGGAGGCGGGGCTCGACCAGCTCGGCCGCAGTTTTCCGCAGGCAAGCGGCACGAGCGCGCAGTTCGTCATCGTCGCCCCCGACGCGCAGACGGTGATGGAGGCGGCGTTCCGCGACGAGATCGAGGCCACCATCGACCGGCTCGACGACCTCGACGGCGTGCTCGCCGTCACCGACCCGTACAGCGAGCTCGTCTCGGGGCTGGTCTCCGACGACGAGCGGGCCGCGATCGTGCGGCTGCAGTTCGAGGGGCAGTCCTCCACCATCCCGGCCCAGACCAAGACCGACCTGCAGACGATCTCGACCGAGCTGCAGGACGCCCTGCCGTCCGGCTCTCAGGTCGCCATCGGCGGCGAGCTGTTCGCGATGTCGGTGCCGTCGGTGTCGCTGACCGAGGCCGTCGGCGTGCTCATCGCGCTGTTCGTGCTCATCGTCACGTTCCGCTCGCTCGCGATCGCGTGGTTCCCCCTCGCCAGCGCGCTGATCGGCGTGGCGCTCGCGATCGCGCTCATCTTCGTCGCGACGGCGTTCGCCACGGTGTCCTCGACCACGCCGCTGCTGGCAATCATGCTCGGGCTCGCCGTCGGCATCGACTACGCGCTGTTCATCGTGGCGCGACATCAAGACCAGGTGCGCGCCGGCGTCGACGCGGAGGAGTCCGTCGCGCGGGCGACCGGCACCGCGGGGTCGGCGGTCGTGTTCGCCGGGGTCACGGTGCTCATCGCCCTTATCGGACTGGCGTTTGCCAACATCCCGTTCCTCACCACGATGGGAATCGCCGCCGCCGTCGCCGTGGCGCTCGCGGTGCTCGTCGCGCTGACTCTCACCCCCGCCCTCCTCGGCTTCGCGAAGGGGCGGGTCGTCGGGTGGAGGCGGCGCGGCGTTTCGTCCGAGCCCCAGACGAAACGCACCGGCTTCGCCAGCCGCTGGGTCGGCCTGGTCACTCGGCATCCCGTGGTCGCCACGGTGGCCGTCGTGGCGGGGCTGGGGCTTGCCGCCGTGCCCGCGACGAGCCTGTCGCTGTCGCTGCCCAACGCCGGCATGCAGCCGCGCTCCAGCGAGGCGCGCATCGCGTACGACCTCGTCTCCGAGCGGTTCGGCGCGGGCTTCAACGGCCCCATCATCATGACCGGCACAATCGTCACTTCGACCGACCCGGTCGCCCTCATGGAGGACATCGGCGCCGAGATCGAGCAGCTGCCCGGGGTGAAGACCGTGGCGCTGGCCACCCCGAACGAGACCGCCGACACCGGCATCGTGCAGCTGATCCCGACCACCGGCCCCGACGACCCGCGCACCGCCGAGCTCGTGCGCGAGCTGCGCGCCCAGCACGACCGCCTCCTCGACGAGTACGGCGTCGATCTCGTGGTCACCGGGTTCACCGCCGTGCAGATCGACATCTCCGATCGGCTCGGCGGGGCGCTGCTGCCGTTCGCGCTGTTCGTGGTCGGGCTCTCGCTGATCCTGCTGGCGGTCGTGTTCCGCTCGATCTGGGTGCCGGTTCTCGCCGCGGCCGGCTACCTGCTGTCGGTCGGAGCGGCGTTCGGCATCGTCTCGGCGGTGTTCATCCACGGCTTTGCCGCCGACCTCCTGCACGTCACGAAGATCGGCCCGATCATCAGCTTCATGCCGATCATCCTGATGGGCGTGCTGTTCGGCCTCGCGATGGACTACCAGGTGTTCCTGGTCTCGCGCATGCGCGAGGACTACGTCCACGCGCGCGACCGCGGCCGGGCGACCGCGGTCGCCGCCGTGCGGTCGGGCTACACGGCATCCGCTCGCGTCGTCACCGCCGCCGCGATCATCATGTTCGCGGTGTTCGCCGCTTTCGTCCCCGAAGGCGACGCGTCGCTCAAGCCCATCGCGCTCGGCCTCGCGGCCGGCATCGCCATCGACGCGTTCCTCGTGCGCATGACGCTCGTGCCCGCGGTGATGGCGCTGCTGGGCGAGAAAGCGTGGTTCCTGCCCCGCGTGCTCGGACGGATGCTGCCGAAGGTCGACATCGAAGGCGAAGCCGTCGAGCGCGAGCTGACGCTGCGCGACTGGCCGGCGGATGCCGCGGCGTACGCGCTGGCCGGAGACGGCGTCGCCGTGCGCGCCGACGGCGGCCGCACGGGCGCCATCGTGCTCTTCGAGGATGCCGCGTTCCGCGTGCGCCGCGGCGGCACCCTGCTGGTGCAAGGCGACGCGCGCGCCACGCGGGCTTTCCTGCTCGCCGTCTCGGGCCGCCTCGCGCCGAGCGCGGGGAGGCTGCGCGTCGGCGGACACCTGCTGCCCGGCCGCGGCCACTGGGTGCGCGCCCATGTCGGCGTCGCGCTGCTGGACGGCGTGTCCGATCCGGCCGCCGAGGTGCGGCGCGCGCTGGCGCGCGGCACCCGCATCGTTGCCATCGACGGCCTCGACGGCCTCGACGGCCTCGACCGAGACCGGGTTGCCGAGGCGCTGAGAGACGCCGCGTCCGCCCGCGACCCGCTCACCGTCGTGGCATCCACACACGGGCCGGCTCGAGCGCTCCTCGCCGACGCGCATCGCAACGATGCCGACGCGCTCACACTTTCCAGTCGCATCCCGAATGTCGGAGAATCGCGCCGAAGTCGGAGCATTCCGGCCGAATTCTCCGACATTGACGACATCCTCCGACCTTCCGCGCCCGAGTTGCGCACCGAGCACACCACCGAGGTGACCGTATGAACCGCATCACCGCAGCGATCGAGGGCGCCCGCCGCGTGACGTGGGTGACGATCGTCGGCGTCGTGCTGCTGCCGGTCGTCATCGGCGGACTGCTCGTCGCCGCGCTCTACAACCCCGTCGACCGGCTTGACGCGATGTCGGCTGCCATCGTCAACGACGACGAGCCCGTCACGATCGACGACCAGCTCGTGCCGCTGGGCCGGCAGCTCACCGCCGGGCTCGTCGAGGGGTCGGACGACGTGCCGAGCAACCTCGACTGGACGATCTCGAACGCCGACGACGCCGCAGCCGGCCTCGCCGACGGCCGGTACGCGGCGGTCGTGACGATTCCGCGCGACTTCTCGGCGGCGGCGACCTCCGTGCAGGACGGCACGACCGCGACGCAGGCGACCATCGAGGTCGAGACCGCGCCAGACGCGCTCGTGGTCGACGACGCGATCACCGCCACGATCACCCAGACCGCGGCATCCGTCTTCGGCCAGACGCTCTCCGAGACGTACCTGGAGAACGTGTTCGTCGGGTTCTCGACGCTCGGCGACCGGCTCGGCGACGCCGCAGACGGCGCCGAGCAGCTCGCCGACGGAGCCCAGTCCGCCGCCGACGGCGCGGCGCAGCTGCCGGACGGGGCGACCCAGCTCGCGAGCGGCGCGAGCGAGCTCAGCGACGGCGCGAGCGAGCTCGCCGGCGGGCTGAAGACGATCGCGCGCAAGACGCGCGAGGCAGGCTCAGGCGCGGGCAAGCTCGCCGACGGCCTGCGCGAGGCCGCCACGGGCGTCGTCAACAAAGACCTGAAGGATGCCGCGAAAGCCACCGCCCGAAACGCCGCCCAGGCCGCGAGCGACACGAAGGGCGTCGCCGAGGGCATCGGGGGCCTGCTGCAGCAGCACTGCGCGACCTCCGCCCCTGCCGACCCCGCGCTGTGCGCCGGGCTGAACGAGCTGCTCGCCGACGCGACGGCCGCCGCGACGAGCGCCGGCACGGCGTCCGGCTACGCCGCGCCGACGGCGAGCGGCATCTCCGAGCTCATGTCGCAGACCAGCGCCGGGCTGAAAAAGGCCGCCAAGAGCGTCGACAGCATGGAGTCGGGACTGGGCCTGCTCGCCGACGGCGTTGGCCAGTCGGCCGGGGGCGCACGACAGCTGTCCTCCGGCGCCGCGCAGCTCGGCGACGGGGCGACCGAGCTCGCCAGCGGCGCCGACCAGCTCGCCGACGGTGTGGCCGAGCTGGCCGACGGCACGGACGAGCTCGCCGACGGCCTCGCGAAGGCGGCCGACGCGGTGCCGGTGCACGACGACTCGTCGGCGAGCAACCTGGCCACCGTGCTCTCCTCGCCCGTGAAGACCACAGGACTGGGCACGAACCTGTTCGGCGCGTCGGCGATCCCGCTGCTGGCGATGCTCGCGCTGTGGGTCGGTGGCATCGCGTCGTTCGTCGTGCTGCGCGCCGTGCCGGGCGACGCGCTGACCTCGCGTCGCCCGTCGGCGGCACTGGCGTTGCGCACGCTGTGGCCCGCTGCGGCCATCGGCGCGGCGCAGGGGGCGCTCGTGTCAGGCGTCGTGCAGGCCGCCGCCTCGTACGACGTCGCGGAGTGGGCGCAGTTCGCCCTGCTGTGCGTGCTCGCCGGCGTCGCGTTCGCGGCTGTGAACCAAGCGCTGGTGGCCGTGCTCGGCGGCGCGGGCCGCTGGGTCGCCGCGGTCGTGGGCGTGCTCGCGGTGGCGACCGAGATCGTGTCGACCTCGCCGGGCGCGCTCACCTCGCTCGCGAGCCTGCTGCCGACCGCTCCGGCCTACTCCGCGATGGTCGGCGCGCTGACCCCGGCGGGCGGCGTGGGCGCGGGCATCGCCGGCCTCGCGATCTGGGGAGCGCTCGCGTTCGCCGTGACCACGGTCGCCGTCGCCCGACGCCGCACGGTGTCTCCGCGCGCGCTGCTGGAGCCGACGCCGCTCGTGGCGTGACCCGCGCGGCGCGCGCCGGGTCAGCTCAGGCCGGAGTAGGCGTGCAGGCCCTTGAAGAACATGTTCACGATCGTGAAGTTGAACATGACGGCCGAGAAGCCGATAATCGCGAGCCACGCCGAGCGCGTGCCGCGCCAGCCGCGCGTGGCGCGCGCGTGGATGTAGCCGGCGTAGAGCACCCAGATGACGAACGTCCAGACTTCCTTCGTGTCAAAGCCCCAGTACCGGCCCCACGCGTCGTTGGCCCAGATGGAGCCCGCGATGAGCGTGAACGTCCAGAAGATGAAGCCGATGATCGCGAAGCGGTACGCGAGCGACTCGAGGGCGTCGGCGGTCGGCAGCGTGCGCAGGAACCGCGGGCCGGGGTTCGCGACGGCCGCCGCGACGCGGTGCTCGCGCCGGGACTGCATGAGCTGGAGCACCGAGAGCGCGAACGCGAGCGCGAAGAACGCCGTGCCGAGGGACGCCACGAACACGTGCACCACCAGCCACACCGACTTCAGCGGGTCCATGAGCGGCACGACGTCGACGTAGAACGCGAGAGTGGCGCCGCCGAGCAGCAGCAGCACGAGCCCCGTCACGAAGACCCCGAGGAAGCGCAGGTCGTAGCGGAACAGCACCCCGAGGAACACCGCGACGATGAGCATCGTGCCGGTGAGTGAGAACTCGTACATGTTCGACCACGGCACACGCCCGGCCGCGATGCCGCGCAGCACGTCGGCGCCGACGTGGAAGAGGAGGGCCAGCACCGTCAGCGACGTGCCGATGCGCGCCCACACGTAGCGCGGGGGCGGCCCTTCGACAGGCTCAGAGGCCGAGAGCACGACTACATTGCGCCCGCCCGCGCCCACCCCCACCAACTCGCGCTCCTCGACGTCGCGCGCGGCGACCGCGAGCACCGAGCGCTTCGACAGGTCGAGCGTGTACGCGACGAACGCGAGCGCGTAGATCGCGATCGCTGTCCACACGAACAGGATCGAGACGTCGTCGAGCGTCAGCGAGGCGGGCACGGCCACAGTCTACGCTCGGCGCTCCTCAGCGCAGTTCCCCGTCGAGAGCGCTCGCGTGCCGGGCGGCGAGCTGGTCCACGGCGGCGCCGAGGGTCGGGTCATCGCCGCGGGCGAGCCCGGCGTACTCGATCCGCAGCGCCGAGCCTGCGGCATCCGCCCGCACCCACAAGCGTCGGCGCGGCACGAACAACGCGAGCAGCAGGCCGCCGAGCGCGAGGAGCGCAAACGGCAGCACCCACGGTCCCGCCGCGTCGTGGTGGATCGACAGCGACGCGAACCGCTTCACCGACTGCTCGTAGCCGTCAGAGCCGGCCGGCGCGGTGTTGTCGAACGTGATCGTGCCGAGGCCCTTCGGCAGGTCGGCGGTCTCGCCCGGCTTGAGCTCGATCGCGTCGACGCCGGTGTCGCCGCCGGCCAGTTGCGTCATCCCCGTCGTCTCCAGGGCGTACACCGACCGCGGCGTGCCGTCGTCGATGCCGAGGTCGCCGGAGAACACGTTGAACGTGAGCACGGGGTAGACGAGGTCGGGGAACACCGACGTCAGCGCGCCCGAGTCGAGCCGCTGCGCCGTCGGGTAGAAGAACCCGACGAGGCCGAGCTGCTCGGGCAGGCCGTCGGGCACCTTGACGACGCCAATCGAGGTGAGCCGCGTGTCCTGCGGCAGGAAGGGCACAGCGTCGTGGAACACGATCTCACCGTCGGCGTCGCGGATCGTGACGGTCGGCGCGTAGCCGTTGCCCATCAGGTAGACCCGGTCGGCGCCGATCGCGAGCGGCTCGTTGACCTTCACGACATCCTCTCGCGGCGTGCCGCCGACCGTCTGCGTCGTGAGGTTCGCCACGAAGTCGCCGGCCTGGCCGGCGCCATCCGTCCCCGGCGGCTGGTACGTGACGTCGAAGCGGTCGAGTGTGAGCGCGTACGGTTCAAGGCTTTCCGTGTCGACGAAGCGGCCGGGGTTGAACGACGAGTAGTAGGTGAGCGCGTTGACGAAGGTCGTGCCCTCCACGACGACGCGCTGGCCCGTGTACGTGAAGCCGCCGCCGAGCCCGACCGCGACGAGCACGCCGATGAGCGCGACGTGGAAGAGCAGGTTGCCCGTCTCGCGCAGGTAGCCGCGCTCGGCCGACACCGAGTAGTCGCCCGGGCCGTCGTAGCGCTCGACCCGGTAGCCGGACCGCTTCAGCTCGCGCTCGGCGAGCTCGACCGAGCGGCGCGCGAGGGCGTCGAGGTCGCGACCGGGCGCCGGCTCGACGAGCGCCTCGCGGTGGTCGGCGAGCCGGCCCAGGCGCGCGGGAGTGCGCGGCGGGCGGGCGCGGAGGGCGGCGAGGTGGTGCTTGGTGCGCGGAATGACGCAGCCGATCAGCGACACGAACAGCAGCAGGTAGATCGCCGAAAACCACGGTGACAGGTAGACGTCGAAAAGACCCAGCCTGTCGAGCACCGGGAACAGGTCGGGATTGTCTGCCTGCCACTGCGTCACGCCGTTCGGGTCAGCGCTGCGCTGCGGGAAGATCGATCCGGGCACGGCGGCGATCGCGAGCAGCAGCAGCAGCACGAGCGCCGTGCGCATGCTCGTGAGCTGCCGCCACGCCCAGCGGAGCCATCCGACAAGGCCCAGGGCGGGTTGCGCGATCGCCGGCTCGGAGTCGGCGTGGTCGTCGGGGCGCAACGGGTCTGTCACGTCAGCGGTCACGTCAGAGCGGGAGCGGGACACTGCCGACCACCCCCTGCAGCTGCGACATGAGCATGCCCCACACGCCCGTGACCATGAGCAGGCCCAGCGCGATAAGCAGTGCGCCGCCGACGAGGTTCACGGCGCGGATGTGCCGGCGGAGGAAGTCGACCGAGCGGGCCGCCCAGCCGAACCCGAGCGTGATGAGGACGAACGGGATGCCGAGCCCGAGCGAGTACGCCAGGCCCAGCACCGCGCCGCGCGCGGCCGATCCGGAGTCGAGAGACATGCCGAGGATCACCGCGAGAGTGGGGCCGATGCACGGCGCCCAGCCGAGGCCGAGCGCGAGGCCGAGCAGGGGCGCGCCGGCAAGCCCCAGGCCGCTGCGCACGCGCGGCCGCGCGATGCGCTGCGCGACGCCGAAGAACCCGACGAACACGAGGCCGAGGCCGATGATGACGACGCCCATGGCGCGCGTGAGCACGTCGCGGTACTCGAGAAGGAAGCGCCCGAGCGTGCCGCCGAAGATGTTGAGCGCCATGAACACCACGGTGAAACCGGCGACGAAGAGCACAACGCCCACGAGCAGCCGGCCCCGCGTGGGACGCACAGCAGGCCGCGTCGCGACGGCGCCGCCGATGAACCCGAGGTAGCCGGGCACAAGGGGCAGCACGCACGGCGAGAGGAACGACAGCAGCCCCGCGGCGATCGCGATCGGGATCGCGATCCACAGCGCCCCGCCGGCGACGGCCGACTCGATGCTCACGACGACTCCGCGAGAGTCTCGCGCACGAGCGTGGACAGGATCGACGCCTCCTCGACCTCGGAGATGATGCGTGCGGCGACCCGGCCCTTCCGGTCGAGCACGAGCGTCACCGGCACGGCCGTGAGCGGCGCGGAGTCGGCGAAGGCGAGCGTCAGCTGCGGGTCGTCGATCGCGATGAGGCTCGGATAGGTGACCGAGTACGTCTTCGCGAACGCCGCGGCAGTCTCGGGCTGGTCGTAGATGTTGACGCCGAGGAAGCTCACACCCTGGTCGGCGTACTCCTGGTGCACGGCCTCGAGCTGATCCGCCTCCGCGCGGCACGGTCCGCATGCGGCGTACCAAAAGTTCACGACGAGCACGTCGCCGGCGTAGTCGGCCTGCGAGACGCGCTTGCCCGCCTCGGTCGTTCCTTCGAACACGATCGGCTCGCCGCGCTCGGCCTCGGGAACGTCGACGACCCGGAACTCGCCCGCCACGAACCCCTTGTTGCTGCCCTCGCGGTACTCGGCGGCGAGCGGGTCTTGAGCGCACGCGGCGAGCCCCGTCACGAGGCCCGCGACGAGGACGAGGGATGCGGCCTTGAGCCCCCGCGCGCGCATCACACCGCCCCCACGTCGACGGCGCTCGCGGTGGCGGCGGGCGCCGCGTAGCCGACCTCGACCCACTCGCGGTTCTCGAGGCGCTCGAAGCTCGTGACGCTCGACAGCGCGCAGCGGCGGCGGCGCGGGTCGTGCCGCAGCGGCTCGCGGGCCACGGCGAGGTGGGTGATCCAGATCGGCGCCTGGTGCGACACGACCACGGCGTCTCCGCCGTCGACGGCGTCCCACGCGGCATCCATCGCCTCGCGCATGCGCGCCGCGATCGACGCGTACGGCTCGCCCCAGCTCGGCACGCTCGGCCGGCGCAGCCGCCACCAGTTGAGGGGATTGAGCAGGGCGCGCTTCATGCGCGTTCCCTCGAACTGGTTGGCTGGCTCGATGACACGCTCGTCGATGACCGGCTCGAGGCCGAACAACTCGGTGAACGGCTCGGCCGACTCGCGCGTGCGCTGCAGCGGCGAGGCGACGAGGCGCGTCACCGGCCGCCCCGTGTCGCGCACGTGCTCGGCGGCGGCACGCGCCATCCGTCGCCCGTCCTCACTCAGCCGGTAGCCCGGCAGCCGTCCGTACAGCACGCGCTGCGGGTTGAAAACCTCCCCGTGGCGCACGAGATGGAGGCGGTCGGCGGACACCGGGCCAGTCTACGCGGGCTGCGCGACCCCGACCCCACGCGCGGGGACAGCATCTGGATGACGCTTGCGCTGTAGCGTCGGCTTCTTGACGGCCCGCACGTCACGTCCGCCGGACCATGAGGCTCAGCATCCGCGTGCGCGACTTCGTGGTGCGCCTCCAGCGGCCGGAGCGGTCGAACCACACAGGTGCTCGGACCTCTGGGACGCCGCGGTTCATGCGGATATCCCACGGGCCTGTGTCGATGAATCGGTGGTGCGCCCAGCACAGCAAGACTCCGTTGTCCGTGTGGGTGGGGCCGCCCTTGGCGTGGTCCACCACGTGATGCACTTCGCACCAGGCCGCGGGCACGCCGCAGCCGGGGATGATGCATCCGCCATCGCGGGCGGCGATCGCCCGCCGTTGATGCCGATTGAACGTGCGCTCCTCGGTGCCGAGTCGCACGATCTTGCCGTTGTCGCCCTGGACGAGCCGTTGCAGCACGCCGCCGCACGCGATGTGAGTGGCGACGTGAAGCGACACCGGCTCATCGCATCCCTCGAGGAACGCCCAGCCCTCGCCACGCGCGAGATCTTCGGCGCGCGCCGTGACGACAAGCGTGGGAGCGGCACCGCCCAGCGTGGGCAGTTCGCCGCACGCGGCAGCCGCGAAGAGCGCGGTGGCCAACGCGTCGTGCTGCTTCTGCGGGTGCGTGCGCTCGTCGAGCGCCGCCAGATCGTCGCCCGCGGCACGCGTGCCGAGGTCGGTGAACCGCACCCCGCGCGAGTCGTCGACGTAGGGCGAGCAGACCGCGTCGAAGATGCGCTGCATCTGCGCGGCCACCTCGGGCAGAAGGCTTCCGTACAGCGGAACGACGCCATCTTTGACGCGCCCGAGCCGCACTCCGCGCCGAAAGGCGGAGTCTTTGTCGCGCGGTTCGGAGCCGTCGGGGTCGAGTGCTGCCGTCCACACCTGCGCCTGGAGCTTGAGGAGGTCGGCGCACGCCGGAGGCGCGGCATCCGGCCCCTCGCCGCGCGCGGCCGCCGCGAGCACCTCGTCAGCCAGCAGCACTTTGTCGCGGGCGACGCGGTCGCGCATGGCCAACAGCGGCCCCGCGACGGCGAGCACTCCGTCCACCCCGACCTCGCCGTCGAGCATCGCGTCTCGCATCGCGGGCAGTTTCGCAGGCCGCTCCTCTGCCGTGATCGGGTCCCACTCCGGAGCCACGGCCTTGGCGGCGCGCTCGAGCCGGCCGGCCGTTTGCGGAGAACAGCGCGTGAGGCGTTGAACGAGCTCGTTGACGTTGTGGCAGCCCACACGCGTGGTGAGCCGCGCGTCACGGGACAGCGCCCGCGACCGCTCGGCGAGTTCGGCGACGCTCTCGACCAAGAGCGCCTCGACCTCGCGCACCAGGTCGCCCGCCCGAGCCACCGCGCTGGCGAGCTCGTCATCGCTCGAGTAGTGGACAGCGTGTGAGCGAAGCGTCTCGCCGATGACCTCTGCCACCCGCGCGTGGAGGTCGCTGAGCGTGTCGGCGATGCTTTCCATACTCCCATTCTGGAGAGGGGGTACGACATTCACGTCCCAGGTCACGGGCTGAAAAAGCGCCTGTGGATAGAGCGCTCCGAGAGCGCCCTGTGGAGGAACACAGCCCCCCGCAAAAGCGCCCGACCGCTCAGGCATCCCGCTGGCAGGCGATGACGAACGCCGGGACATAGGCCGCGAGCAGCTGGTCGAGCAGCAGCGGGCTGGCCGCCATGAGATAGAGCACGATCGCTCCCGCCATGGGAAGCGCGCGTCGCGTGATGCTGCCGAGCGCGGCTGAGAAGACCACCATGAGCACGAGGCACACGGTGGCACTGAGGATGCCTCTGACGACGACCGTCGTCAGAGTCGATGCCGCACTCTCTCCGAGGACGAGAAACGTGATCCCGATCGGCGCGAGCACCGTTGCTGCGGAGAAGGGAAGCGCGACGACGACGAGAGCGACGGTCGCGGCGAAACGTTGAAGGCCGCGGTGCGGAACCGCAATCAGCGTTGTTCTGATCTGCCCGCCCACGTGCTCGGAGCAGGCGGCAACAACACCGAAGACATAGTCCGCCCACCGCCGGGGCGATCACCACGTCGCCGCGAAAGGCGGTGAACATGCGCATGCCGGCAAGGTCGGGCAAGTAGTTGGCCGCCGGAAAGCGCTGCGAGAGCAGGTACGTCACCGACACCGCGGAGAAGATCATGACGAGAACGGCCATCGGGACGATCCCATTGCGTGTCAGCACGGTGAGCCCGAAGCCCAGCAGCGCCATCAGCACCCAGTAGGCGATGGCGAGTTCGTTGAAGCCCGCGTCGGGGGTGAGGGCGGTCGTGAGGCAGACGAGCGCGGCAAGCCCCGTCGGCGCGACGAGTCCGACCGCACACGAGAACCAGACGACCGGCAGGGAGACGAGCTTCGACACCTCCGCACGCAGTGCCCTCATCGAGCGCCCCGCTCACCGGTGAGGGCGAAGAACGCGTCTTCGAGATCACGATGGCCTCCCACCACCGCGGGCAACGTGCCGTTTGCGACGATCCGTCCGCCGTGGATCACGACGGCATCGTCGACGATCGTGGCAAGCTCTCCCAAGAGGTGCGATGACAGCAGCACCGTGCGTCCGTTGTCGGCACGCTCGCGCAGAAGAGTCCGGACCCAGCGAATGTCCTCGGGGTCGAGGCCGTTCACCGGCTCGTCGAGCACGAGCGCTTCGGGGTCGGCGAGCAGCGCCGCTGCCCGCCCCAAGCGCCGCCCCATGCCGAGCGAGTACGTCTTGACCCGCTTGTTCGCCGCTGCAGTGAGGCCGACCAGGTCGAGCGCTTCCTCGACGCGAACATTCCCGATGCCGGCGGAACGCGCGATCCAACGCAGGTGCGCCCGACCCGTGCGGGCGCGATGCGCTCCCGAACCGTCGAGCATGAGGCCGGTCACCCGTCCGGGGAGAGCTGCGAAGGTGATGTCGGAGAGGATGTCGCGGGATCCGCGACGCCTGGAAACGCGGTCGAACGTGAGCATGGATCGAGCGTCGCGCGAGACGCGCGCGACGACAGCGTCGCGCCGTCGAGCAGCGCATCGAGGCATGGGCGCGCGAACAGGCGACGCAAGCGGAACGACTGCGGATCGCTCGGGATCTGCACGACCTCGCATCCCACGGTCTCGGACTGATCACGGTGCGGGCTGCGACGGCGACCCTCGCAGACGACGCGGAACGGCGACTCCGCGGTTGAGGAGGTTCGCCGGGTCAGGCCGGATGTTGTGCTCATGGATATTCGGATGCCCGGGCAGGACGGGATCGAGGCCACTCGACGCATCGCGGCCGATCCGTCGCTGGGCTCCGTACGCGTCATCGTCTTGACGGTGTTCGAGCACGACGAGTACGTCTACGGGGCGTTGCGAGCGGGGGGCGAGCGCACGTGGATGGACTCACCGAGCGGGAGACCGGGGTTCTCACACTGGTCGGAACGGGGCTGTCGAACACCGAGATCGCCGACACGCTCTCGGTGACGATCCACACGGTGAAATCGCATGTCGGCAGCCTGCTGAGCAAGCTCGGCGCCCGGGATCGGGCGCAGCTCGTGATCGCGGCGTACTCGAATGGCCTCGTCGACCGCGAGTCGCCTACTGCTTCGTGACGCACTCGATCGATCCGAAGAACTCGAACCGTCCGCGACGGGCCATCCGTTCCGGCAGGATGGACGTCTCAGGAGGAACCATGCACGAGTCCACCGCCGACGAGGCGAGCGCCGCCCTCGCCGAGCTCGCCGAGGCCCACGGCGTCTCGACCGCCTACTGGTCGTTCTACGGCGAGCACGTGCGGGTGCCCGCGTCGACCCTGCGCGCGGTGCTCGGCGCGATGGGCGTCGCCGCCTCGACAGACGCCGAGATCGACACCGCGCTGCGCGCGGCACACGACGGGCCGTGGCGCGCGCTGCTGCCCCCGTCGCTCGTCGTGCGCGAGGGGTCGGGCGACGTGTTCGTGTCGGTCGCCGACGGCCACGACGTCTCGGTGGAGGTCGAACTCGAGGACGGCACGCGGCGGGCGCTCGGCATCCCCGACCAGGATGCCGCCTCCCGCACGCTCGACGACGCGACCGTGTGGCGGGTGCGCGTTCCGCTGCCCGCCGACCTCCCTCTCGGCTGGCACCGGCTGCACGCCGTCGAGCGCGGGCACGACGGAGCGGAGAGCCGACGGGATGACTGCGTGCTCGTCGTCACGCCCAACCGCCTACCCGACCCGCCGTCGCGCCCCGGCAACGGCGGCCGCGCGTGGGGCGTCATGGCCCAGCTCTACTCGGTGCGCTCGCGCGGCTCGTGGGGCATCGGCGACTTCGCCGACCTGGGCGAGCTCGCCGCCGTGTCCGGCCAGCGGGGCGCCGACTTCTTGCTCGTGAACCCGATCCACGCGGCCGAAGTCACGTCGCCGATCGAGCCGTCGCCGTACCTGCCGGCCACCCGCCGGTTCGTGGCGGCACTGTACCTCCGGCCGGAAGACATCCCCGAGGCCGCGCGCCTCGACGCCGACGCCCGCGCTCGCGTCGAGCGTGCGCACGCGCGCGTCGCCGCGAGCAACGCCGACGCCTCGCACATCGACCGGGACGCGTCGTGGACGGCCAAGCGGGAAGCCCTGGAGGCGGTGTTCCTCGTGCCGCGCGACGCCGACCGCCAGCGCGCGTTCGCGGAGTTCGCCGCGCGCGAGGGCCAGGCGCTCGCCGACTTCGCGCTGTGGTGCGCGCTGCAAGAGCTCGACGCGGCGGAGTCCGCGCCCGAGCCCTCGGCAGAGCGCGTCGAGTTCTACTCGTGGCTGCAGTGGGTCGCCGACGAGCAGCTCGCCGCGGCGCAGGCGTCCGCCACGGGCGCCGGTATGCGCATCGGGATCATGCACGACCTCGCCGTCGGCGTGCACCCGCTCGGCTCCGACACGTGGTCGCGGCCGGACACGTTCGCGGCCGGGGCGTCGGTGGGCGCGCCACCGGACATGTACAACCAGCAGGGGCAGAACTGGAGCCAGCCGCCGTGGCTGCCCGACGCCCTCGCCCGCTCGGCGTACGCGCCGCTGCGCGACCTGTTGCGCGGGCTGCTGCGGCACGCCGGCGCGCTGCGGATCGACCACATCATGGGCCTGTTCCGGCTGTGGTGGATCCCTGACGGGCTCGGCGCGAGCGCCGGGACCTACGTGCGCTACGACCACGAGGCGATGATCGGCGTGCTCGCGCTGGAGGCGCACCGAGCGGGGGCTGTCGTGATCGGCGAGGACCTCGGCAACGTCGAGCCGTGGGTGCGCGACTACCTCGCCGCCCGCGGCATCCTCGGCACGTCCGTGCTGTGGTTCGAGCACGCTGATGGCGCGCCGCTGGCCCCCGAGCGCTACCGGCAGAGCGTGCTGGCGACCGTCAACACGCACGATCTGCCGCCGACGGCGGGCTACCTCGCGGGCGAGCACGTCGAGCTGCGCGCCCGCCTCGGCGTGCTCGAAGAGCCGCTCGTCGAGGCCCGCGAGAGCGCGCGGCGCGAGCGGGACACGATGGTCGGCCTGCTGCGCGAGCGCGGGCTGGTCTCGCCCGGCGCCGAGCCCGACGAGGAGGAGATCGTGGCCGGCTTGCACGCGTGGCTGGCGCAGTCGCCGGCGCGCCTGCTCGGGGTGGCGTTGGTGGATGCCGTCGGCGAGCGCCGCGCACAGAACCAGCCGGGCACGCACCGGGAGTACCCGAACTGGCAGGTGCCGCTCGCCGACGCGGAGGGGCGCGCCGTCCTGCTCGACGACCTCGCCCGCAACCCCCGGTTCCTGGCGCTCACCGCCGCCGTCGACGCGTCGCTGCGAGGATAGGCTTGACCCTCGTGAGTGAACGCGTCCTCGTCCAGCAGTTGCAGACCCGCCAAGACGGGCCCGTCTCGGTGTCGGGATGGGTGGAGACCGTCCGCGACCAGAAGAAGGTGCAGTTCGTCATCCTCCGCGACGAGACCGGAGCCGTGCAGCTGGTGAACCCGGCGACGCGCCCTTCGACAGGCTCAGGGGACGGGGACGCGAACGCGAACGCGGATGCCGCGGCGCAAGCCGCGCTCGCGCTGACCGACACGATCTCGAACCTCGCCACCGGCACGTTCCTCACGGTGCACGGCGCCCTCAAGCACGACGAGCGAGTGAAGCTCGGCGGCGTCGAGATCAAGGTCGGCTCGCTGGAGATCGCGGCGGCGGCGCTGCCAGAGACCCCGATCGCCGCCGACTCCGGCCTCGACAAGCGCATGGACTGGCGCTTCCTCGACCTGCGCCAGCGCCGCAACAACCTTGTCTTCCGCGTGCAGACGACCCTCGAGCACGCGATGCGGCAGTACTGGATCGACCGCGACTACATCGAGATCCACTCCCCCAAGCTCATGGCCTCGGCGTCGGAGTCGAACGCGGAGCTGTTCTCGCTCGACTACTTCGAAGACAAGACGGCCTACCTCGCCCAGAGCCCGCAGTTCTTCAAGCAGATGGCGCAGTCGGCGGGCTTCGGCAAGATCTTCGAGATCGGCGACGTCTACCGCGCCGACCCGAGCTTCACGTCGCGGCACGCCACGGAGTACACCTCGATCGACGCGGAGATCAGCTGGATCGATTCGCACGAGGACGTCGCGACGATGCAGGAAGAGCTGCTGCAGCACGCGTTCCAGGCCGTGAAAGACAAGCACGGCGCCGAGATCGAGGAGCTGTTCGGCCTCGAGGTCGTGGTGCCCGCCATCCCGTTCCCGCGCATCCCGCTCGCCGAGGCCCGCGAGATCGTGGCCGCGCGCGGCTACGAGATCCCGCGCGCCGACGGCGACCTCGACCCGGAGGGAGAGCGCCAGATCTCGGCGCACGTGCAGGAGGCGTTCGGCCACGAGTTCGTGTTCATCACCGACTACCACCCCGAGATTCGGGCGTTCTACCACATGCGCGACGACGAGACGGGGCTCACGAAGTCGTACGACCTGCTCTACAAGGGCGTCGAGATCACGACCGGCGCGCAGCGCGAGCACCGGGTCGACATCCTCGAGGCGCAAGCGCGCGAGAAGGGCCTCGACCCCGAGCACCTCGGCTTCTACCTCGACTTCTTCCGCTACGGCGCGCCGCCGCACGGCGGGTTCGGCATGGGCCTTGCCCGCGTGCTGATGCTGATGCTGGGCGAGTCGTCGATTCGCGAGGTGACGTTCCTCTTCCGCGGCCCGACGCGCCTCGCGCCCTGAACTCGCGAGCGGCGCCGGCTCAGACCTCGAAGTCGACCGCGACGCGGTCTGAGACGACCGAGCGCACGTACGCCACAACCGCCTGGTGGTCGGGATGCACGAGGTAGGCATCGAGCGCGGCCCGGTCGGCGAAGTCGGCGACAAGCGCGACATCCCAGTTTCCCCCGCCCACGACGTCGGGGCCGACCCGGATGTCGCCGATCGTGGGAACGACGCCGCGCAGCGCCATCAGGTCGTGCGAGATCTTCAGCGCCTGCGCTTCGCGCGTCGCCGCGTCGTCGGACGCCAGCTTCCACGCGACGACGTGCCGCAGGGTCATCGACGCACCTCGACGGCTGCCCGCAGCGCCGCGCGCAGGCGGTCTGGCGAGACGCGCCAGTGCGCGTGGAGCTCGCCGTCGACGAGCAGGACGGGAATCTTCTCCCACCACAGCTCGTGCAGCACCGGGTCGTCGAGGATCGAGGTCTCCACGACCTCGATGCGCTCGGCGACGTCGGCCGGCAGGTCGGCGAGCACCCGCTCGACGACCTCGTGGGCGACGTCGCACAGGTGGCAGTCGGGTTTGCCGATGAGAGTGAGCGTCGTCACCGCTGCGCGCCCTCGACCGGGTACCCCGCGGCGATCCACGCCTGTGTTCCGCCGTCGACGTTCGTGGCGTCGTGGCCGCGCGCCTCGAGCGCCTCGACGACGCGGCCAGAGCGCCCGCCGAGGGCGCAGATCACGTCGAACGCCCCGTCCGGCAGCTCGTGCAGCCGCTCGCCAAGCGACGACATCGGCAGGTTGACCGCGCCGGGCACGTGGCCCGCGGCGAACTCGTCAGTCTCGCGCACGTCGATGAGGGGCACGCCCTCGCGCTCGCGCAATTGCTGCACGGTGATCGACCTCATGTCAGAGGCGTTCTCGGCGGCGCCGTTACTTCTTGTTGCGGCGCTGGTGGCGAGTCTTGCGAAGCAGCTTGCGGTGCTTCTTCTTCGCCATCCGCTTGCGGCGCTTCTTGATGACAGAACCCACGAAAACCTCACTGAGTCGGAGACCGAGGCGCAGCCCACTGCGCCCGGAAAGGACGGAAAACCTCGGAACAGTCTAGCCGACGTCGGCGATGGGGCGTTGCAGGGCGTCGGTCACAGCGGACTCGGGCACGCGGTACGAGCGCCCGAAGCGCACGGCGGGCAGCTCGCCCGCGTGCACGAGCCGGTACACGGTCATCTTCGACACGCGCATGATCTCGGCGACCTCGGCGACGGTAAGGAATCGCACGTCAGGCAGTTCCACCATCGTTCTCCCTTATCCCCAGTGTGATTGCTCCCACACTCTATTGGGTGAATGCGACGCGTGTAAACATGTGTGGTCTATGTGCCCGCTGTGGCCCGACCTATGCGCCCGCTGTGACTCCGCGCCAGCGCGCCGCCCGATCCTATGAGCCGAGCTTGCGCAGCGCGCCGGTGACCGCGTGCTTCGCGGACGCCGCGGCACGGCCGATGCCCTCCGCCGCGCGCACGGCGGGCTCGGGCAGCGTCGCTGTGACAGCCGCGGCGACGGCGGCGGCATCCGACTCGTCCAGCAGGAACGGCACCAGCCAGTCATCGACCTCCTCGAGGGGCCCCGTGGCGATGCTGTAGAACCGGTGCTGGCCCTCCTCGCGCACCGACACGAGCTGCGCTTCGCGCAGCACCTTGAGGTGCTTGGAGACGGTGGGCTGGCTGACGCCGAGCTCTTGGACGATCTGCGACACGCTGGTGCCGCGTTCGCCGCCGCCCAGGCGCTCCCGAAGCAGCTGCAGGATGTCGCGCCGCGTGCCGTCGGCGATCACGTCGAAGATGTCGGCCATGTGCTCAGATTAGTCGCGCGCCGCGCGGAGTACCATGACGGAGGTCTCGAAGCGAAGGGGGGCCACATGGCGGCGGACCCGTTGCTCGAGCGCGCGCGGGGGCACATCAGCCGCCTGTGGGGCGGCATCCGCACGCTGACGACGGCCTCCCCCGCGCGCTTTGCCGTGCTCGTGTTCCTCGTGCTGATCCTGCTGTTCACGAGCCTGTACTCGCTGCCGGCAGCATCGGCGGACGGCACCCGAACGCGATTCGCCGATGCCTTGTTCACTGCCGTCTCCACGATCTGTGTCACGGGACTTGCCACCGTCGACATGCCGACCCACTGGTCGGCGTTCGGGCACGTGCTCACCTACATCGGCGTCAACGTGGGCGCGCTCGGCGTGCTCACGCTGGCGTCGATCCTGGGCATGATCATCTCCAAACGCCTTGGCCTGCGCGCGAAGCTCATCGCCGCCGGCGACTCGAACCCCATGCGCGCGCACGGCGGTCCGGTCAACGAGGGCCAGACAGTGCGCCTGGGCGAGGTGGGCCAGCTGCTGGCGACCGTCGCGCTCTCGACGCTCGTGATCGAGGCCGGCCTGACCGTGCTGCTGTACCCGGCGTTGATCTGGGCGGGCGTCGATCCGCTCGCCGCGCTGTGGGAGGCGCCGTACTACGCCGGGATGGCGTTCACGAACACCGGATTCGCCCCCAACCCCGAGGGCATCGTCCCGTTCGGCGACGACTATTTCCTGCTCGGGATCCTGATGACCGGCGTCTTCCTGGGGTCGATCGGCTTCCCCGTGATCTTCACTCTCTGGCGGCACCAGTGGCGCTTCCGCCGGTGGTCGCTGCACGCGAAGCTCACCATCATCACCACCGTGCTGCTGTTCGTCGTCGGTGCGCTCGTGCTCATCCTGCTGGAGTACGACAACCCGCGGACGTTCGGCGCGATGAACGCCTGGGACACCATGTTCCAGTCGTTCTTCCTGTCTGCCAACACACGCTCGGGGGGGTTTGCGACGATCGACATCAGCGAGCTGAACGGATCGTCGCTCGTCGTCAGCTCGATGCTGATGTTCGTCGGAGGCGGTTCCGCCTCGACTGCCGGCGGCATCAAGGTGACGACCCTTGCCGTCTTGGCGCTCGCGGTGTGGTCGGAGGCCAAGGGCCGCCAGAGCGTGGAGGCGTTCGGCCGCCGCATCCCGAGCGACGTCCAGCGTGTCGCGCTCTCCATCGTCGCGTGGGGCGCGACGATCGTCGCCCTCTCCACAATCGCCATCACCCAGCTCACCGGCGCTCCCGTCGAGAACGTGCTGTTCGACGTCATCTCGGGCTTCGCGACGGTGGGGCTGTCGACGGGGCTCACCCAGGAGCTGCCCGATGCGGGAATCTACGTGCTAGCCCTCACCATGTTCATGGGCCGCGTTGGTACAGTGACTCTCGCCGCGGCGGTGGCCGCGACATCCCGTTCGCAGCTGTACTCGCTGCCCGTGGAAAGGCCGATCGTTGGTTGAGCAGATCCGCGGCGACGCTCCCGTTCTCGTCCTCGGCCTGGGCCGCTTCGGCGCCGCATGCGCGGGCGAGCTCGACCGGCTCGGCCGCGAAGTGCTCGCGATCGATGCGAGCCTCGATCTCGTGCAGAAGTGGTCGGAGCGCGTCACGCACACCGTGCAGGCCGACGCGCGCAACATCGACGCGCTGAAGCAGATCGGGGCGCAGGACTTCCAGGTCGCCGTCGTCGCGACCGGGTCGTCGATCGAGGCGTCCGTGCTCATCACCGCCAACCTCGTCGACCTCAAGGTGCCGCAAATCTGGGCGAAGGCGGTGTCGCAGGCGCACGGGAAGATCCTCGCCCGCGTCGGCGCGAACCACGTCATCTACCCCGAGCGCGAGGCCGGCGAGCGCGTCGCGCACCTGGTGAGCGGGCGGATGCTGGACTTCATCCGCTTCGACGACGACTTCGCCCTCGCCAAGCTGTACCCGCCGAGGTTCATCCGCGGCGTCGGCCTGAACGAGTCGGGCGTGCGCACGAAGTACAACGTGACCGTCGTCGGGGTCAAGAGCCCCGGCAAGCCGTTCCGCTACGCCGAGGCCGACACGATCGTGACAAACCACGACCTCATCATCGTGTCCGGCACGAACTCCGACATCGAGCGGTTCGCCGCCCTCGACCGCTGAACGCCCTCATCCGCCAGCGGCGAGCTCGCGGGCCCGCGCGAGCGCGGCATCCGTCGCCTCGTCGAACGCCCCCCGCAGTCGATCCTGGAAGACCGCGATCGCGCGCTCGGTCGTGCCCTTCGGGCTTGTGACGCGCCGCCGCAGCTCTGCGGGATCCTCCCGAGTCTCGTCCAGCAGCGCGCTCGCGCCAATGAAGGTGTGCTCGGCCATGAGCCGCGCGTCGGCCTCACTGAAGCCCTTGGCCACGGCGGCGCGAGCGAGCTCCTCCACGAACAGGAAGACATAAGCCGGGCCCGAACCCGAGATCGTGGACAGCGCGTCGATCTGAGACTCGGGAAGCTCGACCACCACCCCGCACGTCTCGAACAGCCGGCGCACGACGGCGACGTCGGCGGCGGTCGCGGTGGTTCCCGGCGCGAGCCCCGTGACGCCCTTGCCGACGACGGCGGGCGTGTTGGGCATCGACCGCAGGACGGCGACCTGCGGGCCCAGGATGCTCTCGAACGTGTCGATCGTGACGCCCGCGGCGAGGCTGACCACAATCGTGCCCGGCCGCAGCACCGGCGCGATCTCGCGGAGAAGGTCGGGCGTCAGGGCCGGCTTCACCCCGACCAGCACGATGTCGGCTCGCGCCGCGGCGTCCGCGTTCCCAGACGGCTGGTGCTCGAGCGCGATGCTCGTGACGCCGTCGAGGCTGGCGAGCGCTGCGGCTTTGGCCGCGCTGCGATTGGTCACCGTCACGCCGCCGGCGGCGAGTCCGGAGCCGACGAGGCCGTGCAGGATGGCTCCGCCCATCGAGCCGGCGCCGAGGATCGCGATGGGGGGAAGGACGTCGCTGGGCATGCCGCCATCCTATTCTCGCGGGCCGTGGGGCACCGGCGCGCGCATCGGCATATAGTCGGAATGTGGGGGCGTCGGCGCCCGCACGGCGACAGCGAAGGACGCTCTATGACCCTCCTCGACGGCATCTCGGCACGGACCATCCAGACCCCTCGGCTCCGCGTCGGAATCCTCGAGCGCGACGGCGACAACGCGGACGCGACGCCGGAGAACACGGTCGTGTTCGTGCACGGCAACGTGTCGTCGTCGCTGTTCTGGCAGGAGCCGATGCTGAGCCTGCCCACCGACCTGCGCGCCATCGCCATCGACCTGCGCGGCTTCGGCGCCAGCGAGCACGCGCCCGTCGACGCGACGCGCGGCGTGCGCGACTACAGCGATGACGTGTTCGCCACGCTGGAGTCCCTCGGCATCCCCACTGCCCACCTCGTCGGCTGGTCGATGGGAGGCGGCGTGGTGCTGCAGTACGCGCTCGATCATCCCGTGCTGAGCCTCACGCTGCAGTCCCCGGTTTCTCCGTACGGCTTCGGCGGCACCCGCCGCGACGGGTCCCGGCTCACCGACGACGACGCGGGCGTCGGCGCGGGTGGGGCGAACCTCGATTTCGTCGAGCGGCTGAGAGCCGGCGACACGGGAGACGAGGCGCAGACCTCGCCGCGCAGCGTCTTCCGCTCCGGCTACGTCGCCGCGGGCTACACGTCCGAGCGCGAGGACATCTGGGTCGAATCGATGCTCTCCACCTCCACGGCCGAGGGGAACTACCCGGGCGACTCCGTCGCGAGCGAGAACTGGCCAGGCTTCGCGGCCGGCTCGGCCGGCGTGCTGAACACGATGGCGCCGAAGCACTTCGACGTGTCGGGGATCGTCGAGCTCGACCCGAAGCCGCCGATTCTGTGGATCCACGGCGACGCCGACGCCATCGTGTCGGACACGTCGTTCTACGACCTCAACTACCTCGGCCAGCTCGGGGTGATCCCCGGCTGGCCGGGCGCGGAGGCCGCCCCCGCGCAGGAGATGGTGTCGCAGACCCGCGACGTGCTCGACGCGTATCGCGCGGCGGGCGGGCAGGTCGTCGAGGTGAGCCTGGAGGGCGTCGGGCACTCGCCGCACCTGGAGGCGCCCGCGCAGTTCCGCCGCTCCCTGCTGGAGGCGATCGGCTACACCGGCCGGCCGTCGGAGTCCGCCCCGCCGACGGAGGCGATCATCCTCCTGTCGGAAGACTGACCCCTCCGACCCCTGAGCTTGTCGAAGGGCGGCGCCGGTCGTCCCTAGACTCGTCTTCATGAGCACATCCGGCGGCAGCAAGGCGATCATCGCCGCATTCCTCGCGAACATGGGGATCGCGATCGCGAAGCTCGTGGCGTGGATGCTGTCGGGGTCCGCCTCGATGCTCGCCGAGGCGATCCACTCCGTCGCCGACTCCGGAAACCAACTGCTGCTCCTGCTGGGCGGACGCAAGGCCCGGCGCGAGGCCGACCGTTCGCACCCGTTCGGCTACGGCCGCGAGCGGTACGTGTACGCGTTCGTGGTGGCCATCATCCTGTTCTCGGTCGGCGGCCTGTTCTCGATCTACGAGGGCATCGAGAAGATCACGCACCCGCACGGGCTGGAGAACGTGTGGATCCCGATCGGCGTGCTCGTGGTCGCGATCATGCTCGAGTCGTTCTCGCTGCGCACCGCCATCCAGGAGTCCAACCATGTGCGCGCGAAAGGCCAGTCGTGGGTGTCGTTCGTGCGGCACGCGAAAGCGCCCGAGCTGCCCATCGTGCTGCTGGAGGACATCGCGGCGCTGACCGGCCTCGTGTTCGCCCTGTTCGGAGTCGGGATGTCGGCAATCACCCACAATCCCGTGTTCGACGCCATCGGCACCTTGCTGATCGGGGCGCTCCTGATCGTCGTGGCGATCACGCTCGGCGTCGAGACCAAGAGCCTGCTGGTCGGCGAGGGCGCGACGGACCGGGACCTCGACGCGATCATCCGCGCCGTCGAGGACGGCCCCGAGGTCGCGAAGCTCATTCACCTGAAGACCCTCTACCTCGGCCCCGATGAGCTGCTCGTGGCGGCCAAGCTCGGCTTCGCCGCCGACAAGCCACTGGCGACGGTGGCGGGCGACATCGACGCCGTCGAGGCCCGGGTGCGCGCGGCGGTGCCGATCGCGCGCGTCATCTACTTCGAGCCCGACATCTACCGCCCCGTCTCCGGCGAGGGCCCGGCAACCGACACGGTCGTCTTGAAGTCAGCGGACTGAGCACCTCCATTCTGCTGGAAGACTGGGGCCATGGAGTTCACGATCTTCACCGAGCCCCAGGAGGGGTTCTCGTACGACGACCAGCTCGCGTTCGCCCTCGCCGCCGAGCGCACCGGGTTTGACGCGTTCTTCCGGTCCGACCACTACATGCGCATGGCGCCGGGGTCGGCAATGCCGGGGCCGACGGACGCCTGGACCACGCTTGCCGGCCTCGCCCGCGAGACCTCGACGATCCGGCTGGGCACGCTGGTGTCGTCGGCGACGCACCGGCACCCCGCGATCCTCGCGATCCAGGCCGCCCAGGTCGACGTGATGTCGGGCGGGCGGGTCGAGTTCGGCCTCGGGACGGGATGGTTCGAGAAGGAGCACGTCGCCCTCGGCATCCCGTTCCCGAGTCGGCGCTTCGGGCCGTTCGAAGAGCAGCTGGAGATCATCACGGGCCTGTGGCAGACCCCCGTCGGCGAGACCTTCTCGTTCACCGGCGAGCACTACACGCTCGTGGACGCGCCGGGCTTGCCCAAGCCCGTGCAGGAGCGGATGCCGGTGGTGATCGGCGGCGGCGGCGCGAAGCGGACGCCCGCGCTGGCGGCGCGGTTTGCGACGGAGTTCAACATCGGGTTCGTCGCCGAAGACGTGATCGCCGGGAAGTTCGCCGGCGTGCGCGCCGCCTGCGAGCGCATCGGGCGCGACCCGGCGACCCTCAAGCTCAGCGTCGCACTGCCGACCCTCGCAGGCACCGACGAGCGCGAGTTGGAACGCCGGGCGGCGAACACCGGAACGACGCTCGCGAACGCGCGCGACGGCGTGAAGCTCGTCGGAACGCCGCAGGAGATCGCCGAGAAGGTCGAGCGCCTGCGCGCCCTCGGTGCCGAGCGCGTGCACTTCCAACTGCTCGACCTGCGCGACGTCGAGCACGTCGAGTTCATCGGCGCCGAGGTGCTGCCGCTGCTGCGGTGACCTGAGCCGTCAGCGGCGGGCGTCGAAGAAGGCGCGGAGGAGGGTGGATGCCTCGTGCTCGCGCACTCCGGCGACCACTTCCGCGCGATGGGGCAGGCGCCGGTCGCGCACGACGTCGTGCACCGAGCCGGCGGCGCCGGCCTTGTCGTCCCATGCGCCGAACACGAGTCTCGCGACGTGCGCTTGCAAGAGGGCGCCCGCGCACATGAGGCACGGCTCGAGAGTGACGACAAGAGTGCACCCGGCCAGGTTCCACGTGCCGAGTTCGCGCGCCGCGGCGCGCATCGCGATGATCTCGGCGTGCGCCGTCGGGTCGTGCTGCGCCTCGCGCAGATTGCGACCCTCGCCGATCGGCCGGCCCGCGGCATCCATCACCAACGCTCCGACGGGCACGTCGCCCTCCGCCGCCGCGGCGCGGGCGAGGGCGAGGGCGCGGGCCATCGCGGTCTCGTCGGCGAGGGGAGCGGAAAGGGGCACGAGCACAGCGTAGGCGCACCGGCTAGCCTTGGCCCATGCGAGTGCACGTCGCCGACCACCCCCTGATCACCCACAAGCTCACGATGCTGCGCGACGAGCGCACTCCGTCGCCGATGTTCCGCCAACTCGTCGAAGAGCTCGTGACGCTGCTGGCGTACGAGGCGACGCGCAACGTGCGCGTCTCGCCCGTCGAGATCACCACTCCGGTCACGGCCACGACGGGCGTGCTCGTCAGCGACCCGCTGCCGATGGTCGTGCCGATCCTGCGCGCCGGGCTCGGGATGCTCGAGGGCATGGTCAAGCTGCTGCCGACGGCCGAGGTCGGGTTCCTCGGGATGGCCCGCGATGAGGAGACGCTCGAGCCGACCACGTACGCCGAACGCCTGCCCGACGACCTCAGCGACCGGCAGTGCTTCGTGCTCGACCCGATGCTCGCCACCGGCGGATCGCTCGGCGCCGCGATGGAGTTCCTCTTCCGGCGGGGGGCGAAGGACGTCACGGCGATCTGCATCCTCGGCGCGCCCGAGGGGGTCGCGGCGATCGAGAAGGCCGTCGAGGGGCGCGACGTCACGCTCGTGCTCGGCGCGCTGGACGAGCGCCTGAACGAGCGGGGCTTTATCGTCCCCGGGCTCGGCGACGCCGGAGACCGCCTCTACGGCACGGTGTGAGACCGGCCCTTCAGACCGCGGGGCCGTCGTCCAGCAGCGGACCGGCCGGCGCGCGGCGGCCGGTCTCCTGCTCCCACATCTCGAGTTGCTGCGTGAGCGCCTTGGCGAGCTCGAACACTTGCTCGGGAGGGATGCGGATGCGGCTCACGACCCGGGCGGGCACCACGAGGTGCAGCTCACCGGTGTCGGGGTCGGTCTCTTCGTGCGGCGGCTGGGCGAGGGTGACGAAGTCCATCACGAAGACTGTCGGCGTGTGCCAGACGTTCGCGAAATCGGCGTAGTTGCCGGGCACAATGTCCGGCGGCAGGTCGAACTCGAAGTGGCTGGGCAGGTCGTTGGACACGGTGTCCCCTTTCGTGCGGTCAGTCTAGACGCCCGGCCGGCGCGGACCCAGCGCAGCGCATATGGAGAAGCTCCGTGCGTGGTGACATCGACCGGGCGCTGTTGGCTGTGCTCGCGCTCGATTGACCCTCGCCGGTCTCAACGTCCGCCGGGCACGGCCCCAACGAGCCGGGCGAACGCGCTGAGGCGCACGACGCCCTCGGGCGTGCGCGGCAGGTCGTCGAGCAAGCCGGGCGAGTACACGAGGTACGCCGCGTACTGCGCGCGCGACACCGCGACATTCAGGCGGTTCTGCAGCAGGAGGAACTCCGGGCCGCGCGGCGCGTCCCGACCGCTCGATGCGGCCAGCGACACGATCGCGACCACGGCCTCCTGCCCCTGGAACCGGTCGACCGTGCCGACGGGCACGCGATCGAAGCCCGCGGCGGCGAGTGCCTCCTCCACCGCGACCTGCTGCGCGTTGTACGGCGTGACGACGATGAGGTCGCTCTGATCCAGCGGCCGCGGGTCGAGCACGACCGAGCCCGCGTCGTCTGTGCGCGTGCCGCGCCACGACCGCCCCACGAGGTCGCGCACTCGTTCGACGACGATCGCCGCCTCCTCGAGCGACTGCGTCGCATTGCCGTGGTGCCGCACCGGCAGCGCGTGCAGCCCGGGCTCGACGCCATCCAGCGTCCGCAACGACGTCGACGCGTCGGCGGCGAGCTGCCCGCGGTACGACAGGCGCGACACCGGATCGGCGACGGCGGGATGCATGCGCCACGTGTGCGCGAGGAAGTACCCGAGCTCGGGCGGCAGCACGTCGTCGCCGGCCATGATCCAGCCGAGCGCCGACGTGTGGACAGGCTCGGGGTGCGTGCCCTGGCTGACCTGCGGCAGCTGCTGCGGGTCGCCGAGCAGCAGCAGCCGCTGCGCGGCCAGCGACACCGCGATCGTCGAGGCGAGCGAGAACTGCCCCGCCTCGTCGATCACGAGCAGGTCGAGGCTGCCGCGCGGAACGCGCTGCTCGTGCGCGAAGTCCCACGCCGTGCCCCCGACGACGAAGCCGTCGGGGTGCTCGGCCGCGAACGCCGCCACCCCGTTCTTCGGGATCGGCGTGAACGCGACGTCGTCGGGGCTCGTGTCCTTCAGCGCCTTCGCGACCCGCGAGGCGGGCACTCCGGCATCCACGACCCGCGCGAGCATGTGCTCGACGACCGCGTGCGACTGCGCCACCACGCCGACCTTGTACCCGTGCTCGCGCACGAGCCGCGCGATGACGTGCGAGCCGACGTAGGTCTTGCCCGTGCCGGGCGGGCCCTGCACCGCGAGGTAGCTGTGGTCGAGCGCTCGCACCGACTCGGTGATCGCCGTGACGTTGTCTGCTGAGCCCGCCGACGGCCTCAGGGACAGGCCCGAAGACATGCGCGGCGGGCGGCGGAGCAGGATGTCGGTGGCCGGATCCTGCGGAAGCGCCGGGGATGCGGCAATGACGGCGTCCGCCCACGCGTCGATGGCGTCTTGCTGGTTCATCGCGCGCGGCGGCGCGGCGGGCGTCAGCGCGAGCGGAAACTCCGACCACGTGAGCCCGTCGACCGCCGTCTCCTCCACCACGACGCCGTCGTCGAGCTCGCCTGCGACCTCGATCGAGCGAGCGGAGTGGATCCACCGCGGCATCGCCTCGAACGGGTACGGCGCGGGCAGCTCGTACAGGGCGAACGGCGTCGCCCCCCTCTTGTGCCGCGTGCCCGGCGCCACCTCGCCGCGCAGCTCGACCCGGCGGCGCAGGGCCCCGCGGCCGCTCTCCAGATGGCGCCAGTCCTCGACGACGCGGCAGCGCGCCGGGTCGATCACGATGACGTCGCGCACCTCCTGCCACAGCGAGACCGGCTCGCGCAGGCGCAAGTAGTGCGACGCCCAGAACGTCTTCGCCTCGCGCGGGTAGTAGTCGATCGCGGCCGAGCCGAGGCGCAGCGCGAGCGCCTCGGCGGAGTCGGCGGGATGGCTCGCGGCCAGCGCCGCCAACGAGAGCGCCCGCGGGGAGGGCTCGTACGCCTGCTCGTCGGGCCCTGGCTCGGGCGACGGCCGCAGGCCCGCCTCGCGCGCCCGCTCGACGAGCCAGTCGCGCAGGCGGCGGGTCGAGACGCAGTCGTCGCGGTTGTAGTCGGCGAGGTCGTCGAGGATCGCCTGTGCCGCGGCATCCCGCCCCTCCTCGCGAAGCGCCCGGGACTCGACGTACTGCACGATCGAGTCGTCGCCGCGCTGCACGTCGCTCGATCGCACCTCGTCGCCCATGTAGAGCGGCTCGAGCTTCTTGATCGAGTACGACCGCGAGCCCACGCGCAGAGCACGGCGCACGATCGGGTACAGGTCGACGAACACACCGTCGCGCAGCAGCCGGTCGACCGCCGCCTCGCGCGTGCCGTGCCGCGCCGCCATCGCGAGCAGGTGGGTCGGCTCGTACGGCGCGTAGTGGTAGATGTGCATTGCCGGATGCTGCGACCGCCGCAGCATGACGAGGTCGACGAAGCGCTCGAGAGTCTGCTTCTCCTCGGCGAGAGAGTGCGCCCAGAGTTTGGAGTACTGCTCACGAACGTCGACCCAGCCGAACAGGTAGTCGATGCCCCACACGTCCCCGGCCCCTGAGCTTGTCGAAGGGCTCTCTGTGTAGAGCGGGTCGCCCTCGAAGTCGAAGAAGATGTCGCCGCCATCGGGGCGCGGCAGGGCCCCGATCGCCTTCGGCGCGACGACCTCGTACGTGGGGATGGGCGGCGGCCCTTCGACAGGCTCAGGGGCCGGAATCCCAAGGCCAGCGGGGCTCTGCAGCTGCAGGCGGGCCTGCGTGCGCAGCGACGCGAACACGTCGGCGCTCATGCGTGGCGGCGGGGTCGTCGCGGCCGCGAGGTCGTCGATGGTCTCGATGCCGTGCGCGCGCAGCCGCTGACGCTGCACGGCGCGCATTCCGGCGACCAGGAGCAGGTCGCGGGATGCCACCACCTCGAGGTCGCACGTCGCGCACCGCCCGCACGCCACGACGCCGAGGTCGCCGCGCTCGTCTCCCCACGCGATCGGTGGATGCTCGGCGCCGAGGTCGACGCGACGGTCGGCGATCAGCGCCCGCAGCCGCTCGCGCCGCAGCGCGAAGGCCGGCAGCAGCGTGTCGGCGCTGTGGGGGCTCGTCGTCCCGTCGCCCAGGAGCAGCTCGACGGTGTCGGAGCGAGGGATGCCGAGCCGGTCGAGCTGATCGGCATATGCCGCCAACTGCATGAGCGCCGTCACGCGGGCGCGACGGGCGAGCTTCGTGTCTTGCACGACCCACGGCCCGCTGGCCCCTGAGCCTGTCGAAGGGCGCACGAGGAAGTCGGCGAACCCGACGAACTCGGAAGTGGCGAACGCCGCCTGGTACACGACCACGGCCGACGGGTCGGCGAGCGCCTCGTTCGTGCGAGCGACCGCCGCCGCAAGCGCCTCCGGGTTGGCAGACGACACTCGTTCTATCTCGCGCACGGCGTCGCCGTGCGCGCGGCGGTAGGCCTCCAGCATCCGCTGCTCGTGGGCGTCGCCGAGCCGCCCCGCGCGCTCCAACGTCGCATCCTCCGGCTCCTCGACCGCGGCCACGCGACCGAGCCGCGCGTCGATCGCGCGCATCCACGCGAACTCGCACTCTGCGGCCGCTTTCAGATCGCTCGCGCTCCAGACGACCCGGTCCTCGTCACGTATGTACCGCATGCCTCCCCTTCGGGTCCGACAGTACTGGCCGGGTCGGACGTCGGCTCAGACGGCAGCTAAGACGTGCGCCGTAACGCCGCGCTCCGCCGCTGCTCGCGCCAACACCTCGTCTGTCGTCACCAACTCCGCGCCATGGCGCTCTGCGCCCAGCAACACCAGCGCGTCAGGCATTCGCAGACGAGTTGCCGCGCGGACTTCCGCCAACGGAACAATGTCTTCCTCCCCGACGTCGATTCGAAGAAGTCCGAGTCGATCCAGCCCAGCTTTCAGTGTGCCGGCACGGCCGTTCGCCGCCGGACGCACCAGTGCCTCCGAGACGGTCAGCACACTCGCCACGAACTCCGCATGCTCGTGTTCGTCGATGAAGTCGTTCGCTGCCGCGTGGAATGCGTCATGGGGGTCGAAGAACGCGATCAGCACGCCCGCGTCGAACACGATCACTCCGGCCACTCTTCCTTGAGCCGCTGGGCCTCGCCCGGGGGGTAGATGCCTGTCATGCTCCCGGAGAGCTCGCGAATGGCCGCGCGCCGCCTCGCAAGCCGTTCCGCGCCGACCTCGTCCACGCGCTCGGCTCCCCACCGCAAGACGAGCCGCAGCAGCGCGCCCCGGTCGTTTCGATGCTGCGGCCAGATCCGCGCGGCGACGTCGAGCGTGTGGGCAAGCTCGTCGGTCTCCGTGATGCTGTAGCGATGGCGGGTGGTCGGCATTCGCCAAGTGTAGCACCGGACCTGTGGGTGCAGCACCTGCTCTCAGCGCCCACACCTGACAGACTGGACGGGTGAGCACGAGCCTCCCCTTCGAGAGCGCCTACCGACACGGGTTCGCCCGGGTCGCGGCGTGCACGATCCCGATCGCGATCGCCGACCCGGCCGCGAACGCCGGCTCGGTCATCGAAATGGCACGCGAGTGCGACGCGGACGCCGTGGCGGTCGCCGTCTTTCCCGAGCTGTGCCTCACCGGATACTCGCTGGAAGACCTCGTGATGCAAGACGCCGTGCTCGACGACGTCGTGGCCGCCATCGCGCGGATCGCCGAGGCATCCGTCGACCTCATGCCCGTGCTCGTGGTCGGCGCGCCGCTGCGCCACCGCAACCGGCTCTACAACTGCGCGGTCGTGATCCACCGCGGCGACGTGCTCGGTGTCGCGCCCAAGACCCACCTGCCCACCTACCGCGAGTTCTACGAGCGCCGCTGGTACGCCGCGGGCGAGCCGTGGTCGGGCGAGAGTGTGCGCATCGGCGAGATAGAGACCGTCATCGGCAACAATCTGCTCTTCGACGTGCGCGACGTTCCCGGGCTCGTGCTGCACGCCGAGGTCTGCGAGGACTTGTGGGTGCCCGTCCCGCCGTCGTCTCGGGCCGCACTGGCCGGCGCGACGGTGCTGGTGAACCTCAGCGGCAGCCCGATCACGATCGCGCGCGCCGACGACCGCCGCGCGCTCGTGCAGTCGCAATCGCTGCGCTGCCTCGCCGCGTACGTGTATGCCGCTGCCGGCATGGGCGAGTCCACCAACGACGTGTCGTGGGACGGCCAGACCATGGTCTACGAGGCCGGCGCCCTCGTGGCCGAGAGCGAGCGCTTCCCAGACGGCCCGCGCCGCAGCGTCGCCGATGTCGACCTCGATCGCCTCCGGCAGGACCGCATCCGCCAAGGCACGTTCGACGACAACCGCGTCGCCCTCGGCCAAGGCCGGCAGAGCCCGCGCGACGACTTCCTGACGATCGACCTCGACCTCGACCCGCCCGCGCGCGACATCGGCCTGCGCCGCCCGCTCGACCGGTTCCCGTTCGTGCCCGACGACCCGGCCCGGCTCGCGCAGGACTGCTACGAGGCGTTCAACATCCAAGTGTCGGGCCTGGAGCAGCGCATGCGCGCGATCGGGATGCCCAAGCCCGTGATCGGCGTCTCGGGCGGCATCGACTCGACGCACGCGCTGTTGGTGATCGCGCGCGCCATGGACCGCCTCGGCCGGCCGCGCAGCGACATCCTCGCCTACACCATGCCGGGGTTCGCGACCACCGAGCACACCAAGTCGAACGCGATCGCCCTCGCCGAGGCGGTCGGCGCGACGATCTCGACGATCGACATCCGCCCCGCCGCCCGCGAGATGCTCGAGCGCATCGGCCACCCGTTCGCCGCCGGCGAGCCCGTGCACGACGTGACGTTCGAGAACGTGCAGGCGGGTCTTCGCACCGACTACCTCTTCCGCCTCGCCAACCAGCACGGCGGCTTCGTCGTCGGCACTTCCGACCTGTCAGAGCTCGCCCTCGGGTGGGCGACGTACGGCGTGGGCGACCACATGAGCCACTACGCGGTGAACACGGGCGTTCCCAAGACGCTGATCCAGCACATCATCCGGTGGGTCGTCTCGCACGGCGAGGTGGATGCGGCGACCGCCCGCGTGCTGCAGTCGGTGCTCGACACCGAGATCAGCCCCGAGCTGGTGCCGCCAGACGCCGAGGGCCGCGTGCAGTCCACAGAAGACCTCGTCGGCCCGTACGCGCTGCACGACTTCACGCTGTTCCACGTGCTGCGCTACGGCTCGCGGCCGTCGAAGATCGCGTTCCTCGCGGAGCGCGCGTGGGCCGATCCTGACGTTGGCGCGTGGCCGCCGGGCTTCCCCGACGCCGACCGGTACGCGTACGACCGCGAGACGATCGTGCGGTGGCTGCGCGTGTTCCTGAGGCGCTACTTCGCCTTCGCCCAGTTCAAGCGGTCTGCCATCCCGAACGGCCCCAAAGTGGCCGCAGCCGGCTCGCTGTCACCGCGCGGCGACTGGCGAGCGCCGTCCGACGGCAACGCGGCGGCGTGGCTGCGGGAATTGGATGCGGCGCTGCCGCAAGACGCGCAGCCGCAATAGTCCCGGCGAGGGCCGCGCAGCGCGGTGGCCTAGGCTCGTGTGGCACGCAACCAGAAGGAGTCGCTGTGTCCGCTGCCCCCACGCAACCGCCGCACCAGACCGCTCCGCCCACCGCAGGCACGCCGGACACGCGCCCGAAGACCCTCGCGCTGGTCGCGCTGATCCTCGGCGCCGTCGGCTTCGTGCTCTCGCTCGTCGGCTTCCTGCCGCTGGCGTGGGTGTCGCTCGGCTCCGCGATCCTCGGCGGCCTCCTGCTGCTGGTCGCGCTCGTGCTGGCGATCGTGGCGCTCGCTTCGAAGAAGCAGGGCGGCACGGGCCTCGGCATCGGCGCGCTCGTCGTCTCGGTCGTCGGCGGCATCGTGTGGGCGTTCGCCATCCTGGTCGCACTCGTGTGGATGGGACTGACGATCGCGTCCGAGGAAGGGGACGCTCTCGACCCGACCCCGCAGGCGTCGGTCACCGAGGAGGCGGAGGAAGGCGGCACGTACGACGAGGCCGCCTACCTCGCCGAGGTGCGCCCCGCCATCCTCGCGCTCATGCAGTCGATAGATCCGAGTGTCACCGAGGCGCAGATGGAGGAGGTGTACACCGACGACACCCTCGTGGGCATGGGCGCCGGGTTCGCGGCGCTTCCCGAGAGCGCGCGCGAAACGGCGCGGGAGCTGTTCTCGTCACAGGCCTCGAGCGAGAGCTCGGGCACCCTGTCGAGCGAGACAGCGGGCGAGTTCTTCGACATCCTCCTCACCGCGGCCGAAAAGCACCTCGTGCAGTAGCCGCCCTCAGTTCGACTGGGGCGATGCCACCGAGACCGGCGACGGCGGCGAGACGGGCGACGGCGTGGACACCGGGCTCGGCGTGGTCGCCGGCGACGTCGTGGTGGCGGTGAGCGTCGGCACGGCGCTCGGCGACGGGTCGACGCTGGGCGTCGCGCTCGGCGACGGGTCGACGCTGCCCGTCAGCGTTCCGCCGGGCACGGTCTGGTTGTCGGCGGTGCGCAGGTCCATCGCCTGGGCCGCCGCCACCGCGCCGCCCGCGATGATTCCGGCGCCCACGACGCCGGTGACGCCGTAGGTGATCCACGTCTTCTTGTTCATGTCGTCCTCCAAAGTCGTGCAGCCCGCGACGGGAGGGCTGGTCGCATCCAGCCTGACGGTCGCCGCTAAGACCCTTCGAAAGCCGTGATGAGACCGGTCTTACGCAAGTCCCACGGCCCGACGGCGCCGTCCGGCAGATCGGCGGCGATCGCCACGAGGCGGTTCGCGGATGCCGCGTCGCCGAGCTCCGCCGCCGTCAACGCGTGCCCGAGCAGGTGCACGCGGGTGAGGGCGAGCACGCGCGGGTCGCCGCCCCAGCGCGCCCCGGCCGCGTTGGCGAGCCCCCACACGCGGGCGGCTGCCGCGTCCGGCTCGGTCGCCACGGCGCTGGCCACGACGTGGCCGAGGAACGCCGCGGCGTCGTCGGCCGGGTCGCCGAGGCCGGCGGTGTCGACGTCGACGAGCCCCGTGATGCGCACCTCGTCGCCGGCTGTGTCGAGGAACAGCTGGCCGAGGTGCAGGTCGCCGTGGACCACCGCCCGCTCGGCGCTCGTCCGGCCGAGGACGGCAGTCGCAGCCGCCGCGACCGCGTCCACCCGGTCGCCCGCGCCGGCCAGCGCGGCCCGCAGCCGCTCGGTGTACCAGTCCAGGCGAGACGACAGCGACGTGCGCGCCTCGATGGCCAGCTCCACCCGGTCAAACGCCTTTCGCAGCCGGTCCACGGCGTCCAGCAGCGCGCCGGCGCTCCAGACCGCGTCGGTCGCCGGCGTGCCGACGGCCGACGACAGCACGATGAGCCCGTCCGGCGACCAGCCGAGCACGTCGGGGGTCGGCAGCGCGGCGGCGCTCATCGCCCGGTGCGCCGTGACGATCCGCTCCACGCGCGCGGGGCGCACGGTCTTCAGCCACACCGTGCGCGCCGCGCCATCCTCCTCCAGGTCCGCCCGCAGCACCGCGCGCCGTCCTGGCCGGTAGCCGACCATCTCCACGGCACGCAGCCCCCGCAGCCCGAGCCGCTCCAGCAGCGCGGCGGCGGCGCCCTCGTAGGCGACGGGGGCCAGAGCGGGCACGTGCGGATCGGCGGGATGCATCCACACCCGCGCGCCGTCATCGCGCGCGAAGCCGGTCTCTGCGGGCACTCGCAGTCCAGACGTGTCGGCGTACGCGACCATGCCGGCCGAATCGCCGTCAGTCACTTCGAATCCGGCGACCGACCCGTCGCCGAGCGGCTCGCGTCCGAGCACGCGCAGCGCCGCCGGCGACACGTCCAGCGCGTCCGCGACCAGGGCCGCGTCGCCGTCCCCCGTGCTCGCCATGAATACCCCCGCCTTCGATTGCACCACGGCGCGCGGACCGACGGGATGAGACATTTCTTATCCAACCGACAGCCGGAGTCGGCACGCGCCGGGCGCGACCATACTGGGGACGTGCCCACGACTCGAAGGATGCCCGCCTTCTCGGTGCGCACGCGCATCGTCGTCGTCATCACCCTCGTCGCGGCGGCCGCCATGCTGTCCGTCGGCGTCTCTGTCTACCTTGTCGAGCGGGCGGGCAACCTGCAGGCCGTCGACGACCGGCTCCGCGCGAATCTGGCCTCCGCCCGCTTCCTCGTGCAGGAGGGCGACGCCGACACCGGCGACTGGGAGTCGTCGACGGCAGCCCTGCGCGCGGTCGTGCAGCGGATGAGCCCGGACGACAACACCGGCGCCGTGGGAATCGTGAAAGACCGCGCCGCGCTCGTGCCCGGCGTTCCCCTCGAGATAGACCTGCAGCGCTCCGACTTCATCACGACCGTCGTCGCCGCCGCCCAGGGCGATGACGCCGTCATCGGAACCTTCGCCCCGGGCGACGTCACGTGGCGCTACCTTGCCGTCCCCCTCGAGGTCGCGGGGTCTGCCGAGCCAAGCCGGGTCGTGTTCGCAATGGCGTACGACGTCGAAGCCGAGCTGCGCGAGCTCGACGGCGCCGCGCGCGTCTTCCTCATCACGACCGCGATCGCCGTCGCCGTCATCGCGGTGGTCGCCACGATCGTCTCCACACGCCTGCTGCGGCCTCTGCGCGACATGCGCGAGACGGCGCAGCGCGTGTCGGCGCAATCGCTGTCGGAACGCCTTCCCGTGCACGGCCGAGACGACGTGTCTGAGCTCGCGGGCACGATGAACGACATGCTCGACCGCCTGGGCGACGCGCTCGACTCGCAGCGACGCCTGCTCAGCGACGTCGGCCACGAGCTGAAGACCCCCATCACGATCGTGCGCGGGTACGTCGAGGTGATGGATGCCGCCGACCCCGGCGATGTGCGAGAGACACAGCGCCTCGTCACCGACGAGCTCGACCGCATGGGCGGCCTCGTGCAGGACCTCGCCGGGGCGGCATCCCTGTACGGCCCCCAGCCGGTCGCGATGCGCCCTGTCGACACCGCCGACCTCGTCGACCAGATCGCGCGCAAGGCGGCCGCGATCGAGGGCGCGGAAGTGTCGACGGGGTCGGTGGCCGACGTCGCGACCCGGCTCGACCCCGCCCGGATCACGCAGGCGATGCTGCAGCTCGCGCAGAACGCGGTGACCCACGGCGGCGGGTCGGTGCAGATCGGATGCCGCGCCGTCGGCGCCGTGCTGGAGCTGTCGGTGAGCGACCACGGCCCCGGAGTTCCCGCCGACGCGCGCACGGCGATCTTCGACCGCTTCCACCGCGGCACCGACGCCGAGGGCCGCGGCACGCGCGGAAGCGGCCTTGGACTCGACATCGTGCGCCTGATCGCCGAGGCGCACGGCGGCCGGGCCTTCGTCCGCGACGCGGACGGCGGCGGAGCGCAGTTCGTCATCGCGATCCCGTTGCGCGTCGTCGGTGAGGCGAGCCCCACAGCGCACTCCACGAACGAAGGGCCGGACAGTGGCATCCATCCTCATCGCTGACGACGAATCGCGGATCTCGGGCTTCATCGACAAGGGGCTGAGAGCGGCGGGCTTTGCCACACAGGTGGCCACGACCGGGCCGCAGGCGCTCGAACTCGCGCTGACCGACGAGTTCGACCTGCTCGTCCTCGACATCAACCTCCCCGGCATGGACGGGTTCGAGGTGTTGGAGCGCTTGCGCGGATCGGGATCGCGCCTTCCCGTCGTGATGCTCACGGCCCGCGTCGAGCTGCACGACACGGTCGCAGGGCTCGAGGGCGGGGCCGACGACTACCTGGGCAAGCCGTTCCGCTTCGACGAGCTGCTCGCTCGCATCCGGCTGCGCATGCGCCGCGACGACGCCGGCGCGGCGCCCGTGCTGCAGCACCGCGACCTCACGCTCGACGTGCGCACGCGGACGGCACAGGCCGGCGGAGCGTCGGTGGAGCTGTCGGCGCGGGAGTTCGCACTCGCCGAGGAGCTCGTGCGCAACGCCGGCCAGGTGCTCAGCCGCGAGCAGCTGCTCAGCCGCGTGTGGGGCTACGACTTCGACCCGGGCTCGAACGTCGCCGACGTGTACGTCGGCTATCTGCGCCAGAAGCTCGGCGCCGACCGCATCGAGACCGTGCGCGGAGTCGGGTACCGCCTGCGCTGACCAGGCTCGGCGAGGTCAGACGGCGTCGATTCGCTGCCGGATCTCGCTGAGCTCGTCGTCGTCGAACAGCGACGTGTCGGGCAGGGCGCCGTCGAGCAGCTCGCGGGCGCCCTCCACCGGCTGCGCGGACTCGAGCGACTCGACACCGCGCAGCTTGCGCTCGACCGCACGCGTGCGGCGGCCCGCCTCGGACACGGTGTTCTGCGCCGTCTGCAGCTGCTTTCCGAGCTTCTCCCACACCTGGCCGTACTTCTGGAACTCGGCCTTGGCCGCGCTGAGCACCTTCCACACCTCGCTCGACCGCTTCTCGATCGCGAGGGTGCGAAAGCCCATCTGCAGGCTGTTCAGCAGGGACATCAGGGTCGTCGGGCCGGCGACGGCGACCCGGTGCTCGTTGTGCAGCCTCGCCACGAAGCCGGGCCGGCGCATCACCTCGGCGAACAGGCCTTCGGTGGGCAGGTACATGATGCCGAAATCGGTGGTGTGCGGCGGCTCGATGTACTTCGCCGCGATCAGCTTCGCCTGCGTCAGGATCGCGCGCTCGATGTCTTTGCCGGCCGCCTCGATCGCCGCGAGATCGCCGCTCTCCTGCGCCGCCAGGAGCCGCTCGTAGTCTTCTTGGGGGAATTTCGAGTCGATCGGCAGCCAGACCGGCTTGTCGCCGTCGCCGGCGCCCGGCAGCTTCACCGCGAACTCCACGCGGTCGTTCGAATCGGGCAGCACCGCGACGTTCTCGGCGTACTGGTCGGGCGTCATCACGTCTTCGAGCTGGCGCGCCAATTGCACTTCGCCCCATCCACCACGCGACTTCACGTTCGTGAGCACCCGCTTGAGCCCCCCGACATCCGACGCCAGCGTCTGCATCTCGCCGAGCCCCTTCTGCACCTGCTCCAACCGCTCGCTGACCAGCGAGAACGACTCGCCGAGCCGCTTCTCGAGAGTGCCCTGCAGTTTCTCGTCGACGGTGGCGCGCATCTGCTCGAGCTTGGCCTCGTTGTCTTTGCGCAGCTTCTCCAGCTCGTCGCTGAGCGTCTGGCGCAGTTCGAGCTGCTTTTCGGCGTTGCGATCGGTGAGCTCGCGGATGCGCTCGGCGTTGGCCTCCAGCGAGGTCTTCAGCGTCGTCTGCAGCTTCTCGTCGACGGTGACGCGCATCTGCTCGAGCTTCTGCTCGTTGTCGTGGCGCAGCACGTCGAAACGGCGGTCCAGAGTGTCGCGCAGGTCGCCCAGCCGCACGTCGGTCTGCTGCTGGCCGCCGACGACCGTCTGCTGCAACTCCGCGCGCTGCTGCTGCAGCTCGCGGCGCAGCTCTGCGGGCACAGCGTCGGCGCGGCCGCGCACGAGCGCGAACGCGAGCAGTCCGATGCACAGCAGCAGATTGAGCACGACCAGAATGAGCAACGCGATGTCCATGGCACCAACGTAGGCGGACCCTCCGACATCGCCTCGGCGGCACTCCGTGGCGGCCCTCGTCAGAGAACCGCGCACCGGCGTAGCGTCGTGGTGTGACCACCGAACGACTCACGCACGACGGCGCCACGCTCGTCGCCGAATCGCACGGCGCCGGCGAGCGGTCGTTCGTGCTGGTGCACGGCATCGGCATGGGCCGGTCGGTGTTCGCCGAGCTCGCCAACTGCCTGTCGCCACACGGACGAGTCGTGGCGGTCGACCTGCCCGGGTTCGGCGAGGCTCCCGAGCCACCCCGAACGCCGACGATGGAGCGTATGGGCGACATCCTCGCCGCCTTCCTTCGCCGCCGCGCGCTCGCCGACGTCGTGCTGGTGGGCCACTCGATGGGCACGCAGGTCGCCGTGGAGGCGACGGTGCGCCATCCCGGCCTCGTGAACCGGATCGTGCTCATCGGGCCGACGGTCAACCCGCGCGAGCGAGACGCGGCGCGCCAGCTCTTGCGCCTCGGCCAGGACCTGGCCGACGACAACCCGCTCGTGCTGCTGCGCGGCGCCCGAGAGTATCTGCGCGCCGGCCCGCATCTGCGGCGGAAGATGCGCGCGATGTTGGCGCACCGGCCGGAGCTCAGCTATCCACGCGTGCGTGTGCCGACGCTCGTGATGCGTGGCGAGCGCGACCGGGTGGTGCCGCGCGAGTGGGCGCGCGAGGCCAGCCGCCTCATCCCCGGCTCCGTGCTGGCGGAAATCCCGGAGCGAGGACACGAGGCCATGATCCACCGCGCAGAGCCGGCGGCGCGGGCGATCATCGGCTTCTGCCGGGGCGGGCAAGCCGCGATCTAGGCAAAGGATCGCTTCTTGAGGATGCCGGCGCGGTCGGGGTGCGCGTCGAACCAGTCGGCCACGTACCAGCACACCGGCAGCACGTCGCGGTCGCCGCGGGCCTCGAGCTCGGCGACCGCGCGCCCCACGACCTCGGCGGCGTAGCCGTGCCCACGGAAGGTCGGCACCGTGTAGGCGCGCACCATCGCGACCGTCTTGCCGTCGTCGCGGTACTCCAGCACGCTGACGAGCTGGTCGCCTCGGCGCAACGCCCAGCGGGAGGCATCCGGCTCATGCGAAAACTCAAGCGACGTCATCCCGACAGGCTACGCCTCGCGCCAATGCCGCGGGACGGAGCAATCTGTCACATTGCGTCACGGAAGGCGACGCGAGAGCGTGCGATTTGACGCGTGATGACGCATTCGGCAATAATCGGCGGCATGACTGACGACGCACGTATTCTGTCCGCCCGGGAGGCGAACGGATCGGCTGGTGCCCTGGCGACCGGCCGCGTGGTCATGTGTTGTCGAATGTGCCGCTGAACCGGTGATCCCGTCCGGCTCCGCGCGCTGCCTCTGAGGTCGCTCTGTCGATTTCGCCGCACGCCGAGCCTCGAGCCGCACTCCCCTGCGAGTCGCCGCTCCGCACCCCGGCCCCCATCCTCGGGCCATGCCACGACAACACCTCCGGACCTGACACAGGTCCTCACTCCCAAGGACTCCCTCCCATGTCGAACACCGCCCTCCTCGAGCGGCCCGCCACCCGCGCCGTCCCGAGCCTTCGACCCCTGAACCCCCCGCGCGAGGCCGCCCCGGCGCCTGCGGCGCCGACACCGATCGCAGCGCCGGCCCCGTCGGCGCTGCCGCCCGGCGCCGAGGCCCGTGGCTTCGCGCTGTACGTGGGCATCGACGAGCAGAAGGCCGCGGCATCCGGCGTCAGCCTCGGCGTCCTCGTCGACGCACTGCGCCGCACGCTCGCCGAGCTCGCCCCCGCCGCGCAGACCCACGCCACCGTCGCGCTCTCGCCCGTCGGCTCGGGCGGACGGGATGTGGATGTCGTCCGCCTCGCCCTGCACGAGCCGGGCGCGACCGCGCGCGCCAAGCCCGAGCCGGACGAGGAGGATGTCGCCGGCGGCGGCGTGGTCGTCGACATCTCGCGCAAGCGCGTGCTCATCGACGGCGAGTCCGCCGCGTTCACCTTCAAGGAGTTCGAGCTGCTGCAGTACCTCGTGCTGCGCGAGGGCCGCACGATCGAGCGCGCCGAGCTCGTGTCGTCGCTGTGGCGGAACGCGACCGACGACGACGCGCCCGGCGAGCGCACGATCGACGTGCACGTGCGGCGGCTGCGGGCCAAGCTCGGCCGCTACGAAGACATCGTGCGCACGGTGCGCGGCGTCGGCTACCGGTTCGACCGGCACGCGGATGTCGTCATCCGCTACGGCCACGGCGCGCCCTCGCCCGACCGCTTCTGAGCTTCGACCGCGAAGGGATGTCGGGGGTCCGCGCGTAGGGTGTGCACATGACGACGTCGCTGCAGCGCATCCCGCACGCGACGCGCGACCCGCGGCCCGCGCACGGGCGGCCGATCCAGACGGAGTACCGCCCGCGGAATCCGCTCGACCTGCGCCGCACCGTGCTGTTCCAGCGCCGCGGCGCGAACGACCCGACGATGCGGGCGGACGGCCCCGTGATCTGGCGCGCCAGCCGCACGCCCGACGGCGTCGCCACGCTGGCGCTGCGGGAGAGCGCCGCCGGAGTCGTGCGCGCAGCGGCGTGGGGACCGGGGGCTGCGTGGGCGCTCGACCAGCTCCCCGCGCTGTGCGGCGCGCGCGATGACACCGCCGGCTTCGACGCCGCCCGGCATCCACTCGTCGCCGAGGCCCACCGCCGCAACCCCGGCCTGCGGCTCAGCCGCACCGACCTCGTCTTCGACGCGCTCGCCGGAGCGATCATCGAGCAGAAGGTGACCGGTATGCAGGCGTTCGCCGCGTGGCGGCGCATCGTGGTGTGGTGCGGCGAGCGGGCGCCGGGCCCGACGCCCCGGCCGATGTTCGCGCCGCCGACGATCGAGGGGTGGCGGCGCGTCCCGTCCTGGACGTGGCACCGCGCAGGCCTCGAGCCGCCGCAGGCGCGCACGGTCGTCGAGGCGGCGCGACGCGGCGACGCCGTCGCCCGAGCGACGGCGGAGGCCGACGACCCCGACGCCGTGCTGACGAGCCTGCGCGGGGTCGGCACGTGGACGGCCGCCGAGACCCGCATCCGCGCGTTCGGCGACCCCGACGCGGTGAGCGTCGGCGACTACCACCTCGCCCACGAGGTCGGGTTCGCCCTCACCGGCGCGCGCGTCGACGACGACGGGATGCGAGAGCTCCTCGCGCCGTGGGCGGGGCAGCGCCAGCGGGTCATCCGCCTGATCGGGGCCAGCCGCGCGCGCGAGCCACGGCGCGGGCCGCGCCTGCATCCCGAAGACCACCGCGACCGCTGAGCGAAACGGGCGCGGCGTACGCTGGGATCGTGACCTTCACCCCCGGCCCACCACCCGAAAAGCCCCGCAGCGGGTGGCCGCGCGGCCGCGTGGGCTGGATCGCGGGCTCGCTGCTGCTCATCGTGCTGGGCGTGATCGTCGGCCAGGTGCTCGGCAACGTCATGCTCGGGCTGCTTCTCGCCCTCATCGTGTCGATCGGCTGGATCATCGCGTACGAGTCGTCGCGCGGCGGCCGCGACGGAAAGCTCAACGACCCCGACGACGACGGCGCGCGGCTCTGAGTCTGGAGCACGCGCGCCAGAAACCTGCAATCGCGCGTGAAAATCGCGTGCGCGATTGCGGGTTGCTAGCGCGCGAAGGGATGCCGGCGCGCGTCGGCGCGGCTCAGCCGCAGCGTCACATCTCCTCGCGCTGGTCCGGGTGGTAGTCGGGACGGCGCTCGCGCTGGAGCCCCGAGATCGCGGCGACTTCGTCACCGGTGAGCTCGAAGCCGAAGAGGTCGGCGTTCTCGCGCTGTCGTTCCGGCTGCTCCGACTTGGGGATCGGGGTCGCGTCCAACTGCACGTGCCAACGCAGCACCGCCTGGCCCGGCGTGACACCGTGCGCGGCCGCGATGTCGATGATCACCGGCTCGGCGAGCAGCTCGAAACGGCGCGCCAGCGGACTCCAGCTCTCCGTTCGTATGCCGTGCGCGGCATGGAACGCGCGCAGCTCCGGCTGCGGAACGTAGGGATGCAACTCCACTTGGTTCACGGCGGGCGTCACGCCCACCTCGTCGATGAGGCGCGTGATCATCCTCTCTGTGAAGTTCGAGACCGCGACCGTGCGCACCAGCCCCTGCTCGCGCAAGTCCACCATTGCGCGGAACGTGTCGACGTACTTGTCGACGCGCGGATTCGGCCAGTGGATCATGTACACGTCGATGCGGTCGAGGCCCAGCCGCTTCAGAGAACCACGGGCGCTGGCGAGTGTCTGTTCGTAGCCGTGGTCGCGGCCGGGCACCTTCGTCGTCACGACGATCTCGTCGCGGTCGACGCCGCTGACGCGCACCGCCTCGCCGACCAGCGACTCGTTGCCGTAGTTCACGGCGGTGTCCAGCAGGCGGTAGCCGCACTCGATGGCCGACACGATCGCGGCCACCGCCCCTTCGCCGGTGATCTGGTAGGTGCCGAATCCGACGACCGGAAAGGCCGTGCCGTCGTTGAGCTGTGCCGAGGGGATCGTCGTCATGCATCCATCCTCGCCTCTTTCACCCCCGCGGCGCCGCCCGCACTCGCTAAGCTGGCACCAACACAGCGCCCGGGAGGTACGGCATGTTCTTCGTCTCGATGATCCTTTTCGTGGTCGGGATCTTCGCTTTCGGCTTCTCCTTCACTGTGCCGCCCTTCCAGCCGTTCGTGTTCGTCGGCGGCCTGCTGCTCGTCTCGCTGGCAATGGCCCTGCCCATCCACTTCGGCGGCACCGCGCACGAGTACCACGGCTCGAAGCGCTGACACCACCGTCGACGAGAATCCCGAACTCGCCGACCGAGTCAGGATGGCGCGGCCAGGTCGCGCACGACGAGCTCGTCGACGACGACCCGGCTGCCCACGGCCTCGACGGTCATGCGCCGCTGCCCCGCGCCGAGGAAGGCGAGATCGGTGATGGATCGCAGTCCACCGGCCGCGAACACCTCGATCGACCCTTCGTCGAGCACGATCGACACGTCCACGCGCGCGCCGTCGCCCGGCGTGCGCACCGTCTCCACGCTCGCGAAGGCGGGGTGGAAGTCGCCGGCCGTCGCGGCGGTGCGGTCGACCGACACGGCGCCTGCCGAGCACGTCACCGTGACGTGCTCGTTGGGGTCGCCCGCCGCGATCCAGACGATCAGCTCGCCGTCCGCGTCAAGGCGCGCGCGCAGGTCGATTCGCGCGGCAACGGGAAGGTCGGATGCCACGGCCTTCCCCGCCGCGATGGTCTCGGTGCGGCTCTCGACGATCGCGCCCGCCGAGAGAACGGGTGTCGAGCGTAGCTGCGGCCGGCCGTCGGCTGTGACGAGCTCGAGGCGGCGGGCCACGGTCATCGCGCCGCGCCACGGCTCGGTGGGCACGCTGCGCGCGTAGTCCCAATTGCTCATCCACGCGATGAACGTGCGGTCGCTGTCGTCCAGGCCGTTGAAGGTGACCCCTGCGTAACAGTCGCGCCCACCGTCCACCCAGTCGAGATCAGCGAGCCGAGGGTCGTCGGCCGGGACTTCGGGCAGGTCGCGGTCGGGGGTGAACCGCACGCCGTCGAACGCGCCCGTGACGTAGTGGGTTCCCGACCCGCCGGCCACCCCGCCGGTGGCCAGACTGATCAGCAGCACCCAGCGGATGTCGTCGGGGGCGCCGTCGAGCACCAGCGGAAACAGGTCGGGGCACTCCCACACGCCGCCGACAGGCCCCGCGGACCCGTACGAGGACAGGTAGGTCCAGTTCTTCAGGTCGTCGGAACGGTGCAGCAGCACGCGGCGCTCTTGCGCCTCCACGGCCACCATGACCCAGCCCGCGCCGTGGCGGAACACCTTGGGGTCGCGAAAGTGCGCCGAACCCCGGTCGAGCACGGGGTTGCCGGCGTGCTTCGTCCACGTGAGGCCGTCGTCGAGGCTGTACGCGAGGCACTGCGTCTGGATGCCGTGCTCCGACGTGTACACGGCGACCAGCGGAGTGCGCACGCCGTCGCCGAACCCGCTCGTGTTGTCCGTGTCGGCGACGATCGAGCCCGAATAGATCTGCTCGTGCTCGTCGAACATAATCGCGACGGGATGCTCGTCCCACGAGACGAGATCGGGGCTCGACGCGTGCCCCCAGCTCATGTTGCGGTGGTCGGAGCCCAGAGGGTTGTGCTGGTAGAAGAGGTGGTACCGCCCATTGTGGAACACCAGCCCGTTCGGGTCATTCATCCAGTTGCGCGCGGGCGTGTAGTGCGCGACCGGGCGCGCCGATTCCGAGGTCGACACGATCGACAACACTACCGTCTCCGCGCTCGCGCGACGGCGTCGGGATGCCGGGCGGCGCCATCCGGACGCCCGAGGCGCCAGGCTCGCAGGCCCTCCCCCTCGACGCGCCACCGCGACCCGGCTCGGGGGTAGGCGCGCAGCGTCTGCGGAGCCATCCCGTCCACGAACACCTCGATGACGCTGCCGTCGACCAGGATGCGCGCCTCGCGCGCGTCGCGGTGGTCGAGGTCGACCACGACCTCGTCGTCGAGCAGCAGCCGAAGCCGCGCCAGGCCCGCCAGCTCGAACGCTCCCGGCAGCTCGGCTTCGTCGACGGGCTCTCGACGCAGCCCGAGCAGCTCACGGGCGGGCTCGGCGCGAAGCATCCCGTCGACCAGCCGCAGCTCGCGCGGGAACGTCAGCGCGCCAGTCCACCCCGACGCGACGACCTCCTCTCGGGCGCGGCCGACGTCGCGCGTCCATCCCCACATCAGCCGGCGGTCGCCGTCCACGAGCACCTGCGGGGCGTAGAAGCTGGCCCCGCTGTCGACGGCGCCGGCCGTCTCGGGGTGGAAGCGCAGCCCGTCGCCGCTCGGCTCGAGCCGCCCGACCAGCGCGACGACCTCGCCCGGACGCGGGGGCGGCGCGCGGTTGACGAGCGGTGAGAGGACGAGCACCCATTTCCCGTCGAGCTCGAACAGGTTCGGGCACTCCCACACGTCGGCGTCGCCGTAGCGCGCCGCCACGGGGTCGTCGGGCGTGAGCAGGTTGCCGAGGGGCGTCCAGTCGCCGAGGTCGTCGCACGCGTAGAGCACCACACGCGGCATGCCGAACGGCGCGCCGCCGCCCTGCACCGCGTACCGCCGCCCGTCGAAGCGGAACACGAACGGATCGCGCACCTCGATGCCGTGCGGCTCGTCGGAGTGCGGCACGATCGTCGCCGACGGCTCCCAGCGCACGGCGGCGCGGTCGCTCGTGGCAAGCACCGCCCCCGCGCGGTGCGCGCCGCCCACGCCCACCGCGGTGTACACGGCGGTCGGGACGCCATCGTCGTCGACGAGGCATCCGCTCCAGCACCCTCGCTCGTCCGGCCCACCGGGCCGAGGCGCCAGCGCAATCGGCTCCTCGACCCAGTGCACGAGGTCGGTCGAGCTCACGTGGCCCCACTGGATGTCGGCGTGCTCGGTGCTGTGGGGGTTGAACTGGAAGAACACGTGGTAGCGCCCGTCGATCACCGCCAGCCCGTTCGGGTCGTTGATCCAGCCGCGCTCGGCGAGCCGGTGCAGCGACGGGAACGACGGGTCGCCCGGCGTCACTTGCCCGCGCCGGCGGTGAGCCCCTCGCGCAGCGGCTTCTGCCCGAAGACGAACACGAGCAGAGCCGGGATCATCGAGATCACGACACCGGCGAGCACCGTCGACACGCTTCCGGTGCCGAGGTTGCCCTGCAGGGTGACCAGGCCCAGTGGCAGCGTGAAGTTCTGCTCGCTGATCGTCATGATCAGCGGGCGGAAGAACTCGTTCCAGTGGTAGTTGAACGCGAGGATGCCGACGATCGCGAGACCCGGCGTGGCCAGCGGCAAGTAGACGCCGAAGAACACGCGCCACGGGCCGGCGCCGTCGATCTGCGCCGCCTCCGCCAACTCCGGCGGCAGTCCCATGAAGTACTGCCGCATGAGGAAGGTGCCGAACGCGGTGGGGATCGCCGGCAGGATCAGCGCCAGCAGCGTGTCGGCCAGGCCCATGCCGCGGATGAGCATGAACACCGGCACGATCGTGACCTGCATCGGCACCATCATCGTCGCCAGGATCATGACGAACAGCATCTTCTTGGCGCGGAACTCGAACCGGGCGAACACGTATCCTGCCATCGCGGCCGTCAGCATCTGGCCGGCGGCGGCCAGCAGCGTCACCAGCGCGCTGTTCCACGTGTAGAGCCACACCGGGATCTTCGTGAACACGTCGGCGAAGGCGGCCAGGCCGAACGACGTGATGTTGGTCTCGGGATCGGTCGGCGTCAGTGCCGTGATGAGGGTCCACACGACGGGCCCGAGCGTGAGGAACACGCCGAGGCCGAGCACGGCGTACTTGCCGACAGAGGCCCAGACCTTCGCGCTCGAGCGCTTTTCCACTGCTTCGATAGTCATCTGCTCGACCTCACCCGTAGAACACGTAACGCTTGCTGAGCTGGAATTGGATGGCGGTGACCACCATGATCAGGATCGTGAGCACGATGCCGACCGCCGACGCGAGCCCGAACTCGAGCTGCTGGAACGCGGCCTCGTAGATCACCATCACCGCCGTGCGGGTCTCGTCCCCCGGCCCACCGCGAGTGAGCACGTACGGCTGGTCGAAGATCTGCAGCGCGCTGATGATCGCCATCACGGAGGCGACGAGCATCGTCGGGCTGACCAGCGGCAGCGTGATGTTGCGGAACTGCGTCCACCCGGTCGCGCCGTCGATCGACGAGGCCTCGTAGACCTCCCTCGGGATGGCCGATACGCCGCCGATGAACAGCAGGAACGTGAAGCCGAAGTTCTGCCACACGTAGACGAGCAGCACGACGACCTTCGCCCCGAAGCCGGTGGTGAGCCAGCCGACGTCGCCGATCCCGAACCAGTTCAGGAACTGGTTGACCAGCCCGAACTCCTGGTTGAACAGGTACGCCATGATCAGCGAGACCGACGCGGCCGACAGGATCAGCGGGAAGAACAGCGACGAGCGGAAGAACGTGCGCAGCCAGTCGGGCATCTTGGACTGCACCAGGATCGCCAGGCCCAGAGCCACGGCGAGCTGGATGACCACCGCGGCGATCACGAACCCGATCGTGTTCAGGAACGACACGCGGACGGTCGGGTTCGCCGCCATCTCGACGAAGTTGTCGACGCCGACGAACTCGGGTGCGGTGATGATGTCCCAGCGGAAGAACGCCAGCGCGAGCGAGGCGAGGATCGGCAGGAATGCGAACAGGCCGAGACCGATGACGGTCGGGGCGAGGAACACCCAGATGAGCAGGCGGTTGCCCTTCTTGCCATCCCGGTCGTCCTTCTTGCCCGCGGTCACGATCGTGCGGGTGGTCGGCGGGGCCGTGGTCGTGGACATCAGCGCTCCCTCAGTGCAAGCTCGAGGTCGCGCTGCATGGTCTCAAGACCTCGCCTGACCCCGTTCGGTCCGTTTGTGATGGTGGTGACGACGTTCTTGATCAACGCCGATTCGACGGCGGCCTGCTGCGGCGGAGCAGGCATCGGGCCCGTGTCGGGGAACTTCTCCAGCGTGTCGTAGAAGACGTTCCAGTGCGCCGGCCCCACGCCGGCGCCGTACAGCTCGTCGTTGAGCGTCTTCCGCGGGATCGAGGAGTCGGGCTTCGTGTGGGCGAGGCGCAGACCCTCGGCCGAGGCGCAGAACTTGAGCCACTGCCACGCCTCCTCTTTGCGCGGCGACGTCTCCATGATCGCGTAGCCGCCCACCCCGAACTGGTGGCGCTGTCCGCGCATCTTCGGGAAGTAGGTGACGTCGTACTCGTCGTTGGCGACGCCGGCCTCGCTCAGGCCCTGCACCCAGAACCCGCCTGCGGGCGTCATCCCGACCGCCCCGGTCGAGAACAGCGCGACGAGCTCGTTGCCGCCGCCCTGAGCCGGGTTGGCGGCAAGGCCCTCGCCGACCATGCGCTGCAGCACCTCGAAGCTCTCGACCGTGCGGTCGTTGAGGGCGTCGGCGTTCTCCCACAGGTAGCCGCCGCCGCGCGGGGTCTCGTTCGGGTAGAACTTCTCCCACAGCCACTCGCCGCCGGGCGCCTTCTCCTCGGTGAGGAAGCTCGTCTGGTTGATGTACAGCCACGGCACAACGCCCCCCCACAGCCGGTTGTTCCAGAAGTACGGGAGGAAGGTGCCCTCGGCCGACGCCTTCATCTTGCGGGCGACGTCGAAGAAGTCGTCGAGCGTCCAGTTGTCGGAGGGCCGCTCAAGCCCCGCCCGTTGCAGCGCGCTCGTGTTGTAGAACACGTTCGCCGCGTTGAATCCGTCGGGCAACTGGAAGAGGTTCCCCTTGTACAGGAACGCTTCGATGAGCGCCGGATGCACGTCGTCGAAGAACTCCTTCATGTCGGCGGCGTCGCGCTGCACGAACTCGTCGATGGGGTAGGCCATGCGCGACGCGAACAACTGCGTGCCCTCGGTCGCTGTCGTCACGACGTCCGGCGGGTTGCCCGCCGCGACCATCGTCAGGATCTTGGCGAAATAGGCCGCCCAGTCCTGCCCCTGGATGGCGACGATGCGCACCGGGATGTCGGGATGCTGCTTCTGGAACGCGTTGACCAGGTTCTGGCGTTGCGCCGCGTCTTGGGCGGTGCCGAAGACCGTGATGGTCAGCGCGTCCTCGCCTCGGCCGGGGATGTCACCTCCCGTGAGGCGGGGCCACGAGACGGCGGTGCCGATCGCACCGAGACCGAGCAGAGCGATCATGGCTCTGCGACTGAGTTCAACCACGTTGTTGCTCCAGACCATGCTGAATGGATTTAGCAGGACGTTAGCAGCACACTGGACGACTCGGCAAGACCCCCGGATAAAATGTTTCAGCACGACGGAGCTTGAGGGGGACTCGGATGAGCGATGCGTCCGCCCAGGATCCCGCGGCCCGCCGGCCGACACTGGCCGACGTGGCGCGTCTGGCCGGGCTGTCGAAAACCGCGGTGAGCCTCATCCTCAACGACCGGCCGGGGTCTCGCCTGTCGCAAGACGCGATCGCGCGCGTGCGCGCCGCGGCAGCGGAGCTCGACTATCGGCCCAACCCGGCCGCCCAGAGCCTGCGCCTGGGCAAGACGCGCTCGATCGGCTTCATCTCCGACGAGGTCACGATCACCCGCCACGCGTCGGCGATGATCCGCGGCGTGCTGGGCATCGCCCGCGAACACGACCACACGGTGCTGATCGCCGAGACAACGGGCCGCGAGGGAGCCCTCGGCGACGCGATGACGACCCTGCTCGACCGGCGCGTCGACGGCATCGTCGTCGGCCTCATGGCCGCCCGGCTCGTGGACGTGCCCGCCGCTCCGCACAAGGTGCCGGTCGTGATCGTCAACGGTCGCACGCCGAGCGACCTGCCCAGCGTGCTCCCCGACGAGCGCACCGCGGGGCACGCGATGCCCTCCGTGCTCATCGAGGCTGGGCACCGCCGCATCGGCATTCTCGGGGAGTTGCCGACGATCGCGGCCGACCCCCGCCAGAGCGTCTCCATCGGCATCCGTTTCGAAGGCATCCACCACGCGCTGCGCGAGGCCGGCATCACGCCGGTCACCGCCGTCGTGGACGACTGGGACCCGTCGACCGGGTATCGGGAGGCCAAGGCCATGATGTCGGCCCACCCCGAGCTCACCGCCCTCATCGCGGGAAACGACAGTATGGCGTTCGGCATCTACCAGGCGCTCGCCGAGCTCGGCCTGCGCGTGCCCGACGACGTCTCGGTCGTCTCGTTCGACGACGAGGAGCTGGGCACCTATCTGCGGCCAGGGCTCACCACCGCCCGCCTGCCATACGAGGAGATGGCCCGCCGCGGGGTGGGCATGCTGCTGGGTGGCAGGGATCTCGCGCACGACCTCGTGCCGATGCCCGTCATCCGCCGCGCGTCCGTGCGCGCTCTCCTCTAAGGCGGCCTCGTCCGCGGGGGCACGAGCAGACGATATGGTAAATCGTTTAAGCAACCGCGATCGTGAGGAGTCCACGCCGATGCGACAGCAGACCTCCGTGAAACCGGCCGGCGGATGGGTCGGCGATGTCATCCCGTGGCAAGAAGACGGAGTGTTCCACCTCTTCTACCTGCACGAGGTGCGGTCGACCCCGAAGCCGGGCACTGGGTGGCACGTGCTGCGAACGACCGACCTTGTGCGCTTCGAGGAGGGCGGCGTCGCGCTCGCGGCGGGCGCGGACGACGCGCCCGACTTCAACGCGTACACCGGCAGCGTCGTGAAGGACGCGCACGGCGTGCACCACCTGTTCTACACGGGGCAGAACCCGCGTCGCCTCGGAGACGACGGGCTTCCCCTCCAGATCGTGATGCACGCGACGAGCCACGACGCGATGGCGTCGTGGCAGCGGCATCCCGAGCACGCGTTCGGCGCCACCGCGGGATACGAGTCCGCGGACTGGCGCGATCCGTTCGTCTTTTGGGACGACGATCGCCGCGTGTGGCGGATGCTGGTGGCGGCGCGCCACTCGTCGGGGCCCGAGCGGCGGCGCGGCGTCATCGCCCAGTGCGTGTCGACAGACCTCGAGCGGTGGGAGGCGGCCGAGCCGTTCTGGGATCCGCGGCGCTACATCGCGCACGAGTGCCCCGAGGTGTTCACGTGGGGCGAGTGGTGGTACCTCGTGTACTCGGAGTTCTCCGACGCCTTCGCGACGAGGTACCGCATGTCGCGCAGCGTGGACGGGCCCTGGATCGCCCCGCCGCGAGACACTCTCGACGGTCGGGCGTTCTACGCCGCGAAGTCTGCCGAGCGCGATGGCCGCCGGCTGTTCTTCGGCTGGATCGCCACGCGGGAGGGCGCCCGCGACGACGGGCCGTGGGAGTGGGCGGGAACCCTCGCGGTGCTGGAGGCGCGGCAAGAGCCCGACGGCACGCTCGCCTTCCAGCTCACCGGCGAACTGCTCGCGAGCTTCGAGGGGGACGAGCGCACGCCGGCGTTCCCGGCCGCTCTGGACGCCGGGGGGCGGCACGAAGTGGTGATGGACGACCGAGAGCTGACAGGCGCTTTCCACGCGTCGGTGCGCTTCGAGGTCGGCGAGGACTCACGCGAGTTCGGCCTCCTCGTCCGCGCGAGCGCGGACGGCGACCACGGGTACGCCATCCGGCTCGAGCCCGAGCGAGGCCGCATGGTCTTCGACCGATGGCCGCGCGCGCGCACGGGCGACGCGCAGTGGCAGGTGTCCGGCGATGTCCCCTATGTCATCGAGCTCGAACGGCCCTGCGACCTGTCACCGGGCCACCACGTGCTCGACGTCGTCGTCGACGGAGACGTCTGCATCGCGAACCTCGACCGCTCGGTCACTCTGAGCAACCGGATTTACGATCACGTGGCCGGCCGCGTCGGAGTGTTCGCGACCGAGGGGTCGGTCGGAATCGCGAGCGCGCGGATACGCACCCGGTCGAGCCAGGACTGACGGTTAGTCGTCCAGCGTGCCGTGCGCGTCGAGGTAGGCCTGGCGGTCGGCATCGGTGATCGGGCGCAGCACACGGCACGGCACGCCGGCGGCGACGACGTCGGGCGGGATGTCGCTGGTGACCACGCTGCCCGCGCCGATGACCGAGCGCGCGCCGATCGTGACGCCGGGGCCGACCACGACGTGCGCGCCGAGCCACGCGCCATCCTCGATCGTGATCGGCTCGGCGTACTCGTACACGTCGCCGGTGCGCTGCTGGAAGTCGATGGGATGGCTCGCGGTCGAGAGGGTGACGCGCGGGCCGAACAGCACCATGTTGCCGATCGTGACCGGCGCGACGTCGAGGATCGAGAGGTCGTAGTTGGCGAAGACGCCGTTGCCGAGCGAGATCTGCTGACCGTAGTCGCAGCGGAACGGCGGCTCGACCCACAAGTGCTCGCCGACCGAGCCGAGAAGGCCCCGCAGCAGCTCGAGCCGCCGCTCCTCGGCGTCGGGGGGCAGCGTGTTGTACTCGTGCAGCACGCGCTTGGTGGCCGCTCGCGCCGCCGCCAGCTCGGGGTCGGTCGACTGGTAGGTGCGGCCCGTGGTCATCCGCTCCCACGCGGAGGCTTCGCTCGTCATGCTGTTCACCGTACCGGTGCGAGCGGCATTGATGCGCCGGCGACGAATGCGCAAGAGTGGTGCCATGACTGCCGAGGCCCCCGCGATCGACCGCTTCGACACGATCGTCGTCGGCGCCGGGGTCGCGGGGCTGACCGCCGCGCGCCTGCTCGCGCGGGTCGGCCGCAGAGTGGCCGTGCTCGAGGCGCGCGACCGCGTCGGCGGGAGAGTGTGGACGGATCGCACCGGCGGCGAGGCCACCGACCTCGGGGCGTCGTGGATCCACGGCATCACCGACAGCCCGGTCGCGGCTGCCGCCGCCGCGTTCGGGATGCCGATGGTCGAGTTCACCGTGGGCGGCTACCAGCCTGACAGCCGCCCGATCGCCTACTACGGCCCCGACGGGAAGCGGCTGGCCGGCGCCGCGGCGCAGCAGTTCGCCGACGACATCCACACCGCCGACGCCACCCTCGTCGAGGTGGTGGCCTCCTCGGAGCCGTATGCCTCGTACCGCGACGTGACCGAGGCGGCGCTGAGCCGGCAGGGGTGGGACGACCAGCGCGCGCAGCGCGTGCGCGAGTACTTCGAGCACCGCTCGGAGGAGCAGTACGGCGCGTGGATCGACGACCTCGCGGCGCACGGCCTCGACGACGACTCGATCGACGGCGACGAAGTGGTGTTCCCCGACGGGTACGACAGGCTGCCCGAGCGCCTCGCGGAGGGGCTCGACATCCGTCTCGCGCACGTCGTCTCGCGCGTTGCGTGGTCTAGCGACGGCGTCGTGGTGGCCACCAACCGGGGGGACTATGCGGCGGACACGGCCGTGGTCACCGTGCCGGTCGGCGTGCTGCAGTCGAGCGAGTTCGCCATCGACCCGCCGCTGCCCGAGCCGGTCGCCGGCGCGCTGAGCCGGCTGCGGATGAACGCGTTCGAGAAGGTGTTCCTGCGGTTCCGGACGAAGTTCTGGGACGACAGCGTCTATGCCGTCCGCCAGCAGGGCCCCGAGGGCCGCTGGTGGCACTCGTGGTACGACCTCACCGCGCTGCACGGCACGCCCACGCTGCTGACGTTCGCGGCCGGCCCGGCGGCGGTCGAGACGCGGTCGTGGGACGAGAGCGCGGTGGTCGACTCGGTGCTCGCACAATTGCGGCGCCTGTACGGCGACCGGGTGGAGCAGCCGAGCCGCGTCGACATCACCGCGTGGCAGGACGACCCGTTCGCGCGCGGCTCGTACGCGTTCATGACGGTGGGCTCGGCGACCTCCGACCACGACGACTTGGCCACGCCCATCGGCGGCGTGCTGCACCTCGCGGGCGAGGCGACGTGGACCGACGACCCCGCCACCGTCACGGCGGCGCTGTGCTCGGGCCACCGCGCGGCGGAGAACGTGTCGGGCCGCGAAGTGCCGATCGAGCTGCTGTGGGCGGACTGATCGATTGCGCTAACCGCTCCAGACGCTGACCCAGCGCTGGTCGTCCGGCACGAGCGCGGCGTCGAAGGTCGCCTGTCTGCGGCCCATCAGCACACGAGTGTCGATGTGGGGCGCGGCGAGCGAGACCGTGTCTGGCAGAAAGCCCCACCCGGGCGCCTGGCGCATCGCGTCCACGTGCGCCAGCGCTTCGCTGCCTGTCACCTTGCGACCGACGACCTGCTCGGTCATCAGCAGGCGGAGCAGGCCCGTCTCGGTGGCCGAACACGTGCTCCAGCTCTCCAGTTCGGCGAACCGCGCGGCCACCAGCTCGTCGGTCACGGGGTGCCCGACAACGCCCGCCAGCACCGGGAAGCCCGAGGGCGACGGCCGGTCAGAGCGAGGTCTCCGAATACCGGCGAGAGCGAGTTCCGAGACGGCCTTGCCCAGCGACATGCCCTCGGCGCTCGCCTTCGCCCTGGCAGCGCTGAGCACCGCGGGGTCAAGGTCGAGCGTTGTTCGCATCAACGCATCATGACTTCGTGACGCCCCCGCAACGAGCCCTACCGTAAGGTGGCTTTTCGGGGGAGCTTGCTTCCCGCACGTCGAGGGGGAGATCTCATGAACAAGACGCTCGCTGCGTCCGCCGCGGCTGCGGCATTCGCTCTGGTCGGGGCACTGCTGTCACCGGCCGCCACCGCCGCACCGGTCGCGCACGCTGCAGCGCTTACCGCCGTGCCGACGACCGTCACCGCGAAGGTGGATGTCGACGGCGACGGCCGCAAAGACAGAGTGAAGGTCGCCAAGACCGGCTCCTCGAAGTACAAGGTCACCGTGAAGACGGCGAAGGGCCGAACGGCCAGCAAAACCATCACCTCGACGGCTGCCGCCAACTGGGGCATGCACCCGTTCTGGGGGTCGGCAAGGCTCGACAAGCGCAAAGGCAGTGAGCTGCTGCTGGCGACGGGTGGCGGCGACGGACTCTCGTCGGTGGTACTCACGTGGCGCAACAACAAGCTGGTTCGTCAGGCGGCGCCTCGTCACCGCTCTTACTCGGCCGCGTACAAGTACAGGTGGTACACCGCCGGCATGACCTGGGCCAACGCCGGTTACCGCTTCTACACCAAGAACGGCAAGCGCTACGTCCAGAACTACTGGATCGAGCAGGTTACCGGCTCCACGAAGTGGAGAGCCGACATCGTGACGTCGAAATGGACGAAGAAGGGCTGGACCAGGGTCTCGAGCAAGAAGGTGAGGCTGACCGCCACTCAGGCCAAGAAGTACCCGGGCGGCTTCACCGGCGTCAAGATCGTCTCGCCCTGACCGAGCGGCTCACCTCAGCACGAAACCCGCTTCCTGCATCGAAACCCACCCCTGGTGGGCGGGTTTCAACGCGCCCGGCGGGTCTCCGCGCCGCAGGCGGGTCTCCGCGCCGCAGGCGGGTCTCCGCGCCGCAGGTGGGTCTCGGCGCACGGTGAGAGGTTTCACTGCACGATAATCACAGAAAGATGATGCCGAAGCCTTCCCTTCCGTTACCTGGTCGTTATAGAGCGCAAGCACGGTAGCTGTTTTGCTGTGGCAGCTACCGGCATGTGATTGCAGGACACTCTTGGCGCAAGGGGCAAGGGGCAAGGGGCAAGGGGCAGTCGATAGCCTCTCCGACCGACCCTTACTTGTGCCCGGCCAGTGGTTGCCCACAGGCGAACCCCGCGTAGGAGTTGTCCACAAAATCTGGATCTGATCGGGGGAATCCCCGAAGCCAATGTCGCACCCCCTCCCGATACTGGAAGGTATGAACACGGCATCCGCCTGACCGGCGTCTCGGCGCGCACCGCGAACACCCGCGCCCGGCTCGGCCAGGCCACACTGGCGTCGGTGTCGCTGTCGGGCGAGACGCTGCCCGCTCCGTTCCCCGCCGTCCGCGCCGCGCTCTCCGCCGGCGCGCTCGGGCTCGACGCCGCCGACGAGATCACGCGCGGGCTGGCAGCGGTCGCCGACCGCGGCGACCCGGTCATGCTGGCCGCCGCCGAGTCCGAGCTCGTCGCCGCCGCAACGGACGCTCTTGCCCAGCGAGACGCCCTCGGCGCTCGCCTTCGCCCTGGCAGCGCTGAGCACCGCGGGGTCAAGGTCGAGCGTTGTTCGCGTCAACGCATCATGGCTTCTGGGGACAGGCGTCCGGCTGTCGCGCGTCGACAGGCGGTGGCGCGTCGGCCCAGCGCTCCGCCAGCGCTCGCGTCCAGGCTTCGCGCGGCTGGGCCGATCGCGTGAACGCAGGCGGTTCCGTCTCGCCCGCAGCGATCGCTCGGGCCACGTGGTCGACCGCACTGAAGTGCTTCCCGAGCGGGCGCAGCAAGGCGCTCGCGACAAGAGCCGCCCCTCGCAGCGCGGGCTGGTCGGCCGCGGAGACTGCCACGGGCACGCCCAACGCGTCCGCGAGGATCTGCGCTGCCACGGGAACTCGCTCGATGACGCCACCGCCGGCCCGCGCCGACACGATGGGATGCGTGCGGGACAGCAGACGGTAAAGCAACGCGAAGCGGGACCACATGTCGACGGAGAACGCGTCGGCGAGGTCGGCGAGCGTGTGGTGTGGTCGCAAGCCGATCACCGAGCCGGTGGCGTCGAACGGGTAGTCGGGGCCCCGGCGTCCGTACACGTCTGGGACCGCACGGATGCTGGGAAGCCGTGGCGCGACGCCTTCCGCCCACGACCAGCTGAGGTTGTCGCCCGTTAGCTGGCACACCCACTCCAGAAGATTCCCCGCCGTGCTGATGGCGCCCCCCAGCGCGTGGGTGTCGTGACCGCACCGGTAGTGCCACAGTCCGGAAGGCGAGCCATCCGGATCAGCGGTGAGGACGGCCCGCACGCTTCCTGACGTCCCGACGGTGATCGCGACAGCATCGTCGATCGCACCGACTCCCAGGTTGTGGCAAAGCCCATCGGGAAGAGGGGGCGCCCAGCGGGCGGAACGCAGCGCCGTGGGCAGCCCGGGGTGGAGACGGGATGCCTCGACGACATCGGTGTGCAGCGGCGCGCGCTCCAACTGCGCGCGAACACCGAGGTTGTCTGCGACGTTGCTCCAGGAACGCCGACGCTGATCCCATAAGCCGGAGCCAGCCGCGATCGGCTCGCTCCAGCCGACAGAAGTCCCGGTCAAGCGTTCGACAAGCCACGAGCCGACATCCTGGAGTCGGTCGTCGGCGGCGAGTGCGCGCTCGGCGGCAGCGACCAGCAGCGGATAGCTGCTGTGCAGGTACGCTCCGCTCACGCTGTGGTCCCACGATGCGCCGACAGCGTCGCGGACTCGACGCATCGCCGCGGCTGACGGTGCCGATTCCCACGTGGCCGGTTCGCCGCGAATGCCTCCATCTGGCCCGACCCGCACCACGGTCTGCCACACGGTGGTCAGCGCCACGGCTTCGACGCCTCGCGCACCGACGCCGTCCACCACCTCGAGCACGGCCCTCAGCACGCGTTCGAGATCGAGCGCCGCGGTAACGCCCACCCGGTGACGGCGCACGGCAACCTCACCCGACCGGGCACCGTCGACGCTGAATCGCGCCGCCTTGACTGTGGTGGATCCGATGTCGATCGCGAGCACCGGGGCCGGGCGGGCGGACACCGGGGCTACGCGGCGATTTCGCCCGGCGACGCACCTGTCATGATGGCCACGGCGTCGGTCATGGAGTGCGTCTGCGGAGTGATGACGGCCGCGCGCTTGCCCAGCCGCTGGATGTGTATCCGGTCGGCGAGTTCGAAGACGTGCGGCATGTTGTGGCTGATCAGGATCACTGGGATGCCTTTGTCGCGCAGATTCTTGATGAGCTCCAACACCTGATTGGACTCGCGCACGCCGAGCGCCGCCGTTGGCTCGTCGAGGATGACCACCTTTGACCCGAACGCGGCCGCCCGCGCCACCGCGACGGCCTGGCGTTGCCCGCCGGAGAGGTTCTCCACCGGCACGGTGACGTCCTGCAGTGTGGAGATCCCCAGCTCGACCACTTCCGCCTGCGCCTTCTTGCGCATGCCTTGCGTGTCGAGCATGCGGAACACAGAGCCGAGAACGCCGCTCTTGCGCTCCTCGCGGCCGAGGTAGAGGTTCGAGGCGACATCCAGGGCCGGCGACACCGCGAGATTCTGGTACACGGTCTCGATTCCGGCTTCCCGCGCATCCTGGGGTCGACGGAACTGCACGCGATTGCCGTCGAGGAAGAGCTCGCCCTCGTCGGGAACTTCCGCCCCGGTGAGGCACTTGATGAGCGTGGACTTGCCCGCGCCGTTGTCGCCGATGATGGCGAGGATCTCCCCCGGATACAACTCGAGGCTGACTCCGTCGAGGCCTACGACGCGGCCGAAGGTCTTGACGAGCCTCCTGGCCTGTAGGACGGGAGTGGAGGCCGTGCCGGCCGACTGGTCGAGGGTCACTTCTTCACCTTCCGGATCCACTGGTCGAGCGAGACGGCGATGATCACGAGCACGCCGACCGCGAAGGTCTGCCAGAGCACGTCCAGGCCCGCCAACGACAGCCCGTTTCGGAACACGCCGACGATGAGGGCGCCGAGGAGGGTCCCCCAGATGACTCCGCGGCCGCCGAACAGGCTCGTCCCGCCGATGACCACGGCCGTGATCGAGTCGAGGTTGAGGTCCACGGACGCGTTGGGGCTCGCCGCGTTGATGCGGCCGATCTGAATCCATGCGGCGAGGGCGATGATCGCGCCGGCGGCGAGGTAAACACTCAGCAGCACGCGGCTGACGCGGATGCCCGCGAGGCGAGCAGCCTCCGGGTCGTCTCCCACCGCGTAGACGTGGCGTCCCCACGATGTGCGACCAAGAATGTAGGCGAGAACCGCGTACAACAGCAGCATCATCACGACGCCGTAGCTGATGTTCACACCCGCCACGGTGAAGACCTCGCCGCTGGACAACAGCAACTCGGGCAGGTCGGCGCCGCGCACCGTGGCACCGCCGGAGTACAGCAGCGTGAGCGCGATGTAGATGTTGAGAGTGCCCAGGGTGACGATGAAGGGTGGGAGCGACAATCGCGTTACCAGCACGCCGTTGACAGCCCCCGTGGCGAGCGCGACGACGAGTCCGAGCAGCAGCGCGGCCGGTCCGGGGATGCCAGCCCCGGCGGCGACTTGGCCCATGACCATGGACGCGAGCACCATCGCCGCGCCGACGGACAGGTCGATGCCCGCGGTCAGGATGACCAGTGTCTGGGCGGCGGCGAGCGTGCCGATCACGGCCACCTGCTGGGTGACCAGCGAGAGGTTGGCCGGCGCGAGGAAACGCTCGTTGAGCACGCCGAAGACGATGATCGCCATGACCAGCACGATCGCTGGGCTGATCGCGGGGTAGCGGTGCAGCACCGCTCGGATGCGCGTGAGCGGCGTCGAGCGGTCGAGGAACTCGCTCGCGAGGTTGAGCGTCGACGTGGGTGCCGAGCTGGCTGACGTGTCGGGCTGACTCACGGGTCTTCTCCGATCTTTCTGTGGGGAGGGCGGATCAACCGCGTCGACTCCGCCCTCCCGGTTGCGGATCAACCCCAGCAGACCTGGGATCCCTCAGTGGTGTCGATGCTGGCGAGACCGTCAACAGGCTTGTCGGTGACCAGCTCCACGCCGGTGTTGAAGAAGTCCAGCCCCTCGGACGTCTGCGGCTTGGTGCCGGTCTTCACGAGCTCGACGATGGCCTCCATCGAGAGCGTCGCCATCTTGAGCGGGTACTGCTGGCTCGTCGCACCGAGAATGCCCTGCTTCACGTAGTCGACGCCGGTGCAGCCCCCGTCCACCGACACCAGAAGCACGTCCTTCTCCTTGCCGGCCGCTTGCAGCGCCTGGTAGGCGCCGTACGCGGCGGGCTCGTTGATCGTGTAGACGACGTTGATGTTCTCGTTCTTGGACAGAAGCGTCTCCATCGCCGTGCGGCCGCCTTCCTCGGTTGCCTGCGATGGCTCGTTGCCGACGATCGTGTACGTGCCGCCGGCTCCACCGGTGTAACTGCCGGTCGGAGCCTCGTCGCCGATCTTGTCCGGGTCGTTGACGTCGATGCCCATGCCCTCGAGGAAGCCCTGGTCGCGGTTGTTGTCGACGGTCACGATCTTGTCGGCGAACAAGTCGAGCATGCCGATGACCGCGTCGCCCCCGTCGAGCTGGGCAGCAGTCCACTGTCCGATGAGCTGGCCGGCGAGGCGGTTGTCGGTCGCGTAGGTGATGTCGACCGCGTCTGCCGGGTCGGGCGGAGTGTCGACGGCGATCACGTAGATCCCCGCATCCCGCGCCTTCTGAATGGCGTCAAGCACCGAAGGTCCGTTGGGGGCGATGATGATCCCCTTGTCTCCGCGCGAGATCGCGTTCTCCACGGCCGTCACCTGGCTGGGCTCGTCGCCATCTTCCTTGCCTGCGGCTGTGGTCAGAGTGACCCCGAGTTTGTCGGCCTCCTCTTTTGCGCCCTCCGACATCGCCAGGAAGAACGGATTGCTGGCGGTCTTGGTGATGATGCTGATGCCGATGTCCTCGGAACCGGACTCGCCGTTGCCGCCGCTGCCGCCGCAGGCCGTCAGGCTCACAGCCAGGACACCAGCCGCGATCAGCGCGACCGCACCCCGCCTTCCTCGTGAAGCTGTAGTTTTCATATGCGCAATGCTCTCTTTCTTGTCTTCCTTGACTTGGTCGGACTTGCGCCCGTGGGGCGGGTCGCCTGCATGCGGTCCGCCCCACTGCCGGTTTAGGCGGTGGGCTCGACGACCGCCTTCAGGCAGTCGGGTGCACGAAGCGCCGCAAGAGCGTCTCCGTATTCCTCGAGACCGAATCGGTGGGTGATGATCCCGGTGGGATCCACCTTTCCGGACCTGAGAAAATCGATGGCTCGCGCGAAGCCGTACGACTGCGCGAAGGACCCCTTGATGGTGATCTCCCGCCGGAAGATCTCGTAGGGGTGGATGGAGATCTGCGCTGACTCGCTGGCCATGCCGTAGATCATCAGCGTTCCTCCGGACCGCACGTGCGGCAGGATGTTCTGGAGGATGCCGACGGCTCCGGTCGCCTCGATGACGACGTCGAATCCATGCGGCGCGAGGGCGTGCAGTTCGCTATTGGATGCCGTGAAGTCGTTGCGATCCAGAAGCACCGTGTTGTTCACGCCGTGCGACTTTGCGACGTCGAGTTTGAACTGCGTGGGTGCAGCCATCGTCACGGACGAAGCGCCGCCCTGGACGACAAGCTGCGAGAGGATCTGGCTCGTGGGCCCGGCGCCGGTGATGAGCACCGACTGGCCGGGCGTGAGGTCCAGCACGTCGAGGCCGTGGACGACACACGCGGTCGGCTCGATGATCGCGGCAGCGTCGAGCGAGAGGTCGCCGATGGGATAGGCCTTGGCCGCGGCCACGATCGTGTGCTCGGCAAATCCCCCCGACTCCTGCACACCCAGCGCGATGCCGTTCTGGCAGAAGTTGAAGTCGCCGCGCTTGCAGTTCTCGCAATGCGTGCAGTAGATCGTGTTGTCGACTGCGACCCGGTCGCCCGCGGCGAACCCGGCCACACCGGGCCCGACCTCAACGATCTCGCCGGCGATCTCATGTCCGGGCGTCAGCGGATAACGGGGTCCGAACTCGCCGACGTGGAGGTGTTGGTCTGTGCCGCACACGCCGACGATCAGGTTTTTCACCCGGACCTCGCCCGCGCGAAGGGGCCGGTCGGCCACTTCCTCCACGGCGAAGTGTCCCGGCTTCTTGTAAACGACAGCGCGCATCTCGCGTTTCTCCTGTGGCTTGATCGATCAGTGGGTGAGCGGGAGCGCGATCTCGCGGCCCTCGGCAAGTGAGCGTTCGATGGCGACCTGCACCTCGGTCACCGCGAGGGCGTGGTCAAGCGATACCTCCGGCTCGGAGTTGCCCAGGATGTTGTCGGCGAACGCGTGCGCCATCCAGGCCGGGAAGCCGTGGAAGCGGCCGTCCGCAGTGGGGAAGTAGGTGCGCGGCCACACGTAGCCCGCGGGCCCGCTGATCTGCACGGACTGGTTGGTCTGGTCGATGTAGACCGACCCGTTGGTCCCGCGGACCTCGAAGCGGAACGGGAACGGCGAGGGCCAGTTGTCGGGCAGCGCCCACGTCGAGTCGAGGATGGCGGTCGTCCCATCCTCGAAGGCCAGCAGGGCCTGCACCGAGTCGAGCGTGTCGACGCCCATTTCAACGAGCACGCGTTTGAATCCCTTGGCGTACACCGACACGACAGGCTTGTTCGCGAACATCATCGCGAGGTCGATCGTGTGCGACATGAAGAACCAGGTCGGCGACGTCTTCGCCGCCCACGAGAGCATCTGGGTGGGAACGCGAGTCGTGGACGACAGGAACGCGGACTGGGAGATCACGTCGCCGACCTGGCCGTCGGCGACGGCCGCCTTGGCCTCCAGGAACGCCGGGTTCCAACGATTCTCGAATGCCGCGACAACCATCGACCCCGACGCTCGTGCCGCCTCCGCGATCGCGTGCGCGGCCGACAGCGACGTCGCCAGCGGCTTCTCGACGAGCAGGTGGATTCCGCGCTGCGCAGCAGCCACCGCCGGCTGCTCGTGGGCGAAGTCAGGGGTCGCGATGACCGCCGCGTCCAGCCCCTCTTTGTCGTACAGGTCTTCGGCCGACGAGTACGTCGGCAGCGAGAACGAAGTGCGCCAGCCTGCCGCGACCTGTTCGCTGGGCTCGGCCGCGCCCACCACCTCGATGCCCGGCACCTGCTGGAGGGCGTTGGTGAACATGCTGCCCCGCAGGCCGGCTCCGACGATTCCAATACGCACGTATTCCTCTTCCTTGAGTGGCCGACCACTCGTGGTCGCGTTCGCTTCTTGTCGCCGTCCGGCATCCCGACGGCATTGGACCCTCTCCGGGGAGAGTTCGATCCATTTTCTCCCGCTATTGGCATCCACTACAGGGCCATTGGGACCTGATTGGTTTCTTTTGAAGCAGCGGACGCGAGCGCTGCCCCGATGAGCCCGGCGGCGTCGCCCAGCTCGGAGCGGCGCACCTGCGAGCGACTGCCCCAGCGTGTGCGCGCGGCCGCGCCGAGGTAGCGCCGCGCAACCACTCCGTCGCGCGCGATGATGCCGCCGCCGAGCACCACCACTGCGGGCGCGAAAATGGCGTGCAGGTTGTCCAGACCGAGTGCGAACATGTCCGTTGCGCGGCTCAGCACCGACGTCGCCTCGGCCTCGCCGGTGGCGGCGTCCGCGAGCAACCGCTCCAGCGGCGCGGGATGCCCGGGGTGCACGCGCTCGGCGTGCTCGGCGAGCGCGCGGCCGCCCACGAATCGCTCCCAGCATCCGTGTCGACCGCACGTGCACGAGGGGCCGTCGGGATCCACCACCATGTGCCCGATCTCCCCCGCGTCGCCCATGCCCACGACCAGCGAGCCCGCCACGACGAGGGCGCCGCCGATGCCTGTTCCGACGGTCACCGAGAGCACCGACGGCGCGCCACGGCCAGCGCCGACCAGGGCCTCCGCGAACCCCGCCGCGCGCGCGTCGTTGAGCACGGCGACGGGCAGTCCGGTAGCCGCGCGCAGCGATCCTGCCAAGTCCACGTCCGACAGCCGGAGGTTCGCCGACCACGTCAACACGCCGTCCGCAACGGTGCCGGCGACCGCCAAGCCGACCCCGCTCACGCGGTCACGGAACGAGCGCGCGATCTCGACGGGAAGCGTGGCGCGTTCGGCGGCGGCGACCGGAAGCTGCGCGCTGCCGCTCTCGAGGACGGTGCCGTCGGCATCCACAACGGCGGCGCGGATGTTGGTGCCGCCCATGTCGATGCCGAGGTACACCGGCGCGTCAGACAAGGGGCTCCGCCTGCGTGAGCTCGCGCGTCGCGGCGGTGTTGTCGTACTGCGTCCAGGCGCGGGCCAGCCGTTGCACGCCGTCTCGGAACGCGGAGTCGTCCGAGCCTAGCGCCAGACGCAGGTAGCCGTCGCTCGCGCCGCCGGCCGACAAGGCCGAGCCGGGCACCACCGCGATGCCGTGCCGTCGAGCGAGCTCGCTGAACGGCCGAGACGCTCCGCGGGGCATGCGCAGCCAGATGGTGGCGCCGCCGGCGGGCGGCTCGAATCGGAACTCCGGGAGCAGGCCGGAGACGACCTGAGCCGCACGCTGTTGGCGGTGGCTCAGCTCGGAGATCCGGTTCGCGCTCACCTCGTCAAGGCGCCGCAACAACCAGGCGGCTAGGAGCTGGCTGATCAGCGGCGTGCCGAGGTCGGCGCGGGCCTTGCCGCGGGACAAGCGCAGGATGCTATTCTCGTCGCCACGTATCCAGCCCACCCGCAAACCTCCCCAGAAGACCTTGCTCATCGAGCCGACCGTGAGCACCGACGCGTGCGGCGCGAGCTGAGCCAGCAGCGGCGGCCGCTCCCCTGCCACCAAGTACCGGCTGCTGGCGTCCTCCACGATGACGCCCGCGTAGTCGCGCAACGCGGCGGCGAGGGTGCGCAACTCCCGGTCGTCGGCGACGCGCCCCTCCGGGCCCAGCGAGCTGAGCACGTAGACGAGACCGGGATTCGCCTTCGCTATCGTGTCGACCAGCGGCGCCGCTCCCGCCGTGGACAGCGAGCGGCAACTGCGCACGGCGACGGGCGCCTCGCGGAGAAGGTCGAGGATTCCGGGGGATGTCGGGTCTTCGACGACCGCCGTGTCGCCCAACTCCAGCACGTGGCCGCAGATCAGGGAGAGTGCCTGCTGGTCGCCCGTGGTGATCAGCACCTGATCGGCGGTGGTCGGAATTCCGTCCTGGGTGAAGGTGTCCGCGACCGCTCGGCGCAGCTCGGGAAGACCCAGCGCCGAATAGCCGGCCGACGACAGCAACCGAATCAGCAGATCGCCCCTGATCGCGTCGAACGCCTCCAACACAGAGGTGTCGGCCGGCAAAGACGCGGTCGCAAGGTCGACGAGGCTGTCTGTTCCCGACAGCGCGGCGCCGCGCAACGACTCCTGCTGCGTGTTTCCCGCGGCGACGGTGCGCGCCGCTCCCGCCACCCAGGTCCCGCTTCCCTGTCGGCTTTCGACCAGGCCCTCGGCGCGAAGAAGGTCGTACGCGCCCACGACGGTGCTCCGGCTGAGGGCAAGCGATTTCGCAAGGTGCCGCTCCGCGGGAAGAGCGGTGCCCGGAGGGATCTCGCCGCTGGCGATCGCGCTCTGGATGGCGGTGGCAAGGCGCCGGTACAGCGGGCCACTGTGCATTGACCAGCTCTCCAGAACGTCGAGGATGTTCACCTGCGGAGCTCCATTCTCAACGCTGATACCAATTGGACGGCGAATGGCCCTTCATTGGCTAGCGCTTCCGGAACATCATTGCTAATGGTGTCCGCAACAAACAAGGCGGGACCGCCCTTTGAGTCCAATCAACGAAGTATTGGCACCAGAGTCTTCGTCACCAAGGAGTTGATGTTCAGCATGCAGGTTGGACTGGTCGGTCTCGGCAAGATGGGCAGCGGCATGGCGCTGCGACTCGCGAAAGACGGCCACGAAGTTGTCGGAATGGACGTCAGCGAGAAGTCACGTGGGCGTGCGCAGGAAGCCGGCGCGATCGCCGTCGGGTCGCTGAGCGAGCTCGTCGACCGCCTTGAGCACCCTCGCACCGTGTGGGTCATGCTTCCGCCCGGCGAGATCACGCGCAACGCCATCGCACAACTGGCAGGTCTGCTGTCCGACGGCGACCTCGTCGTCGACGGCGGAAACAGCGACTTCCGCGACGCGCCCGCCAATCGCGACGCCCTCTCGGCACGAGGGGTGCGCTTCGTCGACATCGGAGTCAGCGGCGGCCAGTGGGGGTGGAAGAACGGCTACGGGCTGATGGCCGGCGGGAGCGAGGAGGACTTCGCCCACGTCGTTCCACTGCTCGACTCGCTGTCCGCGTCGGGTGGGCACCGCCGAGTGGGGGATGTCGGTTCTGGCCACCTCGTCAAAGCCATCCACAACGGAGTGCAATACGCGATTCTCCAGGCCTATGCCGAAGGCTACGCGCTCCTCGACTCGCATCCCGAAGTCGACACGCTGGCCGGGATCGCGGCCTGGCAGGAGGGAAGCTCCATCCGCTCCTGGCTGCTCGAGCAGCTGCTGGAGGCCATCCGCGACAACCCGACTCTCGACAATGTCAGCACGAGTGTGTCCGACTCCGGGATGGGCCGGTGGACCGCCGAGGAGGCGGTGCGTCTCGGCATCCCCACCCCGGTGCTCACTGCGGCGCTGTACGCCCGCTTCGCCAGCCGCGCCGACGGCATCGCGAACAAGGTGCTCGTTGCCGCGCGTGGGCGAGTGGGCGGGCAGACGTCATGAGCGTCGTCGACTTCGCGCGCAGCAACGCTCGCGAGATCGCCGCCGTCGTGGACATGATCGACGAGGAGGCTCTCGACTCGTTGGTGCAGCGTGTGATCCGGGCCAACCGGGTGTACCTGACCGGCGCGGGCCGCTCGGGTCTGTCGGCGCGCGCGATCGCGATGCGCCTCATGCACATCGGCCTGTCCGCCTACGCCGTCGGCGAGGTGGCTACACCCGCAATCGCGGCCGGCGACCTTCTCATCGCCGTCACCGCCACGGCCCGCGGCTCCATCGCTTCCCAAGCGCAGGCCGCGCACGAGGTCGGCGCGAGCATCGCCGTCTTCACCACTCGGGCGGAAAGCGGGCTGCTGGATGTGGCCGAGACGGTCGTGGTGCTCCCCATCCGCACCGTGATCGACACTCAACAGCACGCGGGCTCGCTCTTCGAGCAGTCAACGCTTGTCGTGGGCGACGCCGTGTGCCGGGCGGTGCAGGAACGCCTTGGCGTCGCCAGCGCCGAGCTTGACCGCCGGCACGCCAACTTGTCTTAGGAGCCCGAGATGAGCATGCTGCTCGCGGCCGCGAGCACCGCCGCGCTCGCAGCCGAACTGGATGCAGCGGGTGCTGACCGCGTCATCGCGTATCATTCGAGCGCCTATCGGTCGCAAAGGCTCCCGTCCGTCGCCGGGCTGTTGCCGTGGGCCAGCGCGAACGAGCAGACCTTGACGATGCTGGCCGACGTCGTGGCGGGAGTGCGCACAGCGTCGGTGATCGCGACCGTCTGCGCCAACGACGGCCTGATCCCGGTCGACCAGATGCTCGGCCGGGTGCAGCGAATGGGCGTCGCGGGCGTGCTGAACGCACCGACCGTCGGGTTCTACGAGGGAACGCTGCGCGCGGTCCTCGAAGCGGAAGGGCTCGGCCGCGATTCGGAGATCGCGCTCATCTCGAAGGCCCGACAGGTCGGGCTCGAAGCCTGGGCCTACGTGTTCGACCCCGACTGGGCGCGCCGCGCGGCGGAAGCCGGCGCGACCGGAGTGATCGTCCATCTGGGTATCACCGGACACCCGAGCCCGACCGACGGACCGTCGTGCGTTGCCGCGGCGGCGGGCGCCGGCGCTCGCCGCATCCTCCTCCATGGAGGAGAACTGCGCACTCCGGAGGACCTCGCGGCCGAGCTCGCCCGCTACCCGGCTCATCTCGCCCGGCGCGTCAACGGCTTCATGGGCGCGAGCGTGTTCGAGCACGCCCGCCGTGGCGGACCTCTGCTGCGCGACTGGCGCGCGGCACTCAGCCTCGAGAACGGAGACCAGAGTGACGAAAGATGACCACGATCGCCTCATCGGCGTCGACGAGCTCGCGAAGTACGACGGAGACGAGCTATACCTGTTCGTCGGCATCAGCACGGCAGGGTCCAGCGTCCACGACGCCTTCACTCTGTGGGCTCCGATGGTGTCTCCCGGCGCCGCCCTGCGCGGCGTCGACATCGCGGAGGACGCCGAGCCGGAGGTATTCCGACGGCTCGTGCGGAGCATGCGGGACAACCCGCGGGTGGCGGGGGCTGTGGTGACCAGCCACAAGCTGCGCCTGTACCGAGCCGTGGCGGATCTGCTCGACTCGGCCGACCCGTTCGTCAGCATCACCCATGAGATCAACTCGCTCGACACCCGCCGCGGGCGAATCGCCGCATACGCGCGAGACGCGCAGTCCCTCGACATCGTGCTCGACACCACTGGCGCCGGCGAGCCACGGCCACGCCGGCCCTTCACGTGCCTCGGGGCGGGGGGCAGCGCGATCGCACTGATGCTTGCGATGGGACTGGACGTGACCGAGTCGCTGGACACAGGAAGGGCGGTGTCTCGCCGTGGGCCCGCGGCCCGTGGGGCACTCGCCATCGTCGGCCGGCGGCCGGAAGCCCTCCAGGAGATTAGCGCCGTCCGCGAGCGCGCCGGCCTGACGAGCATGGCTCTCGAGTTGGTGCTTGCCGGCGACCCTCAGGAGTTCACGGCCGCGGCCAACGCGACACCCGTCGGCGGCGTCATTGCGAACGCGACCGGGCTGGGAAAGCTCGACCCCGGCTCGCCGGTCATCACTGCAGACGGCTTCGCGCCGGACACGCTGGCGTGGGACTTCAACTACCGCGGCCCGCTCACGTTCTTGCAGCAGGCGCGCGCGGCGGGCGTGCCAGCCGTGGACGGCTGGGACTACTTCGTCGCGGGATGGGCGGCCGCCCTCTCCGCGATCACCGATCGCGCCCTGACGGCGGAAGCATACGACCAGTTCCGCGACGCGTCTCAGCCACTGCGGCCGTGACAGCCAGCAGCCCTGAGAAAATCACAAGAAGATAACGCCATCACTTCCCTTCCGTTACCTGGCCGTTATAGAGTGCAAGCACGGTAGTTGTTTTGCTGTGGCAGCTACCGGCATGTGATTGCAGGACACTCTTGGTGCAAGGGACAAGGGCCGGTCGGTAGCCTCTCCGACCGGCCCTTACTTGTGCCGCAAGACGCTGCGTTTCGTCTCGCTTCGCTCGCTCAACGACCGCCCTATCCACAGGCAAAACGCCGCCGCCGAGTTGTCCACAGAATCTCGAGCTGATCGGGGGAATCCCCGAAGCCAATGTCGTACCCCCTCCCGATACTGGAAGGTATGAACACGGCATCCGCTCAGCTCCTCGAGGCGCTCGACAGCCTCGGCGGCGAGCTCGACGACGCCGTGCGACGAGCCGGTGGCGCAGACGCGACGAGGGCCATGACCGACCTCGAGCTGCGCGAGCTCACCCAGCACGTCGAGGCGCTCGGCCGCCGCGTCGACGCGCTGCGCATCGCGTGCGCGGGCGAGATCGACGAGCGGTCGCGCCCCGAGCGCGGGAGTGAGCGGATGTCGGCGCAGCACGGGTGTGCGAACTCCGTCGAGCTGCTCACGCGCCTGACCGGCGTCTCGGCGCGCACCGCGAAGGGCCGCGCGCGGCTCGGCCGGGCCACACTGGCGTCGGTGTCGCTGTCGGGCGAGACGCTGCCCGCCCCGTTCCCCGCCGTCCGCGCCGCGCTCTCCGCCGGCGCGCTGGGGCTCGACGCCGCCGACGAGATCACGCGCGGACTGGCAGCGGTCGCCGACCGCGGCGACCCGGTCATGCTGGCCGCCGCCGAGTCCGAGCTCGTCGCCGCCGC
>NZ_JASGEC010000016.1:0-62801 GCF_047606685.1 Microbacterium sp.
CGCTGCCCGAGCCGCTGCCCGGGGGCACAGTCATCGCGCCGATCGGCGCCGCCGCCGCGGAGCGCCTCGGCCTCGCGCGCGGGGTGCCCGTGGTCGCCGGCGCCCACGACCAGGCCGCCGCCTACCTCGGCTCCGGCGGCGCGCCGGGGGAGCGGTCGGTCGTCTCGTTCGGCACGAGCGACTGCATCACGGTGGGAACGCGCACCCGCCCGGCGCGTCTGGCGGGAACCGGGTTCGCCACGTACCGCGTCGACGACCGGCTGTGGGTGACCCTTGCCGGAACGGCCGCCGGCGGCTGGGCGCTCGAGTGGTTCGCCGCGCTCGTCGGGGGCACGGTGGGCGACGTCTTCGGCCGGCTTTCCGACATCCCGCCCGCCCTCCTCGTGCTGCCCTACCTCGCCGGCTCCGGCACCCTCGACAACGACCCCGACGCGCGGGGTGTGGTGCACGGGCTCACACTGGAGACCACGATCCCCGAGCTCGCGCGCGCCGTTGTCGAGGCGTCCGGCTTCGAGTTCGCCAAGATCCTCGACGCGATGCGCGAGCGCGGAGTCGACCCGGGAACGTTGCGTGTCAGCGGCTCGGGCGCGCAGAACCTCGCCGCGCTCGCCGCTCGCGCGAACGCCGCCGGCGTGGCACTGGCCCCCGTCAACCGCGACGCCTCCGCGCGCGGCGCGGCCATGCTCGCCGCGCGCGGCGCCGGGATCGACGCCGCGGGACTGCTCGCCGCGCCCGCCTCGACGGGGCAGAGCCAGTCGCCGGACGAAGGCTGGCGCGCCTGGTACGACGGCCAGCGCCGCCGCTACCGGGAGCTCTACACGACCACCCTCGATATCACGCACCACCTCGCCCATGCGCCGAAAGGCGTCAAAACCGAACAGGAGAACACACGATGACCACGGAGACGCCCTTCGATCTCGCCGCCGCCAAGCAGGAGATCCTCGAGTACTGCCTCCGCTCCATGGAATACGGCCTCAACTTCAACACGCAGGGCAACATCAGCATCCGCGTGCCCGGCGTCGAGGACCGATTCCTGATCACGCCGACCGACCTCGAGTACGACCGGATGACAGCCGACGACATCGTGCTGGTCAACGGCGACTGCGAAGTGGTGGAGGGCGAGCTGCAGCCGTCGAGCGAGGTGACCGTGCACATGGCCGTCTACCGCCGCCGCCCCGATGTGAACGCCATCGTGCACTCCGAGCCCGTGTACTCCAACGTGTGGGGCGTCGTCGGGGAGCCGATTCTGGGGACGCTCGTCAACATGGTCATCTACACGAAGGGCGACGTGCCGATTATGCCGTTCGAGCTGAGCAACAACTCGGTTTTCGGCGAGCACTCGTGCGACGTCATGGGCGACCTCAACGCCGTCGTGTGGGCCAACCATGGCCTGCTCACCGTCGGGCCCAACCTGCGCGACGCGTTCAAGACGTCGGTGGCGGTCGAGTCCGCCGCGAAGGTCCAGGCGTATGCGCGGGCCATCACCCCGAACCCGATCGTGCTCGAGTACGACAAGCTCGGCATCACCAGCGCGCTGTAAGCGCGCCGGTCACGCCTGCTCGACCGCCAAGCCGGCCTCGCGCAGCGGCTCCAGCTGGGCAGCCGGCGTCTCGGTTCCGGTGATCAGCAGGTCGGCGCGGTCGAGCGGCGCGATGCGGATGACCTGGCTCTTCCCGATCTTCGAGCTGTCGGTCACCACGATCCGCCGCTCGCCGGCGTCGAGGAACCGGCGCTTCATCGCGACGTCGGGCAGGCTCGAGTTCGTGAAGCCGTCGAGTGAGACGCCGTTGCACCCGATGAAGCACAGGTCGCCGTGCACCGCGCCGACGAACATGTCGCCGAGCGGGTCGACGAGCGAGCGCTGCTTGTGGCGCACGGTCCCGCCGGTGACCACGACGGTGATGTTGTGCTCCGCCGCGCCCAGCTCCAACGCGATGGTCAGCGAGTTGGTGAACACGACGACGCCGTGCAGCTCGTCGCGGGCCAGCAGCGCGCGGGCGATCGCGAGCGTTGTCGTTCCGGCATCCAGCAGCACCGCCATCTCGCTTTCCACGAGAGCCGCCGCCGCGTGGCCGATCCGGCGCTTCTCGGTGATCGCGCGCGTGAGGGCGCGCTCGTAGTCGGGCACCTGGGCGGTGGAGCGGATGCCGGCGATCGCGCCGCCGTGCACGCGCTGGATGACGTTGGCCTCGGCGAGGTAGTCGAGGTCGGAGCGGACCGTGACCTCTGAGATGCTCAGGAGCCGCGACAGCTCCGACACGCGCGCGAATCCCTGCCGCTCGATGATCGAGACGACCTGCTCGCGCCGCACCGCGGCTGGCGCAGGCTGCGACCATTCGGGCATGACGACAGCGTACTGACGTCGCGTTCGGCGGGGGAAATCGATTTCATGAGGGTGGCGTCAAGGCGCTACTGTTTTCAGAACACGCAAGGGGTGCTCGGTGGCGACGATCTACGACGTGGCGGCGCTGGCCGGAGTGTCGCCGGCGACGGTCTCGCGCGTGTTCAACGGCGCCAACGTGTCCGGCCCGAAGGCGGCCGCCGTGCGCAAGGCGGCCACGCAGCTGCGGTTCACGCCGAATCGCGCCGCGCGGACCCTCCGCACGCAGAGCGCCGAGGTCATCGCGCTCGTCATCCCCGACATCGAGAACCCGTACTTCACCGAGATGGCGCGCGGGGTCGAGGATGTCGCGTCCGAAGCGGGATTCTCCGTCGTGCTGTGCAACTCCGACGCGCAGACCGAGAAAGAGAGCACGTACCTCGACATCGCCGTCGCCGAGCACATGTCGGGCGTGATCGTCGCGGCCGCGTCATCCGATTCCGACCTCACCCCGATCCTGCAGGCGGGCCGCCCCGTCGTGGCGGTCGACCGTGGCGTGCGGCACGACATCGACGGCGTCGTGATGGCCAACCGCGACGCCGGTCGCGCTGCCGCGGCCCACTTGCTGCAGTCCGGCCATCGCCGCATTGCCTACATCGGCGGGCCGGAGGAGATCGACACGGCCGCCGAGCGGGCGGAGGGATGGTGGCAGGCGCACCGCGAAGCCGGCGTGCCCGAGCCCGCCGAGCTGCTGCGGTTCTCGTCGTTCCGGGTCGCGGGCGGGCGCACCGCGATGGAGGAGCTGCTCGCCCTGCCCGAGCCGCCGGACGCGGTGGTGGCGGGCAACAACCTCATCGGCGTCGGCGCGATCCAAGTGCTCACCGAGCACGGGCTCACCCCGCCGCGCGTGGGCGTCGCGGTGATCGGCTCGCTGCCGTTCACGACGCTCTCGCCCACCGCGGTGACGGTCGTGCGGCTGCCCGCCAGGCACATGGGGGTGACCGCCGCGCGGATGCTCTTGGAGCGCATCCGCGGCGACCTGCAGCCCGCGCGCACCGTGGTGCTGCGCAACGAGCTGCAGCCCGCGTCCGCCTCCGCGAGTCCGCGCAGTTGAGCTTGAAATCGATTTCTTTTAGAGTGGGATGAGCTTCACCAGCGAGGAGTTCTCCATGCGATGCACGCTCGGCGTGGACGTGGGCACCTCCAGCACGAAGGGCGTCCTCGTCGCCGACGACGGCCGCGTGTTGGCGACCGCCTCGGTCTCGCACGACGTCGACCGCCCGCAGCCGGGCTGGGTCGAGATGGACGCGCGCGTGTGGTGGGACGAGTTCACGCAGCTCTCGCGCGAGCTGCTGGGCGCCCTTCGACAAGCTCAGGGGCCGGATGGTGCGGCTCAGGGGCCGGAAGGTGCGGCTCAGGGCGCGGAGGGCGAGGAGACCCAAGACATCGAGCTCGTCGGCGTGGGCGTGAGCGGCATGGGGCCGTGCGTGCTGCTCGTCGACGAAGACGACGAGCCGGTGCGACCCGCCATCCTGTACGGCGTCGACACGCGGTCGATGGCGCAGGTGGAGCGGATGACGCGCGAGCTCGGCGCGGACGAGATCACGCGCGTCGGCGGCTCGTCGCTGACATCGCAGGCGGCCGGCTGCAAGGTCGCGTGGGTCGCCGACGAGGAGCCCGAGGCCTTCGCCCGGGCGCGGCGGCTGTTCATGCCGGCGTCGTGGCTGGCCCGCAAGCTGACCGGCGCGTACGTGCTCGACCACCAGTCGGCGAGCCAGACGACGCCGCTGTACGACATCGAGGCGGAGGCGTGGCACGCCCCGTGGTGGGAGCGCTACGCGCCCGGCATCGTGCCGCCCGAGCTGCGCTGGGCGGGCGAGGTCGCCGGCACGGTGACGCATGCCGCATCCGCCGCCACCGGCATCCCGCCCGGCACACCGGTCATCACCGGCACGATCGACGCGTGGACCGAGGCGGTCAGCGTCGGCGCGCACGAGCCCGGCGACCTCATGCTCATGTACGGCACCACGATGTTCCTCATCGCCACCGGCGAGGAGACGCTGCGCACGCCGTCGATGTGGACGACAGTCGGCGCGTTCGAGGGCACCCGCAACCTCGCCGGGGGACTTGCGACCAGCGGCGCGCTCACCACGTGGCTGAAAGACCTCACCGGCGCCGACTACCCGACGCTGCTGGGCGAGGCCGCCGACTCGGGCGTCGGCGCGCGCGGCCTCGTGATGCTGCCGTACTTCGCGGGGGAGCGCACGCCGATCCTCGACCCCGACGCGCGCGGCGCGATCGCCGGCCTCACGCTCACTCACACGCGCGGCGACCTCTACCGCGCGGCGCTCGAGGCGACGGCACTCGGGGTGCGGCACAACGTGGAGACGATGCGGGCGGCGGGGGCCGACATCCGCCGCATCGTCGCTGTGGGCGGCGGAACCCAGGGCTCGCTGTGGCTGCAGGTCGTCTCGGACGTGACGGGGCTCGTGCAGGAGGTGCCGCGCACGACGATCGGCGCGAGCTACGGCGCCGCGTTCCTCGCCGCCACTGCGACCAGCCAGACCCCGCCGCGCATCGGCGACTGGAACCCGGTTGAGACCACGATCCACCCCGACCCGGCGCACGCCGCCGGGTACGACGCGCTCTTCGACCGCTACCTGCGGTTCTACACATCCACAAAAGACATCGCCCACGAGCTCGCCGCCGCGCAACGCGAGGGCGTTTAAGGAACCACGACATGAGCACCTACACCCTGCCCGCACCGGCCGCCCGGCCCGCCGCCGCGCCGAAGACCGCCTACTTGATCGCGAGCGGCGACCTGCGCGAGTCGGCGAACACGGCGGGCTGGCCGACGCAGGTCGAGCTCGAGCAGAGCGTGACGGGCGTGCTCGAGGGCCTCGGCTGGACGGTTGTGCGCGCCAACGAGGTCGACCCGGCGACCGGGCACGGCTTCATCTCCAGCCAGCGGATGGGGCTCGAGGTGTTCACGTCGATCCCGGTGGACGCGCCGCTCATCGTCGCTGAGGCCGTGTGGCAGTACTCGCACCACGTGCTCGCCGGCCTGCGCACCCACCAGGGGCCCATCCTGACGGTGGCGAACTTCGCGGGCGAATGGCCGGGCCTGGTCGGCCTCCTCGGCCTGAACGCGGGCCTCACCAAGATGGGCAAGGAGTACTCGACGATCTGGTCGGTCGACTTCACCGACGACTGGTTCAAGAACGGCTTGCGGGAGTGGACCGAGACCGGCCGCATTGTCCACGACGCGTCGCACGTGCGCCCGCTGCCCGAACTGCCCGACACCCCTGAGGTGGAGCTCGGCCGGGCGCTCGGCGACCAGCTGCTCGCCGACAAGGCCATCATCGGAGTCTTCGACGAGGGCTGCATGGGCATGTACAACGCGATCTTCGACGACGAGCTGCTCAACCAGCTCGGCGTCTACAAAGAGCGCCTGTCGCAGTCGGCGCTGTACGCCGAGATGCTGACGGTGACCGATGCCGAGGCCGACGCCGCGTACGACTGGCTCACGGACCGCGGCATGACGTTCGTCTACGGTGAGGATGCCGCGACCGAGCTCACGCGCGAGCAGGTGCAGTGGCAGCTGAAGATGTACATCGCGGCCCTGCGCATCGCCGACGACTTCGGGTTGGATGCCGTCGGCATCCAGTACCAGCAGGGCCTGAAAGACCTCGTTCCCGCTTCCGACCTGGCCGAAGGCATCCTGAACTCCACCGAGCGCCCGCCCGTGCTCTCGCGCGACGGGTCTCGCGAGCTGTTCGCCGGCCGCGCCTTCCCGCACTTCAACGAGGCCGACGAGGGCGTCGCGGTCGACGCGCTCATCACCGACCGGGTGTGGACGGCGATGGGCCTCGTTCCCGACAACACGCTGCACGACGTGCGCTGGGGCGAGGACTACAACGGCGAATTCGTGTGGGTGTACGAGATCTCGGGCTCGGTGCCGGCGTCGCACTTGGGCGGATGGGACAAGGCGGAAGGATGGCGGCAGGGCCACGTGTTCTTCCCGGCCGGCGGGTCGACCATCAACGGCGTCTCCCAGCCCGGCGAGCTCGTCATCTCCCGCGTGTTCATCGCCGACGGCATCCTGCAGGCCGACATCTTCCGCGGCACGGTCGTGGAGCTGCCCGACGAGGAGACGCAGCGCCGCAAGAACGCGACGAACCCGGAGTGGCCGATCGCGCACGTCGTGCTGCACGACGTCACGCGCGACCAGTTCATGGCCCGCCACAAGGCCAACCACGCGCAGGTGGTCTACGCCCCCGACGCCGACACGGCCGACAAGGCGCTCGTCGCCAAGGCGGCGATGCTCGACCGGATCGGCGTGAAGGTCAACCTCGTGGGGCGGGTGAACCTGTAGGCGGTCTCCCTCGGCCTTCCCCAAATCTCCTGATCTCGCGCAGTCAGGCCGATTCGGCCGTGAACGTCCTGACTGGGCGAAATCCCCTGAGCGGGAGAAACCAGGGCGAGCCAAGGTGCGGCGCAACCGCAGGGTTCAGGCAACCCGCTCGGTGTCGAGCTCGGGATGCTTCAGCGAGCGCTTCGCGGCCTTGATGTCGCGCAGCACGAGGTCGACGTCGTGGCCTTCGGAAATCGAGCGCTCTGCCGCCTGCTTGATGAGGTCGAGCTGCTCGCGCACCGCGTAGACGCGCTCGGGCAGCGTGCGCGAGCCCACGGTGCGCAGCAGGCGCACGAGGGCGCGCAGCACCACGGGCTCGGAGGCGCCCTTGCGCCGGATCTCGCCGCACGCCAGCTCAAGGTAGTCCTCGAACCTGCGGGCGGGCACGATGAGCCGCAGCGAGCCGGAGGCGTCTGCGATGTGCTCGTCGCCGAGCGGCTCGGCGGCGAGCTGGCACAGCAGCACCGTCAACTGCGCGGTCGACTGCTCGACGGTGTGGTAGTCGTAGATGTGCATCGAGAGCAGGGCGATGTCGACCATCTCGATCGCGCCGAGCGCGACATCCCGATGATTGCTGCGCGCCCCGCCGATCGTCACCGCTTGCCCGAGGGCGACCTCGAGCCGGCCGACCGACGCGCTCGCCGGCTGGTCGTTCGGCCGCCAGATCCACGCGAGCGCGTTGCCCGCCACGATGTGGCCGCCGATGCCGGGGACGAGCTTGATCACCACGTTCTCGGCCGTCGCCGCCCGCACGAGCGCGACGACATCCAGCCGCTGCACGTAGCCGGACTCTTGGGCGGCGACCGGAACGGCCGACAGCAGCGGCTGCGCCGACGGGGGAGCAGGGGCGCCTGCCGATCCGCCCACCCCCGGCGCGCCGGCCGTGATCGCGCGCTCGGCACGAGACCCGACGGTGCGCAGGATCGTGTGGATCTGGATGAGGTGCGCCACGCGGTCGACGTAGTAGACGAGCGCGGCGATGCAGATGAACAGCAGCGCGAGCCCCACGGTCACGGCCAGGCGAGGGTAGACGTTCTCGTCGCCGCTGAGCCCCACGGTGTACAGGCCTGCCGCGTTGTACGCGAACGTCGCGATGAACATGCCCAGCACGAGCTGGGTCGGCCGGTCGCGCAGGATCACGCGCACCAGCCGCGGCGAGTAGCGGTTCGAGGCGAGCTGCAGCGCGACGAGCGTGAGGCCGACGACCATCGCGAAGACGCCGATCGTCGCGGTGGCGACGGTGATCAGCATGCGCCGCGCCTCTTCGCCGTCGCCGTGGAACAGGACGGGGGCCAGGAACGCGTCGGGTGGCTCGTTGACCTGGCCGAGCACGAACCCGAGCGCGAGCGCGGCGAGGGTCGTCACCAGCGGGAGGAACCACAGCGACCCGCTCAGGCTCTCCTGCCGGCGTCCCGCGGAAAAGAATCGCATGAACCGCATGGGCCTCACCTCAGCACGGCGGCGATGACGCCGCCACACAAAGTGAACAGCAGGTGAACCACTCATGGCAAGACGGTGAACGCAGAAACTTCGTCGGTTTCCGCCGCCGGCGGGCGGTCGGGCCTACGCTCGGAAGTGCCGCGACGAACGGAGAGACGACATGCTGAGGCTTGGGTACAAGGCGTCGGCGGAGCAGTTCGGCCCGCGCGAGCTCGTGGAGATCGCGGTCGCCGCCGAGCGCCACGGCTTCGAGTCCGTGGCGGTGAGCGACCACTTCCAGCCGTGGCGGCACACCGGCGGGCACGCGCCGTTCTCGCTCGCATGGATGGCGGCCGTCGGCGAGCGGACCAGCAGCATCCAGATCGGCACGAGCGTGATGACCCCCACGTTCCGCTACAACCCGGCGGTGATCGCGCAAGCGTTCGCGACGCTCGGCTGCCTGTACCCCGGCCGCGTTTTCCTCGGGGTCGGCACCGGCGAGGCGCTCAACGAGATCGCGACCGGATTCCGCGGGGCGGGAGAGCAGGACTGGCCCGACTTCCGCGAGCGATTCGCGCGCCTGCGCGAGTCGGTGCGCCTCATGCGCGCGCTGTGGACGGGCGACCGGGTCACGTTCGAGGGCGACTACTACTCGACGCACGACGCGTCGATCTACGACGTGCCGGAAGGCGGCATCCCGGTCTACATCGCCGCCGGCGGGCCCGTCGTGGCCAGGTACGCCGGCCGCGCGGGCGACGGCTTCATCTGCACGTCGGGGAAGGGCCGCGAGCTGTACGTCGACAAGCTGGTGCCGGCCGTGCAGGAGGGCGCGGCCGCGGGCGGGCGCGAGTACGACGCGATCGACCGGATGATCGAGATCAAGGTCTCGTACGAGGAGACGATGGATGCCGCGCTCGAGAACACGCGGTTCTGGTCGCCGCTGTCGCTGAGCAAAGAGCAGAAGCACGACATCACCGACCCCGTGGAGATGGAGCGCGCCGCCGACGCCCTGCCCATCGAGCAGATCGCCGGCCGCTGGATCGTGGGGACCGACCCCGACGCGGTCGTCGCGCAGATCGCGGAGTACGTCGGATGGGGCTTCACCCACCTCGTCTTCCACGGCCCTGGCCACGACCAGGAGCGGTTCATGACGCTCTTCGAGCGCGACCTGGCCCCGCGCCTGCGCGCGCTCTGACGCGGCTACGGCTCGATGCGCAGCACCGTGGGCGACTCGCCGAGCGTCAGGTCGTCGGTGATCCGCAGCGTGCGGGCGACGCGGTCGACATCGCCGACGACGATGCCGAAGCGCTCGCGGTCGGCGCACACGGCAGTGAGCGTGACGAAATGCGAGCCTGTGTCCCACGTGTAGGTGGCGAACGGGGGCGTCCGCCCGTCGGCGGGCAACGGCATCACGAGGCGTTCGCCGACGCCCAAGTGCGGGTTCGGGAACGACTCGGTGTCGTCGTACTCCATCGGCATCGACGCGCGCGCCGCGCGCAGCTGGCTCGTCGCCTCCTGCACTTGCGCCATGACGACGAGCAGCTCGGGATCCGACTTCCACACCCACACGAGCACACGGCCGTCGGCCTTGCGCATGAGCAGCGGGGCGGCCTGGCTGAACGCCCACGCCGCGAAGCCGCGGCCGCCTCGCCCGCTCGCCTCCGCCGTGCCCTGGCCGCCGAGCGCGAGGTTCGCCTGGTTCAGCAGCATCCCGATCGCGGCCTTGCGGTGCCGCCGGCCGCGCAAACCCAGCGAGCCGGTCACCGCCACCCAGCGTTCGGGGTCGGCATCGGCCTGGAGTCGCGGCATGCCTCCAGCGTAGGCGCGGTGCCTCGTCCCCGGCTGTGTGTTCGGTTGCCGCGAACCGCGCGTGGCGCCGCAGATCGCGGCAACTGAACGTGCGGGAGAGGATGCCGCGCCGGTGCGCCGCCGTTGAGTTGCCGCGAAACGCGCCCGGCGCCGCAGATCGCGGCAACTGAGCGTGCAACGCCCAGCGCGAGGGGCCTCGGGTACAGTGGAGGGGTCGCGCGACCCTGGCGCGACCGCCGCTGAGAGAGGCATCCCACCCCCTTGACTCCCCCCGCGACCCCCGTTCCCGACGCTGTCGACAAGCGCGCGCTGACGATTCTGATCGGCGCCGACACGTTCACGCCGCACGTGAACGGCGCGGCGCGATTCGCCGAACGCCTGGCTGCCGGTCTCGTCCAACGCGGGCACCACGTGCACGTCTCCGCGCCGAGCGTCGGCCACCGCAACCACGGCGCGTTCGTCGAGACCGTCGAGGGCGAGCCGATGACCGTGCACCGCCTTCCCGCGTGGCGGTGGCGCCCGCATGACTGGCTCACCTTCGTGCTGCCGTGGATGTCGAAGCGCTACGCGCGCCGCGTGCTCGACGAGGTCAGGCCGGATGTCGTGCACATCCAGTCGCACATCGTGATCGGCCGTGGGCTTGCGCGCGAGGCGCGCAAGCGCGGCATCCCGGTCATCGCCACCAACCACGTGATGGCCGAGAACATCGTGGACTTCACCACCCTGCCGCCGGTGCTGGACAAGCCGCTCATCAAGATCGCGTGGGACGACGCGGCGCGCACGCTGCGCCTGGCCCGCGCGGTCACGACGCCGACGCGCAAGGCCGCCGACTTCCTCGAGCGGACGATCGACATCACCGGTGTCATCCCGGTGAGCTGCGGCATCCGCGCGTCCGACTACACCGCCGACCTGTCGCCGCGCGAGGGGAACCGCCTCGTGTTCGTGGGCCGGCTCACCACCGAGAAGCAGATCGACGTGGTGCTGCGCGCGATGGCGAAACTCGACCCGGCCTTGAACGTCACGTTCGACATCGTCGGCAACGGCGACCAGCGCCGCGCCCTCGAGCAGCTGGCGGCCGACCTCGGGCTGGGGGGGCGCGTGACCTTCCACGGCCACACCACCGACGCCGACCTGCGCGCCACCCTCACGCGCGCCAGTGTCTTCGTCATCGCCTCGATCGCCGAGCTGCAGTCGATCGCAACCATGGAGGCCATGGCGTCGGGGCTGCCGATCGTCGGCGCCGACGCCGTCGCGCTGCCGCATCTCGTCCACGATGGCGAGAACGGCTACCTGTTCCGGCCGGGCGACGTCGACGACCTCGTCGACAAGCTCACCACGGTGCTCACCCAGACGCCGCAGGAGCGGCTGCGCATGCAGCAGGCCTCCCTCGACGGGGTGGTCGTGCACGACATGGACCGCACGCTCGACACGTTCGAGGCGCTCTATCGCGGCGAGCCGCTGCCTTCCTAGGCTCGTCTCGTGCACATCGTCTTCTTCGCCGACCAGCACTTGGACTCGCTCGGCGGCGCGCAGGTGTCGATGCGGCTGCAGCGGCGGTTTCTCGAGGAGGCCGGGCACACCGTGACCGTCGTCGCGCCGGCGATGCACGGTCCGCGCGCGGCGCGGGGGGAGGATGCCGGAAACGTCGACGTGCCGTCGGCGCCCATCACGTGGGACCGTGAGTACGCCTTCTCTGCGCCCGGGCGGCGCACCGACCGCTTCGTCGACGACGCGTTGGCGGCGCGGCCGCCCATCGATGTGGTGCACGTGCAGGCCGACTTCTGGGGCGCGTTCATCGGGCATCGCTTCGCGCGCCGGCACGGCCTGCCCGTGGTGCACACGATGCACAACCGAGTCGACGTCGGCATCCGGGCGGTGTCGCCGATGCCCGGCCTGACACTGTGGGCGATCAACGCGTGGCAGCGGGGCGCGCTGGGGGTGCGGGGGGCGCGGCGCGCGCTCGGGGTGCGGGGCGGCTCGGAACGTCGGAGAATCGGGCGGATGTCGGAGGATTCGGCGCAAAACCTCCGACAAAGCGGTGATTCTCCGACGTTGGACGGCGGCCGGGCCGGCGGGTCGGATGGCTGGGCCTATCTGCGGGGCCTCGCGGCCGGAGCCGACGCGGTGACCGCGCCGTCGGGCCACTTCGCGCGCCGGCTCGAGCGGCACGGCGTGTTCCCGCACGTCGACGTGGTGTGGAACGGCATCGACGACGACGTGCTCGACGCGGTGCTCGCCGCCGCGGCTCCGCCCCCGGCTCCTGAGCGCCGGTCCCCGGCCCCTGAGCCTGTCGAAGGGCGCCCGCGCTTCATCTGGCTCGGACGCATGAGCCCCGAAAAGCGCCTGCTGCCCTTTCTCGACGCGGTGGCCGTGTCCGGCATCGACGCGGACGTCGAGGTGCTCGGCGGCGGAGCCCAATTGCGCGCCGCACGGCGACTTGTCGAGAAGCGGCGGCCGCAGGCATCCATCGTCTTCGGCGGACGGATGTCGTACCCCGAAACCCTGCGCCGAATCGCCGCCGCCGACGCGCTCGTGCAGACCTCGATCGGCTTCGAGACGCAGGGCATGACGCCGTTCGAGGCGGCGTCGCTCGGCACGCCCGCGGTCATCAGCGACCCCGACATCGCGGGCGAGCTCGAGTCGGGCTTCTGGGCCGTGGGCGGAGGAAGGGATGCCGCGCCCGCCCACGGCGACGACTCGGTCGCCGCGCTGGCGGCTACGCTGCGCTCGGCCGCGGCCGACATCGCGGCGGGCGACCCCGTGCCGGTGAACCCGACGGTGCGCGAGCGCTTCCGCCAGTCGTCGCGGACCGCCGCGATGCTCGAGGTGTACGATCGCGTCGTTGCTTGACGCGCCCGCTACCCGCCCGCGCGGCAGAACTCCGCACGGCCTCCGAGCTCGCGCTACAAAGACCCGCAATCGCGCGTGCGAATCGCGTGCGCGGCTGCAGGTTGCTGTAGCGGGAAGGCAGGCGGGGCAGGCGATGCCGCTCAGGGCAGCTTTGTCCAGTCGGTGCGAACGGGGCGGTACCCGTCCTTCGCGACCATCACCAGCGTGCCGCGCACGGCGAGCGCGATCACGACGATCAACAGGAGGATGAACATGGCAGGAACGCTACGCTTGACGCATCCCTGCCACCACTGGCAGGATAGACACACACCATAGGAAAACTGCCACCCTTCGACAGGCTCAGGGGTCTTCGACAGGCCCAGGGCGCCAGGAGGATCGATGAAGACCGTCGCCGTCGTCGTGCAGGAGGGCTTCGCGCCCTTCGAGTTCGGGCTCGCTTGCGAGGCGTTTGGCCTCGACCGCTCCGACGACGGGGTGCCGAACTTCGACTTCCGTGTCGTGACGGCCGAGCCCGGCGCCATCGGCTCCAACCTCGGCTTCTCGATCAACGTCGACAACGACCTCTCCTTCGCCTACGAGGCCGATCTGGTCGTCGTCACTCCGATTCCGCGCTCGGCGTGGGCGAGCGTCGACGAGCGGGTCCTCGACGTGGTGCGTCACGCCGCCGCGCGCGGCGCGTGGCTGCTCAGCGTCTGCAGCGGCTCGTTCGTCGTCGCCGCCGCCGGCGTCCTCGACGGCCGCCGCGCCACGACGCACTGGAAGTACGCGCGCACCATGGCGCAGATGTACCCGAGCATCGAGGTCGACCCGGATGTGCTCTACGTGCAGGACGGCCGCATCATCACGAGCGCGGGGACCGCGGCGGGGCTGGATGCTTGTCTGCACCTGCTGCGGCAAGAGCTCGGCGCCGAGCTCACGAACGCCATCGCCCGGCGCATGGTGGTCGCGCCGCAGCGCGACGGCGGCCAGGCGCAGTTCATCAACCGGCCGCTGCCGGCGGCGGCATCCCTCTCCCTCGCGCCGGTGACGGACTGGATGCTGGAGAATCTGCGCCTCGACCTCACCGTCGACGATCTCGCGGCGAAGGCCCTGATGTCGCCGCGCACCTTCGCGCGGCGCTTCAAGGCCGACTTCGGCACGACGCCGGCGGCGTGGCTCGGGCGGCAGCGGATCATCCACGCGCAGCGCATGCTCGAGCAGACCGATCTCGGGCTCGACCGCATCGCGTACGAGTGCGGATTCGGCTCGGCGGCCGTGCTGCGGCAGAACTTCGCGCGCGTGCTAGGGATCACCCCGACCGCGTATCGCGCCCGGTTCGCGTGCCCCGCCGCCCCGCCCGCCGCCTGACCCCCGCCCGGCCCATATCGCTGAGACTTCACCCGACCGCCGAGACAGCGGGGGCAACCGCGGTCTCGGCGACCATATGGAGTCTCAGCGAAAGGCTAGGTTGAGCGTAGTAGACTCAACTTTGGACAGAGCCCAAGGAGGCACATGAACGCCCAACCCCAGCCCGGGCAGGAGGAGCAGCAGAGCGCCCTCGAGCAGTTCGGGATCAACCTCACCGACCGCGCGCGCCAAGGCAAGCTCGACCCCGTCATCGGGCGGGATGGCGAGATCCGGCGCGTCAGCCAAGTCCTCACCCGCCGCACCAAGAACAACCCGGTGCTCATCGGCGAGCCCGGCGTCGGCAAGACCGCCGTCGTCGAAGGCCTCGCGCAGCGCATCGTGGCCGGCGACGTCGCCGAGAGCCTGAAAGACAAAGAGCTCGTCACGCTCGACATCTCCGCGCTCGTGGCCGGCGCCATGTACCGCGGCCAGTTCGAGGAGCGCCTGAAGAGCGTGCTCAAAGAGATCACCGAGTCGGACGGCCGCGTCATCACGTTCATCGACGAGCTGCACGTGCTCATGGGCGCGGGCGGCGGCGAGGGCTCGGTCGCGGCGTCCAACATGCTCAAGCCCATGCTGGCCCGCGGCGAGCTGCGCCTCATCGGCGCGACCACGCTCGACGAGTACCGCGAGTTCATCGAGAAGGATGCCGCGCTCGAGCGCCGCTTCCAGCAGGTCTACGTCGGCGAGCCGAGCGTGGAGGACACGATCGCGATCCTGCGCGGCTTGAAAGAGCGCTACGAAGCGCACCACAAGGTCGCGATCGCCGACGGCGCGCTGGTGGCCGCGGCATCCCTCTCGAACCGCTACATCCCCAGCCGCCAGCTGCCCGACAAGGCGATCGACCTCATCGACGAGGCCGCGAGCCGGCTGCGCATGGAGATCGACTCCGCGCCGCTGGTGATCGACGAGCTGCGCCGGCACGTCGATCGGCTGAAGCTCGAGGAGATGGCGCTGAAGCGGGAGAAAGATGCCGCGTCGAAGGAGCGGCTGCAAACTCTCCGCGACACGCTTCGTGACGAGGAGGCGCGCCTGGCCGAGCTGCAGGCCCGGTGGGAGCGCGAGCGCGCGTCGCTCAACCTCGTGGGCGACCTGAAGACCGAGCTGGACGCGAAGCGCGTCGAGGCCGAGCGCTCCCAGCGCGAGGGGAACTTGGAAAAGGCGTCGCGGCTGTACTACGCGGAGATCCCGGCGCTCGAGCGCCAGCTCGCCGAGGCGGAGCGCGTGGGCCCTTCGACAAGCTCAGGGGCCGAGGGCGGCGAGGGGCGGATGGTCGGCGACCACGTCACCGACGAGGACATCGCCAAGGTCATCGCGGCGTGGACCGGCATCCCGGTCGGCAAGCTGCTGCAGGGCGAGTCGGAGAAGCTCGTGCACCTGGAGTCCGAGCTGGGCAAGCGGCTCATCGGGCAGAAGGATGCCGTGAAGGCCGTCTCCGACGCGGTGCGGCGCTCGCGCGCCGGTATCAGCGACCCGAACCGGCCGACCGGCTCGTTCCTGTTCCTCGGGCCCACCGGCGTCGGCAAGACCGAGCTCGCCAAGGCCCTCGCGGAGTTCCTCTTCGACGACGAGCACGCCATGGTGCGCATCGACATGTCGGAGTACGGCGAGAAGCACTCGGTGGCCCGGCTCGTCGGCGCCCCTCCCGGCTACATCGGCTACGAGCAGGGCGGCCAGCTGACCGAGGCGGTGCGCCGCCGTCCATACAGCGTCGTGCTGCTCGACGAGGTGGAGAAGGCGCATCCAGAGGTCTTCGACATCCTGCTGCAAGTGCTCGACGACGGCCGGCTCACCGACGGGCAGGGCCGCACTGTCGACTTCACCAATGTGATCCTGGTGCTCACGAGCAACATCGGCTCACCGATCCTCATCGACCCCGAGCTGACGGCCGAGCACAAGCGCGAGCAGGTCATGGCGCTCGTGCGCCAGGCGTTCCGCCCCGAGTTTTTGAACCGGCTCGACGACGTCGTGATGTTCCAGGCGCTGACCGAAGACGACCTCGCCCAGATCGTCGAGCTCTCGGTCGACGCGTTGCAGCGCCGGCTGCACGACCGCCGGCTCACGCTCGCCGTCACGCCCGACGCGCGCGCGTGGCTCGCCCAGCGCGGCTACGACCCGATCTTCGGGGCGCGGCCGCTGCGCCGGCTGATCCAGTCGGAGATCCAGGACCGCCTCGCGATGGCGATCCTGTCCGGCGGCGTGCGAGACGGCGACGTGGTGCGGACGGATGTCGCGGCCGACGGCTCGCAGCTCGTGTTGACGAGCGAGGGCCCGGCGGAGGTCGACGACGTGATCGAGGCCGAGCTCATCGAGGAGTGACGCCGCGGCATCCGTCTCTGCTCACGCCACGCGCCCGCCGACGGCCAGCACGAGGGTCGGAGCGTGCGTGGCCGCGGCGACGTGCCACACCTTGGCGGGGATGTCTCCTCCGGCGGCCGTCTGGTAGGCGGGCATCGCGATCGCCAGCCGCTGGTCGTCGACGCTCTGCAGCAGCTCGGCATCCACTTCGACGCCGTCGCGGAAGACGATCCGCACCCTTCGGGCGGTGAGCGGCCCGGTGAGGGCGGGTCCGGCGAGCCGCGCGCCGCGGAACAGGTGCGTGTGCGAGCAGTCCAGCTCGAGCGCGTCGCCCGAAGGCGTGTCGGAGGCGGTCACCTCGACTCCTCTCGTTGCCGAACAGATGCTACCGGCCAGATTCCGATGAGGGTGACGGCCAGCACGACGTCGTTGCGTTGCTCGACGCGCGTGAGCGGCCGACCGCGGGCGGTAAAGGAGGCGGCGCGGGCCGTGGGTGCGACAGGGCCGGACATGACACCCACGGTAGGCGCAGCGGTGGATGGCCGCATCCGTCTGGAGGGGGAGCTGGCGGAATAGATTCCGGCGATGGATGCTTTCATCTGAATAGACAGCGGGACTCGATATCCTGCACGCACACGAAAGGAAACCTGTGACCCACAAGATCGGCTACATCGTCGGCAGCATCTCGAGCACTTCCATCAATCGGCGCCTCGCCAGGGCGCTCGAGCGAGTCGCTCCCGACGACGTCGAGCTCTTCGAGATCCCGATCAAGGACCTCCCGTTCTACTCCCCCGATTACGACGCGGACTTCCCGCCGGTCGCCCGCGAGTTCAAGCGCGCCATCGAGGACGCCGACGGCGTGATCATCGTCACCCCGGAGTACAGCCGGTCCATCCCGGGCGTCTTGAAGAACGCGCTCGACTGGTCGACGCGCCCGTACGGCCAGGGCTCGTTCAACGGCAAGCCGACGGCGATCATCGGCACCTCCGGCGGCCCGGTGTCGACGGCGGCGGCGCAGCAGCACCTGCGCGCGATCCTCGGCCACTTCAACGCGCCGACGCTCGGCCAGCCCGAGGGGTACATCCAATCGACGCCGGGGTTGTTCTCCGACGACGGCGAGATCTCGAACGAGAGCACGGCCGCCTTCCTGCGGGGGTACCTCGAGGCGTTCGCGAGCCTCGTCGACAAGTACGTGGAGCGCGACGCCGCGTAGCGCGCCGCCGGCGGCGAACGTCGGAGAATCACGCGGATGTCGGAGGATTCGCCCGAAATCCTCCGACATCCGTTCCACTCTCCGACGTTGCGCACGCCCGGACCCGCAAACGGGCCCGTGCGCGGGGGGAGGCTCAGCCGAAGATCATCGGCGTGTCGTCGTCGTCCGGGCCGGCGAGGTCGAGGTCGACGACGACGGGCACGTGGTCGCTGGGAGCCTCGCCCTTGCGTTCGTTGCGATGGATCGCGGCTCCCGCCACCGCGTCGGCGAACGCGGGGGAGCCGAGGATGAAGTCGATGCGCATCCCCTCGTTGCGGGGGAAGCGCAGCTGCTTGTAGTCCCAGTAGGTGTAGCCAGTCGGCACGAGCGGGCGCACGACATCCATCACTCCCGCCGCTTCGAGCGCGGCGAAGGCCTCCCGCTCGGGCGGCGACACATGCGTCGCGAAGCCGGGAACGATCGACGGGTCGCCGTTGTCGGCGTCGGTCGGCGCGACGTTGAAATCGCCCACGAGCGCGAGCGCGAGGTCGGGGTCGGCAGTCAGCGACTCGCGCACGTGCGCTTCGAGGGCGGCGAGCCAGTCGAGCTTGTAGGAGTAGTGCGGGTCGCCGAGCGCGCGGCCGTTGGGCACGTACAGGCTCCACACGCGCACGCCGTCGACGGTCGCGCCGATGGCGCGCGCCTCCTGCGGCGCGCCGGGGCCCTCGTGGCCCTTCGCGAAGCCGGGCATGCAAGGGAAGGCGGTCTGCACGTCGGTCAGGGGCGTGCGGCTCGCAATCGCGACCCCGTTCCACTGCGAGAACCCGTGCGCCTCGACGTGGAAGCCGGCATCCTCGAACGCCGCGAAGGGGAACTGCTCGACCTTGCACTTGATCTCCTGCATGGCGAGCACGTCGACGTGCTCGCGCACGGCGAAGCCGACGATCCGGTCGACGCGGGCGCGAACCGAGTTGACGTTCCAGGTGGCCAGGCGCATCCCTCCACCTTAAGCGCCGCCCCGCCCCCGCCCGGGCACGCGATTTGTAGACTCGTGGCGTGACCGCCGCCTCCACTCCCGCCGTCGAAGCCGACCGCCAGCGCCTCATCGCCCTCATCGCGGACGAGGCGGTGTTCCACGGCGAGTTCACGCTCTCCAGCGGCAAGCAGGCGACCTACTACGTCGACATGCGAAAGCTCACCCTCGACCATCGCGCGGCGCCATCCATCGGACGCATCATGCTCGACCTCATTCGCACCGGCCTCGCCGGCCACGCCGACATCGTGGCAGTCGGCGGCCTCACCCTCGGCGCCGACCCGATCGCGAACGCGATCATGCACGAGTCGGTGCGCACAGACTCGCCGCTCGACGCGTTCGTCGTGCGCAAAGAGCCGAAGGACCATGGCCGCGGGCGGCAGATCGAGGGGGCGGATGTCGCGGGCAAACGCGTCGTGGTCGTCGAGGACACGTCCACGACCGGCCAGTCCGCGCTCAAGGCCGTCGAGGCGCTGCGGCGCGAGGGCGCCGAGCCGGTCGCGGTCGCGGTCATCGTCGACCGCAAGACCGGCGCGCAGGCGGCCGTCGAGGCATCCGGCCTGCGCTGGCTCGCCGCGATCGACCTCGACGACCTCGGGCTCGACCCGCAGTAGCCGGGCTACTCGTCGTCGCGCTCGTCCTTGCCCTTGCGGCGGCCGCGCGCGAACTGCACCACGAAGACGACCAGCGTGCCCGCGAGCACGATCGTCGTCATCCCGAACAGCAGGTTCTGCTCCAGCTCGTTCACGCGCGCCCCTCCTCTCGGTGCGTTCCGACGCTACACCGGCGCCGAGGGAACACTCGGTCGCCGAGGGATAGGGAACCTCCCTACCCCTCGGCGACCAGGTGTGCTCTCGCGGGTGGGGCGGCGGGCCCGGGGCGATGGGGCGGGCTAGGGTGGGCACGTGGCCCGCGACGAATGGGATCCCCGCAGTCTGCCCGACCTGACGGGCCGCGTCTTCATGGTCACGGGCTCCAACGCCGGGCTCGGCTTCTTCTCGTCCGAGCAGCTGGCCCGTGCCGGCGCGCACGTCGTGATGACGGGCCGCAACCCCAACCGCCTGGCGGCGGCCCGCGCCACGATCGAGCGGCGGCTGACGGATGCCGGCGAGCCCGCCGATCTCGAGACCCTGCTGATGGACACGAGCAACCTCGGGTCGATCCGCGCCGCGGCTGCCACCGCGCGCGGCAGGCGCAAGCTCGACGGCCTGCTGCTGAACGCGGGCATTGTCCACGCCCCGCACACGCGGGAGACGACCCCGGACGGCTACGAGCTCGTGTTCGCGACGAACGTGCTCGGGCATTTCGCGCTCGCCGCCGAGCTGCTGCCGAACCTCGCCGCGGCAGGAGGCCGGATGGTGTGGATCGGCAGCATGTCGAGCTGGCTCTGGCCGCACACCCTCGACGACATCCAACTCGAGGAGGGGTACTCGGCGTGGCGCGCCTACGTGCAGTCGAAGGTCGCCGCCGCCGCTTTGGGGTTCGAGGCCGACCGGCGACTGCGCGACGTCGGCGTGCCCGTGTCGAGCGTCGTGGCGCACCCCGGCTACTCGATCAGCGGGCGGACTCCCGCCATCCGCGACATCAACGAGCCGAGTCGATGGGGCCGCTTCGCCGACAACCTGCAGACGCCCATCTCGCAGTCGAAGGAGCACGGCGCGTGGACGCTCGTGCGCGCGCTCGTCGACCCGGCGATCGACAGCGGCGAGTTTTTGGGGCCGCGCTACATCGCCCACGGCGAGCCGCGGAGGCAGTCGCCGGCGAAGGTCGTGCGCGACCCCGAGATCGGCGCGCGGGTGTGGGAGGCGTGCGAGACCATGACGCGGATGCCGTGGCCCTTCGCCCGCGCCGCGCGCGCTGCGCGCCGCGCTCGCTGATTTCGGCGCGGGGGCGCGCGTTGGGTTGCCGCGAAGCGCGGGATGCGGGCGCGGAACGCGGCAAGTGAAGCGAGGGGATGCCGGGAAGGTAGCCTGGCGCGGTGAGCGCAGACGCTGAGGTGGGGCCGGACCCCGACCCGGGCGCGCCGGCGCATGGCGTCGGCCCATGGCCCGGGGGGCCGGACGCGTGGCCCGACGAATGCCGCTACGACCGGGAGCTGCTGGCGGAGGGCGATCGCCGCAACGTCGTCGACGCGTACCGCTACTGGACGATGGAGGCGATCGTCGCCGACCTGGATGCCCGCAGGCATCCCTTCCACGTCGCCATCGAGAACTGGCAGCACGACCTCAACATCGGCTCGATCGTGCGCAGCGCGAACGCGTTCCTCGCCGAGACCGTGCACATCGTCGGACGGCGGCGGTGGAACAAGCGCGGCGCAATGGTCACCGACCGCTACCAGCACGTGCTGCACCACGACACGATCGCCGACCTCGTGGAGTGGGCGGCCGATCGGGGCCTCCTCGTGGTCGCTGTCGACAACGTGCCGGGCTCGGCGCGCGTCGACCGGGTGGAGCTGCCCGAGCGCTGCGTGCTGCTGTTCGGGCAGGAGGGGCCCGGGCTTTCGGCGGAGGCGCTGGCCGCGGCATCCGCCGTCGTCGAGATCGCGCAGTACGGGTCGACCCGTTCCATCAACGCCGGGGCCGCCGCCGCGATCGTGATGCACGAGTGGTGCCGCCGCTGGGCGTGAGGAGCAGCCGCCGCGGAATCACGCGCTGACCGACATCCATGCCCGTCCGCGCACGCGCCAGCCCAGCCCGACCAGCCGCGCGAGCATGTACACGCCGAAGAACGCGACCGCCACCCACGCGAGCCCCCACGCGCCGACCGGGTGCAGCGCCGCGATCACGACGAGCACGGGCACGAACGGCACGAGGTTCAGCACGCCGACGATCGCCAGGTAGCGCCCGTCGCCGGCTCCCATGAGCACGCCGTCGAGCACGAACACCAGTCCGCACAGCGGCTGCGCGACCGCGAGCACGATGAGCGCGGGCTGGACGAGCGCCGCGAGCCCGGCGTCTCCCGTGAACAGCAGCCCGATCACGCCGGAGAAGCCGCCGATCAGCGCGCCGACGAACAGCCCGAACCACGCTCCCCACGCAAGCGTGCGGCGCAGCACGCGCAGGACTTCGGGCCGGGCGTCGGCTCCGAGGCTCTTCCCGATGAGCGCCTGCGCGGCGATCGCGAGGGCGTCCAGCGCGAACGCCGCGGTCGAGAAAAGCGTGAAGACGACCTGCCATCCCGCCAGCTCGTGCTCGCCGAGGCCGGTCACGACGGCGACGGTGGCCAGCAGCGCGACCCGCAGCGACACTGTGCGCAGGAACAGCCAGCCGCCGAGGCGCGCCGACCCCTGCATGCCGTCGCGACGAGGGCGGAGGGATGCCGCGTGCCGGCGCGCCAGCCGGCCCACCACGACGACGTACGCGGCGACCATGCCCCACTGTGCGACGACGGTGCCCGCCGCCGATCCGGCGATGCCCCACCCGAGGCCGTAGATGAACACCCAGTTCAGCAGTGCGTTGGCGGCGAAGCCGAGTCCTGAGATCCACAGCGGCGTGACCGTGTCTTGCATGCCGCGCAGCAGCCCGGTGGCGGCGAACACCACGAGCATCGCGGGAAGGCCCCACATCGAGATGCCGAGGTAGACGGCCGCCTCGGCGGCGACCTCGTCCCCGGCGCCGAACGCGTTCACCAGCAGCGGCGCGCAGACGTACCCGACGACGGCGAGGACGGCCCCGATGCCGAGTGCGAGCCACATGCCGTCGATGCCGACCGACACGGCGTCGGTGTGGTCGCCGGCCCCGAACCGGCGCGCGACCGCCGGCGTCGTGGCGTACGCGAGGAACACCATGAGCCCGACGATCGTCTGCAGCACGGCGGCGGCGATGCCGAGCCCCGCGAGCGGCGCGACCCCCAGATGGCCCACGAGCGCCGCGTCGACGATGAGGAACAGCGGCTCGGCGACGAGAGCGCCGAGAGCCGGGACGGCGAGGCGCAGGATGTCGCGATTCAGCGCGTCCCGTCCCGTCACTCGCTCGAGCCTACGCGTGCGCTGCCGCGCCCTGCCGCGCCCCGCCCCGCGGCGTCACGTGGCGTCGCGCTACAGGTTCCTGCACTCGCGCGTGCGAGTCGCGCGCGCGAGTGCGGGTTTCTGTAGCGCGCGCGAAACCCGAGGCGCGCGTTTGCGGGTTTCTGTAGCGACTGCGGGTCTGTGGCGCGCGAGGCCGCGCCGAGGCGCGCGCGCAGCCGACCGCGCGAAGCCGGCGGCGGCTTATCCTGGAACGATGACGGATGGCCCGCGCTCCGGACTCGCGCTCGATGAGCTCAGCGACGAGATCCGCCCCCAGGACGACCTCTTCCTCCACGTCAACAGCGCGTGGCTCGAACGCACCGAGATCCCCGAAGACAAAGCGCGCTGGGGCGCCTTCCACCTGATCGCGGAGCAGGCGGAGAAGGACGTCCGCGCGATCGTGGAGGAGTCCACCGAGGCAGAGCCCGGCACCCAGGCGCGCAAGATCGGCGACCTGTACACGAGCTTCATGGACACCGAGCGCGTCGCCGAGCTCGCGGCATCCCCCCTCGCAGAGTCCCTCGCCCGCGTCGACGGCGTCTCGTCGGTCGCCGAACTGCTGCGCGTCGTCGGCGAGCTCGAGCGCGATGGCGTCGGCGGCCTCGTCACGCTCTACGTCGAGCCCGACCCGGGCGACCCCAGCCGCTATGTGCCGTTCCTCGTGCAGGGCGGGCTGTCGCTGCCCGACGAGTCGTACTACCGCCTGGACAGCTTCCAAGAGCTGCGAATCGCGTTCCGCGCCCACGTCGAGCGGATGCTGGAGCTCGCCGGAGTCGCGGATGCCGCGAGCGCCGCCGACCGCATCACGGCGCTGGAGACCGAGTTGGCCGGGCACCACTGGGACAACGTGCGCAGCCGCGACGCCGTCGCCACCTACAACCTCAAGACGTGGGACGAGATCGTGGAGCTGGCCGGCGTCGACCTGGCGCCGTGGCGCGAGGGCGCGGCCCCGGGGTACCCCGACGCGTTCGCCGAGGCGGTCGTCTACCAGCCGAGCTTCGTCGAGGGCCTCGGCTCGCTGCTGACCGAAGAGCGGCTCGACGACTGGAAGGCGTGGCTGCGCTTCCAGATCGTGCACGCCGCCGCCCCGTTCCTGCCCGACGATTTCGTCGCCGAGAACTTCGCGTTCTACGGCACGCAGCTCACGGGCGTGCCCGTGATCCGCGAGCGCTGGAAGCGCGGGGTCGGGCTCGCCGAGGCGGCCCTGGGCGAGGCGATCGGCAAGGTCTACGTCGAGCGGCATTTCCCGCCCGCGGCGAAGAAGGCGATGGACGACCTCGTCACGAACCTCATCGAGGCGTACCGGCAGAGCATTGCCGAGCTCGAGTGGATGGGCCCGGAGACCCGCGAGCGCGCGCTCGCGAAGCTCGAAGCGTTCACGCCCAAGATCGGCTACCCCGAGAAGTGGCGGGACTACTCGAGCCTGGAGATCGACCCGGGCGACCTCGTCGGCAACGTGCGGCGCGCGCACGTGCACGAGCACGACCGCCAGCTCGGCAAGGTCGGCCAGCCGATCGACCGTGACGAGTGGCTCATGACGCCGCAGACAGTCAACGCGTACTACAACCCGCTGATGAACGAGATCGTGTTCCCCGCGGTCATCCTGCAGTACCCGTTCTTCGACGCCGAGCGTGACGCCGCGGCGAACTACGGCGGCATCGGGGCCGTGATCGGCCACGAGATCGGGCACGGCTTCGACGACCAGGGCAGCCGGTTCGACGGCGACGGCAAGCTCGAGGACTGGTGGACGGATGCCGACCGCACCGCTTTCGAGGAGCGCACGTCCGTGCTCATCTCCCAGTTCGACGGTCTGACGCCGGCAGGCATCGACCCGGAGCACACCGTGAACGGCGCGCTCACGGTCGGCGAGAACATCGGCGACCTGGGCGGGCTCGGCATCGCGATCAAGGCGTATGAGCTCTCCCTTCGACAGGCTCAGGGGCCGGAGGAAAGCGCTCAGGGGCCGGAGGGGGCTGAAGACTCGGAGATCGACGGGCTCACCGGCATCCAACGCCTGCTGCTCAGCTGGGGTCAGATCTGGCAGCAGAAGGGCAGGGAGGCCGAGACGATCCGGTTGCTCACGATCGACCCGCACTCTCCGAACGAGTTCCGCTGCAACCAGATTGTGCGCAACATCGACGCGTTCTACGACGCGTTCGGCGTGACCGAAACGGACGCGCTGTGGCTGTCTCCGGACGAGCGCGTCTCGATCTGGTGACCTCGTATTCGACGGAAGGACGTGCCGTGGGCGTTCCCCCCGAACCCACGCGTGAGTCGTCGTTGCGCTCGTCGCGCGGCACGGGGCTGCGGCGGTCGCGGCGCGCGGCCGGCAGCAGCTCGTTCGCGTCCACGATGCGGGCCCTCGACGACCTCGCCCTGGCCGGCGCGCGCGTGTCGCTGCACGTGGCCGACCTCGACCGCGACGCCGTCGTGCTCGCCGGCGACGACTTCGTCACGCACCCGGTGGCCGGGCTCGGCGTCGTGCCGCTGCTCATTGAGGTGGCCGCGCGCTTCGACGACGGATCGCTCGACCCGCTCGAGATCGTCGAGCGGGAGACGGATGGCTCGGCCACCACCGGCATCTGGCAGCACCTGAAGGCGCCCGCCCTGCCGCTTGTCGACCTCGCGGTGCTGGCGGCGGCGACCGGCGACGAGCCAGCGGCGAACGCGTTGCTCGCCCGCGTCGGCCTCGAGGCCGTGCGCTCGCGGGTGGAGGGGATGGGGTTGGAGCACACCGCGCTGCTCGACTGGTTCCGCGACCATCGCGGCCCCGACGACGCGCCGCACTTCGCGCTCGCCTCGGCGCGCGAGCTGGCGGGCCTGTTCGCCGCCCTCGTCAATGGCAAGGCGGTCAGCGCCGCCGTCAGCGCCCAGGTCGCCGAGTGGCTCAGCCTGCACCACGACCTCAGCCTCGTCGCGGCCGAGACCGGGCTCGACCCTTTCGACCACGACAACGACGCGCACGGCCTGCTGTTCATCAACAAGACCGGGCGTGACGACGGCATCCGGGTGGAGGCGGGCGTGCTCGCCGGCCCGCGCGCGGGGCTGTCCTACGCGCTCATCGTGTGCTTCGACGACCTCTCGGTGATGCACCGGCTGCGCGTGCACAGCGCGTTCCACACGCTCGGTGTCGACCTCATGGAGCACGTGCACTGACGGACTCTGCCCGTCGCATGGTCAGCCGCGCGCGGTGGTGAGCGGAACGACGCGCGCGATCGCATCGAAGTCGGCGTCGAGGTGGAGCACCGACTCGCCCGCGCGCAGGGCGATCGCCGCGATGAGGCAGTCCATGAGCTTGCGGATCGTCACGCCCTGGCGCCTGCCCGCGCGGTGGATGCGGGCGGCGTCCACCCAGTCGGTGGGCAGCGTGCGCAGCAGGGTGGCGCGCGCGAGCAGGCGCTCGAGCTCGACCGCGTGCGAATCGGAGCGCCCGCCCGCCAGCAGCTCCATGACCACCGGCTCGCAGGTCGCAATGGGCTCGTCGGCCCGGATGAGCGCGCGCACGGCGAGGTGGGTCGGCGACCCGGTGGCCCTCAAGTACTCGATCCACGCCGACGAGTCGAGCAGCATGTCAGAGCGCCCTGCTCTCCCGCATCACGTCGAGGTCGCCCTCCCAGCCTGAGCCCTCCATCGCGAGGGCCTCGTCACGGCCGAACGGCTCGGCCGCAAGCGCGCGCAGCGCGTAGTTCACGGCGTCGCGCTTCGTGGTGAAGGCGAAGCGCCGCATGACCGCCTCGACCGCTGACTCGTCGAGGTCGATGTTGGTGCGCGCCATACACCGAATATACACCAGCAATACACCTCCCGTGGATGGCCGTCCGAGTAGGTTGGAAAGACATCTCCACCTGTAGGAAAGAGGACTCACATGGCCACGTACGATGTCGCCGACCGCTCTGCGATCGTCACCGGCGGCGGATCCGGAATCGGGCGCGCGGTTGCCCTGCTGCTGGCCGCCAACGGCGCCAAGGTTGTCGTCCAGGACTTGAGCGAGGATGCGGCGAAGGCCGTCGCCGCCGAGATCGAGGCCGCGGGCGGCACGGCGGTCGCCGTCGCCGGCGACGCCGCGTCCACCGAGGTCGTCGATGAGACGGTGCGGGCCGCCGAGGCCCTCGCGCCGCTCAAGATCGGCGTCAACAACGCGGGCATCGGCGGCGCCCTGGCGCCGACCGGAGAGCACAGCGACGTCGACTGGGACCGCGTCGTCAGCATCAACCTCAACGCGGTCTTCCGCGGCACGCGCGGCCAGATCAACGCGATGCTGAAAAACGGCGGCGGCTCGATCGTGAACATCGCGTCGATCCTCGGCAGTGTCGGTTCCGCCGGCTCGCCCGCGTACGTCGCCACCAAGCACGCCGTGGTCGGCTTCACCAAGACGGCCGCGCTCGAGTACGCGGCGGCAGGCATCCGGGTCAACTCGGTCGGACCCGGCTACATCGACACTCCGCTGCTGAGCATCTTGCCGCCCGAGGCGTTCGAGCTGCTCGTCTCGAAGCACCCGATCGGCCGCCTCGGCGCGTCGGAGGAGGTCGCGGCGCTCGTCGCGTTCCTGGCCAGCGACGCGGCATCCTTCATCACGGGCAGCTACCACCTCGTCGACGGCGGCTACACCGCCCAGTAGCCCGCGCGGCTACGGGAAGACGATCGTGTGGTTCCCGTGGCGGATCACACGGTCTTCCGCGTGCCACGTCACGGCGCGCGCGAGCACCGCCCGCTCGACGTCCGACCCGCGGCGCTGCAGGTCGGCGGCGGTGTCGGCGTGGCTCACGCGCACGACGTCCTGCTCGATGATCGGCCCCTCATCGAGGTCTTTCGTGACGTAGTGCGACGTCGCCCCGATGAGCTTGACCCCGCGCTCGTGCGCCTTGCGGTAGGGGGCGGCGCCGATGAACGCGGGCAGGAACGAGTGGTGGATGTTGATGACGGGCGCCGCGACATCCCGCAAGAAATCGTCGGAGAGGATCTGCATGTAGCGCGCCAGCACGACGAAGTCGACGTTGTCGCGGAGCAGTTCCAGGATGCGGGCCTCGGCCGTGGACTTGTCGGGCCCCTGGGACGGCACGTGGAAGAACGGGATGCCGAACGAGCGCACGTCGTCTGCGACGTTGGTGTGGTTGGAGACCACCATCGGGATCGTGACGGGCAACTCGCCACGGCGGTGGCGCCACAGCAGCTCGAGCAGGCAGTGGTCGGACGTCGAGGCGAGGATCGCCATCCGCTTCGGGATCGACTGGTCGGTCAGCCGCCACTCCATGCCGTAGGGCTCGAGCGTGGCGGCGATGTCTGCGCGGATGTCGGGGAGCGCCGCCGACAGGCCGGCGCGGTGGAACACGACGCGCTGGAAGAACGCGCCGCCCTCCGGGTTGTCGGAGTACTGGTCGAGCGTGACGATGTTGCCCTCGTTGCGCGTGATCAGCGCCGTCACCGCGGCGACAAGCCCCGGCTGGTCCGGTCCGTGCACGATCAGGCAGGCGTGGTCGAGCGTCGATTCGCGGACGGCGGGCATGGATGTCTCCTCGAAAGTCTTCTGCAAATCTACCGGCGGGCGGCAGTGCCGTGCCCGTCCCGCGCGCCGCCGCGCGCGCCGTCAGAGCGCCGTGTCGGCGAGTGCGGCGTCGAGGATCGTCAGGCCCTGGTCGAGCTCGTCCGCCGTGGTGACGGCGGGCGGCACGACGTGGATGCGGTTGTCGGCGGCGAACGGCAGGTAGCCGGCGGCGGTCAGCCGGCGCTTGAGGTCGCCGATCACGGCGGCCGACACCGGCTCGCGCGTGGCGCGGTCGGCGACGAGCTCGACGGCCCAGAACACGCCCATGCCGCGCACTTCGCCGATGATCTCGTGGCGCTCGGCCATGGCCGTCAGCCGCGGGCCGATCACCTCCTGCCCCATGCGGCGGGCGTGCTCGACGATGCCCTCCTCCTCGTAGGCGCGCAGCGTGGCGACGATGGAGGCGGCGGCGAGCGGGTGGCCCGAGTAGGTGAGGCCGCCGGGGAACACGCGCTCGTCGAACGTGTGCGCGATCGGGTCGGAGATGAGCACGCCGCCGACGGGCACATAGCCCGAGTTGACGCCCTTTGCGAACGTGATGAGGTCGGGGCGCACGTCGAACGCGTCGAACGCGAACCACTCGCCGGCGCGCGAGAACCCGGCCATCACCTCGTCGAGGATCAGCATGATGCCGTAGCGGTCGGCGATCTCGCGCACGCCCGCCAGGTAGCCGGGCGGGGGGAGGAGGATGCCGGCGGTGCCCGGAATCGTCTCCAGCAGGATTCCGGCGACTGACTCGGGCCCCTCGGCCTGCACGACCCGCTCCAGGTGGCGCAGGGCGCGCTCGGCCTCCTGCTCGGGGGTCGTGGCCCAGAACTCGCTGCGGTAGAGGTACGGGCCGAACACGTGGACGTGCCCGCGCGCGTACTCGTTCGGCACGCGGCGCCAGTCGCCGGTCGCCACGATCGCCGCCCCGGTGTTGCCGTGGTACGAGCGGTAGCGCGAGATGATCTTGTCGCGGCCGGTGTGCAGCCGGGCCATGCGGATGGCGTTCTCGTTGGCGTCGGCGCCGCCGTTGGTGAAGAAGACCTTGTTGAAGCCCTCGGGCGCCCGCTCGGTGATGAGCCTGGCCGCCTCGGCGCGCGTCTCGTTTGCGAACGCCGGGCCCACCGTGACGAGCTTGTCGGCCTGCTCGCGGATCGCGGCGACGACGCCGGGATGCTGGTAGCCGATGTTCACGTTGACGAGCTGGCTGGAGAAGTCGAGGTAGCGGTTGCCGTTGTGGTCCCACACGGTGCTCCCCGAGCCGCCCGCGATCGGCAGCGGGTTCAGGGCCGCCTGCGCCGACCACGAGTGGAAGACGTGTTCGAGGTCGGCCGCCGCGACCTCGGCGTTGGTGGCGGATGCAGCAGTGATGGTCATGAGTCCTCCGCGAGGTTGAGGGTCGGGGCGTCAGGTGTTCTGCGGGAAGCCCAGGTTGATCCCGCCGTGCGTGGCGGGGTCGAGCCAGCGGCTGGTGATCGCCTTCTCGCGCGTGAAGAAGTCGAAGCCGTGCACGCCGTACGCCTTCGCGTCGCCGAACAGCGACTGCTTCCACCCGCCGAACGAGTGGTAGGCGACCGGGACGGGAATCGGCACGTTGATGCCGATCATGCCGACCTGGATCTCGTTCTGGAACCGGCGGGCGGCGCCACCGTCGTTCGTGAAGATCGCGGTGCCGTTGCCGAACTGGCCGGAGTTGATCAGCTCCACGCCCTCCTGGAAGCTCTCGATGCGCACGATCGAGAGCACGGGGCCGAAGATCTCCTCGGTGTACGCCCGCGAGCTCAGCGGCACGTTGTCCAGCAGCGTGGGGCCGAAGAAGAATCCGTCCTCGTGCCCCTCCACCGTGAAGCCGCGCCCGTCGACGACGATGTCGGCGCCGTCGGCTTCTGCGATGTCGACGTAGCTGGACACCTTGTCGCGGTGCGCGCCGGTGATCAGCGGGCCCATGTCGGGCTCGGCCTCGGCGGCCCCGTTGCCGATCCGCAGCCGGGCGATGCGCTCCTGGATCTTGCCGATCAACTCGTCGGCGACCGGCTCGACGGCCAGCACGACGCTGATGGCCATGCAGCGTTCGCCGGCCGCGCCGTACCCTGCGTTGACGGCCTGGTCGGCGACGAGGTCGAGGTCGGCGTCGGGGAGCACCAGCATGTGGTTCTTCGCCCCGCCCAGGGCCTGCACGCGCTTGCCGTTGCGCGACGCGGTCTCGTAGATGTACTGAGCGATCGGGGTCGAGCCGACGAAGCTGATCGACTGCACGACGGGGGAGTTCAACAGGCCGTCCACGGCGAGCTTGTCGCCCTGCAGCACGGTGAACGCGCCTGCCGGCAGGCCGGCCTCTCTCCACAGGTTCGCGATCCACAGCGACGCGGACGGATCCTTCTCGCTCGGCTTGACCACGACCGCGTTGCCGGCCGCGAGAGCGATCGGGAAGAACCACATCGGCACCATGGCTGGGAAGTTGAACGGGCTGATGATGCCGACGACGCCGAGCGGCTGCTTGAGCGAGTACACGTCGATGCCCGTCGACACGTTCTCGGAGTACGCGCCCTTCAGCAGCGACGGGAAGCCGCACGCGAGCTCGACGACCTCCTGGCCGCGCAGGATCTCGCCCATCGCGTCGGAGAGCACCTTGCCGTGCTCGGAGGTGAGGATGGCGGCGAGCTCCTTCTTTCGGGCGTTGAGCAGCTCGCGGAAGGCGAACAGCACCGTGAGCCGCTTCGCGATCGAGTACTGGCTCCACACCTCGAAGCCGCGCTGCGCGGACGCGATCGCCTCGTCGATCTCGGCCTGGTCGGCGAGGGAGACTTCGGCCTGCACGGCGCCGGTGGCCGGGTTGTAGACGGGAGCGGTCCGCCCGCTTGTCGAGGCGCGCTCGGCACCGTCGATCCAGTGCGAGATGACCCGCACGTCGGCGGTGGCGTTCGAGGCGCGCTCTTCGGCTGCGATCGTCATGGGTGTTCTCCTTCTAGGGGCGAGTCCGAGTCGAGCACCAGATTACGCTCCTACGGCATTCTGTCAGGCGGTGTCGTCCAGGAGCCGCCAGCCGAGGCGGTCCGCGGCACGCCGATCGAAAGTGACGGTCTCGTGCGCGCCGAACAGCTCCATCGTGCCCTGGATCAGCGCGTCGGCGAAGTCCGCGCCCTCCTCTGCGAGCGCGAGGGCGCGCACGACGCTCTCGCCGTCGTCGAACTCGAGAACCTCGGTGTGGATGATGCCGCGGAGCATGCTCAGCGCCTCTAGCCGCGACAGCTTGGCGGTCCGCGTCAGCACCCAGTAGATCTCGGCGAGCGCTACTTGCGTGACGAACCCCGGCCGGTCGACAGACAGTGTCCGCAAGAACCTCCGTGCGATCGCCGACTGCTCCTCGTCGTCGGCGAGCATGGCGCGCAGCATAACGTTGGTGTCGACGCCGGTCAGCCGGGTGTCGGCGTCAATCACTCGAGGCCCTGCATCCCGCTCGCGGCGCCGCCCTCGGCGATCGCCTCGTTGATGTCCTCGATGGTCATCGGCGGCCGCGCCGGGTCATAGAGGATGCCGAAGAGATCCTGGATCTTCCCGGTGCGCGCGACCAGCCGGTACTGCCCGTTGTGCAGCTTCACGAACATCACCTTCGAGCCCGCGGTGAGGTTGAGATCCTCCCGCACGTCTTTGGGCACGGTGATCTGGCCCTTGCTCGTCATCGTCGCGATCGACATAGCCGATTCCTTTCCTTCGGGAGTTAAGCTTACGTAAGTCAAGAATGCCTTACAAGAGCGACTATGAAAGGAGAATATGAAAGGAACCCCTCTATCTCGTGTTATCGCCCAGCCGTGCGGGCGCAGTAGCCTATTCCCTGGGTTCTCTGCCGTCACCGCCGACCGCGCAGATCTTTCGGGTCTGGTGAGACAGACCCCGCTGTGCCGAAGCGCGGCACGGCAGCAGCACTGAAGGAGCACGAGATGTCACGGTATCGGACGCAGAACCCCGCAACAGGCGAGATCGTCGAGACCTTCGACTCGGCGACCGACGAAGAGGTCGAGAACGCGCTCGCGCGCAGCCACTCGGCCTACCTGGAGTGGCGAGAGCGCAGCATCCAGGACCGCGCGGCCATCGTGCACCGCGTCGCCGAGCTGTTCGAAGAGCGCAGGGACGAGCTGGCCACCATCATGGCCACCGAGATGGGCAAGCCCGTGCAGGAGGGCCTCGACGAGGCCGACTTCGCCGCGGCGATCATCGACTACTACGCCGTGCACGGCCCGAGCCTGGCGACCGACTACGAGATCCCGAGCGCCGCCCCCGGCAAGGCCGTCATCGAGAGCCTTCCGGTCGGGCCGCTCCTGGGTGTCATGCCATGGAACTTCCCGCTCTACCAGGTGGCGCGGTTCGCGGCGCCGAACCTCGTGCTCGGCAACACGATCCTGCTCAAGCACGCTGACATCTGCGCGCGCTCCGCGCTCGCGATCGAGCAGATCATGCACGACGCGGGCGTTCCCGACGGCGGCTACATCAACCTGTTCGCTTCGCACGAGCAGATCGCGACGATCGTCGCCGACCCGCGCGTGCAGGGCGTGTCGCTGACCGGCTCCGAGCGTGCCGGCGCGATCATCGGCGAGCTGGCCGGCAAGAACCTCAAGAAGGCCGTTCTCGAGCTCGGCGGCATCGACGCCATGGTCGTGCTCGACTCCGACGACGTCGCCGCGATCGCGCAGGATGCCTGGACCTTCCGTGTCACCAACGGCGGCCAGGTCTGCAACGCAAACAAGCGCATGATCGTCATGGACGACATCTACGACGAGTTCGTCGCGGAGCTCAAGAAGCTCGCCACGGGTCTCGTGCCCGGCGACCAGCTTGCGCTCGGCGAGGGTGAGTTCGCGCCGCTGTCGTCGCGCACCGCGGCCGAGGGCGTCAACGCCCAGGTGCAGAAGGCCGTCGCCGAGGGCGCGACGCTCGAAGTCGGCGGCGTGCTCTCCGACGCCCCCGGCGCGTACTTCTCGCCGGCCGTGCTGACCGGCATCACCCCCGACATGGAGTCGTTCCACGAGGAGATCTTCGGTCCGGTCGCCATCGTCTTCAAGGTGTCCAGCGACGAGGAGGCACTTGCGCTCGCGAACGACTCGTCGTTCGGGCTCGGCGGGTCGGTGTTCTCCACCGACCCGGCGCGCGCCAAGAAGATCGCCGACCGCCTCGAAGTGGGCATGACGAACGTCAACACCATCGCGGCGGAGGGCGCCGAGCTGCCGTTCGGCGGTGTGAAGTCCTCCGGCTTCGGGCGCGAGATGGGGCCGCTCGGCATGGGCGAGTTCGTCAACCGACGGCTGCACTTCGTGGCGGAGTAAGCGCGGTCCCGAGTGCGGGCGCCGAGCGAGTCGTTCTCGTCGGCCGCGCACATGCATGTGGTCGCTCCTCGTGACCATGTCAGGGAAGGGGCGGGTTCGGGCACCGGGTGCCCGCATCTTCTCTGACACGCTGTGAGCGCGTGTCAGAGAACATGCGGGTTGACCGCGCCTGACGTCGCTTTTTTCCTGACATGCTCTCGTCGGCCGGTGTCTTGGGGCACGACGCGCGGCGACAGCCTCCGCTGTTTGCTCCTGCACAGGCGGGTTGGGACGCCGATCTCTCCACAGATTCCGCCAGCGCGCACCTGCAGGGCTGTGGCGACGGGCGTAATGGTGGGATGACTCGTGCGCTCCCCTTGCCCGACCCGCTTCGCGGCCGCCCGTTCGCCGTCGCGCAGGCGAGATCGCTGGGCGTCAGCGTCTCGCGGCTGCGCGCCAGTGATCTGGTCATGCCCACTCGCGGCGCGCGGGCGCCGGTGCAGGAGCCGGCCGCCATCCCTCTCGACGAATTCCCGTCGACGCGGATGGAGCGTCTGCGCCACGAGCTCTTTATCGTCGCCGAGAGCATCTCGCCCGCCCTCAGCAACGAACAGTTCTTCAGCCACGAGACGGGGCTTGCGCTGATCGGGGCTCCCTTGCCCTACACGCGGGCACGCGCGCGTGAGATCCACGTGTCGGCGCGGCGGCCAGCGGCGGCGCCCGAGCGCGCCGGGGTGGTCGGACACCGGCTGCAAACGCGGGAGCCCGCTCGCTGGCGGGCGCGCGGGCTGCCGATCGAGCACCCGGCGCGGCTGTGGCGGCAAGCCGCCAGCCGGTGGGAGCTGGACGACGTCATCGCGGCCGGCGACTTCCTCGTGCTGCCACAGCGCAAGCTGCTCACGCTTGACGACCTCTGGCGCGAGCTCCGCGAGGCGGGCGACGTCAGAGGCAGCCTGTTGCGTCGAGCGCTGGAGGAGATCCGCCCGGGTGCCGAGACTGCAGAAGAGACGGCGCTGCGGCTCGCTCTCGTGCGCGCGGGGCTGCCCGAGCCCGAACTGAACGTCAACCTGTTCGCACCCGACGGCAGGTTCATCGCCCGGCTCGACCTCGCCTACCGGCGCTATCGGCTCGGAGTCGAGCACGACGGCCGCACGCACGCGTTCGACGAGAAGCAGTTCGCCCGCGACGCCGACCGCTGGGACGACATCCGATCCGTTGGATGGGACCACGTGCGCATCCTCAGCCATCACCTTCGACCCGACCTCCGCCCCGCTGTGGCGAAGGTCACCAGCGCGCTGATCGCCGCCGGGTGGAGCCCCGGCGCCGACTGACCCTCCCGCTGAGCGTCCGGCCGCTCGTCCATGTCAGGGAAGATGTGGTTGAGTGTGCCGGGTGCCCACACTTTCCCTGACATGTTCTGGAGTCGACTGTGACTGAGTCAACCATCACGCGAATCTCGTTCGACGACCTGGTTGCGGCGATGGAGGCAGAGCTGCTCGACGCGGGCATCGCGCCCGAGGGCGCGGCGATCCTCGCCCGTCATCACGCCGCGTGCGAGCGCGACGGGGCACTCAGCCACGGGGTGTTCCGCGTGCTGCAGTACCGCAGCACGGTCGCGGCCGGTCACCTGGATGGCGCAGCCGAGCCGCGCGTCGAGCAGGTGAGCTCCGCGTACATCCGCGTCGACGCCCGCGGGGGGCTGGCGGTCGTCGCCCAGGAGCGCGCGCGAGAGTCGATCCTGCGCGCGATCGAGCAGGAGGGCGTCGCCGTTGTCGCGATCCGCAACTCGCACCACCACGGGGCGCTGTGGCCCGACCTCGAGCCGTTCGCCGAGGCGGGGCTCGTCGCCGTCACGATGGTGACTGGCGGGGTGCCGGTGGTCGCGCCGGCCGGCGTCCACGAGCCGGTGCTCAGCACGAACCCGTTCGCGTTCGGCATCCCGGTCGAGGGCAGCCGTCCCTTCGTCGCCGACTTCGCGACGTCGTCGATGTCGTTCGGGGACCTCACCCTGCGGGCGCGCGCCGGAAAGCACGTTCCGCTCGGCACCGGCGTCGACGCGCAGGGGGACGAGACGACGGATGCCGCGGCGATCGCCGACGGCGGCATCCTCCTGCCCTTCGGCGGGCACAAGGGCGCGGCGCTGTCGATCATGGTGGAGATGCTGGCGTCGGGGCTCACCGGCGGCGACTTCTCGCTTGACGCGGTGACGAAAAAGCCCGACGGCGCGCACACCTCCCGCACCGGCCAGTTCCTCCTCGTGATCGACCCCGACCGCGGCCTGACCGGCGACTTCGCGGTCCGCATCGCCCGGTTCGTGCAGCTGCTGCGGGATGCCGGGATGGAGCGGCTGCCCGCCGACCACCGGTATCAGGCGAGGGATGCGGCGGAGGCCGCCGGCATCCCGGTCTCGCCCGCGATCCGCACGCTGCTCGGAGACTGACTCGACGCGACAGCGCCGGCAGCACGGCGCGTGCGTAAAGTAAGGCCATGGACGATCTGACCGGCGACGCGCTGAGCGAGGCGGAGACCCCGCCCGGGATCGAGATCCGCGAGCTCGCCACCGTGTCGGAGGTGTTCGCCGCGTCGGAGCTGCTCTCGGTCGTGTGGGGCGGCGACCGCAGCGGGATGCCGCCGAACCTGCTGCGCGCGCTCGCGCACTCGGGCAACTACGCGGTCGGCCTGTACGACGGCGACCGGATGATCGGGGCGTCCGTCGCGTTCTTCGCCGCGCCGCCGGCGCGCTCGATGCACTCGCACATCACCGGCATCCTTCCCGGCCTGCAGAGCCAGGGGCTCGGCCGGCTGCTCAAGCGCCACCAGCGGGAGTGGGCGTTCCAGCGGGATGTCGGGCGCATCACGTGGACGTTCGACCCGCTCGTCGCGCGCAACGCGCACTTCAACCTGTGCGTGCTCGGCACGCGCGTCACCGAGTACCTCGTGAACCACTACGGCCCGATGGACGACGGGGTCAACCGCGGCGACGAGTCCGACCGCGTCATGGTGACGTGGGCGCTCGCCGCCCCGCCCGCGCCGTCGCCGCCGGCGGACCGGGTGGTGGCGACCGTCGAGATTCCGCCCGACATCGAGGCGTTGCGCGAGGAGGCGCCGGTGGATGCCGCGGTGTGGCGGGAGCGCGTGCGCGCGAACTTCTTGCGGTGCCTCGACGACGGTCTCGTCGTGGGCGGGTTCGATCGCGACCGCGGCTACGTGTTCGTGCGGCCGTGAAGCGGGCCGCCGCGGTATCAGCGCGGGCGGCATCCGCTCCTTCTGCGTGAAGTCGCGTCATAGAAGACGCGGCGCCGCGTCTCTTCGGTGAGGCGCTTCACAGAGGAGACATCATGCGCAGCTATCTCGACTCGGTCGCCATGGCGCTGCCTGCGCTGCACCGCGAAGGAGACCGGATGCCGCGGCGCTTGCGTCCGCGCGCGACCCGAGCGACCTTCGTCCCGCAGCGCGAGGCCAGCGTGCTGCGCGGTCTCGCTCGCGTGGCCTGACACGCTCGCTCGACGCCATCCATCTCGCCACGGCCGTCGCCCTCGGCGCGGACGAAGTGTGGACGTACGACCAGCGCATGGCGACGACCGCCGAGGAACTCGGCATCCCGTCCCGCGCGCCGGGGTGACGTCAGTCGCTCGAGGGGGTGTCGCGAGCGCGCTTGCCGTACGTGCCCGCAGTGAAGGTGCGGAAGGATGCCTCGACGATGCGCTCGAGCGTCGGAACATCGACCTTGCCGAGGTCTTCGCGACGCGCTCGGCGACGGCGAGGTCGGTCGGTTCCCTCAGGATCCCGTCATGTGGGTTTTGACACGCCGCCGTCGGCGGCTGCTCAACCTTGCTCCGGACTGCATCAACGCTCCTTCGGGGCATTGCCCCGGCCCGCGGCAACCTTCATCGCGCGCTTGTGCTCGCGCACCTTCGTCAGAGACTCGGGCGAGACGATGTCGGCGACGCTGCGGAACGAGCCGGCTTCGCCGTAGGGCGCGGATGCCTCGCGCCATCCAGCTCCGTCGAATCCGCACTGCTTGCCCAGAAGCGCGAGGAAGATCTTGGCCTTCTGCTCGCCGAACCCCGGCAAGGCCTTGAGGCGCTTGAGCACTTCCGCGCCCGACGGCCCGCCGTCGGTCCAGATCGCCGCCGCGTCGCCGCCCCAGTCGCGCTGGATCGCCTCGCACAGCGACTGCACGCGGCCCGCCATCGAGCCGGGGAAGCGGTGCACTGCGGGCGACTGCTTGAACGCCGCCGCGAACTCGTCGGGGTCGTACCCGGCGATCGTGTCGGCGTCGACCGAGCCGATGCGCTGCTCGATCTTGAGCGGGCCGGCGAACGCGGTCTCCATCGCGACCTGCTGGTCCAGCAGCATCCCGATCAGCAGCGCGAGCGGATCGCGCGTGAGCAACTGGTCGGCGGCGGGATCGGCGGTGATGTGCAGGGCCATTCGTCCAGTCTGACACCCGGAGCGGAATCCCTGAGCAGGTGCATGCAATATGCATGTAATGTATGCTGATTGCATGACAACGATCCAGGTTCGCAACGTCTCGGACGAGACGAGCCGGGCACTCAAGGCGAAGGCCGCGCTCGAGGGTCGCTCGCTGAGCGATTACCTGCTGCGCGAGCTTGACCGCCTCGCGACCCGTCCGAGCCGTGCCGAGCTGTTGGAACAGATAGCGAGCCGTGGCGTTGCCACGCTCGAACCGGCAGCACAGATGCTCGCCGAGCAGCGACCCGGCCGATGACGCTCGTCGTCGACGCATCTGCGGTCGCCGAGATTCTGTTCGGAACCGAGGCGGGGCGGCGCGCGGCAGTGCTGATCGACGGGCACGAGCTGCTGGCGCCGCCGTACCTCACGGCTGAAGTCGCCTCCGTCGTCCGGGGGTGGTCGCTCAGTCGGCAGATCACCGATGAGCAGGCGCTGCGCGCGTTCCGTGAGTTCGACACGCTCGGTGTCGAGGAGGTGCCGATGATGTCAATGCTGCCCGCCGTGTACGCACTGCGTCACAACGTCAGCGCGCGCGACGCCATGTACGTCGTGCTTGCCCGTGCGGCACAATGTTCGCTGCTGACCCTCGATGCTCGTCTCGCGGCATCCGCTCCGGATTGCGCGCTGCTGCCATAGCTATGACGGGCACGGCGCTCAGCCGGCGTCGCGCTGCTCGAGCTCGGTTGCCGGCACGGCCGGGTCGGACGGGGCGATGCCGAACAGCGCCGCGAGTGCGGCGACGTACTCGTCGGCGCGGCCCTGCGCGGCGAGCTCGCGCGCGCGAGCGGTCGGCGTGTGCAGCAGCACTCCGACCAAGTGCCGCAGCGCTTGCTCCGCCGCTCCGTCGTCGCCACGCGCGCGTGCTCGCGCGATCTCCGACTCCATCAGCGCGAACACGTGCTCGCGCAACGCGACGACTGCGGGGGTGACGGTGTGGCTCTCGCCCACGACCGAGAAGCGCCGGGCCGCCTCGACGACGACGGCGCGCGCGGCATCCGTCGCCTGCAGCTCCTCGAGGGGCGCGTGCAGTCGGATCGTCTCGAGGTCGAGCAGCGCCACGCCGGGAAGCCCCGCGACATCGGGGTCGACGTTGCGCGGGAGCCCGAGGTCGATCACGAGGCGCTCGCCGCGCGTGTGCACGGGGCATCCTCTCGTCGCTTGCGGCGCGAGCATCGCGGCGTGAACGACCGGCCGCTCGGCGCTCGTGCAGGTGATCAGGATGTCGGCCCGCCCGGCGGCCTGCGCGAAGTCGGCCGCCGGCACGTGGGCGAGCCCGTGCTTGAGCGCGAACCGCTCGCCCCGGTCCGACGGCGAGTGCACCGAGATGTCTGTCGCGCCGTGGTCGCGCAGCGCCGCGAGCGTCGCCGCGGCGTACGAGCCGGTGCCGACCAGCAGCACGCGCTGTGTCGTCCAGTCCGCGATGCGGCTGTCGGCCAGCTCGAGCGCGAGGCGCACCAGCGAGCGCCCGGCGCGGCTGAGGGCGGTGGCGTTCTTCACGTCGCGCTGCGCCTCCGACGCGCGCTGGAAGAGGCGCTCGAGCTCGGGCGACGAGGTGCCGTGAGCGCGTGCCTCGACGAGCGCGCGCCGCACTTGGCCGGCGATCTCGCCTTCGCCCACGACGACGGATTCGAGGCCGGATGCCACGGCGAACAAGTGCTCGGCGACCTCTCCGCCCTGCACGACGCGGTACGACCCCTCGACCTCGGCCGGGGTGACCCCGGTCGCCGCCTCGATAGCGAGCAGGGTCGCCTCGACGCCGATGGCGCCGGCCGCCGTGACCGGCTCGTCCATGTCGACGTACGCCTCGAACCGGTTGCACGTCGACAGCACGACGGCGCCCTGCACGCACTCGTGGTGCTCGGCGATGAGCGGCGCGACCTCGAGGGTGTGGATGCTGAGCCGCTCCAAAAGGTCGAAACCGGCGGTCTTGTGACTCGCCGTGACACAGAGCAGCATGCCGCCATCCTACCGCCGCCCGTCCGGCCGGCCGGCCCTCCCGCCCGCCGAGAGAACACCTGGTCGCCGAGAGGCAGGGGGCTTCCCTATCCCTCGGCGACCAGATGTACTCTCGCGGGAAGGGCGGGTCGGGCGCGGGGCTCGTAGACTCGGCGAGCATGTGGAGCTTTGCCGGATCGCTGCAACCTGTGCCCGTGGCATCCCGACTCGACCTCGTTGCCGGGCCCGTGGCGGCCGCGATCGCGCGCGTCGCCGACCCGAGCGCCGTCGGAGTCGCCGAGATCGACGCGGGCCTCGCCGACACGGCCGCGTTCTGCGCGCACTACGGCGTCGCCGCGGAGGACTCGGCCAACTGCGTCGTCGTGAAGGGCAAGCGCGGCGGCGAGGTGCGATTCGCCGCGTGCATGGTGCTCGCCACAACCCGCGCCGACGTCAACGGCATCGTGCGCAAGCGCCTCGATGTGCGCAGCGCCTCGTTCGCGCCGATGGACGAAGCGGTCGCGCTCACAGGCATGGAGTACGGCGGCATCACGCCGATCGGGCTGCCCGAGGGCTGGCCGATCCTGGTCGACGCGGCGGTCGCCGCCTCGCCGGGCGTCGTGATCGGCGCCGGCGTGCGCGGCGCGAAGCTGTTCCTCCCCGGCCCGGGGCTGGCGTCGCTGCCGGGCGCCGAAGTCATCGAGGGCCTCGGCCGCTGACGGAGTGAGCCCGGGGTCGTCTGCAGAACTCCTTTACTCCGGTCCGCTCAGCGCGGGAGCCGCCCCGCATCGCGCTGCGCGCGCGCAAGCTGGAGGAGTTTTGCAGCGAGCCGCCGAGGCACGTGGCGTGCGAGCCTCCGCCCGGGCGGTGCGAGGATGGATGCCGTGACCTCCCTGCTCGTGCGCGCCTACCGCGGCGACCGCCCCGAGCGCACGCCCGTGTGGTTCATGCGGCAGGCGGGCCGCTCGCTGCCCGAGTACCGCGAGCTGCGCGTCGGCACCCGCATGCTCGACGCGTGCCTCGACCCGGCGCTCGCCGCCGAGATCACGCTGCAGCCGGTGCGCCGCCACGGCGTCGACGCGGCGATCTTCTTCAGCGACATCGTCGTGCCGCTGCGTCTCGCGGGCGTGGCGGTCGAGATCGAGCCGGGGCGGGGCCCCGTGTTCGAGAGCCCGGTGCGCACGAGGGAGGATGTCGCGAAGCTCACCGCGATCGACCCGGCCGAGGTTGCCGCAGCGGCGGCGCCCGTGCGCGAGGCCGTGGGCATCGTCGTCGACGAGCTCGGCGGCATCCCGCTGATCGGCTTTGCCGGCGCGCCGTTCACCCTCGCCGCCTACCTCGTCGAGGGCGGGCCCTCGAAGGAGCACTTGCGCGCCCGAGCCATGATGCACGCCGACCCCGACGCGTGGGGGCGGCTGGCGGGATGGCTCGCCCGCGTCGCGGCGGAGTTCCTCGGCGCGCAGGTCGACGCCGGCGCGTCGGCCGTGCAGCTGTTCGACTCGTGGGCGGGTTCCCTCTTGCCTTCCGCCTACCGCGCGCACGTCGCGCCGCACTCGCGAGAGGCGATCGAGGCGGTGCGCGCGCGGGTGCCGGTCGTGCACTTCGGCGTCGGCACGGGGCCGTTCCTCGCCGACATGCGGCTGGACGGCGCGGTCGACACGGTCGGCGTGGACTGGCGGATGCCGCTGGACGCCGCCGTTCGCCAGCTCGGCGCCGGCGTCTCGGTGCAGGGCAACATCGACCCCGCGCTGCTACGCGCTCCGTGGCCGGTGCTCGAGGCCCATGTGCGCGACGTCATGCGTCGCGGCCGCGCCGCGCGCGCGCACGTGGTGAACCTCGGGCACGGCGTTCCGCCCGACACCGACCCCGGCGTGCTCACGCGCATCGTCGAGCTGGTGCACGCCGAGACGGCCGACCCGTGACCGACCCGGCTGAGTCGGAGGCGGCTCGCGCCGCCGCCCTTCGCGTCGTCGTCGTCGGCGGCGGGATCGCCGGGCTCGTCGCGGCGCTGCAGTGCGCGAAGATCGGGCTGTCGGTCACGGTCGTGGAGGCATCCGATCGCCTCGGCGGCGTTGTGCGGTCCGTCGAGGTCGCCGGCCTCGCGCTCGACGTCGGCGCCGAGAGCTTCGCGACGCGCGGCGGCGCCGTGCGCGCGCTCATCGACGAGCTCGGCCTCGGCGACGACGTGGTCGAGCCCGCGCCGGGCGGGGCGTGGGTGGCGGGCCTCCCCGGCGGCGAAGCCGCTCCCCTGCCGGCGGGGGGCGTGCTCGGCATCCCGGCCAATCCGTTCGCCGACGACGTGCGCCGAGTGCTCGGTACGCGCGGCGCGTGGCGCGCGTACGCCGACCGCTTCAAGCCCGTGCTCACGATCGGCCGGGAGCGCAGCCTCGGCAAGCTCGTGCGCGCGCGGCTCGGCGACCGCGTCGTCGAGCGCCTGGTCGCGCCCGTGACGAGCGGGGTCTACTCCGCACACCCCGACGACATCGACGTGGATGTCGCGGCGCCCGGCCTCAACTCCGCGCTGTCGCGCTCGGGCTCGCTGCTCGCGGCGGTCGCGCTGCTCGCGGGCCGGCGGGACGAGAAGGCTCCCGGTTCGGCGGTCGGCGGCGTCGAGGGCGGGATGTCGCGGCTCGTCGCCGCGCTCGGCGCGCAGCTCGAGCATTTCGGCGCGAGCGTCGTGCTCGACGCGTCGGTCTCCGAGATCGTCCGCGACTCGGCCGGCCGCTGGGCAGTGGTCGTTGAGCCCGCTCCTCCGGCCCCTGAGCCCGCTCCTCCGGCCCCTGAGCCCGCTCCTCCGGCCCCTGAGCCTGTCGAAGGGCCCACGACCCTCCACGCCGACGCCGTGATCGTGGCGACTCCCGAGCCGGAGGCGCGGAGACTGCTCGGTCCTCTGGCGGCCCTTCGACAAGCTCAGGGATCGGGATCCGAGGCTCAGGGATCGGGGGCCCAAGCTCCGGTGCCCAGCCCCCGCAGCCCGATCGTCGAGATCGTGACTCTCGTGCTCGACGCTCCCGCCCTCGACGCGCGCCCGCGCGGCACGGGCGTGCTGACCGTTCCGGGCTCGCACCGCGCGAAGGCCCTCACCCACTCGACCGCGAAGTGGCCGTGGCTCGCCCGCCTCGCGCGCGGCCGCCACGTCGTGCGCGTGTCGTTCGGCAGCCAGGACGAGCCGCCGGCCACGGCCGATCTCGACGACGACGAGGCGGTCGCGCTGGCGGTTGCCGAGGCATCCACTCTCCTCGGCGTCCCGCTCGAGCCGGGCTCCCTCGTCGCCGGCCACCGCGAGCGGTTCGCGCAGTCGCAGCCGGGCTCCGCGATCGGCCAGGCGGATGCCGCGGCGCGCGCCCGCGCCGCCGTCTCGGCCGTGCCGGGACTCGGGGCGGTCGGCGCGTGGCTTGCCGGAACAGGATTGGCGCAGGTCGTTCCCGACGCGCTCGCCGAGGGCGATCGCGTTCGCCGCGCCGTGCTCTGGGGCTGACTCGGCGACCCGCGAGGCGAGGCCGCTTCCGAGCCGTTTGTCACGTGGATGCCGAAAACGGAATACAGGACTACCCTGGAACCTTGGCAGGCGCAATCGAGCGTGAGGAGACCCCATGAGGGGCAAAGTTGGACTCGTGATCGGCCTCGGCATCGGCTACGTGCTCGGCACGCGGGCGGGGCGGCAGCGCTACGAGCAGATCAAAGAGCAGGCCCAGAAGGTGTGGGAGCTCGACCCCGTGCAGAAACAGGTCGGCCGGGCGAAGGACTTCGCCACGTCGAGCGCGATGGCGTTGCCCGGAGCGCTGTGGACCGGAGCGGTCAAAGTCGTGAAGGCGGCGAGCGGCGAGGGCTCGGCGGGGCAGAAGCTGGATACCGCGGTGAAGGCGGGCAAAGACTCGTCCGACGACGTGAAGAAGGCCGCGAAAGAGACGCTGAACGACGTCGTGCAGGCCGTCGACGACAAGCTCGACTGACATGACGACGACGCGAGGGGTCCGCGACAGGGCGGACGACAGCCTTTTCACGCTGATCGGGGACGTCCCCGAGCTGGTGCGCAACCTCGTCGTCGCCGAGGTGAACGCCGCCAAGAAATGGGCGGCCAAGACGGCGAAAGACGCGGGCATCGGCGCGGGCTGGATGCTGGTGGCCCTCTTCTTCGTGTTCTGGTCGCTGCCGGCGCTGGGCGTGTTCCTCATCTGGGGCTTCCACGAGTGGTGGGGCTGGCCGGTGTGGGCGGGCGGCTTGACGATCTTCGGCGCTGCGATCGTCGCCGCGTTGGTGTTCGTGCTGCTCGGCATCCTGCGCTTCAAGCGCCTCAGCTCTCGCGAGAACCCGGGGCAGGCGATCGCGCACGACGTGAACATCGTGAAGGGGGTCGGCGATGAGTTCTGATCGAGTGGATGCCGCGGCGCTGGCGCGCACGGCTGTGCCGGCGGGCATCACCGACCCGGTCGACAAGGCCCGCGCCGAGCTGAAGGCGGCGCTTGCCGCCATCGAGGTGAAGGGCAACATCCCGCGCCGGATGGGCGAGGCCACCGATCGTGGCGTCGCGCGGGCGCGGACCTTCGCGCGCGAGCAGCCGGCTGTCACCGCGGCGGCCGTCGTCGCGGTGGCCGTGGCGGTCGGCGCGGTGGTGTGGGGCGTCGTGCGCCTCTACACGCGCTGAGTCTCCGCGGGTTCGAGGCGGCGCTATCGTTGCCGCATGACCCGGGTCCCGACGTACTCCGCCGCGCAGGTGCGCGCCGCCGAGGCGCCGTTGCTCGCGGCCGGTGTGCCGCTCATGCGCCGCGCGGCGCACGCGCTCGCTGAGCTCGTCGTCGAGCGAGCGCCGGATGGACTGCTCGTGCTCGCCGGCGCCGGAGACAACGGCGGCGACGCCCTCTTCGCTGCGGCGGAGCTGGCGGCCGGCGGCACGCGGGTCGACATCGTCCGGGTGCACGAGCGGGTGCACGAGCAGGCGTTTGCTGCTGCGGTGGATGCCGGTGCCTCCGTCATCCCGACGGCCGACCCGACCCTCGGGTCGCACGGCCTCGTGGTCGACGGCATCCTCGGCATCGGGGCTCGTGGCGGCCTGCGCGGCGCGGCGCGCGAGGTCGTCGAGCGCCTGCTGCCGTCGCGACCCGCGGTGGTCGCCGTCGACCTGCCGTCGGGCCTCGATCCCGACACGGGCGATGCCGACGACGTCGTGCTGCCTGCCGCGACCACCGTGACGTTCGGCGCGGTCAAGCACGGCCTCACGGTGGGATCCGGCCCGCGGCTTGCGGGCGGCATCCTGCTCGTCGACCTGGGACTCGAGCTCGAGAACCCGGTCGGGCGGGCGACCATCGCGGGCGTGCGGCAGGGGTGACGAGCTTCGGCGGCTTTGTCGAACACCCGCCACTGCGTGTTGTGCACGCGCGCTGCGCCGTCGCGGGCGTTCGTCGCTCGCGACGACAGGTCGTGGGAGTGATGCCGAGGCTCGCTTCCCGCGCCGAAACCCACTTCCCGCCCCGAAACCCACTTCCCGCACCGAGACCCACTTCCCGTGCCGAAACCCACCTGACTGGAGTGGGTCTCGGCGGGATTGCTGGGTTTCGGCGGGAATGCCGGGTTTCGGCGGGCGGGAATGCTGGGTTTCACCGGGAATGCCGGGCTCCGGCGGGCGGGGACGCCAGCGCTGCTCGGGCGACTGGCCGTCGACCGAACCGAACAGGGCGCCGGTCTCGGCAGGCTTCTCGTGCGAGATGCGATGCTCTCGACCCTCGCCGCCGCCGATCGCATCGGCATCCGCGTCCTTCTCGTGCACGCGTTGCACGACGAGGCGAGAGCGTTCTATGCCGCGCTCGGTTTCCAGCCGTCGCCGACCGACCCTCTGCACCGGTATGTGCTGCTGAGCGACGTTCGGGCCTCGGTCGGCTCCTGACGCTTGTGGCGCGACCTATGCGGCGTGACGGCCAAACCGCTGTTGCGCGGCTTGTCTTGAGACCCCGAGCGCCGCGCCAATCATCGACCACGAGTCTCCTGCTTTGCGCGCATCTCGAACGGCCGCGCGCAGCGTTGCCTCAGCGACACTGACATCTTCGGATGCCGCGATGATCGCCCGCACGTGCGTCGCGTCGCGTGCGGGATGGGTCGCGACGTCGAGCTCGTCGAGGCCCGTCGCATCGTCGTGTGTTTTCGTCGTCATAGCACTCACCTGAGGTCGTCATAGGACCATAAGCTGACCCGGGAGAGGGTGTCAATAGATCCTTGACGCCGATGACCGCCATGCATCGACAGGTCGTCGCGTTTCGTCTCGCCTGCGGCTCGCTCAACGACCGGGCCCTTCGACAAGCTCAGGGACCGGGGCGGGCTCAGGGCCCTTCGACAAGCTCAGGGACCGGGCAGGGCTCAGGGACCGGGGCGCCGATCACACGAGGGAGCGCAAGCGCCGCAACGCCACCGACAGCGTCGGCAGACCCGCGTGCACGTCTGAGCACACGGCATCCAACGCCTCCTCGAGCACCCGCCGCCCCGAGTCCGTCCCGCGCGCGAACCACGCGTCGATCCGCTCCGCCGCCGTTCCCGCCGACGTCTGGTCGAGCACCGACGCCGTGAGCTCGATCATCACCGCGTACAGGTCGTCGCGCATCGCCGCGCGCGCCATCGAGCCCCAACGGTCGTCTTGCGGCAGCGCGCTCACGCCGCTCAGCAGCTCGTCGAAGTGGACTCGCGCCGACAGGTCGAAGTACACCGCGGCCACCTCGTCGAGATCCCAGCCGCGAAGGCGCGACTGCTCGACGATGTCGATCACCGGCAGCGACTCCAAAAGGCCCGCGCCGCGCCGCGCGAGCGGAGCGGGCACGCGCGCCGCCTCCAGCTCGTGCACGCGAGCCTCGTACCGCTGCAGCTCGTCGCCACGCAACAGCGCGCCGAGGTCGGAGCACAGCCGACCAACCGGCTCGCGGAACAGCTCGATCTCCGCCCCGATGTCGATCGTCTCGCCGCGGTGCTGCACGAACCACCGCGTCGCCCGGTCGAGCAGCCGGCGGAAGCTCAGATACAGCTCGGTCTGCACCCCGGTCGTCACGGTGTTGTCGGTCGCCTCGACGGCGACGACGAACTCGCGCAGCCCGAAGATCTCGCGCGCCGCCACGTACGCGCGGGCGATGTCCTCGCTCGACGCGCCGGTCTCGTCGGCCGCACGGTAGGCGAACGTGATTCCGCCGCGATTGACCATCGAGTTGACCACCGAGTTCACGATGATCTCCGCCCGCAGGGGATGCGACGCCAAGTCGCCCGCGTAGTGCTCGCGGATCGGCCCCGGGAAGTACTCCGCGAGGGTGCGCGCGAACCACGGGTCGTCGGCGAGGTCGGTCGCCGCGAGATCGGCCTTCAGCGCCAGCTTCGCGTACGCCACCAGCACTGCGAACTCCGGCCGCGTCAGGCCCCTGCCCTCGGCGACGAGCGCCTCGGTCTCGGCCGTACTGGGCAAGAACTCGAGCTCGCGGTCGAGCTCGTCGCGGTCTTCCAGCCACTGCATCAGCCGCTCGTGCGACGGCAGCATTTCGGCCGCGTTCGCGCGCGAGTTGCCGAGCAGCACGTTCTGCTCGTAGTTGTCGCGCAGCACTTGCACCGCCACCTCGTCGGTCATCGAGTGCAGCAGGCGGTCGCGCGACTCGCGATCCAGCCGCCCGGATCGCTCCACCGCGCCGAGGAGGATCTTGATGTTGACCTCGCGGTCGGACGTGCCGACGCCGGCGGAGTTGTCGATCGCGTCGGTGTTGATGCGCACCCCCGACAGCGCCGCCTCGATGCGGCCGCGCTGGCTCACCCCGAGATTGCCGCCCTCGCCGACGACCCGCACGCGCAGCTCGTTGCCGTTGACGCGGATGGCGTCGTTGCCACGGTCTCCGATCTCGGCGTTGGTCTCGGTGCTCGCCTTGATGTACGTGCCGATGCCGCCGTTCCACAGCAGGTCGACCGGCGCCAGCAGCACCGCCCGCTTCAGCTCGGCGGGTGTGAGGGCGCTGACGCCCTCGCCGAGCCCGAGCGCCGCCGCCATCTCGGCGCTCACCGGAATCGACTTGGCGCTGAGCGGAAACACCCCGCCCCCCGCGGAGAGGAGCGAGCGGTCGTAGTCGTCCCACGACGAGCCCGGCAGCTCAAACAGCCGCTTGCGCTCGGCGAACGCCGCCGCCGCGTCGGGGTCGGGGTCGACGAACACGTGCCGGTGGTCGAACGCCGCGACGAGCCGGATGCGCTCGGACAGCAGCATGCCGTTGCCGAACACGTCGCCCGACATGTCGCCGATGCCGACGACCGTGAAGTCCTGCGTCTGCGTGTCGTGGTCGAGCTCGCGGAAGTGCCGCTTCACCGACTCCCACGCGCCACGGGCGGTGATCCCCATCCCCTTGTGGTCGTAGCCGGCCGAGCCGCCCGACGCGAACGCGTCGTCGAGCCAGAAGCCGAACTCCTGCGAGATGCCGTTGGCGATGTCGGAGAACGAGGCCGTGCCCTTGTCGGCGGCCACGACGAGGTACGAGTCGTCGCCGTCGTGGCGCACGACCCGCTCGGGAGGCAGGATGTCGGTTCCCTCGCGGTTGTCGGTGACATCGAGCAGTCCGCGGATGAACGTGCGATAGGCGGCCTTGCCGGCCTCCAGCCACGCCCCGCGGTCGCTCGGCGACGGCAGGCGCTTGGCCACGAAGCCGCCCTTCGACCCGGTGGGCACGATCACGGCGTTCTTCACCATCTGCGCCTTCACGAGGCCGAGCACCTCGGTGCGGAAGTCCTCGCGCCGGTCGCTCCAGCGCAGTCCGCCGCGGGCCACCTTGCCGAAGCGCAAGTGCACGCCCTCGACCTCGGGCGAGTACACCCAGATCTCGGCCATCGGGTGGGGCTTCGGAAGCCCGGGCACGCGGGCGCAGTCGAGCTTCATCGACACCCACGGCTTGGCCTGGCCGTCGGCCGTGCGCTGGTAGAAGTTCGTGCGCCACGTCGCGTCGATCACGCCGATGATCGAGCGGAGGATGCGGTCCTCGTCGAGGCTCGACACGTCGTCGAGTTCCCGCAGCAGCGACTGGGTGAGCTTGGCGGTCTGCGTTTCGCGGTCGCCCGCGGCATCCGGGTCGAACCGCAGCTCGAACAGGCGCACCAGGCCTGCCGCGATGCCGGGGTTCGCGATCAGGGCCTGGTCGATGTAGGCCACCGAGAACGCCGACCCGATTTGCCACAGGTACTTGCCGATGGCGCGCAGGATCACGATCTGCCGCCAGTCGATGCCGGCCAGCAGCACGAGCGAGTTGAGCCGGTCGCTTTCCGCGGCGCCGGTCCACGCGGCCGAGAACGCCTCCTCGAACGCGACCCGGCGCCGGTCGTCGCCCCACAGCGCGGCGTCGGGCACGACGAGGCCGAAGTCGGAGATGTGCCGCGTGCTGCCGTCGGGCAGCGTGATGGCGTTCGGCCGCTCGTCCACCACGTCCACGCCCAGGTTCGTGAGGATCGGCAGCACTTGCGTCAGCGGGTACTGCTCGTGCGCGACGAGCGTCAGCATCCGCTTCTCCGGCTCGTCCTCATCCGGGTCATAGAGGTGCACGGCGAACTCGTGGCCCTGCTCGACGCTCTCCAACAGCGCGACGTCGCCGATGGCGTCCGCCGGCGGCACGTACTCCTTGTACGACTCGGGGAAGGCCGCGCCGTACCTGCTGAGCAGGCGAGCCGCCTCGTCCTCGTCGTGGGCCTGGTGCAGTGCGTCGACGAAGCGCTGGTCCCAACTGCGGATCGCGGCCTCGAGCCGCGGCTGCAGCTCGGCGACGTCGACCGTGGGGATCGACTGCCCCTTCGGCATGCGCAGCACGAAGTGCACTTGCGCCAGCGGCGAGTCGCCGACCCGCGTCGTGTGGTCGACGCGCTCGGCGCCGAACACCTCTTGCAGCAGCGACTGGATGCGCAGCCGCACCGTCGTGTTGTACCGGTCGCCGGGCAGGAACACGAGCGCCGACACGAAGCGGCCGAACTCGTCTTTGCGCAAGAACACCCGCGACCGCCGCCGCTCGTACAGCCGGTTCACTTCGGAGGCGACCTCGAGCAGATGCTCCGGCGTGTCTTGGAACAGCTCGTCGCGCGGGCACTGCTCGAGGATCTGCAGCAGGTTTTTGCCGGAGTGCGACGTCGGCGAGTAGCCGGATGCCTCGAGCACGGCCTTCACCTTCGGCGCGACGATCGGCAGCGTCATCACCGACGCGGCGTACGCCATCGACGTGAACAGGCCGAGGAAGCGCCGCTCGCCGACGACATTGCCGTCCGCGTCGAACGTGCGCACGCCGATGTAGTCGAGGTACACGTCGCGGTGCACGGTCGAGCGCGAATTCGCTTTCGTGATCGTCAGCAGGCGCGGATCGCGGGCGGTGCGCTGCGCCTCCGGCCGCAGGCGGGCGACGGATGTCGCGGGCTTGCGCAGGATGCCGAGCCCCGTGTGCGGCAGCGGCCGCAGCACCTCCTCGCCGTTCTCGTCGGTCTCCAGCGACTGCTCGCGGTAACCGAGGAACGTGAAGTTGTCTTCCGCGAGCCAACTGAGGAACTCGACCGTGCGGGCCGTCTCGCCGGGGTCGGCGGTCGGCGGCGGCGCGGTGCGCAGGTCGGTGACGATGCTCAGGCACGCGCGGCGCATGGCCTGCCAGTCCTCGATCGCCGCGCGCACATCGCCCAGCACGCCGCGCAGCTGCGTCTCAAGCTCGGCGCGGGCCTCCTCGGTCGGCACGCGGTCGATCTCGAGGTGGATCCACGACTCGAGCGCGCCGCCGTGCGCGTCGACCTCCAGCAGCTCGCCCTGCTCGTCGCGGCGCACCGACACCACCGGGTGCATGAGCAGGTGCACCGTCAGGCCCCTGCGCGCGATTGCGGCCGTCACTGAGTCGACGAGGAAGGGCGAATCGTCGGTGCAGATGTTCACGATCGTGCGCCGCGACGTCCAGCCCTGCTCGCGCAGCGTCGGGGTGAACACCGCGACGAGGGCGTGCCCGACCTCGCGCTGCGCTGCGAGGTCGCGTATCGATGCCGCCGCCCCGACCACGTCGCGGGGCTCTCGTTCGTCGAGGTCTTCCGCGTCGACCTGCGTCAGAAGATGCTCGACGGTCTGGCGCAGGATCGGATCGCTTGCGTCGGCTTCCTCGCTGATGGCGGCGAATACGCGGTCGGTGCTCATGGAACTCGAACTCCCTCTCCGTTGTAATCAGGGTATGCCACCGGTCGCGGGCGGTGTAGCGTTCACGCCCCGAGCAGCGCGGCAGGAACGATACCGATGCCATCGGCGCGGCGATATGCGGTCGGGCCCGTGGTGACGACGATCGCATCCGCAAGCCGGTCGCCGAGCCGTGCCTTCAGCCAGCGCAGGTGCCGCACGTCGTCGTCGCTCACCGACGCGGACAGCTTCACTTCGACGGCGACCACCGCGTTCTTGCGCTGCACGACGAAGTCGACCTCCCGGTCGCCATTCCTCGTCCGCAGGTGTGCCAGGCGGGCATCGTCGCGCGCGCAGTAGGCGTGCAGGCTCAGCGCGACCAACGCCTCGAAAAGACGGCCGAGGATGCTGCCGTAGGCCATGCTCATCCCCCGCACCACGTCGTTGCGGTCCGCGCCACCGCCGAGCAGTTCTTCCAGGTCGAGGTCGAGCAAACGAGCGCTGAGGGCGGGATCGGCCAGGTAGTGCTTCGGCGTCTGCGCCAGCCGCCCGAAGGCGTCGCCGTCGGGGGCCCAGGCCGGCACGGGGTCGAGAAGCCACAGGTTGGAGAGCACGTCGCGGTAGGCGATGGTCGTCGTCTTGGCCGGCTTGTCGGCCTCGCCTGGAGTCGCGCTGTCGAGTATTCGCGAGTAGCTGGCGGTGGTGCCGACGGCGGCGGCGTAGGCGCGCAACCAGCGACGCAGTGTGTCCGGCGCGCGCACAGTGAGCCCCTGGTCGGGGAACTCCCGTTGTATGACGTTGTCGATGTACGCGTCGAGCAGCAGTCCGCGCGCACGAGCGGGCTGGGGGCGGATGCCGGGAAAGCCCGACGCGGTGATCTCTTCGACGTAGTCGGAGAGGAGGACGGCGGAGTCGCCCGTCAGCGTGGCGTCGCCCTCGAGCAAGCGATCGAGCGAGACGGTCGCCGTGGCGATGCCGCGCTCGGCGAGGGCGAGCGGCCGCATCCGCACGGGAACGATGCGCCCCGCTCCGGAGTGGATCGCGGCTCCTTGCGGATAGGCGCTGCCGGTGAGCAGAAAGCGTCCCGGCTCCGCGCCGTCGTCGACCTGGCGGCGGACGCGATCCCAGACCTCCGGCATCCGCTGCCACTCGTCCAGAAGCACCGGAGGTTTCGCGCCCAGAAAGCGCTGCGGCTCGGCGGCCACGGTCTCGCGGACGAAGGGGTCGTCCAGGTCGACGACCGTGCGCGCCTGTCTGCGCGCGGATGCGGTCTTGCCCACACCTTTGGGGCCGTTGAGCGCGATGGCGGGAAGGATGTCGAGCAGCTCGGCGAGCTGGCTGTCGATGAGCCTCGGAAGGTAGGCGCTCATACTGCAACGCTACCATTAGCAGGCCTTCTACGCTACCATTAGCAGGACCATTGGACTACCGTCGGCCGTGCTGCCTTGTGCCGCTGGCCTCGCTCCGCGCGACGCGGGAGGATGGAGGCATGTCCGAGCCCCTCACCCCCGCAGACCCCGACGGCTACACGCTTTGGGCGGTGTGGCGGCGCGACCCGCAGCATCCCGTCACCGAACCCGACGAGCGCGAGCTCGCCGACATCACCGCCCACATCGAGGAGGGCGGGGTCACGGTGCGCGGCTTCTACGACGTGAGCGGACTGCGCGCCGATGCCGACCTCATGGTGTGGCTGCACGGCTCGCGCGCCGAAGACCTGCAGCGCGACCTGCGGCGGCTGCGTCGCACCGAGCTGCTGCGCCCGCTGCTGCCGACGTGGAACGCGATGGGCGTGCACCGCGACGCCGAGTTCAACCGCGCGCACGTGCCCGGGTTCCTCCGCGGCATCCCGCCCAAGGGCTGGCTGTGCCTGTACCCGTTCGTGCGCAGCTACGAGTGGTACCTGATTCCCGAAGAGGAGCGGCGGCGGATGCTGGCCGAGCACGGCCGCAAGGGCGCCGCGTTCACCGGGGTGACGGCCAACACCGTGGCCGCCTTCGCGCTCGGCGACTACGAGTGGCTGCTGCCGCTGGAAGCCGACGACGTCACCGAGCTCGTCGACCTCATGCGCGACCTGCGCTACACCGACGCGCGCCGCCATGTGCGCGAGGAGGTGCCGTTCTTCACCGGTCGCCGGCTCGAGCTCGGCGAGATCCCCGAGGTGCTGCAGTGACCGGGAGCCCGCGGCGATGACCGCGCTCCGGCTCGGCACCCGGCGCAGCGCGCTCGCCACCGCGCAGTCGCAGCAGGTCGCCGACGCGCTCGCCGCCGCGGCAGGGCGCCCCGTCGAGCTCGTGCCGATCGTGTCGGAGGGGGATGTCTCGCGCGCCTCGCTGTCGACGCTCGGCGGCCGCGGCGTCTTCGCGACGCGGCTGCGCGACGCGTTGCGTGCGGGGGAGTGCGACCTGCTCGTGCACTCGCTGAAAGACCTGCCGGCCGCGCAGCCCGACGATCTCGTGCTGGGCGCCATCCCGCCCCGCGAAGACGCGCGCGACGTGTGCGTCACCCGCGACGGCACGCCGGTGCACGCGCTCGCTGCGGGCGCGCGTGTGGGCACCGGCTCGCCGCGGCGCAGAGCGCAACTGCGACGCCGCAACCCCGGCGTCGACGTGCGCGACCTGCGCGGCAACGTCGATTCGCGCCTCCGGCGCGTGATCGACGGCGAGCTGGACGCCGTCATCCTCGCCGCCGCCGGAATCTCGCGCCTCGGCGACGCGCTCAGCCCCGAGGCGGCGGCACTCGAGCCCGAGCTGCTCGGGCTCGCCGAGTGGCCGACCGCCCCCGGGCAGGGGGCGCTCGGCGTCGAGACCCGCGCCGACGCCGACGATGCGCTGCTCGCCGCGCTGGCCGCGCTTGACGACATCGACACCCGGCTCGCCGTCACCGCCGAGCGAGCGGTGCTCGCCGGCCTCGACGCGGGCTGCAGCGCGCCGGTGGGCGCGCACGCCTGTGTCGACGGCGGCACACTGCGCGTGCGCGCGGTCGTCTATTCCCCCGACGGGTCGTTGCATATCGGTTCAGACTCGACAGCGCCGCTGCGCCCGACGGGACTCGCAGGTGAGGGGTATATTCGATCGCAGGGCAGTGGCAATGGCGCGGATGCTGCCGACGGCGACCCGATTGCCCGCGCCATCCAGGCCGGGAGTCTCGTCGCCCATCGGCTGCTCGAACGTGGAGCAGCCCATCTTGCACCACGAGAGTCACACGGATGAACACAGCCCGGCACGCAGCCCCCGCCAAGCCACTCACCGGCTGGCGGGTCCTTGTGCCGCGCGGCGGGCCGTGGGGCGACAGCGTCGCGGCGTCGTTGCGATTGCAAGGCGCGGTGCCCGTCGTCGCGCCGCTCATCGACTTCGCCTCGACGCGGGATCCTGCCACGCTCGACTCCGCGCTCGCCGACCTCGAGGCCGGCGCGTTCGACTGGCTGACTGTCACGAGCGCGACCACGGTCGACGTGCTGTTTGCGCACGGCACCCGCATCCCGCCCTCGACGCGGGTCGCCGCCGTGGGCGAGACGACCTCCGCGGCGCTGCAAGCCGTCGGGTACCGCGTCGACCTCGTGCCCGAGCGTGACAACTCCGCGGCGGGCATGGCCGAACAGCTGATCGAGCTCGAGCAGGAGCCTCGCCGCATCCTCACCCTGCGCAGCGAGATCGCCAAACCTGTGCTCACCAAGCGCCTCATCGAGGCCGGGCACGATGTGCGCAGCGTCGTCGCCTACCGCACGGTCGGCGTGCCGGTGACCGAGCGCATCGCGCGAGATGTCGCGAACGGCCGCATCAACGCGATCCTCGTGACCAGCGGCTCGGTCGCCGAGCAGGTGCGTCGGCAGTTCCCCGACCTGCCCGCGACGACGACCGTCGCCGCGATCGGCCCCCGCACCGCCCGCGACGCCCGCGGCTATGGGCTCACCGTCGACGTCGTGGCCAACCAGCAGACGGTCGCGTCGCTCATCGACGCGGTCGTCCGGTTCGCCGTGCCGCGCGAGACGGACGAGTCCGCGCTGTGAGCTTTCCTGCGCACCGCCCGCGCCGGCTGAGGCAGTCGCCCGCCGTGCGCCTGCTCGCGCGCGAGACCCACCTCGTGCCGTCGCAGCTCGTGCAGCCGCTGTTCGTGCGCGAGGGGCTTTCCGAGCCCGCGCCGATCGGGTCGATGCCCGGGGTCGAGCAGCACACGCTCGACTCGCTGCGGCGCGCGGCTGTCGCCGCCGCCGAGGCAGGCGTCGGCGGCGTCATGCTGTTCGGCGTCCCGGCCGCGCGCGACGCCGTGGGCTCGGGCGCCGACGACCCCGACGGGGTGTTGAACGTCGCGGTCTCGGCCGTCGCCGCCGAAGTCGGCGACGCGCTCGTCGTGCAGACCGACCTGTGCCTCGACGAGTTCACCGACCACGGGCACTGCGGCGTCCTTCGACAGGCTCAGGAACCGGGTGCGGCGGCGACAGTCGACAACGACGCCACGCTCGAGCGGTACGCGGCGATGGCCGTGGCGCAAGCCCGCGCCGGGTCGGCGATGCTCGGGCTGTCGGGCATGATGGACGGCCAGGTCGGGCACGTGCGCGCCGCGCTCGACGCGGCGGGCTTCGCCGACACCCTGCTGCTCGCGTACTCCGCGAAGTACGCCGGCGCGTTCTACGGGCCGTTCCGCGAGGCCGTCGACTCGCAGCTGCAGGGCGACCGCCGCACGTACCAGCTCGACCCCGCGAATGGGCGGGAGGGCGTGCGCGAAGCACTGCTCGACGTCGACGAGGGCGCCGACGTCGTCATGGTCAAGCCCGCCCTGCCCTACCTCGACGTGCTGGCCGCGGTGCGCGCCGCCGTCGATGTGCCGGTGTGGGCGTACCAGGTCTCCGGCGAGTACGCGATGATCGAGGCGGCCGCGGCCAACGGGTGGATCGACCGCCGCGGCGCCGTGCTCGAGGCGCTGCTCGGCATCCGCCGCGCGGGGGCCGACGCGGTGCTGACGTACTGGGCGACCGAGGTCGCCGGCTGGCTGGCGAGCCCGGTCGTTGAGTGAGCCGCGGGCGAGACGAAACGCGCCGAGCGTCACAACTCAGTCTGCGTGCACGCCGCCCCGCAGCTTCGCCGCGGGTTTCTGCGGCACACGCCCCACGCGCGATGCTGGCAGGCTGAGTTATGCCCACGCATGAAGGAAGACACCGATGACCGATCGCAATGACGAGCTGTTCGCGCACGCCCGAGAGGTGATTCCGGGCGGGGTGAACTCGCCCGTGCGCGCGTACGGCTCAGTGGGTGGCGCGCCCCGCTTCATCGCGTCGGCGCGCGGGCCGCACGTGACCGATGCCGCCGGCACCGAGTACGTCGACCTCGTCGCGTCGTGGGGCCCCGCGTTGCTCGGGCACGCGCACCCGGCGGTCGTCGAGGCCGTGCGGGAAGCGGCCTCCCGCGGCCTGTCCTTCGGCGCGCCGACCGAGGGCGAGTCCGAGCTCGCCGACCTCATTGCCGAGCGGGTCGAACCGGTCGAGCGCGTGCGGCTCGTCTCGACTGGCACCGAGGCGACGATGACCGCCATCCGCCTCGCCCGCGGATTCACCGGCCGAGACCTGCTCGTGAAGTTTGCCGGGCACTACCACGGGCATTCCGACGGACTGCTCGCCGAGGCCGGCTCGGGCGTTGCGACACTCGCCCTGCCGGGGTCGGCCGGGGTGCCCGCACCGGTCGCAGCGCAGACGCTGGTCGTGCCGTACAACGACCTCGACGCGGTGCGCGAGGTGTTCGCCGCGCACGGCGACCGCATCGCCGCCGTCATCGTCGAGGCCGCCGCCGCCAACATGGGCGTCGTGGCGCCGCTGCCCGGCTTCAACGCCGCCCTCGCCGACCTCGCGCACGCGCACGGCGCGCTGCTCATCCTCGACGAGGTGCTCACCGGGTTCCGCGTGCACCCCGCCGGCTACTGGGGACTGCAGCACGACGCCGGCGAGCACTACACGCCCGACCTGCTCACGTTCGGCAAGGTCGTCGGGGGAGGGATGCCGCTGGCCGCCCTCGGCGGACGGGCCGACGTGATGGACCGGCTCGCGCCGCTCGGGCCCGTCTACCAGGCGGGCACGCTGAGCGGCAACCCGCTGTCGGTCGCCGCGGGCGTCGCGACGCTGCGGCACGCGACGCCGGAGGTGTACGAGCGCGTGGACGCCGCGGCATCCGTCGTCTCCTCGGCGCTGTCGGCCGCGCTGTCGGCCGCGGGCGTCGAGCACGTGGTGCCGCGGGCGGGATCGCTGCTGGGCGTGGCGTTCACGGCGGCGCACCCGGCGTCGTACGCCGAGGCGCTCGCGCAGGAGTCGTGGCGCTACCCGCCGTTGTTCCACGCGATGCTCGACGCCGGGGTGTCGCTGCCGCCGAGCGTGTTCGAGGCGTGGTTCCTCACCGCGGCGCACGACGCTGCGGCTCTGGCGCGTGTTGTCGGCGCGTTGCCGGCGGCGGCGCGCGCCGCCGCTTCGGCGTCCCCGCCCTCCGGTCGTTGAGCGAGGCCCGCAGTGCCGAGACGAAACGCGCCGAGCCGCCGTGGCGCCGCTGGCTCGCCACGTTTCGTCTCCTCGCTGCGCTCGTCGCTCAACGACCGAGGGGGCGTGTTGTGCCGGGTTGGGGTGGAGGATGCGGCGCGGGGCGCCACTTTCGCGGGGGGCGAGACGCCGCAGCGGCCTCGAGGGGGCGTGTTGTGCCGGGTTGGGGTGGAGGATGCGGCGCGATGCGCCACCTTCGCGCGGCGGTAGCCTGACGTGGTGCCCGAAACCCGCGTCGTCGTGCTCGCCGGCGGCGTCGGCGGCGCCAAGTTCACGCTCGGAGTGCGCGAAGCGCTCGCCCGTCGCGGCGATCCGCCGGCCACCGTCGTGGTCAACACCGGCGACGACCTGTGGCTCAGCGGCATCCGGCTGCAGCCCGACGTCGACTCGATCCTGTACGCGCTCGCCGGCGTCAACGACACCGAGCGCGGCTGGGGCCGCCAGGGCGACTCCGAGCGCGTCAATCGCGAGCTACAGGAGTGGGGCGCCGGCTGGCCGTGGTTCACGCTCGGCGACCTCGACCTCGGCACGCACCTGGCCCGCACCGGATGGCTGCGCGACGGCCTCACGCCGACGCAGGTCGTCGCCCGGTTGAGCGAGCGGTGGCCGCTCGGTGTGCGCCTCGTGCCCATGACCGACGCCGAGGTCGACACCCGCGTCGTGCTGCACGACCACAGCAGCCTGCACTTCCAGGAGTGGTGGACCCGCCACCGCGCGACCCTCGCCCCCGCGCGGTTCGAGAACCCCGGCATCGAGACCGCGCGCCCCGCGCCCGGGGTGCTGGAGGCGATCGCTGCCGCCGACGTCGTGCTGCTCGCGCCATCCAATCCCGTCGTGTCGATCGGGCCGATCCTGGCAGTGCCGGGCATCCGCGAGGCGCTCCGCGAGACCTCCGCGCGCGTCGTCGGCGTCTCGCCGGTCATCGGCGGGCGCGTCGTGCGCGGGATGGCGGATGTCTGCCTCGCCGCGATCGGCGTCGACACCGCCGCCGACGCGGTCGCCGCGCACTACGGCGCACGATCCGCGCAGGGAGTGCTCGACGCGTGGCTGCTCGCCGAGGAGGACTCCGGGCTCGCCGCGGGCGTGGCGGCAGCCGGCATCCGTCCCGTCGTCGCTCCGCTGTGGATGCGGGATGCCGCAGCCTCCGCCGCGATCGTGGATGCCGCCCTGGCCGCGATCTAGCCGGTTTATCATTCCCCCGTGGGCGAGTCGTGGGCGACCAGCGAGGCGACGCGGCGGTCGATGCTCGGCAACCGGTCGCGCGACACCACGCCTGAGCTCGCCGTGCGCCGCCGACTGCACGCGCTGGGCTACCGCTATCGCGTCGATGTGCGGCCCGAGCCGGCGATCCGCCGCCGCGCCGACGTCGTGTTCACGCGGCAGCGCGTCGCGGTGTTCATCGACGGATGCTTCTGGCACCAGTGCCCCGAGCACTTCCGCATGCCGGCGGCCAACCGCGAGTACTGGTCGGCCAAGATCGAGCGCAACCACGAGCGCGACGCCGAGACGTCGGCGCGGCTCGCCGAGGCGGGCTGGACGGTGCTGCGGTTCTGGGAGCACGAGCCGGTCGACGAGATCGTGGAGCGGATCGCGGATGCCGTGGCCCGGCGTCGCCCGCGCGGCGCCTGAGCCGTGTCGGGGGCCGTTGGTACCGTGAGGACGTGTCGATGATCACGCCGCTGCGCCCGCGCCCGAGGGCACTCGAGTTCTTCGCCGGCGTGGGCCTTGCCCGCCTCGGGCTCGAAGACGCCGGCTTCGACGTCGTGTGGGCGAACGATTACGAGCCCGACAAGCATGCGATGTACTCCCGGCAGTTCGGCGACGAGGGCCACGAGTACGTGGTGGGGGATGTCGGCAACGTCGCCGCCGCCGATCTGCCCGACGACATCGCGCTCGCGTGGGCGTCGTCGCCGTGCACCGACCTGTCGCTCGCCGGCACCCGCACGGGCCTGTCCGGCCGCGAGTCGAGCGCATTCTGGTCGTGGGTCGACGTGCTGCGCGCGATGGAGCAGCCGCCCGAGATCGTCGTGCTCGAGAACGTGATCGGGCTCGCGACATCCCACGCCGGCGACGATCTGCGCGCCGCCATCCGCGCGCTCAACGCCCTCGACTACTCGATCGACCTGCTCGCGCTCGACGCGCGCCGATTCGTGCCGCAGTCGCGGCCGCGCATGTTCTTGGTCGGGCTGAAGCACCCGCCGACGGGCGAGGCCGACGCCGTCAGCTCCGAGCTGCGGCCCGACTGGGCCCAGCAGTTCTACGCCGACGACAGCCTGCGCATGCACCGCGCGCCGCTGCCCGCGCCGCCGCCGTTCCTGCTCGACGGGTTCGGCGAGGTCGTCGAGCGCATGGCGCTCAGCGACGAGCGGTGGTGGGATGCCGCGCGCACCGAGGCGTTCGTCCGCTCGCTGTCGCCGATGCAGCGAGAGCGCCTGCGCGAGCTGCGGCGGAGTGCGGGCGTCAAGCACCGCACGGCCTACCGGCGCACGCGCAACGGCGTCGCGGTGTGGGAGGTGCGCGCCGACGACGTCGCCGGCTGTCTGCGCACCGCGCGCGGCGGCTCGTCGAAGCAGGCCGTCGTGCGGCTCGGCAACGGGCGGCTGAAGGTGCGGTGGATGACGCCGCTCGAGTACGCGCGGCTCATGGGCGCGGGCGACTACGACCTGACCGGCGCGCGCACGAACCAGGCGCTGTTCGCCTTCGGCGACGCGGTCGCCGCCCCCGCCGTGGCGTGGCTCGCGCACGAGTACCTGGTGCCGCACCTGCAGGGCCGGTGGCAGACCGCCCACGCGCTTGAGGAGCGCTTGGCTTAGGAGCGCCGATGCCGATCGCCCGGAGAGACCAGCCGCCCCGCCCGGTGCAGCTCATTCGCGCCGAGCTCGCCCGGCTGATGACCACCCGCGATCCGGTTCGCCCCGAACGGGCGATCGGCGACGCGGTTGGCGTGTACGCGTACTACGACTTCGACGGCGAGCCGATCTACGTGGGCCAGACGTCGTCGGCGTTCCGCGATCGGGTCGGGCGGCACCTGACCGGACAGCGCTCGGATGCCGTGGCGAAGTTCATCCTCGACCCGTTCGAGGTCGCGGAGGTCGAGCTGTGGAGCGTGCCGGGCGTCGTCGAGTTGGCAAACCCGGACGACCCGGTCAAGCCGCCGACGACGGCGCAGAAGCGGGCGTTCCTCAATCCGTTCGAGTACACCGTGTATCTGCGGCTCGAGGAGCAGAGCACGTTCCACGCGGTGCTGAACGAGGGGATGATCCATCCCACCGAGACCGTGGAGCTGCCCCCGTCGGTGCGTGGCCGCATCATCCCCGACGAGCTGTGGGAGGACCGCAAGCACGCCGATGTGCGCATCGCCCGAAGGGCCTCGACGATCTCCCGGCTGTCGCAGATGATCGCCGAGCGCGAAGTGTCGGGAGGGATGCGGCGGACCCTCCTGCTGCAGGCGCAGCGGCTCGCGTGGCTGGCGGAGCGCCGCATCCACGAGATCGGCGCCGAGCAGTCCGAGGAGCTCGACCTCTTCGACGACTAGCCCCGGTCGCCTCGCGAGGCCCGGAGGGCCGAGACGAAACGCGGTTCCCGTCGTGCGGCGGAGGCTCGGCGCGTTTCGTCTCGCCTGCGGCTCGCGAGGCGACCGGGGGTGCGGCTGCGGCTCGGTCAGCGACCGGGGGTTGCCGCGAGCAGAGCGGCCGTGCGCGGGCCGAGCCCGCGCGACGCGGCGTCGGCCAGCTGCGCGGCGGTGTCGACGTCGCGGCGCAGGGTCGAGGCATCCCGGATCCCCAGCGCCACGCACCCCTGCGCGACGTGCCGCACGAACGAGCCCTCGCCGAAGGCGGGGGAGAACGGGATGCCGCGCCGCGTCGTCACGAGCGTCGTGCCGGTGCCCTCGGCATCCGCCACCGCCCCGAGCTCGACGTCCGCCGCGAGGCGCAACGCGGCGTCGAGGTCGTCGGGGCGCAGCGCCGGCAGATCGCCGAGCAACACGGCGCGCGCGGTGTCGCCGGCGGCGTCGAGCCCGTATGCGATCGCCGGGTTGAGCCCGCGCGGAGCCGGCTCGGCGACGGCGCGCGCTTTTGGGATGCCGGCGAGCGTGGCGGTTGTCTCCGCATCGTCGGTCACCACGACCACCGTCGTGACCAGGGCGGCCGCGGCGACAGCCTCGATCGTGTCGAGCGCGATCGCGCGGGCCAGCGCGGCGCGGTCGAGGCCCGGCACCGCGAGCCGCGACTTGCCGTTGCCCTTGACGGGCACGACGACGGCCCAGCTCACTTGGCGTCCCCGTGCCTGACCGTTGAGCTTCCTGGCCGTTGAGCGAGCCGCAGGCGAGTCGAAACGCGGTGCCTTGCGCGTGGCGGTGGTCCCGTGCGTTTCGACTCGCTCCGCTCGCTCAACGACCGGCGGTTCTCAGGCCTCCGCGACGCGCGCATCACAGCGCCTCGCCGCGCACCGGCACGAGGAACTCCGAACCGTCTGTCGCGAGCCGCTCGCGGAACGCGTCGACCGTGCCCGGCCACAGCAGCGTGAGCCGGCCCGACCGCTCGTCGACATACCAGTTGCGGCATCCACCCGCGATCCACGGGGTGGCGCGCGCGGCCCGGTCGATCTCGGCGGTGTACGCCGCTTCGACGGCGGGGTCGACGCGCAGCACCTCGGCCCCTGAGCCTGTCGAAGCGCGCCGCGCGAGCGCACGGGCGATGTAGGCGGCCTGCTCTTCCATCATGAGCACCGACGAGTTGTGCCCGAGCGACGCGTTCGGCCCGTCGACGACGAAGAGGTTCGGGAAGCCCGCCACCACCGTCGACGCGAACGACGTCATGCCCGCCGACCAGTGCTCGGCGAGGGTGCCGTGCTCGCCGCGCACGAGGTCGGCGTACGGCTGCCGCGTCGAGGCGAAGCCGGTCGCGAGCACGACCGCGTCGACCTTGTGGGTCGCGCCGTCGGCCGCCACGAGCGTGTTGCCGCGCACAGCGGCGAGGGCCGCGGGCTGGAGGGTCACAGCGTCCGACGCGACGGCGGGGTAGAAGTCGTCCGACAGCAGCACGCGCTTGCAGCCGAACGCGTAGTCGGGGGTCAGCGCGCGCCGCAGCGCGGGGTCGGCGACCTGCGACGCGAGGTGCTGCTCGGCGATCGCGCGTGCCGCGGCGGCCGCGGCGGCGTCGCCCGACCGCGACGCGTGGCGGGCCTCGCCCTCCGCGTAGAGCTCGGC
>NZ_JASGEC010000017.1:0-10528 GCF_047606685.1 Microbacterium sp.
CCGACGGCGGCCACCGGCGCAGCCTCCGCTACCGGGGGCGCGGCGTCCGCGACGACGGGCTTGGGTCGCGGCGGGCGCACGGCCAGCGCGCGCACGGGGCGAGCGCTGCGGTGGGCAGTCGCCTCGGGACGCCCCTGGAAGTCTTGCGAGAACGGCGGCACGATGGGGGCCAGCACCGTCAGAACGACACCGGCGGCCATGACGAAGAACTCGACCCACACGACCCACGTGTTCAGCCACAGCCCGCTGGCGAGGCCGAAGCCGACGTTGCTCCACAGCATGGCCAGCCACACCATAGTGCTCACCGAGAACGCCACCGACGCGAACTGGTCGACCCCGAGCGATCCGACACGACGGATGCCTTGCGGCGACAGGCGGCGCAGCACAACGAGGAAGACCGCCACCGTCGGCACGCCAATCGTCAGGATCCAGTCCAGTCCCCCCGTCCACACGGACGGCCCGGCGCTCGAGGCGGGCGCGCCGCCGCTGAGCACGTCGCGCGGCGAGAAGCCGATGACGGGGAAGAACGAGACGACGAAGGCGACAAGCCACACGCCGACGAGCACGACCTCGCGCAGCGAGAACGGGCCGACGCCGTACTGCGGAGTCGAGTCGGTGGGAGCCGGGGCGTCCTGGACGGCCTCGGCCGGCGAAGCGTGAGAGGCCGGAGCCTCCTCTGCGGGGGCGGGCTCGGGCGTCTGCTGGTCGGACACGGGTGATTCCTTCCGTTCTGAGGACGAACGCGTGCGCGTCGGGTGCGCGGCTCGATTCTACTCGGCACGCCTATGCGTCAACCGAGGCAGCCCGGGCCGAGCAGGCCTTTGAGCTCGCCGTAGAGGTCGGCCGTGACAGACACGGGCAGCGGCACATCGAAGACCTTCGCGACGCCTCCGCCTCCGCGCGGCAGCAGGCGCAGCGACACCTCCGTCGATCCGGAATGCCTCGCCAACACGACCGCCAGCTCGCCGACGACCGACTCCGTCGCGCGGTGCTCGGGCATCAGGAGCGTGAGCGGGCCGCCGGCATCCATCGTCCCCAGATCGGGCGTGAACGCCGACTGCGCGTGCAGGTTGAGGCCGTCGTCGCGCCGGGAGACCCGGCCTCGCACGACGAGTATGGCGTCGGGCTGCAGCATCGTCTGGAACTCGGTGTAGGTCTTGCCCATGAACATGACCGTCAGCTCGCCGTCGAAGTCTTCCACCGTGACCATGCCGTACGGATTGCCACTCTGCTTGGCGACCCGGTGCTGCACGCTCGTGACCAGCCCGGCGATCGTCGCTTGGTCGCCGTCGCGCACGTCGTCACTGGCGAGGAGGTCGTGGATGGAGGTGGAAGCGTGCTTGGCAAGGGCGATCTCCAGCCCCGCCAGCGGGTGGTCGGAGACATAGAGCCCGAGCATCTCGCGCTCGAACGCCAGCTTGTCCTTCTTGGAGAACTCGGGGCGGTCGGGCACCTTGGCGGCTTGCTGCGGCTCGTCGTCGCCCCACAGGCTGTCGAAGTCGAAACCGACCTCGCCGTTGGCCTCGCGGCGCTTGTCGAGCACCGCTTGCTCGGTGGCGTCCTCATGGATCTCCATGAGCGCGCGACGCGTCGCGCCGAGCGAGTCGAAGGCCCCCGCCTTGATGAGCGACTCGACCGTGCGCTTGTTCGCAACGTGCACCGGCACCTTCGCGAGGAAGTCGTGGAACGACGTGAACGGCGCGTCCTTGCGCGCGGCCACGATCGCCTCGACGACGTTCGCGCCCACGTTGCGCACGGCGCCGAGTCCGAACCGGATGTCGTCTCCCACGGCGGCGAAGAACCGGATCGACTCCCCGACGTCGGGCGGCAGCACCTTGATGCCCATGCGCCGGCACTCGTTGAGGTAGACGGCGAGCTTGTCGCGCGCATCGCCGACGCTCGTCAGCAAAGCGGCCATGTACTCCGCCGGATAGTGCGCCTTCAAATAGGCGGTCCAGTACGAGATCAGCCCGTACGCGGCGGTGTGCGCCTTGTTGAACGCGTAGTCGGCGAACGACTCGAGCACCTTCCACAGCGCGCTCTGCGCCGCCGCGGAATAGCCGTTCGCCGTCATGCCGGCGAAGAAGTCAGCCTGCTGCTTGTCAAGCTCGGACTTCTTCTTCTTGCCCATCGCGCGACGCAGGATGTCGGCTTGGCCGAGCGAGAAGCCGGCGAGCTTCTGCGCGGCCTCCATCACCTGCTCTTGGTAGACGATGAGGCCGTACGTGCCGCCCAGGATGTCGCGCAGCGGCTCTTCCAGCTCGGGGTGGATCGGGATGATCTCCTGCTGGCCGTTCTTGCGCAGCGCGTAGTTCGTGTGGGAGTCGACGCCCATCGGGCCCGGCCGGTAGAGCGCGAGGACCGCGGAGATGTCCTCGAAGTTGTCGGGCCTCATGAGGCGCAGCAGCGACCGCATCGGGCCGCCGTCGAGTTGGAACACCCCCAGCGTGTCGCCGCGCGCGAGCAGGTCGTACGACGCCGCGTCGTCGAGCGCGAGGTCTTCGAGCACGAGTTGCTCGCCGCGGTTGGCGGCGATGTTGTCAAGCGCGTCATCGATGATCGTGAGGTTGCGCAGCCCCAGAAAGTCCATCTTGATGAGCCCGAGCGCCTCGCACGCGGGGTAGTCGAACTGTGTGACGATCTGCCCGTCCTGCTCGCGCTTCATGATCGGGATGATGTCGATCAGCGGCTCGGACGACATGATCACGCCGGCCGCGTGCACACCCCACTGGCGCTTGAGGTTCTCCAGGCCCACGGCCGTGTCGAAGACCGTCTTGGCCTCGGCGTCGGTCTCGATCAGGGTGCGGAACTCGGCCGCCTCCTTGTAGCGCGGCCGGTCGGGGTTGAACATGTCCTCGAGAGGCATGTCCTTGCCCATGACGGCGGGCGGCATGGCCTTGGTCAGCCGCTCCCCCATGCTGAACGGGAACCCCAGCACGCGGCCGGCGTCCTTCAGCGCCTGCTTCGCTTTGATCGTGCCGTACGTGACGATCTGCGCGACCCGCTCGTCGCCGTACTTGTCGGTGACGTACTGGATCACCTCGCCACGACGCCGGTCGTCGAAATCGACATCGAAGTCGGGCATCGACACGCGCTCAGGGTTGAGGAAGCGTTCGAAGATGAGCCCGTGCCGCAGCGGGTCGAGGTCGGTGATCTTCATGGCGTACGCCGCCATCGAACCGGCGCCGGAGCCTCGGCCCGGGCCCACCCGGATGCCGTTGTCTTTGGCCCAGTTGATGAAGTCGGCGACCACCAGGAAGTAGCCGGGGAAGCCCATCTGCACGATCACGCCGGTCTCGTACTCCGCCTGCGTGCGCACCTCGTCGGGAATGCCGCCCGGGTAGCGCTCGCGCAGGCCGTTCTCGACCTCCTTGACGAACCACGACTCCTCGGTCTCCCCCGGCGGCACCGGAAAGCGCGGCATGTAGTTGGCGCCCGTGTCGAACTCGACCTCGCACCGCTCGGCCACCAGCAGCGTGTTGTCGCACGCGTCCGGGTGGTCGCGGAAGATCTGCCTCATCTCGGCGGGCGATTTGATGTAGTAGCCGTCGCCGTCGAACTTGAACCGCTTCGGGTCGTCGAGCGTCGACCCGGACTGCACGCACAGCAGAGCCGCGTGGCTGTCCGCGTCGTGCTGGTGCGTGTAGTGGGAGTCGTTGGTGGCCAGCAACGGCAGATTGAGGTCTTTGGCGATCTTCAGCAGGTCGGCCATCACTCGCCGCTCGATCGCCAGACCGTGGTCCATGATCTCGGCGAAGTAGTTGCCCTCGCCGAAGATGTCGCGGAACTCGGCGGCGGCCGCGCGCGCGGCGTCGTACTGGCCCAGGCGCAATCGCGTCTGCACCTCGCCCGACGGGCAGCCCGTCGTGGCGATCAGGCCCGTGCTGTACTTCTGCAGCAGTTCGCGGTCCATGCGCGGCTTGAAGTAGTAGCCTTCGATGCTCGCCTTGCTGGAGAGGCGGAACAGGTTGTGCATGCCCGCCGTGTTCTGGCTGAGCAGTGTCATATGCGTGTACGCGCCGGCGCCCGACACATCGTCGTCGCTCTGCTCGGGCGTGCCCCACCGCACGCGCGCTTTGTCGGCGCGGTGCGTGCCGGGCGTCACGTATGCCTCGATGCCGATGATCGGCTTGATCCCGACGGCTTTCGCCTCGCGATAGAACTCGAAGGCGCCGAAGGTGTTGCCGTGGTCGGTGACGGCGATCGCCGGCATCCCCTGCCGCACGGCCTCCTCCACCATCGGCTTCAACCGCGCCGCCCCGTCGAGCATCGAGTACTCGCTGTGCACGTGCAGATGGACGAAAGAATCGGATGCCACGGCTCGAGTCTAAAGAGAGGCGCCGACATCACCGCCCGCCGTGGCGTGCGGTCGAATCACCCTCTCCTTGAGGGTGAGAGTTCGACGCGAGAGCAGATCACCACGGCGTTACAGTCGTGCGACGAGTTCACTCCTGCCACTTGCGGGTGTCAGGACATTACGCCAAGGTGGAGCGCACCGCGGGATCCGGCCCGCGGCATCCGCAGGAAGGACGTCATGGGCGCATCGCCAGAGCTGCACAAGGGGCTCAATCAACGCCAACTCTCTATGATCGCGATCGGCGGCGTCATCGGCGCCGGCCTGTTCGTCGGCTCCAGCAACGTTTTCCTCAGCACCGGCCCTTCCGCCTTCATCACCTACGGCATCACGGGCCTGCTCATCATCCTCATCATGCGCATGCTGGGCGAGATGGCCACCGCGAACCCCTCGACGGGCGCCTTTGCCGACTACTCCCGCAAGGCGCTGGGCGGATGGGCCGGCTTCTCCGTCGCCTGGCTGTACTGGTACTTCTGGGTCATCGTCGTCGGATTCGAGGCGGTCGCTGGCGGCGAGATCCTGCGCCACTGGTTCCCCGACGTTCCCCTCTGGGTCTTCTCGCTGGTCCTCATGGCGATGATGACGGCGACGAACCTGTTCTCCGTCGCGTCGTTCGGCGAGTTCGAGTTCTGGTTCGCCGGCATCAAGGTCGCCACCATCGTGATCTTCCTGGTCTTGGGAGCGCTCTTCGTGATCGGCTTGTGGCCCGGCGCGCAACTCGACTTCTCCAACCTGACCTCGCACGGCGGCTTCTTCCCCAACGGCGTCGGGGCGATCTTCAGCGGGGTGGTCGTGGTCGTGTTCTCCATGGTGGGCGCCGAGATCGCCACGATCGCCGCCGCCGAGTCGCCTGACCCGGTGAAGGCGATCGGCAAGGCCACCAACTCGGTGATCACTCGCATCGCGATCTTCTATGTCGGCTCCGCGCTGCTGCTCGCGCTCATCGTCCCATGGGACGAGAACCAGCCCGGTTTCTCGCCCTTCGTCGCCGCGATGGAGCGCATGAACATCCCGTTCGCCGCCGACATCATGAATCTGGTCGTGCTCACCGCCGTGCTGTCATGCCTCAACTCGGGCCTGTACACGGCCTCTCGCATGCTGTTCGTCCTGGCGGCCCGCCGCGAGGCGCCGGTGAGCCTCATCCGCGTGAGCAAGGGCGGAGTGCCCCGCCGCGCCATTCTGGCCTCGTCGGTGGTCGGCTTCCTGTGCGTGATCGCGGCGGCGATCTCGCCCGACACCGTCTTCAGCTTCCTGCTGAACTCCTCCGGAGCGATCATCCTGTTCGTCTACCTGCTCATCGGCATCTCCCAGATCGTGCTGCGTCGGCGCGCCGACCCGTCGCAACTGAAGATCAAGATGTGGGGCTTCCCGTACCTGTCGATCCTTGCGACCGTGGGAATCCTCGCCGTCCTCGTGCAGATGGCGTTCAACCCCGACACGCTCATCCAGCTGCTGCTGAGCCTCGGGTCGTGGGCGATTGTGATCGTGCTGTTCGTCGTGACGAAGATGCGCGGTGGATCGATCGAGCCCGAGTCGCTGCAGCCGGAGGTGACCGGAAAGGCGAGCAGAGTGCTCGTGATGGCGAACGAGACCGTCGCCGCGGACGAGCTGCTCGAAGAGTTGCGCCGCATCGATCGGGCGGGCAAGGCCGAGTACTACGTCTGCGTTCCGGCAAACCCGGTGGACACCGGGCAGGCCGAGCACAAGGGCGCGGTGTTCATCTGGGAGGCCACCGTTCAGGCGGCCCAAGAGCGGCTGGACGCGATGATGAGCATCCTCCGGGCGGAGAACCTCAGCGTCGATGGCGCCCTCGGCGACTACCGCCCGCTGCGCGCGCTCGCCGACGCCGTCGAGTCGTTCCATCCCGACCAGCTCGTCATCTCCACGAAACCGGAGGCCGAGTCGGACTGGCTGCGCTACGACGTGGTGCAGAGGGCCAGGGCGGCGTACGACATCCCGCTCACCCACGTGGTCGCGACCTCGCCGGTCGCCGTCGACTGAGCCGGGGAACCGACGTGACGATCCTCGTGGGGTACCGAGCCGACGAGACCGGCATCGCCGCGCTTCACCTGGCTGCGCTGCTGGCTCGGTCGGCCGACACAGACCTCGTGGTGTGCGCGGTGGTGGCCGACGCGTGGCCGGTCGACCCGACCAACCTCGACACCGAGTTCCTCTCCTATCTCGAGCGGGTCGCCGCGCAGCACCTCGACCAGGCGCGGGCCAGGCTCCCCGAGGACGTGCGGGCCGAGTTCGTCGCCCATCACGCCCGATCGGTGCCCCGGGGACTGTTGGAGGCCGCCGACCGGCACGATGCCGACATGATCGTGGTGGGCTCCTCCAGCGCCGCGGCGCACGGCCGCCTGTCGCTCGGGGCGACCGCGGAGCGAATCGCGCACAGTTCGTCGCTCCCGGTGGCGATGGCGCCGCGCGGCTTCCGCGCCGGCGCGGGGGCGACAGTCCGCCGGGTGACGGTCGCGTACGGCGGATCGACCGACGGCGGAGAGCTCGTGCAGGCCGCGGCGCGAGTGGCGGCTCGGGTCGGGGCCGCGCTGCGACTGGCCGCGTTCGCGGTGCGCCCGACGACGCTGTTCGCCGACACGGTGGCCGGCGGTCAGGACGACCTGGTCGTCGCGCAATGGGCGAATCGAGCGAGAGCGGCGATCCAGGCCGAGCTCGACAGCGTGCGGCAGCTGCCCGACACGCCCGAGCGGATGGATGCCGTGCTCGGCCAAGGGTACTCGTGGCCGGAAGCCATCGACGACGCCGGATGGACGGAAGGCGACGTTCTCGTCATCGGCTCGAGCCGCGGCGGACCGGTCGCCCGCGTGTTCCTCGGATCGCGATCGTCGAAGATCCTGCGCAACGCGCCCGTGCCCGTCGTGGTCGTTCCCGGGGTCGTCGCCGAAGCGTGGGCCGACGAGGACTGAAGCCCGTCGACGCTCCGCGCACAGTGGTCAGGTCGAGCGATCCGCCAGCACGTCCAAGGCGTGCGCGAGGTCGGCGGGGTAGTCCGAGGCGAAACTCTCGCGCGCGCGGGTGAGCGGGTGCGCGAACGACAGCCGACGGGCGTGCAGCCACTGCCGGGCGAGCCCGAGGCGGGCGGACAGCGTGGGATCCGCCCCGTACAGCGGGTCGCCGACGCAGGGATGCCGGTGCGCGGCCATGTGCACGCGAATCTGGTGCGTGCGCCCCGTCTCGAGGCGGACCTCCAGCAGGGCCGCGCCCGGAAAGGCCTCGAGCGTCTCGTAGTGGGTCACCGAGTCTTTGCCGCCCGGCGTCACCGCGAACTTCCACGAGTGGGAGGGATGGCGTCCGACCGGCGCGTCGATCGTGCCGGACAACGGGTCGGGATGGCCCTGCACCACCGTGTGGTAGATCTTCTCCACCTCGCGCTCCTTGAACGCGCGCTTGAGCGCCGTGTACGCGCGCTCGGTCTTGGCCACCACCATAAGGCCGCTGGTGCCGACATCGAGGCGGTGCACGATGCCCCGCCGCTCGGCGGCGCCGCTCGTGGCGATGCCGACTCCGCCCGCGGCGAGCGCGCCGAGCACGGTCGGCCCGTCCCAGCCGGGCGAGGGGTGCGCGGCCACGCCCGCCGGCTTGTCCACCACGACGATGTCGTCGTCCTGGTGGATGATCGCGAGGTCGGGCACGACGACAGGCACCACTTCGGGCTCGCGCTTGTCCTCCCACGAGACATCCAGCCATCCGCCGGCGCGCAGCCGATCGGACTTCGACAGCGTCCGCCCGTCGAGCGCGACTCCCCCGCGCTCTGCCACGTCCGCAGCGAACGTGCGCGAGAAGCCGAGCATCTTGGCCAGCCCCGCGTCCACGCGCGCGCCATCCAGCCCATCCGGCACCGGCAGCGTCCGCGACGGCATGTCAGTCGCCGCTCTCGGCCGCCTGCGCGCGCTCCGCACGCCTGCCGTCCATGCGCTTTCCGAGCAACACGAGCAGTGCGACGGCGATCATGCAGCACACGATGAACATGTCGGCGATGTTGTAGATCGCGGGCATCATCCACGGCGTCGAGATGAAGTCGACGACGTGGCCGACGCCGAACCCGGGCTCGCGGAAGAGCCGGTCGGTGAGGTTCCCGAGCACGCCGCCGAGCAACAGGCCGAGGGCAGCCGCCCACATGCGGGAGCGGATCCGAGTCACGGCCAGCCACACGATCACCACGGCCACCGTCGACAGCGCGATCGAGAAGACCCACGTCAGCTCTTCGCCGATCGAGAACGCGGCGCCCGGGTTGCGGACGAGATAGAAGACCAGGAACTCGCCGATCACCGGAACAGCCTTCTCGTACGGCAGCTTCTCGATGACGGCGAGCTTCGCCAACTGGTCGGCGGCCAGCACCACCGTCGCGAGGATCGCGATGAGAGTGCCGGCCGCCGCCTTGCGCAGGGGGGGGCGATCCGCCAAGGCCTAGAGGCCGACGGCGGAGACGGGAGTCGGCCCGGAGGAGGCCGAGGTGTCGAGGTCGCGAAGCTGGCCTTCGATGTAGCTGCGCAGCTGCTGGCGGTAGTCGCGCTCGAACTGGCGCAGCTCGGTGATCCGGCCCTCCAGCACGGAGCGCTCCTGGTCGAGGCGGGCCATCTCCTCGCGACCCTTCGCCTCCGCGTCGGCGACGATGCTCGCCGCCTGCGCCTGGGCGTCCGCAATGAGCTTGTCGCGCTGGGCCTGGCCCTCCGCCACGTGCTCGTCGTGCAGTCGCTGCGCGAGCTCGATGATTCCCGCGCTCGCGGCGGTCGGCGCGGCGCCCTCGACAGCGAGAGCGGGCTCCGCGGCGGCGACAGGCTCTGCGGCAGGCTCCGGAGCCTCTTCGACCGGGGCCTGCTCCGCGGGCTCGGGGGCCGGGGCCTCGGCAGCGGGCGCCCCGCCGGACTCGTACGCGGCGAGCTTGGCCTTCAGCTCTTCGTTCTCGGCGATGGTCTTGCGCCACTCGACCACGATCTCGTCGAGGAAGTCGTCCACCTCGTCCGGGTCGAAGCCCTCCTTGAAGCGAACGTGCTGGAACTGCTTGGTGACGACATCATCCGGGGTGAGTGCCATTGTCATACCTCTTTCGGGCTGTCACTGCTTTGGCTCGAGATCGGCGCCCTCGCGCGTCACCCTGCAAGCATAGTCAACTCACTAGGACGCGGGTGAGGTTCAGCAGCACAAAGCACGCCAGCATCACGATGGTGAACGCGAAGTCGATGGAGATGCCGCCCACGCGCAGCGGCGGGACGAGCCGCCGCAACAGCTTGATGGGCGGGTCGGTCATCGTGTAGACGACCTCCGCGACGACGAGCCACAGCCCGCGCGGGCGCCACGCGCGATTGAAGAGGGGGATGTAGTCCATCACGAGCCGCGCGAGCAGCGCGGCGATGTACAGGAGGATGAGCGCGTTGAGGATTGCGGCAACGACGCGCAGCACGTCCACGCTCTACGAGTGGGCGAGCGCCGGCTCGGGGTCGCCCTGCGTGATCGAGCTCTCGCCCGACACCGCCACGTTCTCCGGGGAGAGGAGGAAGACCTTGCTCGTGACGCGCTCGATGCGGCCGTACAGGCCGAGCGACAGCCCGCTCGCGAAGTCGATGAGGCGGCGCGCGTCGGCGTCGCTCATCTGCGACAGGTTGATGATCACCGGGATGCCGTCGCGGAAGCTCTCGGCGATCACTTGCGCGTCGCGGTACTGCTTCGGGTGCACCGTCAGGATTTCACTGAGCGCGCTGGCAGCCGGCTGCCGCACGACGGCAGGGCGCCGCAGGGGGGTCACCGGCGCGGGCTTCGGCTCGTTCTCCTGACGGCTTGAACGGGCGGCCTCTCGCGCGCTCTGCTGCGCCTGGGCCTCTTCGTAGGCCTCTTCGTCGGCCAGGCCGAGGTACACCATTGTCTTCTTCAGCGGGTTCGACATCGCATCCTCCGTATCGCTGTCTGTTCCGAGGTTAACCGTCGGTGGGCCGTGGACCCGTGATTGCCGTGCCTATCCGCAGGTGTGTCGCGCCCGCGGCGATCGCTTCGGGGAAATCCGCCGTCATTCCGGCCGATATCCACGTCGCGTCCGGCACCACCGCCCGCACGGCGTCGGCGCACGCGCGCAGCCGTTCGAACGCGGCCGCCGGCGGCTCGTCGAGGGGCGCGACGGCCATGACGCCGCGCAGCCGCAGGGTCGCGCGCGCCGCCACG
>NZ_JASGEC010000018.1:0-34666 GCF_047606685.1 Microbacterium sp.
CGCCGCCACGTGCGCGGCCAGCGCCGCCGCGGACGCGGGCGCGACGCCGCCGCGGCCCGGGTCGTCGGTGAGGTTGACCTGCAGCAGCACGTCCAGCGCCGGGTCTTCGGGGCCGGCCGCGGCATCGAGCGCGTTCGCGATGCGCTCACGGTCGACCGAGTGCACGACGAGGGGGACGATGGATGCGGCCGCGCGCAGCGCGCGCGCCTTGTTGGTCTGCGCTTGCCCGATGAAGTGCCAGCGCGCCCCGGGCAGGGAGCCGAGCTCCTCCACCTTGGCGCTCAGCTCCTGCTGGCGGTTCTCGCCGATATCGCGGACGCCCAGTGCGTGCAGCTCGCGCACGAGCTGCGGCGGATGGAACTTCGTGACGACGATGCGGGTGAGCTCCGCCGGGTCTCGGCCGACCGCACGCGCCGCGTCCGCGATGTCCGCGTCGACGCGTGCGAGCCGGCTCGCGAGCTCCACTTACTTCAGGAAGTCGGGGATGTCGAGGTCTCCGTCGTCGAACGCGGAGTCGAAGACCGGCTCTGCGCCGACCTTGACCGGCGCGCGGTCCTCGGGCGCCGCCTCGTGCGCCTCGGCGGCGGCCTCCTCGGCGGTCGCCACCGGCAGCGCCGGGGTCTCGCGCTGCGCGGTCATCGGCTCGATGCGCGCTTGCGGCTCACCGCCGTCGAAGCCCGCCGCGATGACCGTGACGCGCACCTCGTCGCCGAGAGTGTCGTCGATGACCGTGCCGAAGATGATGTTCGCCTCCGGGTGCGCCGCCTCCTTGACGAGCTGGGCGGCGTCGTTGATCTCGAAGATGCCGAGGTTCGAACCGCCCTGGATCGACAGCAGCACGCCGTGCGCCCCTTCGATCGAGGCCTCGAGCAGCGGCGACTCGACGGCCAGCTCAGCGGCCTTGATGGCACGGTCGGCGCCGCGCGACGAGCCGATTCCCATGAGCGCCGACCCGGCGCCCTGCATCACCGACTTCACGTCGGCGAAGTCGAGGTTGATCAGGCCGGGCGTGGTGATGAGGTCGGTGATGCCCTGCACACCGGCCAGGAGCACCTGGTCGGCGGTGGCGAACGCCTCCACCAGCGAGATTCCGCGATCGCTGATCTCGAGCAGCCGGTCGTTGGGCACGACGATTAGGGTGTCGACCTCGTCCTTCAACTTGGCGACGCCGGTCTCGGCCTGCTGCTGGCGCCGCTGCCCCTCGAACGAGAACGGCTTCGTGACGACGCCGATCGTCAGCGCGCCGATCGACTTCGCGATCTTCGCCACGACCGGCGCGCCTCCGGTGCCGGTGCCACCGCCCTCGCCTGCGGTCACGAAGACCATGTCGGCGCCCCGCAGCGCCTCCTCGATCTCCTCGGCGTGGTCTTCGGCAGCGCGGCGGCCCACTTCGGGGTCGGCGCCGGCGCCGAGGCCCCGGGTCAGTTCGCGGCCGACGTCGAGCTTGACGTCGGCGTCGCTCATGAGCAGCGCCTGCGCGTCGGTGTTGATCGCGATGAACTCGACGCCGCGCAGGCCGAGCTCGATCATGCGGTTGACGGCGTTGACGCCACCCCCGCCGACGCCGACCACCTTGATGACGGCGAGGTAGTTCTGGTTTTGGCTCATGCCGGCCTCCGTGCCCTTCACAGTGCGCATCTCGCCCGGTGCCAACCTTAAACTTCAGCAGAAAGGTTAAAGTATTGCCCGGTATGCATTTCCTGATTCAGAAGGTATGCGGTGGTCCGCGCGCAACGCCGCACGTCGCGGGCGTGTCGCGCCATCCGTTCCGCTCGCCGGGCGTTCGACGCGCTCAGCGCACCACAACCGCTTCCGGCGACGACACATCGTAGACGCTGACGCGGCTCGGCGGCTTCCGCTTCATCATCTTCCGCAGCACGAGGGCTTTCATCGCGGACTTCTCCGCGCTCCCCCACACGATCGACGTGCTCGTGCCGCCAAGCGAGAGCACGACATCGTCGGGCGTCGTGGCTCGCGCCTTGGTGACTTTCTGGCGTATCGACTTCGGCAGCGACCGGATGACCATCCCGACCGCCTCGAACGCCGGCGTCTGCAGGCCGCCGCTGACGTCGATCACCGGCTGGCCCTTGGGCTTTTCCTGCGTGGTGGACAGGGCGACGCCGGCCGCGTCGACCAGCGTGTAGCCAGCCGCCGAGCGGACCACCCCCACCGGCGTGCGCTCGACGATCCGCAGCACGAGCTCGTGTGGGGGCCGCGCTTCCAGGCTGTAGGTCTCGATGAGCGGGAAGGCCACGAGCGACTCCTTCACGACGCTCTCGTCGACCAGCGGCAACGGCGTTCCAAGCTGGTCGGCCAAAGCGGCTTCCACCTGCTCGGCGTCGAGCCGGTCGGCGCCGACGACGGTGACCTGCTCGACGGCGAACAGCGGGCTGTAGGCGGCGGCGAGGGTGCCGACCGCGAGCACGACGACGGATGCCGCGGCAGTGATCCAGACCGCACGGCGACGGCGCGCGCGGCCGGTGAAGCGTCGCACCTCGGCGCGCAGCGCCTTGCGGCGCGCGCGCGAGGCCGCCCACACGTCGCGCAGGCGCACGGGATCGTCGTCCGCCCGCTCTGGGCCCTCCGGCAGAGGCCTCGCGGCGGGCTCCGCCACGGCGGCGGGGAGCGCCGGGGCGGCATCCGTCGGCGCCGCGCGCTCGCCGACATCCGGGTCTGCCGCTTTCTCCTGCCCGGGTCGCTCCGGCCGGGCCGGCGCCGCGCTCACCGGCGGCGCGGGCAACGGGGCGGGCCGCTTCACGGCCTACTCCCCGCCCTCGCGCGACGAGGCCAGCGCGTCGAGGAGCTGCGGCACAAGCAGATTGACGTTGCCACAGCCGAGTGTGATCACCAGATCGCCCGCGCGCGCGATCGACGCGGTGTAGTCGGCGGCCTCCTGCCAGTCGGCGATGAACCGCACCCGGTCGGCGTCGTGGAACGCCTCGCTGACCAGGGCGCCGGTCACCCCGGGCACCGGGTCTTCGCGGGCGCCGTACACGTCCAGCACGACCGTCTCGTCGGCGAGGCTCTCGAGCACCTCGGCGAACCACGGCGACATCACCGCGGTGCGCGAGTAGGTGTGCGGCTGGTGCACGGCGATGACCCGGCCGTCGCCGACCACCGTGCGCGCGCCCGAGAGCGCCGCGGCGACCTCGGCGGGGTGGTGCGCGTAGTCGTCGTAGACGCTGACGCCCCGCTCGACGCCGTGCAGCTCGAAGCGGCGCGCGGTGCCCGCGAACGGCTCGACCGCGCGCACCGCCGCCTCGAGCCCGTGGCCGAGCGCGAGCAGCGCGGCCACCGCGCCCGCCGCGTTGACGGCGTTGTGGACGCCAGGCACCGCGAGCCGCGCTGCCACCGTCTGGCCGCCGTGGGCGAGCGTGAACGACACGGGGCCGTCGGCGACCACGTCGCCGAGCCGCACGTCGGAGTCAGCGGCGGTTCCGAACGTCAGCACGCGAGGGTGGGCGAGGGCTGCGCGCACGCGCCGCGCGCCCGGGTCGTCGGCGGAGATCACGACCGCCTCGCGCGCCGCGTCGGCAAAGCGCGCGAACGCCGCGTGGAACGCGTCGTCGCTGCCGTAGAAGTCGACATGGTCGGGGTCGACGTTCGTGATGAGCGCGACCGACGTGTCGTAAAGAAGGAACGTGCCGTCGGACTCGTCGGCCTCGATGACGAAGAGCTCGTCGGCGCCGCTGTCGCTGGACGCGCCGAGCTCGGCGATCACCCCGCCATTGACAAAGGCCGGGTCGGCGCCCAGGCGGCGCAGCGCCGTGACGACCATCCCCGTCGACGTCGTCTTGCCGTGCGCGCCGGCGACGGCGACGAGGCGGCGCCCGCCGATCAGCCAGTGCAGCGCCTGCGAACGGTGGATGACGTGCAGACCGCGCTGCTTGGCGAGCACGTACTCCGGGTTCTCGGGCCAGATCGCGCCAGTGTGCACGACGGTGTCGGCGTCGCCGAGGTGCGCCGCGTCGTGGCCGACATGCACGTGTGCGCCGAGCCGCTCCAGCTCCCGCAGCCCGGGGCTGTCGGCCCGATCGGAGCCGGAGACGCGGATGCCGCGCTTCAGGAACATGCGGGCGAGCCCCGACATCCCCGAGCCGCCGATGCCGATGAAGTGCGCGGCGTGGATCTCGTCGGGGATCGGCAGGGTCAGGTCGGGTCGGATCATGGCCCGTCAATCCTAAGTTGGGTCGGGGATGCCGGGCCTCCGGCACGCTGGTCAGCGCGCGAGCGCCCGGTCGACGAGGGCGATGAGGTTCGCCGCGCCGTCCCGCGTGCCGACGCCGGCGGCGGCCCGCCGCATCCCCTCCAGCCGCTGCGCGTCCTGCAGGAGCGGGACCACCTCGGCGCGCACGCGGTCGGGGGTGAGCTCGGCGTCGGCGATCAGCACGGCGGCGCCGGCGTCGACCGCCGCCCGAGCGTTGAGCGCCTGCTCGCCGTTGCCAACCGCGTAGGGCACGAAAACGGCGGGGATGCCGAGTGCCTCGATCTCGGAGACGGTCGCCGCGCCCGCGCGCGAGACCACCGCGTCGGCCATCGCGTACGCGAACTCCATGCGTTCCTCGTAGCGGGGCGCGGCATAGCCGGGCTCGCCGGCCTCGACGCCGTCGCGCCGCTCCCCGGTGAGGTGCAGCAGTTGCCAGCCGGCGGCGAGGATGTCGCGGTGCGAGCCGGCGAACGCGTCGTTGAGCCGCTGCGCGCCGAGCGATCCGCCGAACACGAGCAGCGTCGGGGTGGACGGGTCCAGCCCGTAGCGCGCGGCCGCCTCGACGCGCAGCGAGTCGCGGTCGAGCTCCACCAGCTCGCGGCGCATCGGCATCCCCACCGTCCGCGCCCCGCGCAGGGGCGTGCCGGCGAAGGCGACACCCACGGCCGCCGCCGCCCGCGCGCCGAGCCGGTTCGCCAGCCCGGGCAGGGCGTTTGCCTCGTGGATGACGACAGGCACATGCTCGCGCCGCGCCGCGACATAAGCCGGGGCCGACGCGTAGCCGCCGAAGCCGACGACCACGTCGACGCCCCGCGCGGCGATGTGGTCGCGCGCCTGCCCGACCGCGCGGCGGAACCGGGCGGGGAAGGCGACCGCGTCGCGGTTCGGGCGCCGCGGGAACGGGAGCCTGTCGACGAACAGCAGCTCGTAGCCGCGCTCGGGGACGAGGCGCGCCTCGAGCCCCTCCCGCGTGCCGAGCACGAGCACATCGGCGCCGGGCTTGCGCGCGCGCAGCGCGTCGGCGACGGCGAGCAGGGGGTTGACGTGGCCGGCGGTGCCACCGCCGGCCAGAAGGTAGGTCGTCACGGCATCCATTCTTCCCTCTCCCGCTTCTCGCCTTCTCCCAGATCAGGAGATTTCGCGTGCTCAGGACGTTTGCTCGCGAATCGTCCTGACGACGCCGAATCGCCTGAACTGCGAACCGCGCCGGGCACGTCAGCGGACGGACGCCTGCTCAGTGCTGTCAGCGTCCGGCGGCGGCGCGCGCCCGGTCGATCGCTGCCTGCCGGCGGGCGACGGCGTCGGGCAGCGATCTGGCGAAAGACAGCAGCACTCCCGACGCGATCAGCACGGACAGCAGCGCCGTCCCGCCCTGCGACATGAACGGCAGGGGGACGCCGAGCACCGGGAAGACCCGCAGCACGACGCCGACGTTGATGAGCGCCTGGCCGACAACCCACACCGTGACGCCGCCGGAGACGATGCGCACGAACGGGTCGTCGGTCTTGCGGATGACGTGGAACGCGCCCACGGCGAACAGCGCGAACAGCGCCAGCACGACCGCGCAGCCGATGAGCCCGAGCTCCTCGCCCACGATCGCGAAGATGTAGTCGTTCGCGGCCGCCGGCAGCCAGTCGTACTTCTCCTTGGAGTTGCCCAGGCCCAGGCCGAACACCCCCCCGCCGGCGAGGCCCCAGATGCCGTGCAGAGGCTGGTAGCAGTCCTTGTAGTAGTCATCGAGGCAGTTCGTGTTGAGAAAGCTCATGATGCGCCGCACGCGGTCAGGGCTCGTGATCGCGAAAATCGCGATCGCGATCGCCGACACCAGGGTCGGGATGATGAAGATCCGCAGCTTCACTCCGGAGAAGAACAGCGCGCCCAAGAAGATGAGGAACAGCACCATCGCCGTGCCGAGGTCGTGTCCGGCCATGACCGTGGCGATCACGAGGGCAGCCACCGGCACCGCGGGGATGAACACGTGCCGCCACAGTCCGAGCAGCGTCTGCTTGCGAAACAGCACGTAGCCGAGCCACAGCGCGAGCGCGAGCTTGAGGAACTCCGACGGCTGGGCGGTGAACCCGCCGACCTCGATCCAGTTGCGGTTGCCGCCGAGGTCGTAGCCGAGCGGCGTGAACACCAGCAGCTGCAGGCCGATGCCGATCAGCAGCGCGGGCCACGCCACGCGCTTCCAGAACCCGATCGGCAGCCGGCTCGCGATGAACATGAGCGGGACGCCGACGGCCGCGAACGCGAGCTGCTTCAGCACCGCCTCGAACGGGCTGCCGCCGGCGGCGGCGGATGTCGCGGAGGTCGCCGACAGCACCATGACCAGGCCGAACAACGTCAGCAGCAGCGCGGTCGACGCGATCAGCAGGAACTCGCTCGGCACGGGCGCGAACACGCGGCCGAGGGAGACTCGCGCGGCGAGCCCGCGCTTGCGGGGCGGGGCGTCAGGCTCCCCCGGAAGGGAGCGAGGGGGCATCGTGCTGGTCATCGCTCCCCTTCCCGATCCACTCCCGCGCCGCCGCGGCGAAACGCTGCCCGCGATCCGCGTACGACGCGAACTGGTCGAAAGACGCCGCCGCCGGCGCGAGCAGGACCACATCGCCGTCGTCGGCGGCCTCCGCCGCGAGTTCGACGACGCGGGCCATGACGTCTTCAGTCTGGGTGTGGTCGACCTCGAACAGGGGCACCTGCGGCGCGTGTCGCGCGAACGCCGCCACCACCTCGGCCCGGTCGGCTCCGATCACGACAGCGGCCTTCGCCGCGCCGCCGCGCGCGGCCACCAGCGCCGCGATGTCGACCCCCTTCAACAGGCCTCCGACAACCCAGATCGCACCGGGGTAGGCGGCCAGCGACGACGCCGCCGCGTGCGGGTTGGTGGCCTTCGAGTCATCCACCCACGTGACGCCGCGCCCGACGGCGACGACTTCGATACGGTGCGGGTCGAGGCGGAAGCCGCGCAGCGCGTCGCTGATCGCCTCCGGCGACACCTCGAGCGAGCGCGCGAGCGCGGCGGCGGCGAGGATGTTGGCGACGACGTGCGGCGCGGACAGCCCGAGCGCGCGCAGCTCGTCGAGCGTCGTGAGCTCCAGCGCGCGGTGCTGGCGGTCGTCGAGGAACGCGCGATCGACGAGGATGCCCTCCACGACGCCGAGGTCGCTCGGGCCGGGGCTGCCGAGGTCGAACCCGATCGCGCGGGCGCCCTCCACGACATCCGCGTCCTCCACCATGCGCATCGTCGCCGGGTCGGCCTTGTTGTACACGCACGCGACCCTCGTGTGGTCGTAGACGTGCGCCTTCGCGGCGCGGTAGGCCTCGAACGAGCCGTGCCACTGGAGATGGTCGTCGGCCAGGTTCAGGCAGACGGCGGCATGCGGCGACACCCGGTCGGGGCCGGCCTGCAGGCCGAGGTACCAGAGCTGGTGGCTGGACAGCTCCACGACGAGCGCGTCGAAGCCGGCGGGGTCGCGCACCGCGTCGAGCACCGGCACGCCGATGTTTCCGCACGGCGCGGCGCGCAGGCCCCCGGCGGCGAGCATCGTCGCGGCCAGCTGCGTCGTCGTGGTCTTGCCGTTTGTCCCGGTGACGAGGATCCAGTCGGCGGGCGTGCCGTCGGCGCGCACGACCTTGTCGCGCACGCGCCAGGCGAGCTCGATGTCGCCCCACAGCGCGACTCCCGTCTCGCGCGCCCACGCGATGAGCGGATGCTGAGGCGCGAAGCCGGGCGAGGCGATCACGACGTCGGGGTCGAAGTCGACGAGCTCGGCCGGGACCGCGTCCAGGCCTCCCTGCCACAGGCGCGCGCCGACCACCGGCAGAAGTCGCGCGTACTCGTCGGCGGCGGCCTCGGTGACCACCAGCACGTCGGCGCCCAATTCGGCGAGCGTGTCGGCGGCTGCGAAGCCGGTCACCGAGAGCCCGAGCACCGCGGCCCGCAGCCCCGACCAGTCCGCGTGCCAGCTCGTCAGAGAGTCGAGCCGGCCGCTCATGTGCGCGAGAGCCACTCGGCGTAGAAGAGCCCGATGCCGGTCACCGCGAGCATGCCGGCGATGATCCAGTAGCGCACGACGATCTTGACCTCTTGCCAGCCGCGCATCTCGAGGTGGTGGTGGAACGGGCTCTGCAAGAACAGCCGCTTGCCGCGCGTGAGCTTGAAGTAGGTGAGTTGGACGATCACCGAACCGGGGCCGATGATGTACACGCCGGCAAGGAGGACGGCGAGGATCTCGGTGCGGGTGAGGACCGACAGCGACGCGATGACGCCGCCGATCGCCATCGACCCGACGTCTCCCATGAAGATCTCCGCCTTGGGCGCGTTCCACCACAGGAACCCCACGAGCGCTCCGACGAACGACGCCGAGATGATCGCGAGGTCGAACGGGTTCGGGGTCGGGTAGCACGCCGACAAGACGGTGGGGTCGATGGCGTTGCTCGTGCACGACTGGTTGAACTGCCAGAACGCGAGCAGGCTGTACGCCCCGACGACGAAGACGCCGCAGCCGGCGGCCAGGCCGTCGAGGCCATCGGTGACGTTGGTGCTGTTGGACCAGGCGACGCCGATGAACGACACCCACGCCAGGTAGAGCGCCCACCCGATGACGGCGGGAAGCAGCATGAACGACAAGAGCGGCAGGTCGCGGAAGATGGAGATCTGAGCGGATGCCGGCGTCTGGTTCAGGACGTTGGGGAAGTTCAGCGCGACCACTGCGAACGGCACGGTGACGATCACCTGCCCGGCGATCTTGCGCCACCCGGACAGGCCCAGGCTGCGCTGGCGGCGCACCTTCATGTAGTCGTCGATGAAGCCGACCACGCCGAAGCCCAGCATCATCCACAGGACGAGCAGGCCGGAGATCGTGGGCGGATTCCCCCCGACGAAACACCCGACGAGATAGCCGACGATCGTGCCGGCGATGAAGATCGTGCCGCCCATCGTGACCGTGCCGCGCTTCTCCGCGTGGCTCGGATTCTCGATCGCTTCGGGAGTGCGGATCACCTGGCCCCAGCCCCAGCGGCGGAACAGCCGCAGGAACACGGGCGTCAGAAACAGAGAGAACGCCACCGAGATCGACGCCGCGGTCAGGAGAGATCTCACGAGAAGGATTCTCCCAGACGATCGCCGAGGAACCGCAGACCCGCCGCGTTCGACGACTTCACCAGCACTCGGTCGCCGTCGCGCAACTCGCCGCGCAGGTAGTCGAACGCCTCGTCCGCGGTCGAGAAGAACACCGCCTCGCTGTTCCACGAGCCTTCGCCCACGGCGGCGAGGTAGATGCGGCGGGCGTCGTCGCCGACCACGACGATGCGCTGGATGCGCAGCCGCACGGCGAGCTCGCCGATGCGGTCGTGCTCCTCTCCGGCGAACTCCCCCAGCTCGCTCATCGCGCCCAGCACGACCACGGTGCGCTCGTCGGGGCCGGTGATCTGCGCGAGCGCGCGCAGCGCGGCCGACACCGAGTCGGGGCTCGCGTTGTAGGCGTCGTTGATGATGCGCACCGACTCCGACCCCATCGGCTGCATGCGCCAGCGCTCGGCAAGCTCGACGGTCTCCAGCCGCGCGATCGCGTCGTCCAGAGAAATACCGAGCGCGGTCGCGGCGGCGATCGCGGCGAGGGCGTTGTTCACGTGGTGGGCGCCGATCACGCGCAGCCGGAGCGGGCGCGACACGCCGTCCGCCGTCACGGTGAGGGTCGTGCCGGCCGCGGTGGCCTCGACATCCTGCGCGCGCACGTCGGCGGCGGCGCGCTGCCCGAACCAGCGCACCGCGGCATCCCGTCTCGCGGCGATCTCGGCCATCGCCGCCACGCGCGGGTCGTCGGCGTTGAGCACGGCGACCCCGCCGGGACGCAGCTGCTCGACGAGCTCGGCCTTCGCCGCCGCCGTCGCCTCGATGCTGCCGAACAGGCCGCCGTGCGCCATCCCCACCATGAGCACGACGCCCACGTCGGGCTCGATGAGCCTGGCCAGCCTCGTCAGCTCTCCCGGGCCTCGGGCACTGAGCTCGCTCACGAGGTAGCGGGTGTCGGCCGTGACGCGGAGCATGGTCAGCGGAGCGCCCACCTCGTTGTTGAACGACGCGCGCGGCGCGACGGTCTCCCCCTCGTCGCTGAGGATTCGGGCGAGCAGGTTCTTCGTGGTGGTCTTGCCGTTGGACCCGGTGATCGCGGCGATGCGCAGCCGGCCCTGCGCGCGCACGCGCGCCACGACCTCGCGCGCGAGCTCGGCGAGGGCGTCCAGCACGTCGGCGACGACGATCTGCGACACGTCGGCGTCCACCTCCCGCTCGACGATCGCGACAGCCGCGCCAGCGTCGACCGCTGCGGGCACGAAGAGGTGCCCGTCGGTGGTCTCGCCGGGCTTGGCCACGAACACGCCACCGGGCCCGATCAGCCGCGAGTCGGTGTCGACCGCGCCCGAGACGACCGTGTCGCCACCGTCGCCGCGGGCGGGAACGAGCCGCCCGTCCACCGCGGCAGCGAGCTCGGCGAGTGTCAGGGCGATCATGGTTCCTCCGACCGGGCGCGCAGCCCCTCGGGCGTGGGCGGGCTCGGATGTCACTTGTAGATGGGGAGCTTCTTGGCCTTTGTGGTCGAGGGCATCACGCGGTACGTCTTCATGACGTGGGTGATGGCCTTCTGGAATCCCTCGGCGTCAGCCGCCGACGACTTTACCTTGGTCGGCTCGTCCAGCGTGATCGCGACAATGTACTCGGGGTTCTCGGCGGGCGCGAATCCGATCATGAGGGTGTACCAGACGCCGGACTTGTAGCCGCCGCCGCCCACCTTCGTCTTCTGCCCGGTGCCCGACTTCATGGCGACGCGGTAGCCAGGCACCTGGACGGCGTCGGCGTAGCCGGCCTGCATGTACACGTTCTCCAGCATCGTGGTGACCTGCTTCGCGCTCTTCTTGCTGAGCACGCGCACGGGGTCGGGCTGCTCGGTCTTCACGACGGTGCCGTCGGCTTTCGTGCACGACTCGATCAGCTGCAGCGGCACACGCACGCCGTCGTTTGCGATCGCGCTGTACGCGCCGATGAGCTCGGGAACGGTCGTGGTCAGGCCCTGGCCGTAGTTCGTGTCGTACAGCTGTTGGTTGTCCCACTGCGACGCCGGCTTCAGATCGCCCTTCGCCTCGGCTCCGAAGCCGACGGCGCTGCCGCTGCCGATGCCGAACTTCTTCAGGTACTCGTAGCGGGTCTTCGCGCTCACGCGCTGGCTGAACTTCGAGATGCCGGTGTTGGACGACTCCACCAGCACGCCGTTGAGCGTGTAGGTGACGGCGGCATGGTCGGACATGTCCCGCACCTTCGCCCCGTTGGCGAACGAGACCCGGCCCGACGCGCGCACCGTCGAGCGCGGGGTCTGCCCGCCCGCGTCGACGAGCACCGAGGCCGAGAGCGCCTTGAACGTCGACGCCGGCTCGAACTGGTCTTGGAAGACCCGATTGCGCAGGAACGAGCCCTTCGCCTCGATGTTGTTGGGGTCGACGGTCGGGTACTCGGCGGCTGCGCGGATTTTGCCGGTCTTGGCTTCGACGACGGTGATCGTGCCGCTGACCGACTTGTACTTCTTCACCTGCTCGGCGATGAGCTGCTGCAGGTACCACTGCAAGTCGCTGTCGATCGTGAGCGAGAGCGTCCCACCGTCCACGGCGGGGGTCTCCGCCTTCGTGCCGGGAATGACGCCGCCGTCCTTGCCGCGCTGGAACGTCTCGCTGCCGTCGGTGGCGGCCAGGCAATCGTCCCGGGTGAGCTCGAGACCCTCCAGCGGCGCGCCGTCCACACCGACGAAGCCGACGAGGCTGCCGGCGACGGCTCCTTCGGGATAGACGCGGGACGGCTGCGAGGTGAAGCTCATGTACGACAGGCCGAGTTCGGCGAGGTCCCGGTACTGCTCGGTTGTGATTCCCCGCTTGAGGTAGGCGAACTGCGACTTCGGGTCCTTCGCGAGCGCGTCGGAGACGATCTTCATGACCTCCTTCGCCGACTGGCCGGTGATCTTTCCGATCTTCTTCGCCGTCTCTTCCCACGAGGGCGTGTCGTCGGTCGCCTTCTCGTACTCCTCGACGACGTTCGACGGCGAGAGCTGGGCGTCGTAGAGCAGCGTGCTCTTGGCCAGCACGCGCCCATTCATGTCGACGATCGAGCCGCGCGTGCCTTTGAGGGTCACCTCCTCGCCGAGGTTTCCGACCGTGATCGAGTCCTGCACGTGCTGGTCCGCGTTGACCACCTGGATGTCGACGAGCCGCACGCCGAAGGCCACCAGCACGGCGAGCACGACGCCCAATGCGACGACGGTGCGGCGGCGCGGACTGCGGGTGCTGTGAGTGGTCATCTCGGCTCTCGGTGGTTCTAGCGCGTGTTCGGGGTCGGCAGCCCGTCGGTGATCGGTGGGGGCAGAGTATCCGCGGTCTCGGTCGCGGCCTCCTCAGGCGCGCCCGCGATCGTCGCATCCGGGTCGGTGATCAGCGGCGTGTCCTCGACGAGCGCGTTGGAGACCGCGCTCTTGCCCAGCGCGTTGACCGAGGACTGATACCCCGCCGCCTTCTTGCTGCCGATGATCTTCCCGTCGCTCAAGCGCAGGTAGGTGGGCGACTGGTTGATCACCATGCCGAGCGACGCCGCGTTCGCGGCGAGGTACTGCGGGGAGCTGAGGCCGGCGACCTGGTCGTAGAGCTCTTGTTTCTGCCACGTGAGCTCACGCTGTTGCGCGGTCAGCTCGCTCACGCGGAAGGATGCCTCGGTGGCGGCGATCGACAAGCCCATCTGCGCCGCGAGGATCGCGAGCGCGCCGGCCACCGCGATGACGGCGTACGCGAGCCGCGGACGACGGCGGCGTCCTTGCGCGGCCGGCCACAGATGCCTCGGCCGCTCCTGCCGAGCCGGCAGCGCGGCCAGCGCCTCGTTCGCAGCGCTCATGCCGCCTCCCGCAGTCGTTCGACGGCGCGCAGCCGGACGGGGGTGGCGCGCGGGTTGCGCGCGCGCTCGTCGTCGTCTGCCCGCTCCGCGCCCTTGACCAGCAGCCGGAATCGCGGGGCGAACTCCGGCAGCTCGACGGGCAGTCCGCGCGGCGCCGTGGACGCGGACGCCTGGGCGAAGGCGCGCTTGACCAGCCGGTCCTCAAGGGACTGGTATGAGAGCACGACCATGCGCCCTCCGACCACGAGCGCATCCAGCGCCGCGGGGATCGCTCGCTCCAACGCCCCGAGCTCCTCGTTGACCTCGATCCGCAGCGCCTGGAACACGCGCTTCGCGGGGTGTCCCGACCGCTGGACGGCGGCGGGGGTTGCCTCGACGATGATGCGCACGAGCTCGCCGGAGCGCTCGATGAGAGCCTCGGCGCGGGCACGCACGATGGCGCGCGCGTACCTGGCCGCAAGCCTCTCCTCGCCGTAGTGCTCGAACACGCGCCTCAGCTCGCCCTCGCTGGACTCGGCGAGCACGTCGGCGGCGGTGCGCCCCGCGGTCTGGTCCATCCGCATGTCCAGCGGGGCGTCCTTCGCGTAGGCGAATCCGCGCGGCGCCTCGTCGAGCTGCAGCGACGACACGCCGAGGTCGAACAGGACGCCGTCGGCTGCGGCGGCGCCCGCGGAGGCGAGGGCGGGCGCGAGGCCGTCGTACACCGTGTGCACGAGCGTCACGCGGTCGGCGAAGGGCGTGAGTCGTTCGCGCGCGATCCGCAGCGCGTCGGTGTCGCGGTCGAGGCCGATCAGGCGCAGGCCGGGGAAGCGGGTGAGGAAGGCCTCCGCGTGCCCGCCCATGCCCAGCGTGGCGTCCACGAGCACGGCGCCGTCGCGGGCGACCGCGGGCGCGAGCAGCTCGACGCAGCGCTCGAGCAAGACGGGGGTGTGGATGTCGCGGAGGCTCATGTCCTGTCGGCCGGGGTTTCGGGGCCCCTGGCTCCGATCCCCCTCCGCTCCGACCTGGCGCCGGGGAAGTGCGTCAGGGCGGGAGCGGCTGGAGATCGCAGCCGGAGGTCAGAACAGTCCCGGGTACACCTCCTCCTCAAGGTCGGCGAACGTGCTCTCGTGAGCGGCGGAGTACTCCGCCCAACGATCCGCGTTCCAGATCTCGGCGCGGCCGCCGATGCCCGCGACCACGAGCTCGCGCTCGAGCCCCGCGTACGAGCGCAGCGCCGGCGGAATCGTGACACGGTGCTGGCTGTCGGGCTTCTCGTCGCTGGCGGCGGCGAGGAACATGCGCAGGAAGTCGCGCGCCCGCTTGTCGCCCATCGGCGCCTCGCGCATCCGGTCGTGGATCCGTTCGAACTCGGCGGCGCTGAACACGTAGAGACAGCGCTCCTGGCCGCGCGTGATGACCACGCCGTCTTCGAGCTCACGACGGAACTTGGCGGGAAGGATCAACCGGCCCTTGTCGTCGAGCTTGGGGGTGTGGGTGCCCAGCAGCATCCGGGTCCTCCCCCTCGTCCGGCCGCGTTGAAGTCCCTCCAATCTACTCCATTTTCCTCCACTTAGCTATCAATTTCCTCCACAATTCTTCCCGTGGCCCGCTGCGTCCTCCTCTGCTGCGCACAAAAAAGCACCGGCCCACGGGGGCCGGTGCTCGGGGGAGGCGGGAAGCGGGTCAGCCGCCGTCGTGTCGGCGGTCCCAGCGGTCGTTCATGCGGTCCATGAATGACGACGAGTCCTTCGGGGCCGGGCGGGGCGTCTCCGCCGCGCGCGGCGCCGGGCCGGCGGCGGATCGCGTCGGGGTGATGGCCAGGACGACGCCGCCGACCATGAGGACGAAACCGGCGACGCCGAGGACGATGAGCTTGAGGGGCATGGCCAGCACGAGGGCGGCGATGCCGACCAGCAGGATGATCGAGCCGTAGACGATGTTGCGATAGCTGATCGTCCGCCCGTCGCGCGGCGCACTGACGACGTCTGCGTCGTTGTGCATGAGATGACGTTCCATCTCGTCGAGCAGACGCTGCTCCTGTTCGGAGAGTGGCATCCGGGTTCCCCTCTGGCTGTGGCCTGCGACTCGCATTCTACTCGTCGTCGTCATTACTAGGCTAGGCCCGTGACGGCTGCAACGCACCTGGTGGACGCGGTTTCCCAGCGACTCGATAGCTACGCGCGCGCCGTCCGCGCGGAGGTCGCCGGGCTCGGGCCGGACGCGGCGGGCTTCGTCGAGGCCGGCGTGCGGGCGCTCGCCGGCGGCAAGAGGCTGCGAGCGCGCTTCCTGCACACGGGGTGGCGGGCCGTGGCCGACGCCGGCGGCCGCGCGCAGCCCGTGCCGGACGCGGTGGTGACGGCCGCGGCGGCGCTCGAAGTGTTCCACGCGGCGGCCCTTGTCCACGACGACCTGATCGACAACTCCGACACGCGTCGCGGCCGGCCCGCGGCACACCGGTCGCTCGAGGCAGCCCATCGCGACGCGGGCTGGCTCGGCGACTCGGCGGCGTTCGGCCGCTCCGCGGCGGTTCTGCTCGGAGACCTGCTGCTGGGCTGGAGCGACGACCTCTTCGAAGAGGGGCTGGCCCTCGCGCCCGCCGAGCGCGCGGCAGCGGCCCGTGCTCTGTACGGGCGCATGCGCCGGGATGTCACCATCGGCCAGTTCCTCGACGTGGCGGAGGAGTCGGCGTGGGCGACCGCGCCCGACGATAGCCACGCGAAGCGGGCGCTGCGCGTGGCCCTCAGCAAGTCTGCCCGGTACAGCGTGCAGCAGCCGCTGCTGCTGGGCGCCGCGCTCGCGGGCGCCGACGAGGAGCAGCGTTCAGCGCTCGCCGCCTTCGGCGAGCCGCTCGGGCTCGCCTTCCAGCTGCGCGACGACGTGCTGGGCGTGTTCGGCGACGCCGCGGTGACGGGCAAGCCGGCCGGCGACGACCTGAGAGAGGGCAAGCGCACCGTGCTCATCGCGCTCACTCGGGAGGCATTGCCTGCGGGCGGGCGGCGCGTCATCGACGAGCTGCTCGGCGACCCCGCGCTGGATGACAGCCAGATCGCCACGCTGCAGCGCGCGATCGCAGATGCCGGCGCCCTCGACCGCGTCGAGGCCATGATCGCCGACTACGCCCGCCAGGCCGACCGCGCCCTGGTGGGCGCGCGCCTCGACAACGCTGCCGTGGGCGAGTTGCGCGACCTGGCGCGCGCCGCGACGGTGCGCGCCGCGTAGGGCTACGCGAGCGTCTGCGCCACGCGCCGGACCTCGCTCTTGCGCCCCTCGCGCAGCGCGTCGATGGGCGCCACGCCGATCGACTCGTCGGGCGCGAGCAGCCAGTCGATCGCCTCGTCGTCCGAGAAGCCGGCGTCGTGCAGCACGAAGACCGTTCCCCGCAGCGATGCGAGCGGCCTGCCGTCGACGATGAACGCGGCGGGCACACGGGGACCGCCGCCGTGGCGTCGCGACGCGATGAGGTGGCGCTCGTCGAGCAACCGCCGCACGCGTCCGAGCGGCTCGCCCAGCGCGTCCGAGACGTCGGGGAGGGTCAGCCATTGGTCGGAGGGAGGGATGTCGCCGGTCACGATGCCACTATGTCACCTCGGCGCGGCCCCTGGCCGCGTTCCACGGCGCTCTTCACTTGAGTAACACAAGTCACATATTTCACATTGGTTGACAGAAGTTTACTTTCGTGGCACGGTTTCAGGAGTCACGGAGAGGGGACGCTCTTGCGACACAGGGAACCGCGCCGGCCGGGGCGCGGCTGTGGCCTGCCCATTGCGATCGCGGGATCGCTGATCGTCACGCTGGGGCTCCCGACATCCGCCGCCGCCGAGTCCGTCGCGCATTCCGCGGCGCCCGCCATCCACCCGGGTTCCTCGTTCGCGCGGCCGGCGACGACAGTGGCCGCGAGCCGGGCCGCGACAGCGCACGTGGTCAAACCCGGCGACACGGTGAGCGGCATCGCCGAGCGCCACGGCGTCTCCACGCGCGCCGTGCTCTCGGCAAACGGCCTGTCGTGGTCGTCGATCATCTACCCCGGGCAGAAGCTGCGCATTCCCGGATCCGACGCGGCGCCGGCAGCTCGCGCCGCCCAGCCGACGGCGAAGGCGACAGCCCTCCACACGGTGCGCGCGGGAGACACGGTGTACGCGATCGCCGCCCAGCACGGCCTGTCCACCGAGGCCGTGCTCTCCGCCAACGCGCTCACGGCCTCCTCGATCATCTACCCCGGCCAGAAGCTCCGAATCCCCGCCGCGAGCTCGGCCGCCTCGACCAAGAGCACGGCCAGCGCGTCGGGAATCGTCGCGCTCGACGCCGAGCAGCGGCGCAACGCGAAACTCATCATCCGCGTCGGCCGGCAGCTCGGCGTGCCGAATCGCGGCATCGCCATCGCTCTCGGCGCCGCGATGCAGGAGTCGTCGCTGCGCAACCTCGACGGAGGCGATCGCGACTCGCTCGGCCTGTTCCAGCAACGGCCGAGCCAAGGCTGGGGCTCGTCGGCGCAGGTGCGCGACGCCGAACGGTCCACACGCGTGTTCTACGGGGGCCCGAACAACCCGAACGCGGGCCGCACACGCGGCCTGCTCGACATCCCGGGCTGGAAGGACATGTCGTTCGCGCAGGCGGCGCAGGCCGTGCAGATCTCCGCGTACCCCGATCGGTACGCGCGGTGGGAGGACGACGCCCACGCATGGTTGCGCGCGCACGGGTGAGCCGCTCCACCGGCTCCCAGCATCCCGAACCTAGACTCGACCCGTGAGCACCAGCCAGCAGGTCGATCCGATGATCGGCCGTCTTGTCGACGGCCGGTACCGGGTGCGCGCTCGCATCGCTCGCGGCGGGATGGCGACCGTCTACGTCGCGACGGACCTGCGGTTGGAACGGCGCGTCGCCCTGAAGGTGATGCACGGGCACCTCACCGACGACGCGGTGTACCAGAGCAAGTTCATCCAGGAGGCGCGCGCCGCCGCACGCCTGGCGGATCCGCACGTGGTCAACGTGTTCGACCAGGGGCAGGATGCGGACATGGCCTATCTGGTCATGGAGTACTTGCCCGGCATCACGCTGCGCGAGCTGCTGCGAGAGCAGCGCCGGCTCACCGTCGCCCAGACGGTGACGATCATGGACGCCACGCTGCAAGGCCTGGCCGCCGCGCACCGAGCCGGCATCGTGCATCGCGACGTCAAGCCGGAGAACATCCTGCTCGCCGAGGACGGGCGCATCAAGATCGGCGACTTCGGCCTCGCCCGCGCCACCACGGCGAACACCGCGAGCGGGGCCATGCTGCTGGGCACCATCGCCTACCTCGCGCCCGAGCTCGTCACCCGCGGCACCGCAGACGCCCGCAGCGACATCTACGCCCTCGGCATCATGCTCTACGAGATGCTGGCGGGCGAGCAGCCCTACAAGGGCGAGCAGCCGATGCAGATCGCGTACCAGCACGCGACGGAGTCGGTGCCCCGGCCGAGCGCCCGCAATCCCGGCGTTCCCGAAGCGCTCGACGAGCTCGTGCTGTGGGCGACCGAGAAGTCCCCCGACGAGCGGCCCGGCAACGCGCAGCAGATGCTCGACCGGCTGCGCGAGATCGAGCGCGACCTCGGCATCACGCCGGTTGTCACGGCGGCGACCTCGGGCCTCCCCCTCTCCGACGACAAGGCGAGCACGGCAGACCTGACGAAAGTGCTGCCCGCCGCGATCACCGCGCCCACGACGACGATCGACGATGTCGACAACGCCACGAAGCTGCGCCGCCGGGTCCGGAGCCGGCGCGCGAGCGGCGCCTGGCTGATGGTCATCGTGCTGCTGCTGGCCTCGCTCGCCGGAGTCGGCGGCTGGTGGTTCGGGTCCGGTCCCGGGTCGCTCGTCGCCGTGCCGGACGTGTCGAATCAGACGTTCGCGGACGCGCGGAAGCTGCTGGAGAAGAACGCGCTGCGCGCCGAGGAGCGCCGCGTGTACGACTTGGACGTGAAGGCGGGCCTCGCCGTGGGCACCGACCCCGTTGTGGGCACGCGCGTCGACAAGGACGAGCTGGTCACCGTGCTCGTCTCGGACGGCCCGCGGCCGATCACGATCGAGCGCCTCACCGGAATGACGGACAGCGAGGCGGCCGCCGCCGCCCAAGACCTGGGGCTCGTCGTCGACGACGAGCGCAGGCAGGTCTTCAGCTCGTCCGCCGAGAAAGACGTCGTGACCTCGGTCCGGCTCACACCGCGCGACGGCGAGGCGGTCAAGTGCAACAAGGGATGCGAGGCGCACGAGGGCGACACCGTGCGCTTCAGCGTCTCGGTCGGCGCGGTGCCGGATGTGCGCGGACTGACGGTGATCCTCGCGACCAGGACCCTGAACACCGTCAACCTGCAGGTCTCGCCCGACCAGCAAGAGGAGTACAGCGACGACGTGGATGCCGGGAAGGTGATCGGCCTCGTGCCCGTCGACGGCGCCCGTCGTCCCGGCCAGACCGTGCAGCTCATCGTCTCGAAGGGGCCGGAGCCCATCGTGGTCCCTGATGTCGTCGGGCAGACGGTGCACCAGGCTTACGACGCTCTCAAGTCGGCGGGGTTCACGCCGGTCACGTCGCTGGAGGGCAACCTGCTGTGGGACCTCTTCACGGTCCAGTCGCTCGAGCCGGGCGTGGGAACCTCGCAGCTGCCCGGCACCCAGATCAAGATCGTCTCCCTCGGCCAGTAGCCGGCCAGCAGCAGGTCAGCGCTTCTCGAGCTCCTCGGCGACGAGGAACGCCAGCTCCAGGCTCTGCATGTGGTTCAGGCGAGGGTCGCACAGGCTCTCGTAGCGGGTCGCCAGCGTCGCCTCGTCGATCATCTCCGAGCCGCCGAGGCACTCGGTGACGTCGTCGCCGGTGAGCTCGACGTGGATGCCGCCAGGGAACGTGCCCGCGGCGCGGTGCGCTTCGAAGAACCCGCGCACCTCGTCGACCACGTCGTCGAACCGCCGTGTCTTGTACCCGGTGGGGGTCGTGATGCCATTGCCGTGCATCGGATCGGTCACCCACAGCGGCGTCGCCCCGGCATCCCGCACCGCCTCCAGCAGCGGCGGCAGCGCGTCGCGGATCCGGTCCGCGCCCATCCGCGTGATGAACGTCAGCCTGCCGGGCTCGCGCTCGGGGTCGAGCTTGTCGATGAGCTCGAGCGCCGCGTCGGGCGATGTCGATGGCCCGAGCTTGACGCCGATGGGATTGCGGATGCGGGAGAAGTAGTCGACGTGCGCGCCGTCCAGCTCGCGAGTGCGCTCGCCGATCCACAGGAAGTGGGCCGACGTGTTGTACGGCGTGCCGGTGCGCGAGTCGATGCGCGTCATCGGCCGCTCGTAGTCCATCAGCAGGCCCTCGTGGCCGGTGTAGAACTCGACGCGGCGCAGCTCGTCGAAGTCGGCGCCGGCCGCCTCCATGAACTTGATCGCGCGATCGATCTCGGTGGCCAGTCGCTCGTAGCGCTGGTTCGCCGGGTTCTGCGCGAACCCCTTGTTCCACGAGTGCACCTCGCGGAGGTCGGCGAACCCGCCCTGCGTGAACGCGCGGATGAGGTTCAGCGTCGACGCCGCCGTGTGGTACCCGCTCAGCATTCGCCGCGGGTCCGCGCGACGCGAGCCCTCGGTGAAGTCGTAGCCGTTGACGATGTCGCCGCGGTACGCGGGCAGTGTGACGTCGCCACGGGTCTCGGTGTCGCTCGAGCGCGGCTTGGCGAACTGGCCCGCCATCCGCCCCATCTTCACGACCGGCATCGACGCGCCGTACGTCAGCACGATGGCCATTTGCAACACCGTCTTGATGCGGTTGCGGATCTGCTCGGCGGTCGCGCCCGCGAACGTCTCGGCGCAGTCGCCGCCCTGCAGCAGAAACGCCCGGCCAGACGCGGCCCGGCCCAGCCGCTCCCGCAGGTTGTCGACCTCGCCGGCGAAGACGAGCGGGGGCAGCGTCGCGAGCTCGGCGGAGACGGCGGCGACCTCGCCGGCGTCCGACCATGCGGGCTGCTGTTTGATGGGCAGCGAGCGCCACGCGTCGAGGGAGTCGATCTGCTGGAGCATCCCTTCAGTCTATCGGCGCGCGTGTGCTCGCTCGGCGCGCGCGACGGTCTGGAGGCGGTCCTTCACGGCGGAGGCGTACACGTCGTCGTACTCCTGCTCCCCCAGTCGTTGCAGCGCCACCATGATCTCGTCGGTGACCGAGCGCAGGATGTAGCGGTCGCCCTCCATGCCCCGGAATCGTGAGAAGTCCAGCGGCTCGCCGATCACGACGCCCACCCGCACGACGCGGGGCATCCGGTGTCCGATGGGCATCATCGTGTCGGTGTCGACCATCACGACCGGCACCACCGGGACGTGCGCCTCCAGCGCCATCCGGGCGATGCCGGTGCGGCCCCGGTACAGCTTGCCGTCCGGGCTGCGCGTGCCTTCGGGGTAGATGCCGAGCAGGTCGCCGCGGCCGAGGACTTGCAGCCCGGTGTTGAGGGATGCCTCCGAGGCGCGCCCGCCGGAGCGGTCGATCGGCAGCTGGCCGGTCGCCGTGAAGAACACCCGCGTCGCCCATCCCTTGAGCCCCGCGCCGGTGAAGTAGTCGCTCTTGGCGAGGAAGGTCACGGGCCGGTCGATCATGAGCGGCAGGAAGATCGAGTCGACGAACGACAGGTGGTTGCTGGCGAGGATGGCGGCGCCGTCGGCGGGCACGTTGGCCCGGCCGACGATCCACGGCCGGAAGATCGCCTTGACCCACGGCCCGATCACGACGTGCTTCATCAGCCAGTAGAACATCGGGGCACCCGTTCTGCGCCGTCCGGTCGGCAACGCGAAGAATTATAGACTTGCCGGGGACCGACACCGCGCCATCCGGTACCGAAGGAGCTGCCGAAATGACCGACAGATCGACCAGAGTCCAGTTCGAGGTGCCAGCGGTGGTTCCCGCGGATCCCGAAGCCAATGTCGCCGACCTGCTGGCGGAGCGCGTCAAGGCCACCCCGGACCGCGCGCTGTTCGCGGTGCCGGAGGGCGATGGATGGCGCGATGTCACCGCCGCGGAGTTCGAGAAGCAGGTCATCGCCCTCGCCAAGGGGTTCGCGGCCGCCGGCGTCGATCCCGGCGACAAGGTCGGCTTCATCGCCAAGACCACCTACCAGTGGACGCTCGTGGACTTCGCCTTGTTCTACGCCGGGGCCGTGATGGTGCCGGTGTACGAGACGAGCTCGCCTTCGCAGATCCAGTGGAGCCTCTCCGACTCGGGAGCGACCGCGTGCATCGTGGAGTCGCCCGACCATGCCGCGCGGCTGGACGAGACGCGCGCCGACCTCCCCCTCATCCGCTCGGTGTGGGCGATGCACCTCGGCGACCTCGACAAGCTCGTCGAGCAGGGCAAAGACGTCGACGACGCCGAGATCGACCGTCGCCGCTCGTTGGCGAAGGGCTCCGACGTCGCGACGATCATCTACACCTCCGGCTCGACCGGCCGCCCCAAGGGGTGTGTGCTCACGCACAGCAACTTCGTCGAGCTGACGCGCAACTCGGCCAAGGCGTTGCACGACGTCGTCGAGTCGCCAGGCGCGTCGACACTGCTGTTCATCACGACGGCGCACGTGTTCGCCCGGTTCATTTCGATCCTCGACGTGCACGCAGGTGTGAAGACGGGCCACCAGCCCGACACCACGCAGCTGCTGCCGGCACTGGCCTCGTTCCAGCCGACGTTCCTGCTCGCCGTGCCGCGCGTGTTCGAGAAGGTCTACAACTCCGCCGAGCAGAAGGCGGAATCGGGCGGCAAGGGCAAGATCTTCCGCGCCGCCGCCCACACCGCGATCGAGCACTCCAAGCTCGAGGCCGCGGGCGAGAAGATCCCGATCGGCGCGAGGCTGAAGTTCGCCCTGTTCGACAGGCTCGTGTACTCGAAACTGCGCACCGCGATGGGCGGCAAAGTCGTCTACGCCGTGTCGGGATCGGCCCCGCTGGGCGAGCGGCTCGGGCACTTCTTCCACAGTCTCGGCATCGTCATCCTCGAGGGCTACGGGCTCACCGAGACCACCGCCCCGGTCAGCGTCAACCTGGCGACGAAGGCGAAGATCGGCACGGTGGGCCCGCCGCTGCCGGGCGTCGGCGTGCGCCTCGGCGACGACGGCGAAATCGAGGTGCGCGGCATCAACGTGTTCAGGGAGTACTGGCACAACCCCGAGGCCACGGCGGAGGCGTTCGACGGCGACTGGTTCAAAACCGGCGACCTGGGCTCGTTCGACGATGCGGGATTCCTCACGATCACCGGCCGCAAGAAGGAGATCATCGTCACCGCCGGCGGCAAGAACGTCGCCCCCGCGGTGCTGGAAGACCCGATCCGCGCCAACCCGATCGTCGGGCAGGTGGTGGTCGTGGGCGACCAGAAGCCGTTCATCGGCGCCCTGGTCACCCTCGACCCCGAGATGCTGCCCACGTGGCTCGGCAACAACGGCCTGCCCGCCGACATGCCGCTCACCGACGCCGCTGCCGACGAGGCGGTGCGCGCCGAGGTGCAGCACGCCATCGACCAGGCGAACAAGCGCGTCTCGCGCGCGGAGTCGATCCGCAAGTTCGTCATCCTGCCGACGGAGTGGACGGAGGCGAGCGGGCACCTCACCCCGAAGCTCAGCATCAAGCGCGCCGCGATCCTGGCCGACTTCGCCGCCGACGTCGAAGCCCTCTACGCGGTCCCGACGGCGACCACCACGACCCCCCTCGGCTGAGACTCACCGTTTCCTCGGGGGTCAGAACCAGGCAGACTCGCGGATCTCGCGCATCGCGACGCGGCGGTCTTCGGGGGTCAGACGGTCGAGGTAGAGCTTTCCGTCGAGGTGGTCGGTCTCGTGCTGCAGCGCCTGGGCGATTAAGCCCTCGCCTTCGAGCACGACCGGGTTGCCGTCGAGGTCGACGCCCTCGACGCGCGCCCACGGGTGGCGCAGCGCATCGTGCCACAGGCCGGGCACCGAGAGGCATCCCTCCCCCACTGGCTCCGCCTCGCCGCGCACCTCGACCAGCACCGGGTTGAGGATGTAGCCGATGTCGCCGTCGATGTTGTAGCTGAACGCGCGCACGCCGACGCCGATCTGCGGCGCGGCGACGCCGGCCCGGCCGGGCGGCTCCACAGTGTCGAGCAGGTCGCGGACGAGAGCGCGCACGCCGTCGTCGACCAAGCCGACGGGGGCGCACGGCGCCCGCAGCACAGGATCGCCGAACAGGCGGATGGGTCGGATGGCCATCAGACGGTGCGCGCCGGGGATCGCAGGCCCTCGACCACGATCGCCGCCAGCGCCCGGGCCGCGGCTCGGGTCGCGGGCGAAAGCTCGCGGTAGCTGATCGCGCTGCCCGCCGCGATCATCGGGTCGTACGGGAGCCGGACGACCGCGCGCACGCGCGAGGCGAAGTGCGTCTCCAGCTCGTCGGCGCGCACGACGGGTGTGCCAGGGCGGGCCTGGTTCAGCACGACGACCGTGTCGCGGACGGCGTCGGAGTACCCGTTCGCCTCGAGCCACGTGAGGGTCTCGCTCGCCAATCGGGCCTCGTCGACGCTGAGACCTGCCACGACGACGAGCTGGTCGGACAGGTCGAGCGTCGCGCCCATGACGGAGTGCACGACGCCGGTGCCCGTGTCGGTCAGCACGATCGAGTAGTAGTGGGCGGCGATGGCCGCCACTTCGCGGTAGTCGTCGTCGTTGAACGCTTCCGAGACCCGCGGGTCGGAGTCGGAGGCGAGGATGTCGAGCCGCGTCTCGTCGCGCGCGACCACCTGCGAGATGTCGTTGTAGCCGGCCACGCTGCCACTGGCACGCACGAGGTCTCGCACCGTCTTGCCGCTGGGCCGCGCGATCCGCTCGGCCAGCGTGCCGCGGTCGGGGTTGGCGTCGACGGCGATCACGCGGTCTTCGCGGGCGTCGGCCAGCGCCATGCCGAGCAACGCCGTCACCGTGGTCTTGCCGACGCCGCCTTTGCGCGACATCACCGCCACGAACCGCGCGCCGCCGGGAAGCGGCGCGGCGATGCGCTGGTCCAGCGCCTTGCGCTCGCGGGCGGGCCGGCTGTCGCCGAGGTTGATGCGCCTGCCCGAGATCGCGTACACGAACTGCGGCCACGCCCCCTCCGGCTCGGGCCGCACGACCTGGTGCGGGTCGAGCAGGCGGTCGGCGGTGAGCAGATCGGATGTCTCGCGCCCCGAGTCGCCGAGCTCGCCGAGCCGCTTCGAGGCGAGCGCCACCTCGTGGCGCGTGCGGACCCGCTCGACCTGGTGGGCGTCCGCGCGCAGCGCGGGAGCGGCCGCTGCGGGCCGTGCCGGCGCAGGCGGCGTGGGCGAGGCCGTGGTCAGGGGCGGCGTGGGCTCAGGCTCGGGCTCATGCTCGGGCTCAGGCTCCGGCTCGGGCTCGGGTTCGGGCTCCGGCTCAGGCTCAGCGGCCTCCTCCTCCGGCTCGATCTCCGGCTCCGGCTCCGCCTCAACGTCCGCATCCTCCTCGGGCTCGAGCTCCGCCTCCACTTCGGGCGCCGTCTCGTGCGGGGTGTGCACCGAGATCGAGTCCGTGTCGAGATCGAGCACGAGATCGGCGATGCGCACCTCGTCGTCGACGACATCGTCCTCGTAGAGGTCATCGTCGTCTGACAAGGCGGGCATCGACACATCCAGGTGGGCCGTGCGGCCGATGATCCCGATGCCCGCGGTGTCGACGTTGCCGGTGTCGGCGAGGATGCCGTGCTCGTTCTCGTCGTCCGGCTCGTGGCCGTATCGGTCGGGTGCCACGCTGCTACTCCAGGTCTGGCGAGGGTGTAATGCCTGTCCAGGCTAGTGCGAGGGGCGGACCACAACCAAAAGGTCGCCCGCCTCCACCTGCTGCGAGCCGGTCATCGCGAGTCGCTCGACCACGCCCGCCACCGGCGACGTGATCGCCGCCTCCATCTTCATCGCCTCGATCGACGCGAGCGGCTCGCCGGCGGACACCTCCTGCCCGGCCGTGGCCTTGACCGTGACCACGCCCGCGAACGGCGCCGCCACCTGTCCGGGCACCGTGGTGTCCGCCTTCTCGGCGGAGCGCGTCTCGACCTCGATGCTGCGATCGCGCACGTACACCGGCCGCAACTGCCCATTGAGGGTGGTCATGACCGTGCGCAGGCCCTTCTCGTCCGCTTCGCCGATCGCCTCCAGCCCCACGTACAGCTGCACGCCGGGAGCGATCTCGGCGACGTGCTCCTCCCCGGGCTTGAGCCCGTAGAAGTAGTCCGGCGTGCCCAGCGTCGACAGGTCGCCGTATGTCTCGCGGGTGTGCTCGAACTGGCTCGCCGGCCCGGGGAACAGCAGCCGGTTCAGCGCCCGGCGGCGCGTCGCAGCATCCCCCGCCAGCCCCTCCTTCTCGGCGTCCGTGAGCGGCGGGATGTCGATGGAGACGTGCCTGCCCGCCAGCACCTTGCTGCGGAACGGCTCCGGCCATCCCCCCGGCAGGTCGCCCAGCTCGCCCGCCATGAACCCGACGACGGAGTCGGGGATGTCGTAGCTGCCCGGCGACTGCTCGAAGTCGGCCGGGTCGGCCTTGGCCGCGACCAGGGCGAGCGCCAGGTCGCCGACGACCTTGGACGACGGAGTCACCTTCGGGATGCGGCCGAGGATGCGGTCGGCGGCGGCGTACATGTCCTCGATGAGCTCGAAGTCGTCGGCCAGGCCGAGGGCGATCGCCTGCTGGCGGAGGTTCGAGAGCTGCCCGCCGGGAATCTCGTGGTGGTAGACGCGGCCGGTGGGGCCCGGCAGCCCCGATTCGAACGGCCGGTACAAGTGGCGCACCGCCTCCCAGTACGGCTCGAGGTCGCTCACCGCCTGCAGGCTGATGCCGGTGTCGCGCTCGGTGTGGGCGAGTGCCGCCACCAGCGCCGACAACGACGGCTGGCTCGTGGTGCCCGACAGCGGGGCCGCCGCCGCGTCCACCGCGTCGACTCCGGCTGCGCTGGCGGCCAGCAGGGTGGCCAACTGGCCGCCCGCCGTGTCGTGCGTGTGCAGGTGGACAGGCAGGTCGAACCGCTCGCGCAGCGCCCTCACGAGCGTGGCGGCCGCCGCGGGACGGATGAGCCCCGCCATGTCCTTGATGGCGAGAATGTGGGCGCCGGATTCGACGATCTGCTCGGCGAGGCGCAGGTAGTAGTCGAGGGTGTAGAGGCGCTCGGCGGGATCGAGCAGGTCGGCCGTGTAGCAGAGGGCGACCTCGGCGACGGCGGTTCCCGTCTCCCGCACCGCCGAGATGGCCGGCCGCATCTGCGACACGTCGTTGAGCGCGTCGAAGATGCGGAAGATGTCGACACCGGTGGCCGTGGCCTCGCGGACGAACGCGTCGGTGACCTCGACCGGACGCGGCGTGTACCCCACCGTGTTGCGGCCGCGCAGCAGCATCTGGATCGGGATGTTCGGGATGGCCTCGCGAACGGCCGCGAGTCGCTCCCACGGGTCTTCCGCCAGGAAGCGCAGCGCGACATCGTAGGTCGCGCCGCCCCATGCCTCCACCGACAGCAGCTCGGGCGTCATGCGCGCCACGTGCGGCCCCACGCGCACGAGGTCTCGGGTGCGCACGCGCGTCGCGAGCAGCGACTGGTGCGCGTCGCGGAAGGTCGTCTCCGTCACCGCGAGCGGGGTCTGCGCGCGCAGCGCGCGGGCGAACCCGGCGGGGCCGAGCTCGCGCAGCCGCTCCACAGCGCCGGCGGGCGCGGGGGCGAGCAGGTCGATCTCGGGCAGCTTGCTGCCGGGCGACACCGACAGCGGCTTCTCGCCGTGCGGCCGGTTCACGGTAACGTCGGCGAGCCAGGCAAGGAGCTTGGTCGCGCGATCGCGCGAGGTGTGGCTGGTGAGCAGCTGCGGCCGTTCGTCGATGAACGACGTGCTGACCTCCCCCGCCGCGAACGCCGGGTCATCCAGCACGGCGCGCAGGAACGGGATGTTGGTGGAGACGCCGCGGATGCGGAACTCGGCGAGGGCGCGCTTGGCGCGTGCGACCGCGGCCGGGAAGTCGCGGCCCCGGCACGTGAGCTTGGCGAGCATCGAGTCGAAGTGCGGGCTGATCTGCGAGCCCGCCGCGGTGGTGCCGCCGTCCAGGCGGATGCCCGCTCCGCCGGGCGAGCGATAGGTCGTGATGCGTCCCGTGTCGGGGCGGAAGCCCTGCGCGGGGTCTTCCGTGGTGATGCGGCACTGCAGCGCCGCGCCCCGGATCGTGATGCTCTCCTGGTCGAGGCCGAGATCGCGCAGGGTCTCGCCCGCGGCGATGCGCATTTGGGACTGGACGAGATCGACGTCGGTCACCTCCTCGGTGACCGTGTGCTCGACCTGGATGCGCGGGTTCATCTCGATGAACACATGCTCGCCGGCGCGCTCCCCGGCCGTGTCGACGAGGAACTCGACCGTTCCCGCGTTCTGGTAGCCGATCGATTGCGCGAACGCGATCGCGTCGCGGTGGATGCGGCGGCGCAGCTCGTCGTCGAGGTTCGGAGCGGGGGCGATCTCGATCACCTTCTGGTGGCGCCGCTGCACGGAGCAGTCGCGCTCGAACAGGTGCACCGTGTGCCCGGTGGCGTCCGCCAGGATCTGCACCTCGATGTGCCGAGGGCGCACGACCGCCTGCTCGAGGAACACGCGCGGGTCGCCGAACGCGGCCCCGGCCTCGCGCATCGCCTCGGCGACCGCCGGCGGCAGCTCGGCGGCGGCGGCGACCCGCCGCATCCCTCGCCCTCCGCCTCCGGCGACGGCCTTCACGAAGAGGGGGAAGCCGATCTCGGCGGACTGGGCCACGAGCGCGTCGACGTCGTCGGACGCGTCGGTCGACCTGAGCACAGGAACGCCGGCCGCGATGGCGTGCTCTTTCGCGGTCACCTTGTTGCCCGCCATGGCCAGCACCCGCGCAGAGGGCCCGATGAAGGCGATTCCGTGCTCGGCGGCGCGGGAGGCCAGCTCGGGGTTCTCGGACAGGAACCCGTAGCCCGGGTAGATCGCGTCGGCGCCCGCCTTCAGCGCGACGCGGATGATCTCTTCGACGTCGAGGTAGGCGCGAACGGGGTGTCCGAGCTCGCCGATCTCGTACGCCTCGTCGGCTTTCTGGCGGTGCAGCGAGCCGCGGTCCTCATGCGGGTAGACGGCCACGGTGCGGGCGCCGAGCTCATACGCGGCACGGCACGCGCGGATCGCGATCTCGCCGCGGTTGGCCACGAGGATCTTCTGGAACATGTCGACCTCCGCGAGGCTTTTCCTGACTCAGCCTAGGGGACGGTAACGTATCTGTTTGTGCACGTACTCAGCGTCAGTTCGCTCAAGGGCGGTGTCGGCAAGACGACAGTCACTCTCGGCCTCGCGTCGGCGGCCTTCGCGCGCGGAGTCCGCACGCTCGTGGTCGATCTCGACCCGCAGTCCGACGTGTCGACGGGGATGGACATCCAGGTCGCAGGGCGGTTGAACGTTGCCGACGTGCTCGCCAACCCGAAGGAGAAGGTGGTCCGCCAGGCGATCACCTCCAGCGGGTGGGCGAAGGTGCATCCCGGCACGATCGACGTCATGATCGGCAGCCCGTCGGCGATCAACTTCGACGGCCCCCACCCGAGCGTGCGCGATGTCTGGAAACTCGAAGAGGCGCTCGCGACGATCGAGGCCGACTACGACCTCGTGCTCATCGACTGCGCTCCGTCGCTGAACGCCCTGACGCGCACCGCGTGGGCGGCCAGCGACCGCGTGATCGTGGTCACCGAGCCCGGCCTGTTCTCGGTCGCCGCTGCCGACCGCGCCCTGCGCGCGATCGAGGAGATCCGGCGCGGGCTCTCCCCCCGTCTGCAGCCTCTGGGCATCGTCGTGAACCGGGTGCGCCCGCAGTCGATCGAGCACCAGTTCCGCATCAAAGAGCTGCGCGACATGTTCGGCCCGCTCGTGCTCGCGCCGCAGCTGCCCGAGCGCACGTCGCTGCAGCAGGCGCAGGGCGCGGCCAAGCCGCTGCACATCTGGCCGGGCGACTCCGCTCAGGAGCTCGCGGCCGACTTCGACGCGCTCCTGGACCGCGTCATGCGCACAGGGCGCATCCCGGTGCCCGGCGAAGCCTCGAGGTAGGTCCGACGGCTACGCCGTGCGGGCGGCGCGGCGAGCGGCAAGCTCGTCGACGGCCTCCGGCGCGTGCGCCTCGAAGTCCACGAGCTCGGACTCGACCTCGCGCAGCACTTTGCCGACGGCGATGCCGAACACGCCTTGGCCTCGGCTCACGAGGTCGATGACCTCGTCGTTCGACGTGCACAAGTACACCGACGCGCCGTCGCTCATCAGCGTTGTGCCGGCGAGGTCGCGGATGCCGGCGGCGCGCAACTGGTCGACCGCGGTGCGGATCTGCTGCAGCGAAATGCCGGTGTCGAGCAGTCGCTTGACGAGTTTGAGGACCAGGATGTCGCGGAAGCCGTACAGCCGCTGCGATCCCGAGCCGCGTGCCCCGCGCACGGTCGGCTCGACGAGCTCGGTGCGCGCCCAATAGTCCAGCTGGCGGTAGGTGATGCCCGCCGCGCGGGCTGCGACCGCACCGCGATAGCCCACTTCGTCGTCCATCTGCGGCAGACCGTCCGTGAAGAGGAGGTCGGTCGCAAACGGCCGTTCGCCGGCGTGTTCGCCCACGGACATCCGGTCCTCCTCTTGCCTCGGGTGTGTTCCACGCTAGATCAGCGAGGGGTCGCGGGCAACGACATCCGCGCGAACGCGTCGGCGTGTCGCGAAGCCGCCCCTGCCGTCACTCCAGCACGCGGCCCAGCGCCGCCTTCACGAAAGCGGCGCGCACGTCGTCCAGCCGGCGCGCCAGTTCCGGCGCCAGTTCGCTCGCTTTGGCGCGCGACGCGGCGTCTGATCGCCGCAACAACGCCGACAGCGCCGACTCGATCAACGTCACCTCGCGCTCGGCGCTCTGCTTCAGCGCGCGCAGATGGCGCGGCTCGATGCCGTGCCGGTCGAGGGCGACCATCGCGCGCAACAGCGTCACCGCGTTCTCGCCGTAGGCCTCGGCAGGAGCCAGCATTCCCGTGCTGATCGCGTCGTTCAGCAACTGCGGCGCGGCCCCTGCGGCCGACAGCAGCTCCTCCCGGCGGTAGCGGCGCGGTGTGGCGACGATGGATGTCGGAAGGCTCGCCGCGCCGGGCGCCGCCGGGTCGCGGCCGGCGTCGAGGTCGGCGAGGTACTCGCGGATCACGCTGTGCGGCAGGAAGTGGTCGCGCTGCAGCGTGAGCGCGAGCCGCAGGCGCTCGAGATCGGCCTGAGAGAACGTGCGGTAGCCGGACTCCGTGCGCGACGGGGTCACGATTCCCTGCACCTCGAGGAAGCGGAGCTTGGACGCGGACAGCCCGGGGAAATCGGGCGACAGCCGGGCGAGCACCTGCCCGATACTGAGAAGACCCGCGGACGAGGAGCGCTCGCGGGCTGACGCGCCGGCCATCAGCCGGCTGCCTGCGGCAGGTCGGCGGGCGACGAGAAGAAGTTGAGGCGGAACTTCCCGATGCGCACTTCGCCGCCGTTGGCGAGCGCGCCGCGGTCGACGCGCTCGCCGTTGACATACGTGCCGTTCAGCGAGCGCTGGTCGATGATCTCGAAGGAGCGCCCCTCGCGGGTGATCTCCGCGTGCCGGCGCGACACGGTGACGTCGTCGAAGAAGATGTCGGCTTCGGGATGCCGGCCGACGGTCGTGACATCCGTGTCCAGGAGGTAGCGCGCGCCAGCGGTCGGGCCGGAGCGCACGATCAACAGCGCGGCGCCCGCGGGAAGCGCCTCGATGGCTTCGAGCTCGATGTCGCTCAGCTCGCTGCCGAACGGCACGAAGGAGAGATCGGAGTCGTGGCCGAACGTCTGTGTCGTGTCGTGCGTGCCCTCACGGCCCGGTGTTCCCTCCGGCACGCGACGGATTCCGCCGGAATCGAGCCCGCGGTGTTCGGCTTCTGACACGCTCGTCCTCCTCTCGGTCCAGACTAGCTGATCGCGACGACCCCAAAAGCTCGGGATCGGCGCCTCGACGACGGGGCCCCGCCAATGTTTCGCCGTGTGTCGCGGAGCCAGCAGGGCCCGCCCCGACGCTCCTAATCTGAACGTGCAGTCCTCGGCGAAAGGAGCCGTCGTGTCGAGTCAAGCCGGTCGCATCCCGCCCCTCGACGTGCGCGAGGTGACAGCGTGCATGTGCGCGCACGGCGACGAGTGCACGAGCTTCGCCCCCGGGCACGCGCTGCACCTGATCCAGTCCCGGCTCGCCTCGGCGACGCCGAGCGACTGGCGCGACGCGATCGTCGAGCACGTCGACGAGGAAACCGGCATCGTGGTCGTTCACGCGCTCGACGACGGCGACACGGTCACGCTGTGGAACCGCGCGGGCGCGGCGGGCGCGACAGCGCCCGGCGACCCCGTCGCGCTGCACGCGCGCTACAGCGTGCTGGCGGCGGGCCGCCAGTGGTTCAACGTGCGCCGGTAGCGGTCACGCCATCGCGCTCTTCATCTGCATGCAGGCGTCCATGCACGCGCGGCACGCCTGAGCGCACATCGCGCAGACCTCGCTCATGCTCGAGTGCGCCATGCACTCGTCCATGCACGCGCGGCACATCGCCGCGCACGCATCGAGCATCGCCATCATGCTGGCCATGTCCATGCCCATGGGCCGCATCATGGCGCGCATCATCGTGTTGCACATGTCCGCGCAGTTCATGCTCATCGCGGCGCACGACATCATCATTCCGTCGTCCATGCTCTGAGCCGAGCACACCGTGCACGCCTGCTCGCAGGCCGAGCAGGCGTCCATACAGGCCTGCATCATCGCCATGTCCATGCTCTCCATGCCGGCCATCGGCATCATGCCCTTGGACATCATCCCCATCATCATCGCGTCCATTCCGCTCCTCGCTCTCTGGCCCTGTTGGGCGCGTTGTCGTCATGGTACGTCCACGTCGCGCCGCCCGACAGCCCCCGTAGCGAACACCGCAGATATGCTGAGGCCATGCCTCACTACGACGTCGTCATCCTCGGCGCGGGCCCCGGCGGGTACGTCGCCGCAGTCCGCAGCGCTCAGCTCGGCCTCTCCGTCGCGATCATCGAAGAGAAGTACTGGGGCGGCGTCTGCCTCAACGTCGGGTGCATCCCGTCGAAGGCGTTGCTCAAGAACGCCGATCTCGCGCACACCTTCACGCACAAAGCCGACCTGTTCGGCATCTCCGGCGATGCGCACTTCGATTTCGGGGCGGCGTGGGACCGCAGCCGCCGCGTCGCGGAGACGCACGTCAAAGGCATCCACTTCCTCATGAAGAAGAACAAGGTGACCGAGTACGAGGGCCGCGGATCGTTCACCGGCCCCCACGCCATCACCGTCGCCAAGGCGGACGGCACGACGGAGGAGGTGACGTTCGACCACGCGATCATCGCCACCGGGTCGAAGGTGCGCCTGCTGCCGGGCGTGCAGCTCAGCGGCAACGTCGTGACCTTCGAAGAGCAGATCCTCACTCGCGAGCGGCCGGGCTCGATCGTCATTGTCGGCGCGGGCGCCATCGGCATGGAGTTCGCCTACGTGCTGGCCAACTACGGCACGAAGGTCACGATCGTCGAGTTCCTCGACCGCGCCCTCCCCAACGAGGACGCCGACGTCTCGAAGGAGATCGAGCGCCAGTACAAGAAGCTCGGCGTCGACATCCTCACCTCGACGAAGGTCGACTCGGTCACCGACCACGGCAGCCACGTGACGGTTGCCCACACGGGCAAAGACGGGGCCCCCGGCTCCATCGACGCCGACAGGGTGCTGATGTCGATCGGCTTCGCCCCGAACACCGAAGGATTCGGCCTCGACGCGACGGGCGTGAAGCTCACCGAGCGCGGAGCCATCGAGATCGACGACGTCATGCGCACGTCGGTCCCGCACATCTACGCGATCGGCGACGTCACCGCAAAGCTGCAGCTGGCGCACGTCGCGGAGGCGCAGGCCGTGGTCGCCGCCGAGACCATCGGGAAGGCCGAGACGATGGCGCTCGGCGACTACCGGATGATGCCGCGTGCGACGTTCTGCAACCCGCAGGTGGCCTCGTTCGGGCTCACCGAGCAGCAGGCTCGCGACGCCGGCTACGACGTGAAGGTCGCGAAGTTCCCCTTCTCGGCCAACGGCAAGGCCAATGGCCTCGGCGAGCCCGTCGGTTTCGTCAAGCTGATCGCCGACGGCGAGCACCTCGAGCTGCTCGGCGGCCACCTCATCGGACCGGATGTCTCGGAGCTCCTCCCCGAGCTCACCCTCGCGCAGAAGTGGGACCTCACCGCACTGGAGGCCGCCCGCAACGTGCACACGCACCCGACGCTGTCGGAGGCCGTGCAGGAGGCCTTCCACGGCCTCGCGGGCCACATGATCAACATGTGACCGGCCCGATTCGAGCCTTCTTTCGAGCGAGGCGCCCGGAGTAGTCTGGGCTCCCTGAGCTGGCGCCGCCCCATCCCGAAGCCGGGGGCGGCGTCAGCGTGAGTGCCTCAGGCGCCCAGCGCGCGGGCCAGTTTCGACTCGGATGACGCGGGGCCGCCGCCTGCGGCGGCCACCGCGGCCGCCGCAGCCGCGAGCAGCGCCGCCCGTCCGGCA
>NZ_JASGEC010000019.1:0-4806 GCF_047606685.1 Microbacterium sp.
CCGCCCCCCACGCCCCGGGCCCGGTGGTGTCCTCCCCCGCGGGGGTCGGGGGGCGGGGCACCGTCGACCCCCCCCACGAGACCGCTCGCTTGGCGAACGCCGTTCGCGACCTCGAGTGGCGCGCGGGAGAGGTGGATGTCTTCGCCCACGGCGAGCGGGAGTCGATGAAGGCGCTGCGCCGGGTGCTGTTCGACGAGCGCGCGCTGAAGCGCGCCCAGGTGTCGCTGTCCGGCTACTGGGCGCGCGGTCGCACGGAGGACCGCTTCCAGGCCGAGAAGCGCGAGCCGGTCGGGCAGATCTTCCCGACCGCATGAGCGCGGGCGGGGCGGCCGACGACCGCGCTGCAAGAATGGGTCGCGTGAAGCCGCCGACGATCTACGACGTCGCCCGCGCCGCGGGCGTGTCGCACCAGACCGTCACGCGCCATCTGCACGGCTTCGAGGGAATCCGTCCGGAGACCCGCGACCGTGTTCAGGCGGCGATCGCGGAGTTGGGCTATCTGCCTAACGCCGCGGCGCGGCAACTGCGGCAGAACCGGGTCAACGTGATCGGGCTGCTGGCGCACCGCGTGGACATGCCGGGGCCGGCACGGCTGGTTGTCGGAGCCATCGGCGCCGCGCGCCAGCGTGGCTACCTCATCGAGCTTGTCGTGACGGAGGGGCAGGAGCCCGACGAGATCGACGCGGCGCTGGGCCAGCTTCTGGAGCACCAGCACGCGGGGCTCATCATCGAAACGCAATACGAGGGGCTCACCCGCGCGATCGAGGCGCGCGACCTGCGGGTTCCGCACGTCATGGCCACCTCCCGGGTGCTCACTCCCGGCGACACGATGACCACCAACCACCGCTCGGGACGGATGGCGGCCGCCCACTTGATCGGGTTGGGCCACCGCGACATCGGCTACGTGAGCGGCCCGCAGTCGTGGTTCGTCGCGCGAGAGCGACGCGAGGGGTTCGTCGCCGAGCTCGCCGACGCGGGCCTCGAGCCCGTCTGGGAAGCGGAAGGCGACTGGTCGCCCGCCTCGGCAGCGGCGGCGTGGCGCGACCGGCCCCGGTCCACGGCGATGACCGCGGTGGGCCTGGGCAACGACTCCATGGCGATCGGGTTGGTCTCCGCCGCCACGGCGGCAGGCGTTGCGGTGCCCGCGGAGCTCAGCGTGATCGGCAACGATGACATGCCGGAGGCCTCGTTCGTCACGCCCTCGCTGTCCACGATCGCGCTCGACTTCGAGGCGGAGGGCGCGTTCCTGGTGTCCACGCTGCTGGAAATGATCACCGGCGAGCCCGTCGACAGCGCGCTTCCCGCGCCGCGGCTGATTGTTCGCGCCTCGAGCGCGCCCGTTTCGCGCTGAGATCGCGGCAGCGGGACCCGACTGCCTCTTGCCCGCGGGTGGCGCGCTCTGCTAATGTCCAATGTTGTCGACAACATGTTGTCGACAACATCCGCAAACAGAGAGGTTTGGATGGCTGCCCGCCCACGATTCTCGGGGGTCCTTTTCGGGGCCGCGTACTACGCCGAGTACCAGCCGGAGGGAACCCTCCACCGCGACCTCGACCTCATGAAGGACGCGGGCTTCACCGTCATCCGGGTCGGCGAGTCGGTGTGGTCGACGTGGGAGCCTCGAGAAGGCCAGTTCGACCTCGACTGGCTGCAGCCCGTCCTTGACGGCGCGCACGCGCGCGGCATCGGCGTCATCCTCGGAACGCCGACCTACGCCATCCCCCCGTGGCTGCAGACGCGCCACCCCGAGATCGCCGCAGAGTCCTCGTCCGGCGCCCGCATCGGTTGGGGCGCGCGGCAGGAGATGGACCAGAGCCAGCCCGCGTACCGGTTCTACGCCGAGCGCATCGTGCGCAAAGTGGTCGCGCGCTACTGCGACCACCCCGCCGTCATCGGCTACCAGGTCGACAACGAGCCAGGCAGCGTGCTCGCCCACAACAGCTCGACCTTCCACGCCTTCCTGGAGTGGCTGCGCGACCGCTACGGCACCGTCGAGCGCCTGAATGAGGAATGGGGGCTCGTCTACTGGTCGCATCGCGTGACCGAGTGGTCACAGCTGTGGAAGCCGGACGGCAACCTGATGCCGCAGTACCAGCTGGAGTGGCGCAGATTCCAAGCGACGCTGGCCACCGAGCTCATCGGATGGCAGGCCGACGTGGTGCGCGAGTACGCCCGCGACGACCAGTTCATCACCACCTGCATCTCCTACCCCCGACCCCAGATCTCCGACGACGAGCTGGTCGCGCAGCTCGACGTCACTGCCGGCAACCCGTACTACCTCATGCAGGCGGGCCTCGACGCGCTCGACCCCGCCACGGGCTCGGAGCGCTGGTGGCACTCCGGCGTTCCCGCCCTCTTCCAGTGGGGAGACCGCGCGTGGTCGAGCGCGCAGGCGCCGTTCCTGGTCACCGAGACCAACGCGCAGTCCATCGGCGGCCCATGGATGAACCATCCCCCGTTCCCCGGCCAGATCCGCCAGGCGGCGTTCGCGCTGCTCTCCCGCGGCGCCCGCATGATCGAGTACTGGCACTGGCACACGCTGCACTTCGGCGTGGAGACCTACTGGGGCGGCATCCTTCCGCACAGCCAGGTTCCCGGGCGCGTCTACCGAGAGGTGGCCGCCCTGGGCGCGGCGCTCGGCCGCATCGGCGGGGCCTTGGACGACTACGCGCCCGACGCCGATGCGCTGATGCTGTGGTCGACCGACACGAAGTGGTCGTGGAACTTCTTCACACCGCTCGCGCAGGCGGACGGCTCGCCCAACACGGACGCGTACACCGACATCTTCGACGCGTGGCACCACGGCCTGTTCGAGGCGGGCATCCAGCTGCGCGTGCAGCACGTGCGGCAGTTCCTCCAGGCTCCGCTGGACGAGCTTGTCACCCAGTTCCCCGTGCTCGTCGCCCCCGCCGTCTACGTGGCCGAGGACGCCGTGCTCGACAAGCTCGCCGCCTACGCCGAAGCCGGCGGCCACCTCGTGGTCGGCATCCGCACCGGGTACGGCGACGACCTCGCCCGGGCGCGGCTCGAGGTCGCCCCCGCGCGGCTCGCCGGGCCCGCCGGGGTCCACTACGAGGAGTACACGAACCTCTCCTCACCGCTGCCGGTGCACTCCGCGGGCGAGATCGACCTGGAGCCGGGCGCGGCCGGCATCGGCTGGGCCGATCTGCTGGAGGTCGACGACGCGCGCGTGGTGGCGGGCTTCGCCGCGACGGAGTTCGGCGCGCGCGCCGCCGTGACCACGCGCGCGCACGGCGACGGCCGCGTGAGCTACGTGGCCACGGTGCCGAACCCCGAGCTGGCCCGCAGCATCGGCCGCTGGCTCGTGCCCGACACGCAGCGCCAGCGCTGGAGCGCGCCGCGCGAGGTCACCGTCGCCACTGGCCGCGCAGGCGAGGCCGCGCTGGCGTTCGTGTCGAACTGGTCGGGCTCCCGGCATCCCGTCACCGCTCCCTGCGCCCTGCGCGACCTCGCCTCCGGCGATGCGCACGGGCCGGGAGACACCATCGTCCTCGACCCCCGCGACGCGCGGCTGTTCGAGGTCGCCACGGGCAGGACACTGCCCATCCCAACACCGAGAGAGAAATCATGAAACGATCACGCAAGGCAATGGCGCTCGGAGCGATCGCACTGGCCTCCGGGCTCGCGTTGAGCGGCTGCGCGTCCGGCGGCGGCCAGACGCAGGAAAGCACCGCCCCGGTCTCGCAGGCGGACATCGACAAGGCGCTGAACACCGAGACCGAGCTCACCTTCTGGACGTGGGTGCCCGACATCCAGAAGGAGGTCGACCTGTTCGAGGCGAAGTACCCGAAGATCAAAGTCAAGGTCGTCAACACCGGCGGCGGCACACAGCACTACCCGAAGCTGCGCGCGGCGTTGAAGGCGGGCAAGGGCGCGCCGGACGTGGCGCAGATCGAGTACCAGTACGTGCCCTCGTTCCGGCAGACCGCGAGCCTGGCCGACCTCACCCCGTACGGCGCCGCCGACACCAAGGACCAGTTCGTGGAGTGGGTGTGGAACCAGGTCGCCAACGAGCAGGGCGTCTGGGCCGTGCCGCAAGACTCCGGCCCGCTCGGCAACCTCTACCGCAAGGACCTCTTCGACAAGGCCGGCATCACCGAGGCTCCTGCGACGTGGGACGACTTCGCCACGGCGGCCGAGGCCGTGAAGTCGAAGACCGGGTCGTACATCACCAACATGCCGGGCAACGACCCCGGCCAGATGGTGGGCCTGTTCTGGCAGGCGGGCGCGCAGCCGTTCGCCTACGACGGCGACAAGACCGTGTCGATCAACCTCGACTCGCCCGAGACCCAGAAGGTCGTGTCGTACTGGCAGGACCTGATCTCCAAAGACCTCGTGTCCGTCGACGCCGACTTCAACGACTCGTGGTACCAGGGCCTGGCTAAGGGCAAGTACGCCAGCTGGCAGGTCGCCGCGTGGGGTCCGGTGTTCCTGCAAGGAACGGCCAAGGACACCAGCGGCAAGTGGGCGGCCGGAAAGATCCCGCAGTGGGAGGCGGGAGAGGATGTCTCGGGCAACTGGGGCGGATCGACGGATGCCGTCATGGTCACCAGCGAGAACAAGATCGCAGCCTACGAGCTCGCGAAGTTCATCAACACCGATGCCGACTCCGCGCTCATGCTCGCCAACGAGCAGTTCCTGTTCCCCACCACGAACGCCACGCTCCAGTCTGACGAGTTCCTCAGCCAGGAGAACGAGTTCTACGGCGGGCAGAAGGTGAACGAGTTCTTCGCCGGCGTGTCCGACACCGTCCAGCCCGACTTCCAGTGGCTGCCGTTCATGGAC
>NZ_JASGEC010000020.1:0-2949 GCF_047606685.1 Microbacterium sp.
GCCCTCGATCGCGACGAGCGCCGCCGCGGCCACCGCGGCACCCGCGCGCGGCCGCCGCGCCGGCGGCTGCGGGTACTCGTCGCTCATGGGAGATCCTTCATCGGCACTCGGCGAAGACTCAGCAAAATGCGTCGTTCACGCCGTGAAAATGCTTGATTCGCCCACCTGTTCCGTGAAAGCATTGCCGATGGCCATGTGCTCCCACAGCGAAGTGGGGCGAGCGTCTGCTCGCAACTCACACAGGGTACCCGACCCGAGGGGTCGCCCAAGCACTCGCTGACTCACGCAACGCAACAAGGAGCATCACCATGGACTGGCGCGATCGAGCCGCCTGCCTCACTGTCGACCCAGAGCTCTTCTTCCCCGTGGGGAACACCGGGCCGGCGGTCGACCAGATCGAGAAGGCCAAGTCGGTCTGCGCACGCTGCACGGTGACGGAGATCTGCCTCCAGTACGCCCTGGAGACCAGCCAGGACTCGGGCGTGTGGGGGGGCCTGTCCGAAGACGAGCGCCGTGCTCTGAAGCGCCGCGCCGCCCGCGCGCGCCGCGCGTCGTAGCGCCGCGTTTCGTCTCGCCTGCGGCTCGCTCAACGACCGACGGCGCTACGGGGTGAGCGCCGGCTCGATGTAGCGCAGCGGGATCTCGATCGTCACCTCGGTGCCGCTGCCCATGATCGTGTGCCAGTCGATCGTGCCGCCCAGCTCGCCCTGGATGAGCGTGCGCACGATCTGAGTGCCCAGGCCGCGGCCGACCTGGCCCTCTGGCAGCCCGACGCCGGTGTCGCGCACCCGCACCGTCAGATGCTCGTCGCCGCGGTCGGCGATGATCTCGACGTGGCCCTCCTTGCCGTCGAGGCCATGCTCGACCGCGTTGGTGACCAGCTCGGTGAGCGCGAGCGCGAGCGGAGTCGCGTACTCGCTGGGCAGGATGCCGAACGCGCCGCTCGAGTGCGTCTGCGCCCGCGTGTTCGGCGCGGCGGCGACTTCGGCGACCAGCCGCAGCACGCGGTCGAACACCTCGTCGAAGTCGACGTTCTGCGCGAGCCCCTCTGACAGCGTGTCGTGCACCACCGCGATCGCCGACACCCGCCGCATCGCCTGGGTAAGCGCGTCGCGGGCTTCGTCCGAGTGGGTGCGGCGGGCCTGGATGCGCAGCAGCGAGGCCACGGTCTGCAGGTTGTTCTTGACGCGGTGGTGGATCTCGCGGATCGTCGCGTCCTTCGTGATGAGCTCTTGCTCCTGGTGGCGGATCTCGGTCACGTCGCGGCACAGCACGATCGCGCCGATGCGCGCGCCATGGTCGCGCAACGGGATCGCCCGCAGCGACACCGAGACGCCGCGGGCCTCGATGTCGGCGCGCCACGGCGCGCGCCCGCTGACGACGACCGGCATGCTCTCGTCGAACTGGTGCGTGTCGGGAAGGATGCGCGTGGACACCTCCAGCAGCGACTCCCCCTCCAGCTCGTCGTCGAAGCCCATGCGGTTGAACGCGGACAGGGCGTTCGGGCTGGCGAAGGTGACCGTGCCGTCGACGTCGAGGCGGATCAGCCCGTCGGACGCGCGCGGCGCGCCCCGCCGCGGCACCGCCGGCGACTCGGGATCAGGGAACTCCCCCGAGGCGATCATGTGGAACAGGTCGTCGGCGCAGTCGTTGAATGTGATCTGCTGGCGGCTGGGCGTGCGCGACTCGCCGAGGTTCGTGTGCCGCGTCAGAACGCCGACCACGCTGGCGGCGGAGTCGCCGCGCGTCGCACGCACGATCGGAACGGCGCGCACGCGCGTGGGCGTCTCCTCGAACCAGTCGGGAGCCGCGGAATCGACGATGCGGGCGTCGCGGAAGGCGTCGCGCACCTGGGTGCGCCACTGGGGCCGCACGCGGGCGCCGACGATGTCGCGGTAGAACAGCGTCGCCGCCCCGCTCGGCCGCGTGTGGGCGACCGCGATGAACGTGTCCTCGAAGGTCGGCACCCACACGACGATGTCGGCGGACGCGAGGTCGGCGAGCAGCTGCCCGTCGCTGACCAGACGGTGCAGCCACTCGATGTCTGCCTCGTTCGCCTGACCTTGCGCGTAGACAAGATCACTGAGCGTGGACACCGCACAAGCCTATGCGACGGTCGCTTCCCGTCTGCGCCATGAGCGGCGATCTGCGCGCGAGGCCCGCCGGGAGCGGCGGGTGGCGGCGGAGGTGGATGCCTCCGGCTCGCCGCGCGGCAGCGCCGCGGCCACGTCCTCGGCAACGCGGCGCATCGCCAGCGCGAACGGCGAGCGCGGCGCGACTTCTGCGACCGGGCGCGCCGAGAGCATCGCGGCGTCGGCCGACCGCGGGTCCAGCGGCAGGAACGACACCTGCGACACGCCGGCGAAGCGGTCGAGCGTCTGGCGGATCTGGCCGCGCGGGTCGATGCCGAGCGCGCCCGGCCGCAGCTTGTTGGCCAGCACCGTGATCGGCGTGGCGCCCACGATCGCGCGCAGCTCGGCGTGGCCGCGCACGAAGCGCGACGCTCCCAGCGGGTCGGCCGACAGCACCGCGACCACGGCGTCCGCCGCCGCCAACGCGGCCAGCGTTGCGGCGTTGCGGCGCGGCCCGTCGAGGTCGCTGACGATCTCCTCGTCGCGCTCCAGCGCCGCCGCCACGTCGACGACGGTGTGGTCGGCCCAGTCGCGGCACGCGTCCAGGGCAGCCGCGACGCGGGCCTCGGTGAGCTCGGGCCAGCGCGACGGGCGGTTGATGCCGGTCAGCACGCCCACGGTTCCGCCGGCCACTCGCACCGGCGTGCTGATGCGCTCGAGCTCGGCGCGGTCGAGCCCGCCGCGCTCGCTCTGCCGGCACGCGGCGGCAAAGCCCGGTCCCTCGTCGGCCAAGCCCAGCGCGAGCGCGAGCGACGGGGCGTGCGAGTCGGCGTCGACGAGCGCCGCGCGCTGGCCGCCGCGCGCGAGCTCGGCGGCC
>NZ_JASGEC010000021.1:0-11723 GCF_047606685.1 Microbacterium sp.
CCCTTGAAGCCCACGCCGCCCGACGACGCCCAGCTGATGACGGCGCCCGACGGGTCGGTGATCGAGACGATCGGGTTGTTGAACGTCGACTTGATGTGGGCCTGGCCCACGGCGATGTTCTTCTTCTCCTTGCGGCGCGGCTTGCGCGCGGCGGTCTTGGCCTGTGCCATTGCTCTGCTCTCCTTGTGCGCGGCCGCTTAGCGGGCCTTCTTCTTGCCGGCGACGGTGCGCTTCGGACCCTTGCGCGTGCGGGCGTTGGTCTTGGTCCGCTGGCCGCGCACGGGCAGGCCGCGGCGGTGGCGCAGGCCCTCGTACGAGCCGATCTCGACCTTGCGGCGGATGTCGGCGGCCACCTCGCGGCGCAGGTCGCCTTCCACCTTGTAGGTGCCGTCGATGCTGTCGCGCAGCGCGATCAGCTGGTCGTCGGTGAGGTCCTTGACGCGGATGTTCTCGTCGATCCCGGTCGCGGCGAGGATCTCGTGCGAGCGGGTACGGCCGATGCCGTAGATGTAGGTGAGGGCGATGACCACGCGCTTGTCGCGCGGGATGTCGACGCCGGCCAGACGTGCCATGCGGGTTCTCCTGGGAGTGAGTCGGAGGTGTGGAGCAGGATCGGTGCCCGGGCCTCCGACCCGAGGTGTCCCCTCCCGTCGACTCGCGCCGACGGAGGATCTGATCCTGCCTGTTTGTTGTGTTGAGTTGTGGTGTTGCGCGGATTTCGACTCGGGTGCCTTCGGCGTCCTCGCTCAATCGTGATCCGCTCCGGCTCAACCCTGGCGCTGTTTGTGGCGCGGGTTGGACTTGCAGATGACCATGACGCGCCCGTGTCGGCGGATCACCTTGCAGTGATCGCAGATCGGCTTGACGCTCGGGTTGACCTTCATGATGTTCCTGTTCGCTGTCTTCGTGCTGTCGTGGTCCGGCCGGGGCCGGGAGAGACAGCCGTTACTTCTCGACCGGTCTAGCGGTAGCGGTAGACGATGCGGCCGCGGGTCAGGTCGTAGGGGCTGAGCTCCACGACCACGCGGTCCTCGGGGATGATGCGGATGTAGTTCTGCCGCATCTTCCCGGAGATCGTCGCGAGCACCTTGTGTCCGTTGGTGAGCTCAACGCGGAACATCGCATTGGGCAGCGCCTCCGACACCGTGCCCTCGATCTCGATGACACCGTCTTTCTTGGCCATAGCCTCGCTAACGCTCGTGCAGACCGGCCGGTCTGCGGTGGATGGGGGTTGTCGGTGCCGCGACACGCCAATAAAGGCGCAAGGCACCAAGGATCAATCATACGTGATATCGGATGCCGCGGCAAAACGCGGTCACGTCGGCACGACCTCGGCTGCGCCATCCGACCGCGGGTCGCTCGCCGCCTCGTACCCGTCCGGCGCGGCGGCGACGAGGTTTGCATGGCCGAGCAGCTCATCCGCGTCGGGCACGCGCTTGATCTGGAACCCGGCCTCTGCCAGCGCTGACACGGCATCCTGCCCGACGCCCGCCTCCACCGTCGCGGTGAGCGCGGTGTCGCCGGCATCCTGTCGCCCGATCGCCCACCGCGCCGCGGCGACCGCCTCGACCGCACCCGACCCGGCGAAGGCGCGCAGCAGCACGTGTGTGTGGATCTGCGGCTGCGCCTGCCCGCCCATCGTCGACGACGCCCAGGCGAGCTCGCCCTCGCGCGTGACCAGCACGGGCATCAGCGTGTGCGGTGGCCGGGCGCCCGGGCGCAGCGCGTGGGGTCGCTCCGGCGCGAGCGAGAACGACGTGCCGCGGTTGTGGAACAGGATGCCGGTCTCGGGCTCTAGCACACACGCGCCGAAGCCGAAGTAGATCGACTGGATGAGCGAGACCGCCCATCCGTCCGAGCTGGCCGCGCTGATCCCGACGGTGTCGCCAGCGGGCCGCGCGTCGAGCGCATCGGCGCCATCGGCAGGCTCGGGCAGTTCGATGAGCCGGTCGCCGGGCGGCCCGCCGAATCGCGGATCAGCCAGGTGCGCGTCGCGCACCGCGTTGCTGGCGGCGAAGACGCGGGCGAGCCGCCCGGCATCCGTTCCGAGCGGGTCCGCGAGACCGCGCACCCGCCCGAGCGCGCGCAGGAGGGCGAAGCCCTGCGTGTTCGGAGGGCTGGTCGACACCCGCCACTGCTCGTGCGCGCGAGTCAGCGGCACGGTGGTCTCCGGCTGCCACACGCGCGCGTCGTCGGCGGTGAGCGCGGAGCCCAGCGCCCGCAGCCCGCCCAGCCAGCGGCGGGCAACGGGGCCGGTGTAGAACACGTCGGCGCCGCCGTCGCGGATGGCGCCGAGCGTGGCGGCAAGCGCGGGCTGCGCCAGGGGCGCGCCTTCGGCGAGCGCTTCGCCGCGGGGAAGGAAGAGCGCACGGCACCCGGGGTCGGCTTCGAGGTCGGCCCGCTCGTCGCGGATCGCGTTCGCGACCGAGCGCGCCGTCGGCACGCCGTGCGCTGCGGCATCCACCGCGTCGTCGAAGTGCTCTCGCCACGCTCGCGCCGCGCCCAGCCGGTGCAGCGCGTCCCACCCCCGCACGGCGCCGGGCAGCGTCACGGTGTCCACGCCGCGCACGGGCAGGCGGTCGCCGTGGCGGGCGCGCATCTCAGCCGGGCGCACGCCCGCCCCCGCGCTGCCCGTGGCGTTGACCACGGTGAGGCGGCCGTCGGGGCGGCGCACGAGCGCGACCAGGTCGCTGCCCAGCGCGACGTTGTTCGGATAGACGACGCACAGCGTCGCCGCGGCGGCGAGGGCGGCGTCGATGGCGTTGCCCCCGGCCCGCAGCGCACGGGCGCCCGCCGCGGTGGCGCGGCTGTGCGGCGACGCGATCGCGCCGCGGGCGGGTGCGGTGTCGCGCATGCGGTGGTCCTCCGGGGATTCGGATGCTACCGCACTCCCCGCGGCACGCCCGGAGCACGTGTCGCCGGCCGCCCGCCCATGGCGCCGAAACTCGCCAATCGCGCCGAAACCCACTCTCCGCGCCGAAACCCACTCTCCGCGCCGAAACCCTCGTCGGCGGCGTGGGTATCGACGCCGCGGGCGGGGACCGGCACCCGCAGCGGGCCTCGCGCCCGCGGACGGGGACCGGCGCCCACGTTCGCACCGACAACCGTGCGCCTCGAGACCGACCCATAGCGCCGAAACCCACTCTCCGCGCCGAAACCCACCTTCCGCGCCGAAACCCACCTTCCGCGCCGACACCCTCGTCGGCGGCGTGGGTATCGACGCCGCGGGCGGGGACCGGCGGCGCGGGCGGGTATCGACGCCGCTGAAGGGTATAGACGCCCGGAGTGGATGTCGGCAGCGACGATGCCCGCGGCGCGGAACGGGGTTTCGACGCGCCAACCGGGTATCGCGCGGAATCGCGCGGCAGTTGTTCCTGCACAGGCACGATCGCGGCACCGCGCCATCCACAATCTCGGGCGGCGACGCCCGTCGGAGGCGGCGCCCCTCGACACTGTTCGCATGACGACTCTCGCGCGGCTTCCCGCATCCCCCATTGCCCTCATCCTCGTCGCCGAGGCGCCGCTCGCGGGCGTCGACCTGCGCCATGGCCGGTTCCACCGCGTGCGCCGAGGCGTCCACGCCGACGCGCAGCGCTGGGCGGAGCTGCGCCCCTGGGAGAGATATCGCGCCCGCGTCCACGCGTACGCTCTGCTGCACCCGGAGGCGGTGTTCGCCTACGAGTCTGCGGCGGTGCTCTTGGGCCTTCCGATCTTCGGCGAGCCACGCGACATCCACGTGCTCTCGACACCGGGAGGCAAGTCGCGCCGCTTCGGCGACGTCGTGGTCCACGGCATCAGCGCTGAGCGTGAAATCGTCACGATCAGCCACGTGCGGGCGACCTCGCCCGCTCGAACGGCGGCCGATCTCATGCGCGTGCTGCCACCGGCGTTCGCGGTCGCCGTCGGCGACGCGGTGCTCTCGCCCGCGCAGGGCGGGACGACATCCATCGACGAGCTCAGCGCGATCGCCCGCGCGTGCGCAGGGATGCGCGGGGCACGACAACTCGAGCTGCTGCTTCCCCTCCTGGATCCGCGGTCGGAGTCGGCAGGAGAGAGCGTGAGCCGCGTTGTCGTGCTGTGGTGTGGCTTCGAGACGCCAGAGCTGCAGGTCGAGTTCGTCACCGACGGCCACAAAGACCGAGTGGACTTCTGGTGGAAACGCATCCTCGCGATGGGAGAATCCGACGGCTACGAGAAATACCGGGGGTCCACCGCGGAGGAGACGATCGCACGGACGCGCGCCGAGAAGCAGCGCGAACTGCGCCTCTACCGGCACTGCAGCACGCTCGGCCGGTGGGATTGGGCCGCGACACTGGGCGTCACGCCGCTGGAGGAGCAACTCGACCGGATGGGCGTGCCCCGCGTTGGTCCGCGCCGCGAGGCGCTGCTTGCGACGGTGGGAACGAGCCCGAGGTCGTTGCCCGCGTCGAAACCCATCGCGCCTCGCGAAACCCACCGCCGCTGAGTGGGCCCCGCCGTGATTGGTGGGTCTCGGCGCGCGAGGCGGGGCTCGGCGCGCAAGGCGGGGCTCGGCGCGCAAGGCGGGGCTCGGCGCGCAAGTCGGGGCTCGGCGCGCAACTACTCCAAGCGGTCGACGATGTCGGTCTGCACGTCCATGGTCACGTCGACGAGCTCGCCGTTCACGACCAGCGTGGGGGTGCCGGTGGCGCCATCCGGCAACTGCTGCGACTGCGCGAAGTCGATGTACTCGTGCGACGTGATCGCGGTCTCCAGCTCGGAGGTCACATCCACGCCGGCATCCCGCGCGATCTGCACGATCTCCTCGTCGGTCAGGCCCGTCGAGTTCTCCAAGGGCTGGTTCTCGTACATCGCCTGCATGAACGCGTACGCGTTGTCGGGGTCTGCGGCGGCCACCGCGTACATCGCGCTCGCGGCGCGGCTGGAGTACTCCGTTCCCGACGACAGCCGGTCGAGGATGGCGACGGGATGCAGGTTGAGCGTGATGCTGCCGTCGGCGACGAGGTCGCGGATGTCTTTGCCCTCGGCTTCCTCGAACTGCTGGCAATAGGGGCACATGAAATCGATGTAGGTGTCGACGGTGTTCGACCCGCTGCCGAACGTGATCGCGCCCGTGTCCTGGTCCACGATGGCGCCCTGCGGCTGCTCCCCCGGGTCGGTCGCCAGGTTGTTCATCCACACCACCAGCACGCCGACGGCGACGATCGCCGCCACCGCGACGATGCTCACCCAGATCGCGAACCAGTTCCTGCGTGCTGCTGTTGCCATTTCTTTCCCTATCCGATCGGCACGGGCGCCACCCCGAACGGCGCGAGCCCCGCGGCGCCGCCGTCCGGCGCGGTGAGCACCCAGACACCGCCATCGTGCACGGCGACGCTATGTTCCCAATGTGAGCCGGCCGTGCCGTCGATCGTCGACACTGTCCAGCCGTCGTCCTCCACGAACGTCGCGTCCGAGCCGGCCACCACCATCGGCTCGATCGCGAGCACGAGGCCCGGCCGCACTTCCGGCCCCGGGTCGGCGGTGCGGTAGTTGAACACCGACGGCGCCTCGTGCATCTTGCGCCCGATCCCGTGCCCGACGTACTCGCGGAGGATGCCGTAGCCCTGCCCCGACTGCTCGATCGAGTCCTGGATCGCCGCACCGACGTCGCCGACGTGCCGCGCCGTCGCGAGCGCCGCGATGCCCGCCCACAGCGACCGCGCCGTCACGCGCGACAGCTCTTCGCGCTCCGCGACCACGCCGGGGCGGGCAGGGTCGGGCAGCACCACCGTGATCGCCGAGTCGCCATTCCAGCCGCGGTGCTCCGCGCCGGCGTCGATCGAGACGATGTCGCCCGGTTCGAGCTCGCGGTTCCCCGGGATGCCGTGCACGACCTGCTCGTTCACCGAGACGCACACCGTGTGCCGGTAGCCGCGCACGAGCTGGAAGTTCGAGCGCGCCCCGCGGGAGCGGATGACGTCGGCCGCCGCAGCATCCAGCTCCAGCGTCGTCACCCCGGGGGCGATGAGCTCGCGCGCCGCGTCGAGAGCGGCGGCGGTGATCAGTCCGGGCTCGATCATCGCCCGCAGCTGTGCGGGCGTCTTGTAGATCCCGCGGCCGAAACCCATGTCAGGCGCGCGGCGCGACGCCACGCGCCCGCAGCGCGCTCATGATGCGGTCGGTCACCGCGTCGAGCGAGCCCACGCCGTCGATGACGGCGAGCAAGCCGTGGTCACTGTACACCTGCAAGATCGGCGCCGTCTCGCGCTCGTAGATCGACAGCCGGTTGGCAATGACTTCTTCGGTGTCGTCGGTGCGGCCCTGCTCGCGCGCGCGCTCGGCGATGCGCGCGATGCTCACGGCCCGCGGCACGCCGAGCTCGATAACCGCCGTGAGCGGCTCGCCGCGCTCGGCGAGGTAGTCGTCGAGCATGCCCGCCTGCGCGAGGTTGCGCGGGAACCCGTCGAGGAGGAACCCCTCGGCGGCGTCCGGCTGCTGCAAGCGGTCGCGCACGACCGCGAACGTGAGCTCGTCCGAGACGAGGTCGCCCGCCTCGATGACGCTCTTGACCTGGGCGCCCAGGTCGCTGCCGGCGTGCACCGCGGCGCGGAAGACGTCGCCGGTGGAGATCGCGACGATGCCGAGCGCGTCGGCGATGCGCACGCCCTGCGTGCCCTTGCCCGAGCCTTGCGGCCCGACGATGAGCAGCCGGGCGGGCTGAGGAGCTGGTCGGTCCGCCGTCATCGGAGGAGCCCTTCGTAGTGGCGCTGCTGCAGCTGCGCGTCGATCTGCTTCACGGTCTCAAGCCCGACGCCGACGATGATGAGGATCGATGCCCCACCGAACGGGAAGTTCTGGTTCGCGCCGACCGTCGCCAGCGCCACCAGCGGCACGAGCGCGATGAGGCCGAGGTAGATCGACCCGGGCAGCGTGATGCGGGTGAGCACGTAGTCGAGGTACTCGGCCGTCGGCCGCCCGGCGCGGATGCCCGGGATGAAGCCGCCGTACTTCTTCATGTTGTCAGCGACCTCGACGGGGTTGAACGTGATCGCGACGTAGAAGTAGGTGAAGCCGATGATGAGCAGGAAGTACACCGCCATGTACAGCGGGTTGTCGCCTGTCGAGAAGTAGTTGTTGATCCACACGACCCAGCCCGCGGGCTCCTGGCCCGCAGCCGGCTGGTTGAACTGGGCGACCAGCAGAGGCAGGTACAGCAGCGACGAGGCGAAGATGACGGGGATGACTCCCGCCATGTTGACCTTGATCGGGATGTACGTGTTCGTTCCCCCGTACGTGCGCCGGCCGACCATGCGCTTGGCGTACTGCACGGGGATGCGCCGCTGAGACTGCTCGACGAACACCACGAGGGCGACCACGACGAGCCCGACCGCGATCACGAGCAGGAAGACCTCGAATCCGCGGGCGTTCCAGATCGCCATCATCGCCGACGGGAAGCTCGCCGCGATCGACGTGAAGATCAGCAGCGACATGCCGTTGCCGACGCCGCGCTCGGTCACGAGCTCCGCGAACCACATGATGAGGCCGGTGCCGGCGGTCATCGTGATGATCATGAGCAGCTGCGCCCACCACGCGTCGTTGGTGAGCAGCTGCTCGCACGCCGCGATGCCGGTGCCGCCGAAGAGCTGGCCGCTGCGGGCCACGGTCACCAGCGTCGTCGACTGCAGCAGAGCGAGCGCGATCGTGAGGTAGCGGGTGTACTGCGTCAGCTTGGCCTGGCCGGCCTGGCCCTCCTTGTGGAGGGTCTCGAAGTGCGGGATGACGACGCGCAACAGCTGCGTGATGATCGTCGCGGTGATGTACGGCATCACACCCAGCGCGAAGATCGACAGCTGCAGCAGTGCCCCGCCGGAGAACAGGTTCACCAGCGAGAGCAGGCCCTGGGTGCCCGCGGACTCGCTCAGACAGGACTGCACGTTGGGGAAGTCGACGAACGGCGACGGCACGTGCGCGCCCATCCGATAGAGGATGATGATCCCCAACGTGAAAGCGATCTTGCGCCGAAGATCCGGCGTGCGGATGATCCGCCCGATGGCGCTGAACAACACTTGCCTCCCGATTGGGGTCCTGGCACACTCGGTGCGCGCAGACATCCAGCCTAGCCCAGGCCGCGCTCGGCCCGGTGGGCACCGGGTGCGGGGCAGGTTCCGCCCCGCACCCGTGTGCTACTTGACGGTGCCGCCCGCGGCGACGATCTTCTGCTCGGCCGAGCCGGAGACCTTGTCGACCGCGACGTTGAGCTTGACGGCGATGTCGCCGTCTCCGAGCACCTTGACCTTCTCGTTCTTGCGCACCGCGCCCTTGGCGACGAGGTCGCTGACGGTCACATCGCCGCCCTTCGGGTACAGCTCGGCGAGCTTGGCCAGGTTGACCACCTGGTACTCGACGCGGAACGGGTTCTTGAACCCGCGCAGCTTCGGCGTGCGCATGTGCAACGGCATCTGGCCGCCCTCGAAGCCCTGGCGGACCTGGTAGCGGGCCTTGGTGCCCTTGGTGCCGCGGCCGGCGGTCTTGCCCTTGGAGCCCTCGCCGCGGCCCACGCGGGTCTTGGCGGTGTGGGCGCCGGGAACCGGGCGCAGGTGGTGCACCTTGAGCACGCCGGGGCGGGATGCCGCGGCATCCTTCTTCTTCGCCGGAGCCTTGGCGGCGGCGTCCTTCTTCTTTGCCGGAGCCTTGTCCTTGACGACCTCTTCGGTCGCCTTCTCAGCCTTCTCGGCCATCAGTCGATCTCCTCAACCTTCACGAGGTGGGCGACGGTCTTGACGTACCCGCGCGTCTGCGAGTCGTCGGGACGGACGACCGAGTCGCCGATCCGCTTCAGACCGAGGCTGCGCAGCGTGTCGCGCTGGTTCTGCTTCTCGCTCACCTTGGACTTGATCTGGGTCACCTTGAGACGGGCGGCCATCAGGCACCTACCTTCTGCTCGCGCGCCTTCTCGGCCGCAGCGGCCTCGGCGCGGATGAGGCGCGCGGGAGCGACCTGGTCGAAGTCCAGGCCTCGGCGCGCCGCCACGGCACGCGGCTCCTCGAGCTGCTTGAGCGCCTCGACGGTCGCGTGCACGATGTTGATCGTGTTCGACGACCCGAGCGACTTGGACAGCACGTCGTGGATGCCGGCGCACTCGAGCACCGCGCGCACCGGGCCGCCGGCGATAACACCGGTACCGGCTGCGGCGGGGCGCAGCAGCACGACGCCGGCAGCGGCCTCGCCCTGCACGGGGTGCGGGATGGTGACCCCTGCGCGCGGCACGCGGAAGAAGTTGCGCTTCGCGTCCTCGACGCCCTTCGAGATCGCCAGGGGCACCTCGCGGGCCTTGCCGTAGCCGACGCCCACGACGCCGTTGCCGTCGCCGACGACGACGAGCGCCGTGAAGCTGAAGCGGCGGCCGCCCTTGACGACCTTCGACACGCGGTTGATCGTGACGACGCGCTCCAGGAACTGGCTCTCGCCGCGGTCGCGCGAGTTGCGGTCGCGGTTCGGGTTGCGCTCGCGGCCGCCGCGGCGGGGCTCGCGCTCCCGCTGGGGCTCGGCCGCCTCGGGGGCGGCGGTCTGGGCAGCGTCGGTCACTTCGGTCTCCACGTTGTTGGTCACGTCACTCACAGGTTCAGCCCTCCTTCGCGGGCGCCGTCGGCGATCGCCGCGACTCGGCCCGCGTAGCGGTTGCCGCCGCGGTCGAACACGACCTCGGAGACTCCGGCGGCCTTCGCGCGCTCGGCGACGAGCTCGCCGACCTTGCGCGCCTTGGCCTTCTTGTCGCCGTCGAACGAGCGCAGGTCTGCCTCGAGCGAGGACGCGGATGCCACGGTGTGGCCCTTGCTGTCGTCGACCAGCTGCACGAACACGTGGCGCGCGGAACGGGTCACGACCAGGCGCGGGCGCGCCTCGGTGCCGGCGACCTTCTTGCGAAGGCGTGCGTGACGACGCGCGCGGGCGTCGGACTTCGACTTCACAGCCATTGTTACTTACCAGCCTTTCCGGCCTTGCGACGCACGACCTCGCCGGCGTAGCGGATGCCCTTGCCCTTGTACGGCTCGGGCTTGCGGATCTTGCGGATGTTGGCGGCCGCCTCGCCGACGGCCTGCTTGTCGATGCCGCTCACCGTGAGCTTGTTGTTGCCCTCGACCGTGAACGTGATGCCCGTCGGGGGCTCGACCAGGACGGGGTGCGAGAAGCCGAGGGCGAACTCGACCGAGCCGCCCTTCTGTGCGACGCGGTAGCCCGTGCCGACGACCTCGAGGCCCTTGGTGTAGCCCTGGGTGACACCGATGATGTTGTTGTTGATGAGCGTGCGCGTGAGGCCGTGCAGCGAGCGCGAGAGGCGCTCGTCGTCGGGGCGGGTGACCAGCACCTGGCCCTCCTCCACGGAGACCTCGATGGGGCGCGTGACCGAGAGCGAGAGCTCGCCCTTGGGGCCCTTGACCGCGACCTGCTGGCCGTCGACGGTCACGGTGACGCCGGCGGGGATGTCGATGGGAAGACGTCCGATACGAGACATGTCAGGTCACCACACGTAGGCGAGGACTTCCCCACCCACGCCCTTCTGCTCGGCCTGGCGGTCGGTGAGAAGGCCAGAGGAGGTGGACAGGATGGCGACGCCGAGGCCGCCGAGGACCGTGGGCAGCTCGGTGGACTTCGCGTACACGCGCAGGCCGGGCTTGGAGACGCGCTTGATGCCGGCGATCGACCGCTCGCGGTTCGGGCCGTACTTCAGCGTGAGCGTCAGGTTCTGGCCGACGCGGGCCTCCGAGGTCGCCCAGTCCGCGATGTAGCCCTCCTGCTTGAGGATCTCCGCGATGTGGGTCTTCAGCTTCGAGCTCGGGAGCGTCACGGTGTCGTGGTGCGCCGAGTTCGCGTTGCGCAGACGGGTCAGCATGTCAGCGACCGGGTCTGTCATTGTCATTTCTTGGTTCCTTTGTTCATGCGGTTTCGGATGCCTGTGCAAGACAGCCGACCTTCCTGAGTTCCGGCCGCTGAGCGACCGGCGTTGTCACGCCTGCGCGTCGTCCGCCTTGAAGGGGAAGCCGAGCGCGCGCAGCAGGGCGCGCCCCTCGGCATCCGTCTTCGCCGTCGTCACAACCGTGATGTCGAACCCGCGGACGCGGTCGATCCGGTCCTGGTCGATCTCGTGGAAGACCGACTGCTCCTGCAGGCCGAACGTGTAGTTGCCGTGGCCGTCGAACTGCTTGGCCGACAGGCCGCGGAAGTCGCGGATGCGCGGCAGCGCGAGGTTCACGAGGCGGTCGACGAACTCCCACGCGCGGTTGCCGCGCAGCGTGACGTGCGCGCCGATGGGCTGGCCCTCGCGCAGCTTGAACTGCGCGATCGACTTGCGGGCCTTGGTGACGACCGGCTTCTGGCCGGTGATGAGGGTGAGGTCGTTGACCGCGCCCTCGATCACCTTGCTGTCACGGGCCGCCTCGCCGACGCCCGTGTTGACGACGACCTTGACCAGGCCCGGGATCTGCATGACGTTCTCGTAGCCGAACTCGTCCTGCAGCTGCTTTTTGATCTCGTCGTTGTACTTCTGCTTCAGGCGGGGCTGGGTTGCGCCAGCCACCGCGGCAGTCGTTGCGGTTGCCATATCAGAGGTCCTTGCCTGACTTCTTCGCGTAGCGCACGCGGACGGTGCGCTTGACGCCATCCTTCGTCTGCTCCTCGACCCGGTGGCCGACGCGGGTCGGCTTCTTGGTCGAGGGGTCGACGAGGGCGACGTTGGAGATGTGGATCGGGGCTTCCATCGTCTC
>NZ_JASGEC010000022.1:0-4605 GCF_047606685.1 Microbacterium sp.
GCCGGGGACGCGTCCCCGGCCACCACGGCCCACCCGAAGGCCACAATGAACTTTCCTGATCTCGCCGGCCGCGTCGCCGTCGTCACCGGCGGCGCGCGTGGCATCGGCTACTCGCTTGCCTCCGCGCTCGCGCGCCAGGGCACGAGCGTCGCGCTGCTCGACCTCTTGCCCGACGTCGCCGACTCGGCCCGCCGCCTGGCCGCCGACACCGGCGCGCGCACCGCGGCCGCGGTCGTCGACGTGACCGACCCGGCGTCCGTCGAGGCCGCCTTCGCGCACGCCCGCGACGAGCTCGGTGTCGCCGACGTGCTCATCACGGCCGCCGGCATCACGATCTGGGGCGACGCCGCCGAGGTCGACCCCGCCGTGTGGAACAAGGTCGTCGACGTCAACCTGAACGGCACGTTCTACGCCACGCAGTCGTTCGCCCGGCCCTTGATCGCCGAGGGCCGCACGGGCTCGGCCATCCTCATCTCCTCGATGTCGGGGCGCATCGCCAACATCCCCCAGCACCAGGCGTCGTACAACGCGTCCAAGGCCGCCGTCGACCACCTCGCGACCTCGCTCGCGGTGGAGTGGGCGCCCGCCATCCGCGTCAACGCGATCGCCCCCGGCTACATCCTCTCCGACATGACCCGCCAGTTCACCGAGGCGAACCCCGAGCTGGCCACCGAGTGGGTCGGGATGATCCCGGCGGGCCGGATGGGCGAGCCGGACGACCTGCACGGGGTCGTGCTGCTGCTGGCGTCGTCGGCATCGTCGTACCTCACCGGCCAGACGCTCGTGGTCGACGGCGGCTACACCGCGATCTAGCCATGAAGACGACCCCGCTCGATCTGCTCGTCGACCTTTCCCGCCGCCTCGGCGACCCGGCCATGGACGCCGCCATCCTCGGCGAGGGCAACACGTCCGTCCGCGTCGGCGACGACATGCTCGTCAAGGCCAGCGGCGTTGTGCTGCAGCACGCCGAGCCCGGCGACTTCGTGCGCCTGCCGCTCACCGACGCCGTCGCCCTCATCGCCGACGACGAGGCGGGCGATGCCGAGGTCGACGCCTTCTTCTCTGCCATCGCCCGCGCCGAGGGCCGGCGGCCGTCGGTGGAGGCGCTGCTGCATGTCGTCCTCTACGAGGCGACCGAGGCGCGCGTCGTGGCGCACAGCCATCCCACCAGCGTCAACGCGCTGCTGTGCTCGCAGTCCGCCGAGCTGCTCGTGGACGGGGCGCTGTTCCCCGACCAGATCGTGGTGCTGGGCTCGACCCCGCTGCTCGTGCCGTACATCGATCCTGGCATCCGCCTCGCGCGCGCCGTCCGTGAGCTGCTGCGCGACCACATCGCCCGGCACGGCGAGGCGCCCAAGGCCGTCTACCTGCGCAACCACGGCGTGTTCGCGCTCGGCGCGTCGGCCGACCAGGTGCTCGGCATCACCACGATGATGCAGAAGGTGGCGCGCGTGCTCATCGGCGCGAACGCGGTGGGCGGAGCGCAGTTCATGCCTCCCGAAGAGGTGCAGCGCATCGACACGCGGCCCGACGAACTGTATCGGCGCGCCCTACTGGCCGCCGCCGGAGAGGAGACGCCATGACCGCGCTGAACGGGAAGGTCGCGGTGCTGACCGGCGCGAGCTCGGGAATCGGCCTCGCCACGGCGCAGGCCCTGATCGCGGAGGGATGCCACGTGGTGGCCGTCGCGCGCTCGGCCGACAAGCTCGCGGAGCTGGCAGCGACCGCTCCCGACCGTGTCACCGCCATCGCCGCCGACGTCGCCGACCCCGCGACCGCCGACCGCGTCGTCGCCGAGACGCTCGAGAGCCTCGGGCGGCTCGACATCGTGCTGCCCAACGCCGGCATCTACGTCGGCGGCGACCTCGTCGACGCCGCCCAATCCGACATCGCCGCCCTCGTCGCCACCAACGTCACGGGGGTGATGACCCTCGTGCGGGCGGCGCTGCCGCACCTGGTCGCGCAGGGGGCCGGCGACATCCTCGTCACGAGCTCGGTGTCGGGCCACCAGGACATCGAGTGGGAGCCGGTGTACTCGGCGAGCAAGCACGCCGTGCAGTCGTTCGTGCACACGGTGCGCCGGCAGACCGCCGAGACCGGCGTGCGGATCGGCGCCGTGGCACCCGGTGTCGTCCTGAACCCGCTGTGGGGCTTCACGCACGGCTCGCCCGAGGAGGCCGAGCAGATCGCCGCGCGCACCGGCATCCGCTCGTCCGATGTCGCCGAGGCGATCGTGTTCATGCTCACGCGCCCGCCGCACGTCGTCGTGCGCGACCTCGTGCTGCTGCCGACCGGGCAGCCGATCTGATGGAGGCCCGCGTCGCCACCGTCGCCGATCTCGTCGAGCGCGCCCGCGCCCTCGCCGCGCGGCCGGAGCGTGCCATCCTCGGCATCGCCGGCGCGCCGGGCGCCGGCAAGAGCGTGCTGTCGCGCGCGCTGCTCGACGCGCTCGGCCCCGACGCGGTGCTGGTCGGGATGGACGGGTTCCACCTCGCCGACGCGGAGCTGGCGCGGCTCGGCCGGGCAGACCGCAAGGGCGCGCCCGACACGTTCGACGTGGCGGGCTACGTCGCGCTGCTGCGCCGCATCCGCGCCGCCGACGAGGTCGTCTATGCGCCCGAGTTCGACCGCTCGCTGGAGGCGGCCATCGCCGGTTCGGTGCGCGTGGACCCCGACGTGCCCCTCGTCATCACCGAGGGCAACTACCTGCTGCTGAACGAGAGCGGTTGGCAGGCTGTGCGGCCGGAGCTGGCCGAGGTGTGGTTCGTCGAGCCGCCGGAGGAGCGCCGCAAACAGTGGCTCGTGGCCCGCCACGAGCGCTACGGCCGCGACCCCGACGCCGCGCGGGCGTGGGCGCTGGGGACCGACCAGCGCAACGCCGAGCTCGTGCTCGCGACCGCCGATCGCGCCGACGACCGGTTTCAGATCGAGGACAGGAGTGTGGATGCCGCTCAGTGACATGCGCGCCGTGCTGACGGCGCACCGCGCGGTGGGCGCGTTCAATTTCGTCCAGCTCGAGCTCGCCGAAGCGATCGTGGCCGGCGCCGAGCGCGCCGGCGCGGGCGTCGTGCTGCAGCTGTCGGAGAACGCGGTGCGCTTCCACGGCGGCGTCGCGCCCGCCGCCGCGGCGGCGCTGCGCCTGGCCGAGGCATCCACCGCCCCGATCGTGGTCCACCTCGACCACGCCACCGACGTCGAGCTCGTCGAGGAGGCGATCGCGCTCGGCCTGCCGTCGGTGATGTACGACGGGGCGCACCTCGACGACGCCGAGAATGTCGCGCGCACGGCGTCGGTCGTCGCCCGCGCCCACGAGCACGGCGTGTGGGTGGAGGCCGAGCTCGGCGAGGTCGGCGGCAAGGGCGGGGCGCACACACCCGGCGTGCGCACCGACGTCGACGACGCGGCGGCGTTCGTCGCGGCCACGGGCGTCGACGCGCTCGCGGTCGCGGTCGGCAGCTCGCACGCCATGACCAGCCGCGAGGCCTCGCTCGACGAGGGGCTCATCGCGCGGCTCGCGGAGCGCGTGCCCGTGCCGCTCGTGCTGCACGGCTCGAGCGGCGTGCCCGACAGCGGCATCGACCGCGCGATCGTCGCGGGAATGCGCAAGATCAACATCGGCACGCATCTGAACGTCGTCTTCACCGCCGCGGTGCGCGAGGCGCTTGCCGCCGACTCCGCCGTGGTCGACCCGCGCACGTACGTGCGGCCCGCCCGCGAGGCGGTGGCCGCCGAGGTGGCGCGCCTGGCCGGCCTCATCAGCCACGGGGCCGCGGGGTGAGCACGCCGGTCGTCACCTTCACGGCGGCGGGCGCGGTCGACGCGACCTATCGCGTGGACGAGCTCGTGCGCGGAGCTTTCATGCGCGCATCGGCATATGAGCGAGAGCTGAGCGGAAAGGGCGTCAACCTGTCGGCCGCGCTCGCGCACGCGTCGGTGCCGACGGCCGCCGTCGTGGTGCTCGGCGCGGACGATCTGGTGTTCGCGGCGGGGTCGCCGCACGCCGCGCTGCTGCGCCCGGTCGCTGTGCCCGGGGCGACGCGCGTGAACACGTCGATCATCGACGCCGACGGCGCCACGACGAAGGTGAACGCCCCGACGCCGCCGCTCACGGGGGAGTCGTGGCAGCGGGCGCTGGCGGCGACGGTCGAGGCCATCGACGAGGTGGATGCCGGGTGGCTTGTGGTGTGCGGTACTCTGCCGGCGGTCGACGGCGAACCGGCCGACCTCGGCCCGCTGCTGGAGGCGGCGGCGACCCGCGGCGTGCGCGTGGGCGCCGACACGAGCGGCGCGGGCCTTGTCCGGCTCGTCGACCGGGGCGCCGGGGTGGCGCTGGCAAAGCCCAACACGCACGAGCTCGCCGAGCTCACCGGCCGCACGCTGCGCACGATCGGCGACGTGGCGGGCGCCGCGCGCACGCTCGTTCGCCGCGGACTCGAGCTCGTGTACGTGAGCATGGGCGCCGACGGCGTGCTCGCGGTGACGGCCGACCGGATCGTGCACGCCCACGCGACGGCACCCCGGCTCGCCAACACCGCCGGTGCCGGCGACGCGTCGCTGGCCGGGTTCCTCGTCGGGCTCGACGCCGGGGGCGACGCGCTCGCCGCC
>NZ_JASGEC010000023.1:0-37076 GCF_047606685.1 Microbacterium sp.
GCGTCGCCGCGGACCGACGCCGCCTGCACGTGGCCGCGCGACGCGCCGAGCGCGTGCGCCGCGAGCAGTTCCGCGTCCACCGCCGGGTCGGGCACGCCCGCGCGCGCCAACTGCTCGACAGCGTCGTCGAGCGCGGCGCGGAGGGTCGAGGCAGCCATGGGCGCCTCAACCTTACCCGCGGCGGGTGTGCTGCCGCGCCTCGAGTCGTTCGCCAACATGTCGACGGGCGACACATTCGACGCGGGCGCCCACCCGCTCCCCTAGGCTGGATCGGCGACCCGACACCTCCCCGAAAGGCATTCCATGGCCGGCATCCACTCCGACATCACTTCCGCGTTCGGCAACACCCCGCTCGTGCGGCTCAACCGGGTGACGGAGGGAGCCGAGGCGACGGTGCTCGCCAAGCTCGAGTTCTACAACCCGGGCTCGAGCGTCAAAGACCGTATCGGCGTTGCGATCCTGGATGCCGCGGAGCAGTCCGGCGAGCTCGCCCCGGGCGGCACGATCGTCGAGGCCACGAGCGGCAACACCGGAATCGCCCTGTCTCTGGCGGGCGCTGCCCGCGGGTACAAGGTCATCCTCACGATGCCCTCGTCGATGTCGATCGAGCGCCGCATCCTGCTCAAGGCGTTCGGCGCCCAGCTCGTGCTCACCGACCCGGCCGGGGGCATGAAGGCCGCCGTCGCAGAGGCCGAGCGCATCGCCGCGGAGACCCCCGGCGCGATCCTCGCCCACCAGTTCGAGAACGCGGCCAACCCGGCCATCCACCGCAAGACCACGGCCGAGGAGATCTGGCGCGACACCGACGGGCAGGTCGACATCCTGGTCGCCGGCATCGGCACGGGCGGAACCATCACCGGCGTCGGCCAGGTGCTCAAGCAGCGCAACCCGGATGCCACGGTGGTCGCCGTCGAGCCCGCGGCCTCGCCGCTGCTGTCCACAGGCACACCCGGCCCCGCGAAGATCCAGGGGATCGGCCCGAACTTCGTTCCCCCGATCCTCGACACCGATGTGTTCGACGAGGTCGTGACCGTCGAGTTCGACGACGCGCTGTCGACCTCGCGCGCTCTCGCGGCCGGCGAGGGCATCCTGGTCGGCATCTCCAGCGGAGCCGCCGCGTGGGCCGCGCTCGAGGTCGCGAAGCGCCCCGAGAACGCCGGCAAGACGATCGTCGTCATCCTTCCCGACACGGGCGAGCGGTATCTCACCACGGCGCTCTTCGAGGACCTGCGCGAGGACTGACATGGCGTTGTGGGCGCGCTTGCGCGAGGACCTCGCGACCGCGAAGCTGCGGGATCCCGCCGCGCGCGGCAGCCTCGAGATCGCGTTGCTCTACCCGGGGCTGCACGCGATCTGGGCGCACCGGCTGTGGAACGCGCTCTGGCGGCGCGGCTTCCGCTTTGCCGCCCGCGCGGGCTCGCAAGCCACGCGCTGGCTGACCGGCATCGAGATCCACCCCGGCGCCCGGATCGGCCGGCGCTTCTTCATCGACCACGGCATGGGCGTCGTCATCGGCGAGACCGCCGAGGTCGGCGACGACGTGATGCTGTACCACGGGGTGACCCTCGGCGGGCGCACGCGCGACGGCGGGAAGCGGCATCCCACCCTCGAGGACGGCGTCGCCGTCGGCGCCGGCGCCAAGCTGCTCGGCCCGATCGTCGTCGGGGCGCGCGCCACCGTCGGCGCGAACGCCGTCGTCACGAAGGACGCGCCGCCCGACTCGGTCGTGGTCGGCGTGCCGGCGAAACCGCGGTCGCGGCGGCCGGGAGAGGACACCCGGGCGGTGCTCGCCGCTCCCGAGTACCACATCTGACGCGGCGGCACCGCCAGACCCACCATCCGCGCCGAAACCCACCCGCCGCGCCCAGGCCCGGCTCGGCACAGCGGGTCTCGCGCGTCACGGCGGGTCTCGCGCGTCACAGCGGGTTCACGCCGCGGCGCGGCTCTGCGTCACGCCCCGGGCTCAGCGCTTGTCGGCGCGGTGCTCCTCGATCTCCTTCTTGACGAAGAGCATCGGCAGCAGCACGGTTGCCAGCGCGGTGACGATCCACACGATCACGGGGGCGGCCAGCCACGTCCACAACGGCTCGCCGATCGACAGCCCCACGCCGGGAATGAGCGCGACGACCACGAGCGCGGCGAACGACGACACGATTCCGATGCCGCCGACCAGGACCGGAGCGTTGCGCTGCGCGACGCTGGACATCCACGGCGTCAGCACGCTCTGCAGCACGGCGAAGACGACGATGGCGAGGATGAACCCGAGCGGACTGCGCCAGTCGAGGTGGAAGCCGGGCAGCATGAGGCTCGCCACCACGAGCCCGATCGCCGCCGAGCCCAGGAAGATCAGCGCGCGCACGAAGAACATGACCATGCCGAGAGGGTAGCGCCGTCGCGGGATGCCGCCGCGGCGGCGCGCTGCCCTTCGACAGGCTCAGGGACCGGACAGGCTCAGGGACCGGACAGGCTCAGGGACCGGACAGGCTCAGGGACCGGACAGGCTCAAGCCTCCGCGCCGAGGGCGGCTAGGCGCGCCTCCTCGTCGGCGGCGATCGCCGACTCGATGAGCGGGCCGAGGGCGCCGTCCATCACCTGGTCGAGGTTGTAGGCCTTGTAGCCCGTGCGGTGGTCGGCGATGCGGTTCTCGGGGAAGTTGTACGTGCGGATGCGCTCGGAGCGGTCCATGCCGCGGATCTGCGAGCGGCGGGCGTCGGATGCCGCGGCATCCCGCTCCTCCTGCTGCTTGGCGAGCAGGCGCGCGCGGAGCACTCTCATCCCGGCCTCGCGGTTCTGCAGCTGCGACTTCTCGTTCTGCATCGACACGACGATCCCGGTGGGCAGGTGGGTGATGCGCACGGCGGAGTCGGTCGTGTTCACCGACTGGCCGCCGGGTCCCGACGAGCGGTAGACGTCGATCTTGAGGTCTGCCTGGTCGATCTGGATCTCCTCGGGCTCGTCCACCTCGGGAAAGACCAGCACGCCGGTCGTCGAGGTGTGGATGCGCCCTTGCGACTCGGTGGCGGGCACGCGCTGCACGCGGTGCACGCCGCCCTCGTACTTCAAGTGCGCCCACACGCCCTGCGCGGGGTCGGCGCCCGAGCCCTTGATCGCGACCTGCACGTCCTTGTAGCCGCCGAGGTCCGACTCGTTGCGCTCCAGCAGCTCGGTCTTCCACCCCTTCGACGCGGCGAACTGCAGGTACATCCGCAAGAGATCGGCGGCGAACAGCGCCGACTCCGCTCCGCCTTCGCCCTGCTTGATCTCCATGATCACGTCGCGCGCGTCATCCGGGTCGCGCGGGATGAGCAGGCGCCGCAGCCGCTCCTGCGCGTCGGCCAGCCGCGCCTGAAGCTCGGGCACCTCCGCCGCGAACGCGTCATCCTCCTTCGCGAGCTCGCGAGCGGCCTCGAGGTCGTCGGATGCCGCGCTCCACGCGCCGTGGGCGGCGACGATCTTCGACAACTCCGCGTAGCGCCGGTTCACACGCTTGGCGCGGGCCGCGTCGGCGTGCACGGCCGGGTCGGAGAGCTCCTCCTGGACGGCCTTGTGCTCGTCGATCAACGCCTGGACGGACTCGAACACGATGCGAACCGGCGAGGGTCAGCGGATGCTGTTGTCGTGCCCGTGCGAGTGGCCGCCGGCCGTTCCGGCGGCGGGCGCGGGAATCGACTTCTGCATCTGGACGAGGAACTCGACGTTGGACTGCGTCTCCTTGAGCTTGCCGAGCACGACCTCGAGCGCCTGCTGCGGGTCGAGGCCGGCGAGCGCGCGGCGCAGCTTCCACGTGATCTTGACCTCGTCGGGAGACAGGAGCATCTCCTCGCGACGCGTCGACGACGCGTTGACGTCGACCGCCGGGAAGATGCGCTTGTCGGCCAGCTGGCGGTTCAGGCGCAGCTCGCTGTTGCCGGTGCCCTTGAACTCCTCGAAGATCACCTCGTCCATCTTCGAGCCGGTCTCCACGAGCGCGGTCGCGAGGATCGTGAGCGATCCGCCGTTCTCGATGTTGCGCGCGGCGCCGAAGAAGCGCTTGGGCGGGTAGAGGGCGGACGCGTCCACCCCGCCGGTGAGCACCCGGCCCGACGTCGGGGCGGAGATGTTGTAGGCGCGGCCGAGGCGCGTGATCGAGTCGAGCAGCACGACGACGTCGCGGCCGAGCTCGACGAGGCGCTTCGCGCGCTCGATCGCGAGCTCGGCGACGGTCGTGTGGTCTTCGGCGGGCCGGTCGAAGGTCGACGCGATGACCTCGCCCTTGACCGTGCGCTGCATGTCGGTGACCTCTTCGGGCCGCTCGTCGACGAGCACGACCATGAGGTGCACCTCGGGGTTGTTGGTCGCGATCGCGTTCGCGATCTGCTGCAGCACGATCGTCTTCCCGGCCTTCGGCGGCGCGACGATGAGCCCGCGCTGGCCCTTGCCGATCGGTGCGACGAGATCGATGATCCGCTGCGTCAGCTTCTCCGGCGCGGTCTCCAGGCGCAAGCGCTCCTGCGGGTAGAGCGGCGTGAGCTTGCCGAACTCGACACGGCTGGCGGCGTCGTCGACCGACAGGCCGTTGACCGAGTCGACCTTCACGAGGGCGTTGTACTTCTGGCGGCTGGACTGCTCGTTCTCGCGCGGCTGCTTGATCGCGCCCACGATCGCGTCGCCCTTGCGGAGGTTGTGCTTTTTGACCTGGCCGAGGCTCACGTACACGTCGCTGGGCCCGGGCAGGTAGCCGGTCGTGCGCACGAACGCGTAGTTGTCGAGCACGTCCAGGATGCCGGCGATCGGGATCAGGATGTCGTCCTCGCCGAACTCGCTCTCGAACTCGTCGCCCGAGCCGCTCTGGCCGCGGCGCTTGTTGCGCTGGCGGTTGCGCCCGCCGCCCTGCGGGGCCTCGTCGTCGTCGCCCTGGCCCTGCGGGCTGTTCTGGCCCTGGCCGTTCTGGTTCTGCTGGCCGTTCTGGCCCTGGCCGTTCTGATTGCGGTTGCGGTTGCGGTTGCGGTTGCGGTTGCGCCGGCCCGACGACGGCTGCTCGCCTTCGGCGGCCTTGTCGGCGGATGCCTCGTCCTCGCCGGGCTGGTCGGAGCTGGATGCCTCGCCTTCGGCGGCCTGGTCTGCGGACGACTCTCCGGCGTCGGCATCGCCGACCTCTGCGGCCACCTCGTCGGCGGCGGCGCTCTCCGCTCCGTCGGCGGGCTCTGCCGCGTCACCCTCGGTCGAAGCCTCGGCAGAAGCCTCGCCCTCGCCGTCGGCGGCGAGCGCGGCCAGCACGCGCTCGGCGGTCTCCGGCGTCACGGCAGAGGCCGGGCTCGCCGTCGGCGAGCCGAGCTCGGCCAGCTTGTCGAGCACGGTGCGCGAGTCGACGCCCGCCTCGGCCGCCAGCTCGTGCACGCGGCGACGGCGGCCGGCGGGCTTCTTCCTGCTCTTCCGGGCCGGCTCGGCCGCCGGCTCCTCGGCGGCGGGCTGCTCGGCCGCGTTGTCAGCGGCCGCCGGCTCCTCGGCGACGGGGGCCGGCTCGGACGCGTCGAGCGCGTGGTCGGCCTCGACGGGCGCGAAATCGGACTGGACCTCGGAGATGGACTCCACGAGTTCTCCCTTGTAGACGTGTGTTGTCCTGCACCCGGCGCACGACACGGTGCGCCGCACCCCGCGCAGACTCGACCGGTGGCCGGGGTGCGTGCGGGGAGTTGTGCAGGGTTCGCAGATTGCGACGGAGGCCAGATTCACAGGCCGCGAAGCGGCTACGTGGAACCCTCCGTTGACTCCCTCACTGTACCACCCTTGACGTCGACGGCCAGCATCAGCGCCTCCCACGGCACGTCCGCGGCGGCCGTGGCGACCTCCACCGCATCCAGTCGCGCGCCCGGCCCGTCGGCCAGGACGAGCACGCTGGGGCCGGCGCCGGAGACGACCGCGGCGAACCCCTTCGCGCGCAACGCGCGCACGAGAGTGCTCGTGTGCGGCATGGCCTCGGCGCGGTAGTCCTGGTGCAGACGGTCTTCGGTCGCCGCCAGCAGCAGCTCGGGGCTCTGCGTGAGCGCGGCGACCAGCAGCGCCGACCGCGAAACGTTGAACACGGCATCCTCGCGCGGCACATGCTGCGGCTGCAGGCTGCGCGCGACCTGCGTAGACATCGTGAACTCCGGCACGAACACGAGCGGCGACACGCCGCGGTTGACCAGGAGCTTCTTGTGGGCCGGGCCGTGCTCGGTGGTCCACGCGATCGTCAGCCCGCCGAACAGGGCGGGAGCGACATTGTCGGGGTGCCCCTCCAACTCGGTCGCCAAGCGCAGCAGGTCGTCGTCGGAGAACTGCCGACGGCCTTCGAGCAACCCCTTCGCGGCGAGGACGCCGGCCACCACCGCCGCTCCCGACGAGCCCATGCCGCGGCCGTGCGGAATCACATTGCGCGCGCGCAGCCGCAGCCCGGGCATCGGCTCGCCGACAGACGCGTAGGTGTGCGCGATCGCCCGCACCACGAGGTGCGATGCGTCTCGCGGCACCTCGTCGGCGCCCGCTCCGCAGACCTCGATCTCCAGGCGGTCGTCGGCGAGCGCGGTCACCGTCAGCTCGTCGTACACCGACAGCGCGAGGCCCAGCGTGTCGAACCCGGGCCCGAGGTTCGCGCTCGTCGCGGGCACTCGCACCGCGACAGAGCGCCCTTCGACAGGCTCAGGGACCGCTTCGACAGGCTCAGGGACCGCTTCGACAGGCCCAGGCGCCGGCGAGGATGTCATCCGTGCTCCAACGGCTTCAAGTCCAGCACCGAGGCGACCTCGGTGGTCGACGCGTCCACCACGGTGGGGGCGACCTCGGTCCCGTCCGCGTTGCGCAGCGCCCACTGCGGGTCTTTCAGCCCGTGGCCGGTGACCGTCAAGACGACCCGCGCCCCGGCGGGCACCGCTCCCGCCTCCGCCCTCTCGAGAAGGCCCGCGACGCTGATCGCCGACGCCGGCTCGACGAAGACGCCGACCTCGCCCGCCAAGATCTTCTGCGCCGCCAGGATCGCCTCGTCCTCAATCGCGCCGAAGTACCCGCCGGTCGCGTCGCGCGCCTCCAGGGCGAGCTCCCACGACGCCGGGTTGCCGATGCGGATGGCCGACGCCACCGTCTCGGGGGCCTTGACCACTTCGCCACGCACGATCGGCGCCGACCCGGCGGCCTGGAAGCCAAGCATGCGGGGCACGCGGGTGGACGCGCCGCGGGCCGCCTCCTCCCGGTAGCCGCGCGAGTAGGCGGTGTAGTTGCCGGCGTTGCCGACGGGGATGAAGTGCAGGTCGGGCGCGTCGCCGAGCACCTCGACGATCTCGTACGCGGCGGTCTTCTGCCCCTCGATGCGATCAGGATTGACCGAGTTGACGAGGTGCACCGGGTAGTGGGCCGCCAGTTCCCGCGCAATCTCGAGGCAGTCGTCGAAGTTGCCGCGGACCTGGATGAGCCGTCCGTTGTGCGCCACGGCCTGGCTGAGCTTGCCCATCGCGATCTTGCCCTCGGGCACGAGCACCGCGGCGGTGATGCCCGCGTGCGCCGCATAGGCGGCAGCCGATGCCGACGTGTTGCCGGTCGAGGCGCAGATGACCGCCTTCGCCCCGTGCTCCACCGCCCGCGACAGGGCGACCGTCATCCCCCTGTCCTTGAACGAGCCGGTCGGGTTCATCCCCTCGAACTTCACCCAGACCTCGGCTCCCGTGCGCCGCGACAACGCGGGGGCGGGAATGAGCGGCGTGCCGCCCTCCCCCAGCGTGACGACGGTCGACTCGTCGGTCACCCCCAGCCGGTCGGCGTATTCGCGCATCACTCCGCGCCACAGATGTGCCATGTCACTCTCCTTCCACTCGCAGGACCGACACCACGCGCTCCACGACGCCGCTGGCGGCGATGCGGTCCACGGTCTCGGACAGGTCCTGCTCCAGTGCTTTGTGCGTTCCGATGACGAGGAGGGCGGTGGCGGCGTCCTCGCCGCTGACCGTCTGCTCGACTGTGGCGATCGAGACGCGCCCTTCGCTGAGGATGCCGGCGACCTTCGCCAGCACGCCGGGGCGGTCTTCCACCTCGAGGGTGATCTGGTAGCGCGTCACGACGCGGCCGACCGGCGCGACCGCGAGGCCTGCGCGCGTGGACTCCCCCACGCCGACGCCGCCGGCGATGTGCCGGCGCGCGGCGGAGACGACGTCGCCGAGCACGGCCGACGCGGTCTGCACGCCGCCGGCGCCGGCGCCGTAGAACATGAGGTCGCCGGCTGCCTCCGCCTCGACGAAGACCGCGTTGTTCGCGCCGTGCACGCTCGCCAGCGGATGGGCGCGGCTGACCAGCGCCGGGTAGACGCGCACCGAGATCGACTCGGCCTCGGTGTCGGGGTCGACGAGCCGCTCGCACACCGCGAGCAGTTTGATCACGTAGCCCGCGCGGCGCGCGGCGTCCATAATGCCCTTGTCGATGCTCGTGATGCCCTCGCGGTGCACCGCGTCCAGCGGGACCGTGGTGTGGAAGGCGAGGCTCGCGAGGATCGCGGCCTTCTGCGCGGCGTCGTAGCCCTCGACATCCGCCGTCGGGTCGGCCTCGGCGTAGCCGAGCCGCTGCGCGTCGGCGAGCACCTCGGCGAAGCCGGCGCCCTCGGTGTCCATGCGGTCGAGGATGTAGTTGGTGGTGCCGTTGACGATGCCCATGATGCGGCGCACGCGGTCGCCGGCGAGCGAGTCGCGCAGCGGGCGGATGATCGGGATGGCGCCTGCCGCCGCCGCCTCGTAGTAGACCTGCGCGCCGACCTGGTCTGCGGCCTCGAAGATCTCGGCGCCGTGAGTGGCCAGCAGCGCCTTGTTCGCGGTCACCACGTCGGCGCCGGAGTTGATCGCCTGCAGCAGGTGCGAGCGGGCAGGCTCGATGCCGCCCATCAACTCGATGACGATGTCAGAGCCGACGATGAGCGTCTCGGCGTCGGTCGTGAACAGGTCCTTGGGCAGGTCGGCCTCGCGCGGCGCGTCGAGGTCGCGCACCGCGATTCCGGCGAGGTCGAGCGCCGCGCCCGCGCGGTCGGCGAGCTCGTCGCCGTGGCGCAGCAGCAGCGCGGCGACTTGGGAGCCCACGGACCCCGCCCCCAGCAGCGCCACTCGCAGGCGCCGGTACTCCACTGTCATCCCTCTCCCTCGGTCGGCGATCCGGTGTCGATGCCCGCATCGCGGGCGAGCAGGTCGGCGATCGTCTCGCGCCGCACGATCGCCCGCGCCGCGCCGTCGCGCACGGCGACCACGGGCGGCCGCGGCACGAAGTTGTAGTCGCTGGCCAGCGAGAAGCAGTACGCGCCCGTGGCCGGCACGGCCAGCAGGTCGCCGGGCGCCACGTCGCCGGGCAAGTACTCCGCGTCCACGACGATATCGCCCGACTCGCAGTGCTTGCCGACGACGCGAGCGAGCGCCGGTTCCGCGTCGCTCGTGCGCGACGCGAGGCGCGCCGAGTAGTCCGCCCCGTACAGCGCGTGGCGGGGGTTGTCGCCCATGCCGCCATCGACGCTCACGTACACGCGCGTCTGCTCGTCCGACGCCGCGACGGGCTTGACCGTTCCGACCTCGTACAGTGTGACGCCCGCCGGCCCGACGATGACGCGGCCGGGTTCGAAGGCGAGCTCGGGCAGCGGGATGCCGCGGACCTCGCACTCTTGCGCTGCCGCGTCGACGATCTCGTCGGCGAGCTGCTCGATCGGAGCGGGGTCGTCGCCGACCGTGTGGGCGATGCCGAATCCGCCGCCAAGGTTGAGCACCGCCAGCTCGCCATCGGCGCTGAGCTGGGCGTGCAGCTCGACCATGCGCGCGGCCGACTCGCGAAAGCCCGACGAGCCGAAGATCTGCGACCCGATGTGCGCGTGCAGGCCGACCAGCTCCAGGCCCGGCAGCTCGCGCGCGCGGGCGGCGGCCTCGGGCGCCTCGGCGAGCGCGAAGCCGAACTTCTGGTCCTCGTGGGCGGTGGCCAAGAACTCGTGCGTCTCGGCGTGCACGCCGCTGGACACGCGCAGCAGCACCGGCTGGCGGACGCCCCGCCGGTCGGCGATGGCCGAGAGCCGTTCCAGCTCGATGCGGCTGTCGACGACCACCGAGCCGACGCCGGCGGCGACGGCCGCCTCGAGCTCGGCGACCGACTTGTTGTTGCCGTGGAAGCCGATCCGCTCCGGGTCGGCGTCGGCGGCGAGCGCGACGGCGAGCTCGCCGCCGCTGCACACGTCGATGCCCAAGCCCTCCTGTGTCACCCAGCGCACGATCTCCGCGCACAAGAACGCCTTGCCCGCGTAGTAGACGCGCGCACGCCCGGCGTGGCGGGCCGTCGCCGCGGAGAAGGCCCCGAGAACGCGGCGGGCGCGGGCGCGCACCTCGCTCTCGTCGAGCACGTACACGGGTGTGCCGAACCGCTCGCGCAGCTCGGCGGCGGACACGCCGCCGAGCGTGAGCACGCCGTCGGCGTCGCGGCCGGCGGCCGCCGGCCACACGCCGGCGGCGAGGGCGTTCGCGTCGGCCGGAACGCCCAGCCACGACGGCGCGAGAGAGCCTGATGAGGCGGCGACGGACATTCCAGGAAGTCTACGCAATCCGTGAGGCGCCTACTCGCAGGTGCCCTTCTCCTGCAGCTCGCTGTCGTTGAGCATGCCCCCGGAGACGTCGAAGGACGCGACGAGCCGGTCGCCGGCCACGTGCACGTCGGCGAGGGTGACGCCCTTCGGCAGGCGGGAGGCGATGCACACGCTCCAGTCGCCGAGCAGCCCGCTCACGGTGCGGCCGAACCGCTCGCGCAGGTCGTCGGCGGCCACCTCCGAATCGCCGAGGCGGAACGAGCTGGGGGTGAGCACGAGGTCGCCGTCGGCGGCGCCCGGGGTCAGCGCGATGCCCACGGTGAAGTCGTGGCCGAGCACCGTCAGCGTGTGGTCGACCGTGACATCCGGCGCGGCCAGGCCAAGGCTGTCGGCCGGGAAGCCGTCCACCGTGCTCATCAGCGCGCGCAGCTGGTCCTGATCGAGGGCGATCGTTGCCTCGCCCGACGTGAACGGCCCGCGATCGCGCACCGGCAGGCCGACGACGTGCAGCGAGATGTCGCCCGCGAGTGTCGCGTCCTCGCTCAGCGTCGCGATCACGGCATCCTTCGTCGTCACCCGCACGTCGTCGATTCTGCCCGTGATCAGCTGGAACAGCACCGAGCCCTGCAGCGTGACCTCGATCGGGTGCGCGGGCGGCGCCTCCAGCTGCGCGGAGACCAACCCGCGCACGGTGTTGGTCGTGACATCGCGCGCGAGCCACTCGGCGACCGCGTAGGCGCCGCCGGCCAGCAGCACGATGACGACGAGGCCGACAATCCACCGCACCGGATGGCGCTTCGTCGGCGCGGTGGGCAGCCGCAGCTCCCAGCGGTAGCCGGGAGCGGGGTCGGGGAGGGAGGAGACCACGACAGCCGCCTACATGCGCTCCGGCGCGGAGACGCCGAGCAGGCCGAGTCCGTTGCGCAAGACCTGTCCGGTCGCGTCGTTCAGCCACAAACGCGTGCGGTGCAGGTCGGTGACCGGCTCGTCGCCGAGCGGGATGACCCGGCAGTTGTCGTACCAGCGGTGGTAGAGCCCGGCGAGCTCCTCGAGGTACCGGGCAACGCGATGCGGCTCGCGCACCTCGGCGGCGAACGCGACGACGCGCGGGAACTCCTGCAGCGCGCCGAGCAGCGCCGACTCGGTCGCGTGGTCGAGCAGCTCGGGGGCGAACGCGCTGCGCTCGACACCCGCTGCGGCAGCGTTGCGGGCCACGTTGTGGGTGCGCGCGTGGGCGTACTGCACGTAGAAGACCGGGTTGTCGTTGGTCCGCCTCTGCAGCACGTCGAGGTCGATGTCGAGGTTGGAGTCGGTGGAGCTGCGGGCCAGCGCGTAGCGCGCGGCATCCGTCCCCACGATCTCGACGAGGTCTTCCAGCGTGACCACCGTGCCCGCCCTCTTGGACATGCGCACCGGCTGCCCGTCTTTGACGAGGTTGACCATCTGGCCGATGAGGATCTGCAGGTTGACGCCGGGCTCGTCGCCGAACGCGGCGCACATCGCCATCAGCCGCCGGACGTAGCCGTGGTGGTCGGCGCCGAGCATGATGATGCAGCGGTTGAAGCCGCGCTCGCGCTTGTCGAGGTAGTACGCGAGGTCGCCGGAGATGTAGGCGGGCTTGCCGTCCGACTTGACGACGACGCGGTCTTTGTCGTCGCCGAACGCGGTCGAGCGCAGCCACGTCGCGCCGTCCGCCTCGAAGATGTGCCCGAGCTCGCGCAGCCGCTCCACGGCGCGCTCGACGGCGCCGGAGGCGTGCACGTCGTTCTCGTGGAAGTAGACGTCGAAGTCGACGCCGAAATCGTGCAGGCTCCGCTTGATCTCGTCGAACATGAACCCGACGCCCAGTTCGCGGAAGGCCTCTTGCTTCGCGTCGGGGTCGAGCGCGTCGAGGTCGCCGTCGTAGGCGAGCGCGACACGGCGGGCGATGTCGTGGATGTAGTCGCCGCCGTAGCCGTCCTCCGGCGTCGGCCGGCCCTCGTGCGCGGCGACCAGGCTGCGCGCGAACCGGTCGATCTGCGCGCCGTGGTCGTTGAAGTAGTACTCGCGCGCGACGCGGGCGCCCTGGCTGGCGAGGATGCGGGCGAGCGAGTCGCCGACGGCCGCCCAGCGCGTTCCGCCGAGGTGGATCGGCCCGGTCGGGTTGGCGGAGACGAACTCGAGGTTGATGACCTCGCCGTCAAGGGCCGTGCTCGTGCCGAACGCGTCTCCCGCGTCGACGATGGCCTTGGCCAGGGCGCCGGCGGCCGCCGCGTCGAGGCGGATGTTGATGAAGCCGGGGCCGGCGACCTCGACGCTCGCGATCCCCGGCGTGCTCTGCAGCCGCTCGGCGATCGCGGCGGCGAGCTCGCGCGGGTTCGCCCCGACGCGGCCGGAGAGCTTGAGCGCGGCGTTGGACGCCCAGTCGCCGTGGTCGCGGTTCTTGGGGCGCTCCAGGGGCAGATCGGATGCCGTGAGCCCCGCGGCCGAGCCTGGACGCCGCGCCTCCGCCAGGGGCGTCACGACGGCAAGCAGTGCGGCGGAGAGGGCGGCGGGGTCCATAGCCTGTCCAGTCTACGTTCGCGCTCGGCGCCATCCCCCCTGCCGCGCCGGGTCGCCCCGCGCCCGCTGTCGGTGACACTCCACCCGACCGCCGAGACCGTGGGTGGCCACCGCGGTCTCGGCCGCCCTATGGAGTCTCAGCGGTCAGGCGAGCTGGACGAGAGCGGCGGGGTCGTCGGCGGAGGGCGCGGGCGGAGGGGTGTCGACGACGCGCGCGTCCACGCGCAGCGACTGCAGGCCGACCTGCGCGCCGTGGTAGCTGAGGAACGCGCAGTCCGCGGCATCCCTCCCCGTCGCGATGCGCACGAGCGACGCACGGTGGGCGAGCCGCGTCGCGTCGACGACGTACCACGACCCGTCCAGCCACGCTTCGGCCACGGCGTGGAAGTCCATCGGCTCCAGCCCCGGCGCGTAGCACGCGGCGTAGCGGGCCGGCACGTCCATCGCGCGCAGCAGCGCGATCACCACGTGCGCGTAGTCGCGGCACACGCCCTGGCCGGTCATGAGCGTGGTCGCCGCGCTGTCGGTGCCGTGTGAGAGCCCGGGCGTGTACGTGATGCTCGTCGCGGCGAACTCGCCCACGGCCGTGACCAGCTCGTGGCCGTCGAGCCCGCGGAACTGGCGCCGCGCCTGGCCGAACACCTCGTCGGACGGGCAGTAGCGGCTGGGCCGCAGGTAGGTGATGGCCTCGAGGTCGCTCGTGCGCGTCGCGCCCGCCCGGCCGCGCACCGAGGCGTCGTAGCGCACTTCGAGCGGGCCCGCCTCGGCGGTGAGCCGGTGCAGGCGGGTGCCGGACTGGTCGACGATCTCGGTCGCGGTGTACTGCCGGTCGCCCCGCGTGAAGGTCAGCCGCTCCCCCGAAAGCGGCGCGGATTGCGCCACCGCGACGCAGAACACGAGGTCGGCGGATGCGGCGACCTCGAGGTCGATCGCGGCGGACACAACGCGTTGCACCGGGCAATCCTAAGCGGTGCCCTGGCGCCGCGGCCGGTGCGCGCAGCGGTGATAACCTCGATCGGTACGCCTCCGTAGCTCAGGGGATAGAGCGTTGGTTTCCGGTACCAAAGGTCGCACGTTCGATTCGTGTCGGGGGCACAGTGCAGAGGGGCCGTCCCGCAAGGGGCGGCCCCTCGCCCATTCGTCGGGTCCCGTTGGCAGACTGAGCGGAGGAAATGTGCCGAGGGGAGGATGCCTGAGGCCGATTCCGCCCTCCGCTCGGCCCGTTTCCTGCGCTCACGCTCCGCTAGCGTGGGGAGCATGTCGTACGCCGAGGCTCCGCTCCTGCGCAACGAGTTCGTCGAGCTGCAGCCGCTGGCGCCCGCCCATCGCGCCGATCTCGCCGGCGCCGTCGGCGACCTGTGGCGCACGTGGTACACACCCATCCCGTCACCCGAGGCCATGGCGGCCGAGATCGACAGCCGGCTCGCGAAACAGGCCCGCGGCGAGATCGCCGCGTGGGCAATTGTCGACGCGGCCACGGGCCGGGCGGTCGGGATGACGACCTACCTCAACCTCGATCCCGACAACCGCCGCCTGGAGATCGGGTCGACGTGGCTCGGCCGCGCGGCGCAGGGCACCGCGGTCAACCCGGCCGCGAAGCTGCTGCTGCTCGAGCGCGCGTTCGACAAGCTCGGGTGCATCGCCGTGGAGTTTCGCACGCACTGGCACAACCACCAGTCCCGGGCCGCGGTCGCGCGGCTCGGCGCGAAGCAGGACGGCGTGCTGCGCAACCACAAGGTCTTCGAGAACGGCACGGTGCGCGACACCGTTGTGTTCTCGATCCTCGACAGCGAGTGGCCGACCGTCCGCGTCGGACTCGTCGAGCGGCTTGCGGCGAAGACGCGCGCCGCCTCCTGAACCTTCGCACCGCGCGAAGCGCTCACGAAGAACGCCCCCAGAGCCGAAGCTCCGGGGGCGTTCATCATGCGATCTGCGGTTTCTGTATCCGTCTCTTGCGAGTCTTCCGTTTCCGTTTTCCCTTCGCATTCACGAATTTACTCGCCGTCGCGAGCGCGTCAAGGCTTCGCGTCAAAGTCACTTCGATGTCATGTTGAAGGTGAACTTTTGACGGCGTGCGGCCGAGCCATCCTGCCCTCCGCCGAGACCCGCCTTCCGCCCCGAGGCCCGCCAAACGCGGCGAGACCCACGTCGCGCGCGCGGGTCTCGCCGCCGAAAGCGAGTCTCGCTGCAGCAGACGGGTCTCGCCGCCGAAAGCGGGTCTCGGCGCGCAAGGGCCATCGCACCCTCAGGGCGAGACGAGGAACAGCCCGCCCAGCACGCCGGGGTTGTGCGCGTGCACGAGCACCGCGAACACCACGGCGTCGAACAGCAGGTGCACCGTGACGACGTAGGCGAGCGAGCGCGTGCGCATGAAGATGAGTCCCTGCAGCAGCGCGAACGGGATTGTGAGCAAGGGGCCCCACGCCTGGTACCCGAGCTCCCACAGGAAAGACACGAACACGACGGCCTGCAGCAGGTTCGCCTGCCAGTCCGGGAAGTGCCGGCGCAGCAGCGCGAAGCACGTGCAGATGAAGAACAGCTCGTCCCAGATGCCGACGGCGCCGACGCCGACGAACAGCCGCGCGATGAGCTCGGGCGTGTCGACGACCGGCCAGTTCTGGTAGACGCCCGACGTGATGAAGTAGAACGGCAGGACCAGCCATCCGAGCACGAGCACGACGACCAGCCACGTCCACTGGAACGCCGACCAACGCCCGCCGCCGCGCCACGGGAAGCCGGTCGCCCGGTCGCGGAAGACGAAGCGCGAGACCACGTACGGCGCCACAACGGCGCCACCCAGCGCGAGCGCGAACCGCAGCATCGCCAGGTTGTCGAGCTCGGCCTTCAGCGGGATCCCGCTGACGATAAGCAGTCCGAGCGCGATCAGCGACAGGTCGCGCACGAGGCTCGGCCGTCGGAGGGATGCTTCGCCCGCGCCATCCTGCGGGTGCTCTCCGACCTCCACCCGCGCTTCGCTGCGGTCGGGCTGAAGGGGTTCGGGCTCGCGTGCGCCGCGCCGCTCGACGAGCAATGCGGCAGCGAGGCCCGCGGCTAGCAGCAGCCATCCCGGCCAGGGCACACGCAGCACGAAGAACGCGGGCGCCGCCAGGCACACCAGCAGCGCCGGCGCGAGGCCCCGCGACCCCGGCGGGCGGGCGGCCGGAGCAGCGGCGGGGTAGGCGGGCACGCGTCACCCGTCCACGGGGTGGGCCAGCTCGTCCTGCGACGGGACGGAGGGAACGGGCGCGGATGGCGACACGCCGCTCACACCCGGCTCCGGCGGCGGTAGGCGAGGTCGCGGATGCTGCGGCCCTTGGCGATGCCCTTGCGCTCGAACGCGGTCATCGCCCGGCCGTCGAACCGCGGCGCCCACTCGCCTGCGAACGCGCGCTCGAACTCGGGCGCCGCGTCGAGGACCTCGCGCATCCGCACCGCGTAGTCCTCCCAGTCGGTGGCGAGCCGCAGCATCCCGTCGTCGCGCAGAGCGCGCCCGACGACGGCGCCGAACCCGGGCTTGACCAGCCGCCGTTTGTTGTGCCGGGACTTGTGCCACGGGTCGGGGAAGAAGACCCACGCCTCGTGGACGGATGCCTCGGGCAGCAGCGTCTCGAGCACCTCGGGCGCGTTGGCCTCGACGAGCCGCAGGTTCCCGGCGCCGACGCGGTCGGCGTCGAGCATCGTGCGCGCGAGCCCCGCGCGGAAGACCTCGACCGCCAGGAAGTCGTCGCCCGGACGGGATGCCGCGGCCGCGACGATCGCGTGGCCTTGGCCTGAGCCGACCTCGACGACGAGGGGCGCTTCGCGCCCGTACACGGCGGCCGGGTCGATGCGCGCGTCGGGGTGCACCGACGTCGCCGCGACATGCCGGGGCACGTCGAGCAGGTAGCGCGGCGCGAGGTCGACGAACGCGCGCTCCTGCGCCTGAGACATCCGGCCGCTGCGGCGCACGAACGAGACGGGCGAGTCGCGGAAGGCGCGCGCAGGGTGCTCGGACACGCCCTCAACGCTACCCACCGGCGCCGTCACGGGGCGGCGGTCACGTAGTCGATGAGCTCTTCGACGCGGCCCAGGAACAACGGCTCCAGGTCGCGGTAGCTCGACACCGCGCCGAGCACGCGGCGCCACGCGGCAGCCAGGTCGGCCTGCGTCGCGGCGGGCCAGCCGAGCGCGCGGCACACGCCCGTCTTCCAGTCCACGCCCCGGGGCACGTCCGGCCAGCGCGGGATGCCGAGGGCCCGCGGCGTGACGCACTGCCACACGTCGACGAACGGGTGGCCGACGATGAGCACGTGCGCCCCGTGCGGGCCGGCCGCGACCTCGCCCGCGATGCGCGACTCCTTCGAGCCGGCAACGAGGTGGTCGACCAGCACGCCGTACCGCCGCCGCGGCGACGGCGGGTCGTCGCGCAGCGCGGCGTCGAGCAGGTCGATGCCGGCGAGGTACTCGACCACGACGCCCTCGGCGCGCAGGTCGTCGCCCCACACCCGCTCGACGAGCTCGGCGTCGTGCCTGCCCTCGACGAGGATGCGGCTGGCCCGCGCCACGCGGGCGCGCTCGTCTCCAGCCGCGAACGACCCCGACGCCGTGCGCCGCCGCTCGGGAGCCGCCTGCGACAGCGGCGCCACGAGCCGCACGAGCTCGCCGTCGAGCAGGAAGCCGCCGCCGAGCGGGAACAGCCGGCGCCGCCCGTGCCGGTCTTCCAGTTCCACCTCCCGCGCCGTCGCGCGGGTCACCTCGCCGACGTACCCGTCGTCGTCGCGCTCCAGCACGAGCCCGCGGCACGCTTGGATCTCGGGCGTCTTCTTGGCCGACCGCTCCCGCCATCCGGCCGCCAAAACGTCGTGTCCGTAGCGGTCGTCCACGGCATCCCTCCCCTGCGCTCGCATCGGCCGTCGGCCACGCTACCCGGGGTTCGCGCTACCGCGAGGCGGCACGCCACTCATAGAGTGGGAAGCGGACTGTTCCGGAGGACATGGATGCGCAAAGCTTGGGCAACGACGCTCGCGTTGCTGGCGATGGTTTGGGCCGGCCCGGTGGCCGCCGCGTCGGCGACCGATCCGGTCACGCTCGGCGCCGACTACGTGCTCGACGAGGCCGGCGTGCTCTCGGCAGACCAGGTGTCGCAGGCGGAGCGGTCGATCACCGCGTTCCGCGGCGAAACGGGCCTTGACCTGTGGGTCGTGTTCGTCGACTCGTTCACGAGCCCGAGCGACCCCGAGGAGTGGGCGAACGAGGTCGCCAGCGGCAACGGCCTCGGCCCGACCCAGTACCTGCTCGCCGTCTCCGTGGACGGCCGCCAGTTCTACTTGTCGGGCGACTCGGCGGGCCCGACCGACGACGACCAGCTCCTCGCGATCGAGCAGGAGCGCATCCAGCCGCAGCTCGCCGACGAGAACTGGGCGGGCGCGATCGACGCGGCTCTCGCGGGCCTGACCGACGCCGTCGGCGGCGGCGCGAGCGCGCAGGGCGGCGCCGGTGGCGGGCTCATCACGACCGTGCTCGTGGTGGTCGTCGTGATCGTGGCGATCGTGCTGGTCGTGGTTCTCATCCGCAAGCGGAAGAAGCAGGGCTCGGTCACCGGCGGCGGGCAGCCGGCGCTGGAAGACCTCGAGCGGCTGGCCGGCTCGGCGCTCGTGCAGATGGACGACGCGGTGCGCACGAGCGAGGAGGAGCTCGGCTTCGCCCGCGCGCAGTTCGGCGACCAGGCCACCACCGAGTTCTCCGCCGCGCTCGACGCCGCGAAAGAGAGCCTCAACCGCGCGTTCGCGCTCAAGCAGCAGCTCGACGACAGCGTTCCCGACAGCGAGGAGCAAAAGCGCGCGTGGAACGGCGAGATCGTCCAGCTGTGCGAGCAGGCCAGCACTGCTCTCGACGAGAAGGCCGAGGCGTTCGACGAGCTGCGCAAGCTGGAGCAGAACGCCCCGGAGGCCCTCGCCCGCGTGCAAGAGCAGCGCGCGGCGATGGAGCCGCGCATCGCCCGGGCACAGGCCGCGCTCGCCGAGCTCGGCGCCCGGTACGCGCCGGCGGCGCTGTCCACGGTCGCCGACAACCCCGAGCAGGCCCGGCAACGCCTCGCGTTCGCGGACGAGCAGTTGACGGCCGCCCAGCAAGACATCGGCGCGGGCAAGGGCGGCGAGGCCGCCGTCGGCATCCGCGCGGCGGAGGAAGCGGTCGGCCAGGCCGGACTGCTCAGCGACGCGGTCGGCAAGCTGGGCGACGACCTGGCCAAGGCCGAGGCGTCCATCGCCGAGCTGGTGGCAAACCTGCAGCAAGACATCGCGACGGCGCAGACGCTGCCCGACGCGGACGGGCGGATGGCAGGAGCGATCGCGTCCACGCGGCAAGCCGTCGCCACGGCGACCGGCGCGGCGTCCGGGAGCGGGGGGCTCGCGCCGCTGCAGGTGCTCGCGAGCCTCGAAGCCGCCAACACGCAGATCGACGGGCTGGTCGCCTCCGTGCGCGACGAGCAGGAGGCGGGCCGCCGCGCCCAGCAGCAGCTGGGGCAGGCCATCATGCAGGCTCAAGCCCAGGTGTCCGCCGCGGAGGACTACATCACGGCGCGGCGCGGCGCGGTCGGCGCCGAGGCCCGCACGCGGCTCGCCGAGGCGGGCGCCTCCCTCGTGCAGGCGCAGCAGTTGCAGGCATCCGACCCGCAGCAGGCGCTCGCCCAGGCGCAGCGCGCCGCCCAGCTCGCCGGGCAGGCGATCCAGCACGCGCAGAGCGACGTGGGCGGGTTCGACGGCGGCGGCATGTTCGGCGGCGGCGGCTCGGGCGGCGGCGGGAACATGATGGGCGCGGTGCTGGGCGGCATCGTGATCAACTCGCTACTCAGCGGCGGCGGCCGTCGTGGCGGCGGGATGCCGAGCGGCCTGGGCGGGTTCGGCGGCGGCCGCGCCTCGCGCGGGGCGGGGCCGGGAAGCTTCGGCGGCGGGGGAACCCGCAGCCGCAGAGGGGGCGGCCGGTTCTAGGCTGCTCCGAAGACTTCGATAGGAAGGAAACACACGATGGTAAAGCAGTCCATCTTCGGCCGTATCTCGACACTGGTGCGAGCGAACATCAACGCGCTCCTGGACCAGGCCGAAGACCCCCAGAAGATGCTCGACCAGCTCGTCCGCGACTACACCAACAGCATCGCCGACGCGGAGTCGGCCATCGCGGAGACGATCGGCAACCTGCGCCTGCTCGAGCGCGACCACCAGGAGGACGTGCAGACCGCGGCCGACTGGGGCCAGAAGGCGCTCGCCGCCAGCAAGAAGGCCGACGAGCTGCGCGCGGCGGGAAGCACCGCCGACGCCGACAAGTTCGACAGCCTGGCCAAGATCGCCTTGCAGCGCCAGATCGGCGCGGAGAACGAGGCGAAGGCGGCCGAGCCGACGATCGCCGCGCAGAACGAGGTCGTCGACAAGCTCAAGGACGGCCTCAACGGCATGAAGCAGAAGCTCGAGCAGCTGAAGTCGAAGCGCTCCGAGCTGCTGGCCCGCGCAAAGGTCGCCGAGGCGCAGACGCGCGTGCACGACGCCGTCAAGTCGATCAACGTGCTCGACCCGACGAGCGAGCTCGGGCGCTTTGAGGACAAGGTGCGCCGGCAGGAGGCCCTCGCCGCCGGCAAGCAGGAGCTCGCCGCCTCGTCGCTTGACGAGCAGTTCAACCAGCTCGACGACCTGGGCGAGCTCACCGAGGTCGAGGCGCGGCTGGCCGCGCTGAAGTCCGGCGGCGCGCCCGCGGTCACCGCGGGCGCCGCGGCGGCCGCTCCGGCCGCCATCGAGGAAGCGGTCCCCGCGGCCGCCGACTACTCCGAAGAGTGAGTGGATGCCGCGGTGGCGCCCCGCTTGTCGGCGGCGCCACCGCGGCGTGAGACGACATGGCCCGATTCGTCATCGTTCCGCAGTGGCAGGGCTCGCCCTCGTCGCGAGCCATGATGCTCATGGACGGCGCGCAGGCGATCGCCGGCGACCTTCCGCGCTCGGCCTGCGTCACGCTCGACGTGCCGCTGGAAGCCGGCGAGTCCCTGGACACCGGCGTTCCGCGCTACAGCGCGCTCAGCCGCATCCGCACCGCTCTCGACCAGGCGCTGGGCGGCCGCGCCGAGCCGGTCGTCGTGGTCGGCGGCGACTGCGGCGTGTCGGTGGCCGCCATCGGCGCGGTCGCCGCGCGCGAGCCGAGCCTCGCGGTCGTCTGGTTCGACGCGCACCCCGACCTGAACACGCCGAGCACGTCGCCGTCCGGCGCGTTCAGCGGCATGGCGCTGTCGGCCGTGCTCGGCGACGGGCCGAGCGGACTGTCGCTGCCGGTGGGAGCCGTGCCGCGCTCGCGCGTCGTGCTCGCCGGGGCGCGCGCGTTCGACGCAGCCGAGACGCAGCGCGCGGCGGAGCTTGCCGCCGTGCTCTCGCCCGACGCTCTCACCGACCCGCGCGCGCTCGTCGACGCGGTGGCGGCGACCGGGGCGACAGCGGTCTTCGTCCACGTCGACCTCGACGCCCTCGACCCCGCCGCGCTCACCGGGGTGACCTCGCCCGTTCCCTTCGGGCTCGACGTGCCCTCGCTCGTGGCGGCGATCTCGGCGCTGCGCGACGCGTTCCCGCTCGCGGGCTCCACGATCGCCGGGTTCGCGCCATCCAGCCCCGCCGCCGCCGTCGACGACATGGGCGCGATCCTGCGCGTCGTCGGGTCGCTGGCATGAACGCGCCACCGAGCTGGCGGGCGGCCGCCGAGGCCGCGGTGGTGCGCGGGCAGCGGCTCGACCGCCGCATCCCGTCGTTCCTGCTCGACTCCCCGATCAGCCTCGCCGGCTACTGGTACGGCACCGCGGTCGGCTGGGTGTGGGGCACGCTGTGGAGCACCGGGCGCGTCGAGCGCCGCAACGGCCTGTGGGTGTTCCGCGGCCTGCCGACGTGGGCGTACGCGCGCGGCGGCGTGTGCGTGGGCGGGTGCTTCCTGACCGGCAGCGGCGTCATCGACGAGCGCCTGCTCGCCCACGAGGCCGTGCACCGGGCGCAGTGGCGGCGGTACGGCATGCTCATGCCGCTGCTCTACCTGCTGGCCGGGCGCGATCCGCTGCGCAACCGGTTCGAGATCGAAGCGGGCCTGGAGGACGGCCGCTACCTGCCGCGCCGCTGAGCGGCCCGTGCCCGGGTCAGCGGGCGCTGAGCAGGCCGAAGCGCTCGGGCGCGTGGATGCGGGCGACCGGGATGCCGCGCCGCTCGGTGAGGTGGTCGACGATGTCGGCGGTGCCGAGGTAGCCGCCGAGGAGATGGATGCGGGTGCCCTCGTCGTCGTGCTCGTCGCACAGCATCTCGTCGGCCCACGCCGTCACGGCGCGGGCGAGCGCCGCGCCGGGAGCGCACGAGCGGCCGGTGCCGGGCTCGCCCGTGCGCACGGAGCGGTCGAGCCACGTGAGCACCATGCGGGCGGGGACGCGGATGTCGCAGACGTGCGTGGCGTCCGGCACCTCGATGAACACCCGGCCCGTGGAGCACAGCGGCAGGGTCGCCAGCAGCGCCTCGAGCTCGACGAGAGACCCCTCGTCGGCCGTGATGAGGTGCTGCACGCGCGCGTGCCGCGACTGGCGGCACGCGTGGCCGTTGTGCTCGACGTGTTCCATGACGAGGCCAGTATACCCCCACCAGGGAAGCCTTGCCTTACTTAGCCCCCGGTCGTTGAGCGAGCGCAGCGAGACGAAACGCGGCGACCGGCAGTCACTTCGGCGGAACGGGGTAGCGGCCCGCGATCGTGATGCGGTTGAACGCGTTGATCGAGACGAGCACCCAGCTGAGCGCGACGTACTCCGCCTCGGACAGCACCCCGCCGACGCGGTCGTACACGTCGTCGGGGATGCCGTCCTCGTGGATGAAGGTGAACGCCTCGGCCAGCTCCAGCGCCGCCCGCTCTCTCTCGGTGAACACGCCGGACTCGCGCCACACCGCGAGCTGCGCGATCACGTCGGCGTCCACGCCCGCCGCGACAGCGCGGTCGACGTGCACGCGCACGCAGTAGGCGCAGCCGTTCAGCTGTGACGCGTGGAGCTGGACGAGCTCTTTGAGCCGCTCGTCGACGCCCGCCTCGGCAGCGAACTCGCCCACGGTGCGGGAGAACGCGGCGAGCGCGTCGTACGCCGGTCGGGCGGAGCGGGACAGGTGGACACGGCGTTCGGCGGCCATGGTCCCACAGTAGCTGCGACAATGGCGGCGTGAGCGAACCTGCCGACGAGTTCTCCTTCCTCGCCGAGCAGGCCGCCGACATCGGGGTCGACCCGCCGCTCCCCCGTGGCGAGCGAGTGGGGATGACGCTGCCCGACGGGCGGGCGCTCAGCGCCATACGATACTCGCCCGGCCCTTCGACAGGCTCAGGGACCGCTTCCGGGCCCGCCGTGACGTTCTTGCACGGCGCGGGCCTGAACGCGCACACGTGGGACACGACGATCCTCGCCCTGGGCCTGCCCGCGCTCGCGATCGACCTGCCCGGCCACGGCGACTCGTCGTGGCGGGCGGATGCCGCCTACACCGCCCGTGTGCTCGCGCCGGACGTCATCGCCGGGATGGACGCGTGGACCGACGAGCCGCAGACGCTGGTCGGGCATTCGCTGGGCGGGCTGACCGCGGCGGCGGTCGCGGCATCCCGTCCCGATCTGGTCCGCCGACTCGTCATCGTCGACATCACTCCGGGAATCGACCCCGACGGCAACGCGAGCGCGCTGCGGGAGTTCTTCGCCGGGCCCGCCGACTGGGCGAGCCGCGACGAACTCGTCGAGCGCGCGCTCGCGTTCGGGCTCGGCGGGTCGCGCACGGCGGCGACCCGCGGCGTCTTCTTCAACTCGCGGGTGCGCCCCGACGGGCGGGTCGAGTGGAAGCACCATTTCGCGCGGCTCGCCAACGCCGCCACCGCGGCCCCTGAGCACCGCACTCCGACCCCTGAGCACCTCACCCCGGCCCCTGAGCCTGTCGAAGGGCCGCTCGCAGCCTTGCTCGCCTCCACCGGCTGGGAAGACTTCTCCCGCGTGCAGGCGCCCCTCCTCCTCATCCGCGGCGACCGCGGTTATGTGACCGAGCAGGACGCGGCAGACTTCGCGGCCCGGCTCCCCCAGGCATCCATCGTCACCCTCCCCTCCGGCCACAACGTGCACGAGGCGCTGCCGCTCGAACTCGGCCGCCGCATCGCCGAGCTGGCGACCAGCGACGACGGAGCCACGATCCAGGCCTGAGCCCCCGACGCGGGCCCCTCAAAATCCGACCTCCCGGCGTGCTCGCCTCCCTGCGTGCTTGCCCTGTGGGGCGAAGGTGGCGCGTTGCGCCGCATCCCCCAGCCCGACCCGACCACGCGCGCCACTTCGAGAACTTGGGTCCTGGGCGAAGGTGGCAGTTCGTGCCGGGACGATGGGCGGGATGCGGCAACGCGCGCCACTTTCACGTGGGGGGATGCCACGTGGCGGGGAAGGATTAACGCTTGTGTCTCGTTGGCCGTAGCACACGACACGCGCCGGCTCGACGGACTCTAGGCTGGACTGGCCCCTCGATATAGCCCGCAGCCGACGCGAAGCGTCCCGCGAAAGGATCCCGACCATGCGCCGCACCCGCCTCGTTCTCACCGTGACCGCACTGGCGGCCGCGAGCGCGCTGCTCCTGTCCGCGTGCACGGGCGGCGAGGAGCCGGCGCCGACTGCGACCGGCGCGCCCGACCCCGACGCGACGGTCGCGATCCGCCTTGTGCTCGAGCCGGGCAACCTCGACATTCTGCACACCGCGGGGGCGGCCCTGGACCAGATCCTCATCGACAACATCTACCAAGGCCTCGTGCGACGCTTGCCCGACCAGACCATCGAGCCGTCGCTGGCCAGCGAGTACACGGTGTCGGACGACGGCCTGACCTACACCTTCACCCTGCGCGAGGGAATCACGTTCCACGACGGCAAGAAACTGACGCCCGCGGACGTCGTGTGGTCGCTGCGCACACAGAAGAAGGAGGGCACCGACGCCGCGCGCCTGTCGCGCGTGAAGAAGATCCAGGCAAAGGGCCAGACCATCACGCTGACGCTGTCTGAGCCCGACTCCTCGCTGCTGTGGAACCTCAGCGGGCGGGCGGGCCTCGTGTTCAAGCGCAACGACACGATCGACTACAAGACCGCCGCCAACGGCACGGGGCCCTTCACACTCCTGGCCTGGAAGCAGGGCGACAGCATCACGTTCGAGCGCAACGACGAGTACTGGAGCGACAAGGCGAAGGCAAAGCAGATCGCCTTCCACTACGTGCCGGACAACCAGGCGGCGCTCAACGGAGCGCTGGCCGGCGACTTCGACGTGCTCACCGGCTTCGATGCGACCCTGAAAGACCAGGTCGAGGCGAATGGCGACTTCCAGCTCGTGCTCGGCTCGGCCACCGACAAGTACGTGCTCGCGATGAACAGCACGAGGGAGCCGCTGTCGGACAAGAACGTGCGCAAGGCGATCCGCCAGGCGATCAACCACGACGCGCAGATCGAGCTGGCCGGCGCGGGCCGCCCCCTGTACGGGCCGATCCCCGAGCCCGACCCGGGCTACGAAGACCTGTCGAGCCTGGTTCCGTACGACCCGGAGGCGGCCAAGCAGCTGCTGGCCGACGCGGGCGCCGAGGGCACGGCGCTGACGCTCACCGTGCCGTCGTTCTACCCGACGGCGGTGTCGACGGCTCTCGTCTCCGACCTCGACGCGGTGGGCATCACCCTGACGGTCGACACCGTCGATTTCAACACGTGGATCGACCAGGTGTACACCAACAAGGACTACGACCTGTCGCTCGTCGACCACGCCGAGGCCCGCGACTTCGAGAACTGGGCGAACCCGGACTACTACTTCACGTACGACAGCCCCGAGGTGCAGAGCCTGTACCAGCAGTCGTTGAGCGCCGTCGACGAGGCCGCTGCCGCCGATCTCCTGAAGCAGGCCGCGCGCATCGTGTCGGAGGACATGGCGGCCGACTGGATCTTCAACTGGCAGTCGGTGCAGGCCGTCGCCACCGGCATCACCGGGCTCCCGGCCGACAACGTCAATGCCCGCCTCTTCCTGGTGGACGTCGCCAAGAGCACGGAGTGATCCGCTACGCGCTGACCCGGCTCGCCCTGCTGGTGGTGGGCCTGTTCGTGGCCAGCGCGCTGATCTTCGTGACTCTGCGGGTGCTGCCCGGCGACGTCGCCCAGCTCATCGGCGGAGTCACCGCCACGCCCGAGCAGGTCGCGGCGATCCGCGAGGAGCTGGGCCTGAACGTGCCGCTGACCGCGCAGTACGCGGCGTGGGCCGGCGGGATCCTGCGCGGCGACCTGGGCCACTCGATGCTCACCGGCTCGCCGGTCGCCGCCGAGATCGCGGAGAAGTCCGCCGTCACGCTGCCGCTCGGACTGCTGTCGCTGACCATCGCGCTGCTGTTCAGCATCCCGCTCGGCGTCGTCTCCGCGATGCGCCGCGGGCGGGCGGGCGGCACCGCACTGAGCGTGAGCGCCCAGGTGCTCGCGGCGGTGCCCGTGGTGTGGGCCGGGATGATGCTGGTCATCGCCTTCGCGCTGTGGCTGCACTGGCTGCCGGCGCAGGGCTTCCCCCGGACAGGATGGCAGCAGCCCGCCACCGCGCTGCGCTCGCTGCTGCTGCCCGCGCTCACGATCGGGATCATCGAGGGTGCCGTGCTGCTGCGGTTCGTGCGCAGCGCGACGCTGCAGGCGGTCGGCCAAGACTTCGTGCGCACCGCCGCGGCCAAGGGTCTCACGCGCACGCAGGCGCTGGTGCGCCACGGACTGCCCAACGTCGGCCTCTCGGTCATCACGGTGCTGGGGCTGCAGGTCGCCGGCATCATCGTCGGCGCCGTCGTGATCGAGCAGTTGTTCGGCCTTCCCGGAGTGGGACGGATGCTGGTGGCCGATGTCGGCAACCGCGACCTGCCCAAGGTGCAGAGCGAACTGCTCGTGCTCACCGGCTTCGTGCTGGTGGTGGGCTTCGTGGTCGACCTCGCCCACCGGGCAATCGACCCGCGGCTGCGGCAGACGGAAGCAGAATCGTGAGGCGGGGCTGGCTCCGCCGGCTGTGGGCGCTGTCCACGGGCCGCTTCGGAATCGTCGTCGTCGCCGCCGTCGCCGCGACGGCGGCAGTCGCGCTGTGGTGGACCCCCTTCAACGTGCGGCACGCCGACGTCCCGAACCGCTGGGCTCCGCCCGGCTGGCCGCACCTGTTGGGCGCTGACGCGACGGGTCGCGACATCCTGAGCCTGATCATGGGCGGCGCGCGCACCACCGTCTTCGTCGCCGTGGGCGCGGGCGTGGTCGCCACCGTCCTCGGCATCGCGCTGGCGGCGGTCGGAGCGCTCAGCGCGCGGTGGGTGCGCGAGGCGACGGCCGTTCTCGTCGACATCCTCATCGCCTTCCCCGTGCTGCTCATCGCGATGATGATCTCCGCGGTGTGGGGCGGCTCGCTGTGGGTCGTCGTGTGGTCGGTGGGCATCGGCTTCGGCGTCAACATCGCGCGCGTCACGCGCCCCGAACTGCGGCGCGTGCTGCACAGCGACTTCGTGCTCGCCGGCCGCTCGGCGGGCCTCACCGCGACGCAGAACCTGTGGCGGCACCTGCTCCCCAACGTGGCGCCGGTGTTCATCGTGCAGCTGTCGTGGGGCATGGCGATCGCGGTGCTCGCCGAGGCCGGGCTGTCGTACCTCGGCTTCGGCGCGCCGGCGACCGAGCCGTCGTGGGGCGTGCTGCTGGCCGACCTGCAGCAGCACATCACGGTGCACCCGCTGTCGGTGGTGTGGCCAGGGCTCGCGATCACGGTCACGGTGCTCGGGCTGAACCTGCTCGGCGACGCGCTGCGCGAGGCCACCGACCCCACGCTGTCGCGCGGCCGCGACCGGCTGCACCCGCCACGAGCCGCGATCCGCCACGTTCCGGGGGTGCGCGCATGAGCCTCGCGGTGCACGACCTCGTCGTCGAGCTGGGCGGCCGGCGCGTCGTCGACGGTGTGTCGTTCGAGGTGCCCGACGGCGCGCGGCTGGGCCTGATCGGCGAGTCCGGCTCGGGCAAGTCGGTCACCGCGCTGGCGATCCTCGGGCTGCTGCCGGAGAGCGCGAGCGTGACCGGCAGCGTGCGGTGGGGCGGCCGCGAGCTGCTCGGACTGCCCGACCGCGAGCTCGCGCAGCTGCGCGGCGACGAGATCGGCATCGTGTTCCAAGAGCCCCGCACGGCGCTGAACCCGATCCGCACCGTCGGGCGGCAGATCGCCGAGTCGGTGCGCATCCACCGGCGCCTCGACCGGCGCGCGGCGCGCGCGCGAGCGGTCGAGGAGGCCAGGCGCGTGTCGCTCCCCGAGCCCGAGCGCATCGTGGCCCGCTACCCGCACCAGCTCTCCGGCGGGCAGCGCCAGCGCGTCGCGATCGCCGTCGCGCTCGCGTGCTGGCCGCGCCTGCTGATCGCCGACGAGCCGACGACAGCGCTCGACGTGACGATCCAGGCCGAGATCCTCGAGCTCCTCCACGGGCTCGTCGACGAGGCCGGCATGTCGCTCGTGTTCATCACGCACGACCTGGCCGTGCTGTCGCAGATCGCGACCCACGGGGTCGTGCTCGCGAACGGCCGCGTGGTGGAGTCCGCCCCCGTGCGCGACCTGCTCACCGCGCCGCGCTCGCCGGTCACGCAGGGCCTGCTGCGCGACGCCACGGCGACTCTGTGGCGGCCGGGAGGGGACTCGTGACGGCGCTCATCGAGGGTCGCGGGCTGAGCCGCCGGCATCCTCTCCCGAAGGACTCGCTGTTCGAGCGGCGGCGCTTCACGACCGCGCTCGACGACGCGTCGCTGAGCGTGGCGGACGGCGAGGCGGTCGGCGTGATCGGCGAGTCGGGGTCGGGCAAGTCGACGCTGGTGCGGCTGCTGTTGGCCCTGGACCGGCCGACGTCGGGCACGGTCGAGTTCGAGGGCAGGGAAGTGGATGCCGCGGCGCCCGCCCGGTCGCTGCATTGGCTGCGCCGCGCCACCGGCGTGGTCTTCCAAGACCCGTACGCGTCGCTGGACCCGCGCATGAGCGTCGGGCGCATCGTGGGCGAGCCGCTGTGGGCCCTCGGGATCGGCGGCGACCGTCGCGCTCGCGTGCGCGACGTGCTCGAGCAGGTCGGGCTGGAAGCGGATATGGCCGGGCGATTCCCGCACGAGCTGTCGGGCGGGCAGCGCCAGCGCGTCGCGATCGCGCGCGCCATCGTGCACGGGCCGCGGCTGCTGGTCGGCGACGAGCCGCTGTCGGCGCTGGATGTCACGGTGCGCGCGCAGGTGCTCGAGCTGCTGCGCGCGCTGCGCCGCCGCAACGGGCTGACGCTGCTGCTCGTCTCGCACGACATCGGCGTGGTGCAGAACCTGTGCGACCGGGTCGTCGTCATGAAAGACGGACGCATCGTGGAGCAGGGTGCCACCGCGCGCGTGCTGCACCACCCGCAGGCGGACTACACACAGCGACTTCTCGCGTCGATACCCGTCATCGACGCGTGACCCCCGCGCGGATGTCGGCGGCACGACGTAGCCTCAGATCATGAGGAATCTTCGGCACGCGATCGTTCCGCCATACCTGCTGGCGCGGCTCGCGGCCAGCGCGAGCCCGGCGTTCCCGCGCGCGGCTGACGCCGCCCAGCGCACGTTGCTCGCGCCGCGCTCGTACACGTCGCAGCGCTCGCGGCTGACCTTCTCGATGGAAGACGGCGAGTTGGTCGCGGGGGTCGAGCCCGCGCCCGATCGCGTCGTCTCCGACGCGGGCAACTCGACGCGGCTGCCCGGACTGGTCGTGCGCCGCGAGGCCGACCCCGCCGGGGACGACACCGCGGTGAACGAGGCGTTCGACGGGCTCGGGGCGACCTTCGACCTGTTCGCGCAGGCGTTCGGCCGCAACTCGATCGACGGCGCCGGGATGCCGTTGCGAGCGACCGTGCACTACGGGCTCGACTACGACAACGCCTTCTGGGACGGCACGCAGATGGTCTTCGGCGACGGAGACGGCGAGGTCTTCGCGGGGTTCACCTCGTCGGTCAGCATCATCGGCCACGAGCTCGCGCACGGCGTGACCGAGCACTCCGGCGGCCTGGTCTACCAGGGCCAGTCGGGCGCGCTGAACGAGTCGATGTCGGATGTCTTCGGTGCCCTCACCGAGCAGCACGCGATCGGCCAGACCGCCGACGAGGCATCGTGGCTGATCGGCGCGGGCGTGTTCACCGACGCCGTGCAGGGCGACGCGCTGCGCTCGATGAAGGCGCCCGGAACGGCGTACGACGACGACGTGCTCGGGAAAGACCCGCAGCCCGCGCACATGCGCGACTTCGTCGAGACGAGCGACGACAACGGCGGCGTGCACATCAACTCCGGCATCCCCAACCACGCCTTCCACCTTGTCGCGACCACGCTCGGCGGACGCGCGTGGGAGCGGGCGGGGCTGATCTGGTACCGCACGCTCACCGGCGGAACGCTGTCGCCGACGTCCGACTTCGCGGCCTTCGCGGGCGCGACCCTGGCCACGGCGAGCGCGCTGTTCCCTCCGTCGGAGGGCGAGGGCGGCGCCGAGTCGGAGGAGACGGCTGCCGTGCGCGCGGCGTGGGCCGAAGTCGGGGTGCAGGAGCATGGCGCCGAACCCGCCCGCTGAGGCCGCCGTCGAGGTCACCGTCACCCGCACCGGCGGCGTGGCGGGGCTGCGTCGCCAGTGGCGGGTCGAACCGGGGGCCGACGACGCCCCCCGCTGGGTGGCGCTCATCGAGGACTGCCCGTGGGACGAGCTCCCCTCGGCGAGCCCGCCGGGCGCCGACCTGTTCGTGTGGCAGGTGTGGGCGCGCTGCGTGGCCGACGACGGCGAGCGGGTCGAGCGCGATGCGGAACTGCCGGACCCGCGCGTGCAGGGGCCGTGGCTCGAGCTCATCGCCGCGGTGCGCGCGGCCGCCTCTTCTGCTTGAGGCTGAGCTGCATGTTGACGACGCCGAGCCAGCGCCCGATTGCGAGGCAGCGGTCCACCGCCATATTGGGCGCTCTTCGGACATTCGGTGGGGGTTATGGGGTGAGTCCGCCGGCGGCGAGGAGCATGCGTAGCCGGTAGTTGTCGCGGTTGCGGAACCCGCGTGCGAGTCGGCGGTGCAGTTCGATGATGCCGTTCACGGCTTCGGTGCAGCCGTTGGATGACCGTCCGGTCGTGAAGTACGCGAGGAATGCCGAGCGCAGCACACTACGCAGGCGCACCCTCCGGGCTGGTTGGAGTAACGCTGGCCACCCTCTTTGGTGCTGGAGCTGGTCTGCTTGCGCTCTGGTCCCGGTCTCTGCTGCCCGGCATGCTTGCGCACATGATCGCCGACATAGCAATTATTGGATCGCTGGCCAAATGAGAGAGATGGGATCGGATGAAAGGGGATCCGCTCCCGCAATCATTATCCGGCCATGAGGATCGCCTGGGGTCTCGATTGCCAGTTCGTATGCCGTGGAGCCAGACTTTGTTACGAAATCAAGCACCTCATACACGTCCTCTGCTCCGACGATCCTCTGCGTTCGCGAGAACCACTGCCCGGGCGCCTCTTCTGACCAAAGCGTGACCCAGTACACGGGATGTATGTGCTCCGTGTGAGCCGCGGCCGGGTCCGCATCGTTCACACGCATGACGGAATCATAGCGGCTCGCGGCGTCATCCGAGACGACCGATCAGGCCGTCACCGGCGCTCGTACGCACTATGCACCTATCCCGTCATCAACGCATGACTTAACGCCGGCGTCAGCGCCCGAGCAGGCCGCGCTTGCGGGCGGGCTTGAGGCTGAGCTGCATGTTGACGACGCCGAGCCAGCGCCCGAACTTGAAGCCGACCCGCCCCATGCGGCCCCTCTCGACGAAGCCGAGCCGCTCGTGCACGGCGATCGACGCCTCGGCGCCCTTATCGCTGATGACGGCGATGATCTCGCGGATGCCGGCCTCGCGGCACGCCTCGACGAGCGCCTCCAGCAGCGCCCTGCCCAGGCCTTTTCCCGCGGCGGCCTGCCCGAGGTAGATCGAGTCCTCCACCGTGTGCCGGGCCGCGGACCTGCCCGACCACGGGTGCACGAGGGCGTACCCGAGAATCTGGCCCGTGGGCCCCTCGGCGACGAGGAACGGCATGTTGTGCTTCGTCAGGTGCGCGAACTTCGCACGCCACTGCGCGTGCGTCCACCTCCTCTCATCGAGCGTGACGACGGAGTTGGTGACGTAGTAGTTGTAGATCTCTCGGACGTCGGGCAGATCGCGTTGCTCGGCGGGCCGGATGGTGTACGAGAACTCCCGTTCCGGCTCGGCCTTCTTCCGCAGGTGGCGCGGGAGCTTTCGGCGCTCCTTCTCGTATTCCTCTTCCAGCATGCGACGTCCCTACTCCGGCACGCGCCAGTCCACGGGCGCGGCCCCCTGCTGCTCGAGCAGTGCGTTGGCGCGCGAGAACGGCTTCGAGCCGAAGAAGCCGCGGCTCGCCGACAGGGGCGAGGGATGCGGCGACTCGATGATCGGCGTCGAGCCAAGGAGTGGGCGCAGGCTCGCGGCATCCCTCCCCCACAGGATCGCGACGAGCGGCCCGCCGCGGCCGACGAGCGACCGGATCGCGTGCTCGGTCACGCGCTCCCAGCCCCAGCCGCGATGGGATGCCGAGGCCCCCGGCGCGACGGTGAGCACTCTGTTCAGCAGCATGACGCCCTGGTCGCTCCAGGCCGACAGGTCGCCGTGGGCGGCTGGGGGGATGCCGAGGTCGTCGTGCAGCTCGCGGTAGATGTTCTCCAGGCTCCGCGGCAGCGGCCGCACACTGCGCTCCACAGCGAACGAGAGGCCGATGGGGTGCCCGGGAGTGGGGTAGGGGTCTTGCCCGACGATGAGCACGCGCACCTCCGACAAGGGCCGCTGGAACGCGCGCAGCACGCGGTCGCCGGCGGGGAGGTAGTGCCGGCCCGCGGCTGTCTCCGCGCGCAGGCGGTCGCCGAGGGCCGCGATGTCGGGCCCGACCGGGGCAAGCGCCTCCGCCCAGCCGCGGTCGACGAGGCCGGCGCCTGCCAACTCGGGCAGCGTCATCGCCACGGCGTCATCCCGCGGCGTCCTCTTCGACCACCGAGCCCTGCGCCGACCACGGGAAGTCGATCCACAGCGCGGTCTCTGTGAACGAGTAGTCGGGCGTGACGATCGTGGTGGGCTTCGTGTAGACCACCGCCGACCGCACGTCGGCGCCGCGCTCGGCCAAGAGGTCGACGGCGAGCCGCAGCGTGCGCCCGCTGTCGGCGACGTCGTCGACGAGCAGCACGCGGCGGCCGGCGAGGTACGCGAGGTCGAGGTCGGGCGGCAGCAGCACAGGCGCGTCGAGCACGGTGCCCACCCCCGTGTAGAACTCGACGTTGAGCGCGCCGCAGCTCTTCACGCCGAGCGCGTACGAGATCGCGCCAGCCGGCAGCATCCCTCCGCGCGCGATGGCGACGACGACGTCGGGCACGAAACCGTCGGCGATGATCGCTCGGGCGACCTCGCGCGCCGCCTCGCCGAAGCCGTCCCACGTGAGGATCTCGCGCTCGTCGGCCACGTCAGTGCTCCCTTCCTCGCGGCCGCAGCGGACCGCGCGCCAGCAGGTGTTGCGCCGACTGGGCCACCGGCCGCATCGACACCAGGTCGAGGTTGACGTGGCCGGGCGCGTTCATCGCGTACGCGATCACGTCGGCGACGTCCTCGGCCGTGAGCGGGTCGGCGACCCCGTCGTACACGCGCGCCGCAGCCGCAGCGTCGCCGCCGAGCCGGTTCAGCGTGAACTCGTCGGTGCGCACCATGCCCGGCGCGATCTCGACGACGCGGATCGGCTCGCCGTTGAGCTCGAGACGCAGCACATGCGGGACCATCGCCTCGGCCGCCTTCGCGGCGTTGTACCCGCCGCCACCGGGGTAGGGAGTGAACGCGGCGGTGGAGGTCACGAAGACGGTGTCGGCATGGCCGTCGGATGCCGCGGCCTCCCGCAGCAGCGGCAGCAGCGTCGACACGACCAGCTGCGCGGACAGCACGTTCACCTCGTACATCCACGTCCAGTCCTCGAGCCTTCCGTCCTCGACGCGGTCGGCGCCGCGCGCGCCGCCTGCGACGTGCACGAGCGCGTGGACTGGGCCCGAGTCGGCGAGCCACGCGGCGAGCGCGTCGACATCCACCTTCCGGGTGAGGTCAGCGGCGAACACCGCGGCTCCCGTCTCGGCCTCCAGCTCGGCCAGTCGGTCCGCGCGGCGGGCGACGCCGACGACATCCCACCCGCTCTGGCGTAGAGCGCGCACCGTCGCCGCGCCGATTCCCGAGCTCGCCCCCGTCACGACAGCACGCCTGGTCATGGCTACCACGCTAGTGCCCGCCGGGGTCGATGTTGTTACGTCACATTTCCCCGTCGTTGTTGACAGAGCGGGGTGTTTGTAGCCTCGTGCACAGGCCCGCGGAGTCGCCGCGCGCCGCGCAACCACCAGGAGCCATCGACATGTCCGCACCCGAGAACTGGCGCTTCGAGACTAAGCAGATCCACTCCGGCGCGCAGCCCGACCCGACCACGAAGGCCCGCGCCACCCCGATCTACCAGACCACGTCGTACGTGTTCGACAGCGCCGACCACGCCGCGAACCTGTTCGCGCTGGCCGAGTTCGGCAACATCTACACGCGCATCCAGAACCCCACCCAGGACGTCGTCGAGCAGCGGGTCGCGGCGCTCGAGGGCGGCACCGGAGCGCTGCTGCTGTCCAGCGGCCAGGCGGCGTCGACGTTCGCCATCCTGAACATCGCGGAAGCGGGCGACCACTTCGTGTCGTCGAGCTCGATCTACGGCGGCACGTACAACCTGTTCAAGTACACGCTGGCCAAGCTCGGCATCGACGTCACGTTCGTGGAGAACCAGGACGACCCGGAGGAGTGGCGCCGCGCGGTGCGCCCGAACACCAAGCTGTTCTTCGCCGAGACCGTGGGCAATCCGCAGATCAACGTGCTCGACATCCAGGCCGTCGCCGACGTCGCGCACGCCAGCGGCGTCCCGCTCATCGTCGACAACACCGTCGCGACGCCGTACCTCATCCGTCCGTTCGAGCACGGCGCCGACATCGTCATCCACTCGGCGACGAAGTTCCTCGGCGGCCACGGCACCACGATCGGCGGCATCATCGTCGACGGCGGAAAGTTCGCGTGGTCGCAGAACGTCGAGAAGTTCCCCAGCCTGACCGAGCCCGACCCGTCGTACCACGGCGCGTCGTACACCACCGCGGTCGGCGACGGGCTCGCCTACATCATCAAGGCCCGCGTGCAGCTGCTGCGCGACCTGGGGGCGGCGATCTCGCCGCAGAGCGCGTGGCTGCTCATCCAGGGCATCGAGACGCTGTCGCTGCGCATCGAGCGCCACGTGCAGAACGCGCAGGAGATCGCGGAGTGGCTGGACAACCAGGACGACGTGGCGTCGGTGAACTACTCCGGCCTGCCGAGCTCGCCCTGGTACGCCGCCGCCAACCGCTACGCGCCCAAGGGCGTCGGCGCGGTGCTGTCGTTCGAGTTGAAGGGCGGCGTGGAGGCCGGGCGCGAGTTCGTCAACGCGCTCACGCTGTTCAGCCACCTCGCCAACATCGGCGACGTGCGCTCGCTCGTCATCCACCCGGCCTCGACGACGCATTCCCAGCTCACCCCCGAGCAGCAGCTCACCGCCGGTGTGACCCCGGGCCTGGTGCGCCTGTCGGTCGGAATCGAGAACGTCGACGACCTCAAGGCCGACCTCGAGCAGGCGCTCGCGGCAGCCCGTCGGATCGGCGAGGCCGCGCGCGCCTGAGCCGCCACTTTCCCGTTGAGCACCCATCCGAAGGTGGCGCGAAGCGCCGCATACTCGCCAGCCATGCGGCGTGACGCGACACCTTCGCGCGCGTAGCCTGGGCTCCGTGGACGACCCGCTCGCGCAAACCTATGACGACTTCGGGCGCCGTTGGGCGCGCGGCACGTCGCCGCTGTACCAGGAGTGGTCGATCGGCATCGCCGGCGACCACGGCATCCTCGATCTTCTCCGCGCCCTGCCGCGGCGCATGCAGCAGCCGAACCTCGTCTTCGCGGCGGCGCGATGGGAGGGGTGCCCGCTGGGCGGCTACCCCGAGTGGCGGGCGTGGGCGCTGGAGCACTGGGATCGCATCGTCGAGACCGCCGCCGCGCGCTCGACGCAGACGAACGAGCCCAACCGGTGCGCCACCTTGGTGCCGCAGTTCGCCCGCATCGACGGTCCTGTCGCGCTGCTGGAGGTTGGCGCCGCCGCCGGTCTCTGCCTGTTCCCCGATCGGTACGGCTACGACTATGCCGGGCCCGACGGCGCGAGCCGTCTCGATCCGCCGGGCGGCCGGTCGGCGGTGAGCCTGGCGTGCCGCATCGACGAACCGCCACCGGGCCGCGTGCCCGAGGTCGTGTGGCGGCGCGGAATCGACCTCGACCCCATCGACGCCCGTGACGAGGCGGCGATCGACTGGCTGGCGACGCTGATCTGGCCGGGCCCCGACCACGACGCCCGTGTCGCGCGCCTGCGGGCGGCGGCGCGCGTGGCCGCAGACGATCCGCCCGAGATCGTGCGCGGCGATCTTTTGGAACGGACGGCGGATGTCGCGGACTCCGCGCCCCGGGACGCCCACCTCATCGTCTTCCACAGCGCTGTGCTGCTCTACCTCGACGCCGAGCAGCGGCGGCGGTTCGCCGATCTCGTCACGGGGCTCGGCGACGCGCTGGGGCGGACGATCACGTGGCTCTCGAACGAGACGGCGGGGACCCTCCCCGAGATCGACGCCCAGCTCCCCGAGGGGATGGACGCCTCGGGCCGGTTCGTGCAGACCGTGGATGGCGCCGCGGTCGCGCTGGCCGGACAGCACGGCGCGACGTACGAGACGGCCCTGTTTCGCTGACCCCGCTGCCCCGCTGGGCCCGCGCGGCCGCTGGGCCCGCTGTCCCGCAGCCCGCGCGGCCTGGTCAAGCCCCGTCGCGCTATAGGAACCCGCAGTCGCGCGTGCGATTCGCAC
>NZ_JASGEC010000024.1:0-7201 GCF_047606685.1 Microbacterium sp.
CCAGCGGAGCGAGCCGCGCGCGCGCGAGCCGGCCGAGCTCGGCGGCGCGGGCGACCAGGCCGCGCTCCTGGATCTCGTCCAGCACGGCGATGCCCACCGCCGACGACACCGGGTTGCCCGCGAACGTGTTGAAGAACGTGTTCTGTGAACCGAACGCCTCTAGCACGCGCTCGCTGGTGACGACCGCGCTGAGCGGATGCCCGTTGCCCATCGGCTTGCCGAGGGTCACGAGGTCGGGGCGCACGCCGATCGCCTGGTGGCCCCACATCGCGTCGCCCACGCGGCCGAAGCCGGACTGCACCTCGTCGGCGATGACGAGCCCGCCCGCCGCGCGCACCCGCTCGACGAGGCCGGAGATGTACGCGGGCGGCACGTCGCACAGGCCCTCGGTGGAAAACGACGGGTCGAACAGCACCACCGACAGGCCGTGGCCGGCCTCTCGCAGCGACGCGATGGCCTCATCGACCTCGGCGAGGCCGGTCGCCACTGCCGCGTCCGCCGCATCGCCCGTCGCGTCCGGGATCCTGATCGCCCGCACGTGGTCGCCGAAGGGCTCCTTGACCTGCATCCCGGTCGTCAGCTCGGCGAGCGAGCGCGTGTTGCCGTGGTAGCTGAAGTCGGAGACCAACACGCCGGCACTGCCGGTCAGCTGCCGCGCGATGCGCAGCGCGAGCTCGTTGGACTCCGAGCCGCTGTTCGTGAAGAACACCCGGTCCAGGCCGTCGTCGAACGTGGCCAGCAGCCGCTCCGCGTACTCCACCACCCGCTCGTTGAGGTAGCGGGTGTGCACGTTCAGCGTCGCCCACTGCCGGGCTGCCGCATCGATGACGCGCGGATTGCCGTGCCCCACGACGGGCACGTTGTTGTAGGCGTCGAGGTAGCGCTCGCCGTCGGCCGAGGTGATCCACACGCCGGAGGCCGACACCGCGTGCAGCGGCTTGGCGTAGAACAGGGGCGAGTACGGTCCGAGCGTGCGGTTGCGGCGCTCGATCAGTGACGGCTCGGTCAACGGGATGCCTCTCTGGTCGTCAAAAGCGTGGGCCGCTCACGCGGCAAGGTGGCGGCGGGCGAGGTCCACCACGCGCGGGCGGATCTCGGCGGCGAGGAACTCGGCCGTCTCGTCTCCGCGACGAGCTCCGGCCCACCCGAGGTACGTCATCCCCCGGGCGAGGATCATCGCGTCGAACAGAGACAGAGTCCGCTCCGGCGTGGCGTAGGCCTCCCGGTAGCCGTCCTCGATGGCGCGGCGGAACTCGGGGTAGCGCGGGTGCCACTGGAAGAAGAAGACGGTCGTCGCCAGGTCGAACGCGTGCCAGCCCTCGCCGAAGTCGTCGAAGTCGATGAGCGTGAGCGAGCCGTCGGCGCGGCGCATGATGTTCTCGGGCGTGAAGTCGGCGTGCAGCACGCCGAAGACCTCGTCGTCGGTCCCGAACTCCTCGAGGAGGCGGGCAAGCGAAGCGGATGCCTCGCGGAGCACCCGCACGTCGTCCTCGGAGTGCTCGACGAGCCGCGTCGGGTCGCCCCACAGCGGGCTGTCGCCGACGAGGCCGGCGATGTCCCACGCCGGGCGGTCGTAGGCGGGCGGGCGTCCGATGGCGCGGCTGGCCGCGTGCATGCGGGCAGCGAGCGCGCCGATCGCCGCGAAATCGTCCGGGGTCAGCTGGCTCGTGCCGTCGAAGCCGTTCGCGATGTCGTCCATGGGCGACGCGCCCACGAGCCACTCCTGCACGACGACGGCGAAGCGCTCGCCGTCGAGCTCTCGGCTGAGGAACTGCGAGCCGCCGACGGTGTGCCGGTAGGAGGGGACGTCGATGCCGTGCTCGAGCAGCGCCTCGACGAAGGCGATCTCGCTCACCACCTCGGCGTCGGTGTGGTAGCCGGGCCGGGCGATGCGCAGCGCGAAGCATCCCTCCGGAGCGTCGACACGGAAGACGGTGTTCTCGCGCTGCTTCACGAAGGTGAGCGTCGCGTCGGGGCTCAAGCCGAACTCGGCGAGCGCGTCACGAGCGATTCCGGTGGCGTGAGTGATCGTGGACTCCATGCGTACATACTGATCGACCGATTTCTAGACTTCAAGTCTAGGCACCGAGCGAGCACCGGCTGTACTCTCGTCACAACTCGGCCCGAATATGGAGCTTTCATGACACAAGAATCCACTGACACGCTCGCCCGGAACCAGCTGGGCGTCGGCGCGATCGTCTTTCTGGTCCTGGCGGCCGTGGCGCCGGTCACCGTCGGCGTTGTCGTCCTCCCGCTCGCGATCGCCACCGGCAACGGCGGCGGCACCCCCGTGGCGGTGATCATCGTCGCCATCGCGCTGCTGCTGTTTGCCACCGGCTACGCCCAGATGACGAAAGAGCTCGTCAACGCGGGCGGCTTCTACGCCATCGTCGTCAAGGGCCTCGGCCGGCCCGCGGGCCTGGTGACGGGGCTCATCGCCACGATCGGCTACAACGGCTTCGTCGCCGGCGCTCTCGGCACCATCGGGTTCTTCAGCGGGGCGGTGGCGTTGCCGACGCTGTTCGGGTTCGAGGTGCACTGGTACATCGCCGGGTTCATTCTGTTCGTGATCGTGTTCCTGCTGGCGCGCTCGGGCATCCACGTCAGCGCTGTCGTCCTCGGCGTCGCGATGGTCCTCGAGGTGCTGCTGCTGCTCGCCTTCGGCGCCGCGGTGCTGATCCAGAAGGGGTTCGACTTCGGCGCCTTCACGCTGGCGTTCAGCCCCGAGATCCTCGTCGGCGGGTCGATCTGGATCGGGCTGCTGATGGTGGCCACAGCCTTCATCGGGTTCGAGGCGACGGCATTGTTCGGCGAAGAGGCGAAGGACCCGCGCAAGACGATCCCGCGCGCCACCTACCTCGCGATCATCACGATCGGCGTGCTGCACGCCTTCGTCGCGTGGGCGATCGTCAGCTCCGTCGGCGTCGGCGACGCGCAGGCCGTCGCGATCGAGCACCAGGCCGCGGGCGATCTCACTCTCGTCCTGGTCGACCAGTTCCTCGGCCCGGTGATGGGCGTCGTCGCCCTCATCCTGCTCGTGGTGAGCCTGTTCGCCGCCCAGCTCGCGTTCCACAACTCGGCCGCCCGCTACCTGTACGCGCTCGGCCGCGCGCACGTGCTGCCGAGCTGGCTCGCCAAGACGAACGCGAAGGGCGCGCCGGAGCGCGGGCTCGTCGTCAACCTCGTCTTCGCGCTCGCCGTGGCCGCCATCTTCGCCGTCATGGTAGAGACCGACCCCGACGGCAACCCGTTGCCGCCCGTCGTGACGCTCGTGCCGGTCGGACTGGGCTTCGGCACGCTCGCGGTGATGATCGTGCAGGCGATCGCCGCGCTGGCTGTCGTGGTCTACTTCCGCCGCAAGCGCGACCCGCGGCTGTGGACGACATTCGTCGCACCGCTGATCGGCTTCCTCGCGCTGCTGACCTTCAGCATCATGGCACTCGTCAACTTCCCGCTCGTCGCCGGCTCGTCGGCGCCGTACGTGCTGGTGCTGCCGTGGCTGCTGGTCGCCGCGCTCGTGGGCGGGCTGGCCTACGCCGCCTACCTGCGTTCGCAGCGCCCCGACACCTACCGCGCCCTGTCGGAGGATCTGGAGACCTTCACCGAGCTGCCCGAAGACCACACGATGTTCACCAACGACTGAGGGGATGCGGATGACTGACAGCATGGACGTCCTCGGCCTGCCGCGACGCGTCGCGGTCACCGGCGGCGCGTCGGGCATCGGCCTGGCGTGCGCGCGCCTGTTCCACGAGTCCGGCGCCGGCGTCGGCATCGTCGGCCGCTCGCAAGGGCGGTTGGACGAGGCTGCGGCGGGCCTCGCCGGCGGCGGCGCGGTGGTGCCGGTGGCAGCCGACGTCGCCGACGAGGACGGCATCACGGGCGCGATCGACCGCATCGCCGGCGAGCTCGGCGGCCTCGACGCGCTCGTGCTGTGCGCGGGCATCGAGGGCGAGATGGGCGCCGCGGTCTCAGAGGTCACGGGAGCGGGCTTCCGCGAAGTGCTCGAGGTCAACGTGCTCGGCGCGTTCCTCGCCGTCAAGGCGGCGCTGCCGCACCTGCGGCAGACCACGGGAGGCACGATCACGCTGATCGGCTCGGACTCGGGCTTCGTCTCGGTGCCCGGCATGCTCGCGTACAACGCGTCAAAGGGCGCCGTCGTGCAGCTCGTGCGCGCGCTGGCGGTCGAGCTGTACGAGACCGACCGCATCCGGGTCAACAGCGTCGCGCCATCCATCGTCGACACGCCGATGGCGCGGCGCGGGCTCGGCGACGAGCTGATGGACGACCCGAACTTCCCGCTGCAGTCGCCCGAAGACGTGGCGTGGACCGTCGCCTACCTCAGCAGCAAGCGCGCTCGAGCGGTGAACGGGATGACGGTGCTCTCCGACTTCGGCTTCACCGGCCGCTCGTCGTTCCCTGCGTAGTCAGCCGGCGGCGGGGAGCATCGCGCCCGCGAAGAACTCCGCGAGCTCGGCGGTCGCCGTCAGCGGCAGCACGGTCGCGACGTACAGGTCGGGGCGCACCACCACGACCACGCCGTCGCGCGACAGGCCGCGCTCGTCGAAGATGTCGGCGGTCTGCCACGCGCTGGGGCCGGCGGCGAACACCTTGTCCCAGTCCATGAGCCCGTGCGGGCCGCCGTAGGGGCGGAAGATCTCGGGCGCCCGCAGCACGTCGAGCTCGTCGTGGGCCTGCTGGTAGACGACCTTGACGTCGAACACCGCGTCGAGGTCGGCTCCGGCCGGGGTGTGCCGGCGCACCGGAGAGTCGTCGGCAGACAGCATCCATTCCGCCCACGCGCTCAGCGCGGACTCCTCCCCCGCCCCGGGCGCGTCGGCGAACGCGTAGACGCGCCAGCGCCCGTCGGCGCGCGCGTGGTGGCCGAGGTGGATGACGTTGCCGTCGCTGACCCGCTGCACCTCGGCCGACTTGAAGCGCTTGCCGAGGGGGAACCCGGTCGCCAGCTCCTGGTGCGCGCCGTCGCCCACCACTATCGACGGGCTGTACTGGGTCATGAACCCGGACGGGAACTCGGCCGTGCCGAGGTAGTAGTTCGCGAGCTCCTGCGGATCGGTGATCTCGTTGGGCTTGCGCGCCATCAGCGACGACCACTCGCGGTCGAAGTCGATAAGCTGCTGGGCCACCGGCTGCCGCTCGGACGAGTAGGTCGACAGCAGCGTGGCCGGCGCCTGCCCGGTGAGCACCGAGCCGAGCTTCCAGCCCAGGTTGAAGCCGTCCTGCATCGACACGTTCATGCCCTGGCCCGCCTTCGCGCTGTGCGTGTGGCACGCGTCTCCGGTGAGGAACACGCGCGGCGCGTGGTCGGCGTCCACATCGACGTCGTCGAACTTGTCGGTGACGCGGTGCCCGACCTCGTACACGCTGTTCCACGCGACATCCCGCACGTCGATCGAGTAGGGGTGCAGGATGTCGTTCGCCTTGCCGATGACGGCCTCGATCGGCGTCTGGCGCACGCGGTGGTTGTCGTCTTCGGCGACCTCGCCGAGGTCGACGTACACGCGGCACAGGTAGCCGCCCTCGCGCGGGATGAGCAGGATGTTGCCCGCCTCGGCGTTGATCGCGCACTTCGTGCGCCAGTCGGGGAAGTCGGTGTTGACGACGACGTCCATGACCCCCCACGCGTGCAGTGAGAACCCGCCCACGTGCTTGCGGCCGATCGCCTCGCGCACGCGGCTGCGGGCGCCGTCGCATCCGGCCACGTACTTGGCGCGGATCGTGCGCTCCTCGCCCGCCCCGGCATCGGCCCCTGAGCTTGTCGAAGGGCGCACGCGCACCTCGATCGGGTACTCGCCCTCGTCGTGCACGGTCAGCCCGACGAACTCGACCCCGTAGTCGGGGAGGATGCGGCCCGGCCCCACAGCCGCGGCCTCGGCGAAGTAGTCGAGCACACGCGCCTGGTTGACGATGAGGTGCGGGAACTCGCTGATCTGCAGCGCGTAGTCCTCGGTGCGCGCGGTGCGGATGATGTTGCCCGGGTTCTCCGGATCGGGGCTCCAGAAGTTCATGTAGGCGATGTTGTACGCCTCGGCGACGATGCGCTCGGCGAACCCGAACGCCTGGAACGTCTCGACGCTGCGCGGCTGGATGCCGTCGGCCTGGCCGAGCACGAGGCGGCCGTCGCGGCGCTCGATGATGCGCGTCGTCACCGTCGGGTACTGCGACATCTGGGCGGCCAGCAGCATCCCCGCGGGGCCGGAGCCGACGATGAGCACGTCCACCTCGTCGGGAAGCTCGGAGGGGCGATCGATGCCCGTCCCCTCGGCGGGACTCACCCGGGGGTCGCCGGAAACGTAGCCGCGGTCGTGGAACTGCATCAGCATCGGGGGCTCCTCAGCGTCGAGGTCTTGAACACCAGGGTGTTGTCTGGATATCGTGTTCTATATTCGAACGTGATGTTCTACTATGGAACAAATCGTATACGAGTCGCCCCGCGCGCACAAGACCTGAGGAGGGCGGATGTCAGAGTCGACCCGCCGGCCGGCGTCGCAGACGCTGAGCCGCGGCATCCGGATCCTCGAGGTGCTCGCCGACGCCCGCGAGCCGCTCACGATCGACGAGGTGGCGCGCGAGCTGGGCGTGCACCGCTCGATCGCCTACCGCCTCACGCGCACGCTCGAAGACCACGGGCTGGTCGTGCGCGACGGGGCGGGGCGCGTCCACTTGGGGGCCCGCATGGCCGCTTTGGCCGCCGGCGTCGCGAACGACCTGCAGGCCGAGGCGCTGCCCGAGCTGACCGCGGTCGCGAACGATCTGGGCATGACGTGCTTCCTGGCCGTGCTCGACCGCGACGAGTGCGTGACGCTCGCGAGCATCGAGCCGCGCGGCGCCGTCGCGTCGGTGGCGCAGCGGCCGGGCACGCGGCATCCCGTCACCGTAGGCGCGCCGGGAAAGGCGATCCTGTCGGTCCTCGACGAGTCGGAATGGCCGTCCGCCGTGGGCGCGGCCCCGCGCGCGGAAGTGCGGGATGCCGCGGCGCGCGGCTTCGCGACGAGCCACGACGAGGTCATCCCCGGCCTGGCTTCGGTGGCGGTGCCGCTCGTCGCGCGCGGGCACGCGCCCGCCGCGATCTCTGTGGTCCACGTGGCGGCGGCGCTCGATCCCGCTGAGATCGCGGCGCGGCTCACCCGCTCGGCCGACGCGATCCGCGCCGCCCTCGGCGGCTGAGCCGCGCGGCGGCCCC
>NZ_JASGEC010000025.1:0-8425 GCF_047606685.1 Microbacterium sp.
GCCGAGGCGGCGGCGTCCGACGCCCGCCGCGCGGCCGGCCGGGCGCGCGGGCCGCTCGACGGCATCCCGTACACCGCGAAAGACTCCTACCTCGTGCGCGGGCTCACCGCGGCGGCCGGCTCGCCCGCGTTCGCCGAGCTCGTCGCGCAGCGCGACGCGTTCACGATCGGGCGGCTGCGGGATGCCGGGGCCATCTGCCTCGGGCTCACCAACATGCCGCCGATGGCCAACGGCGGCATGCAGCGCGGCGTGTACGGCCGCGCCGAGAGCCCGTACAACGCCGACTACCTGACGGCGCCGTTCGCGTCGGGCTCGTCCAACGGCTCGGGCACCGCGACGGCGGCGTCGTTTGCCGCGTTCGGGCTCGGCGAGGAGACGTGGTCGAGCGGACGCGGCCCCGCGTCGAACAACGCGCTGTGCGCGTACACCCCGTCGCGCGGTGTGATCTCGGTGCGCGGCAACTGGCCGCTCGTGCCGACGATGGACGTCGTCGTGCCGCACACGCGGACGATGGCCGACCTGCTCGAGGTGCTCGAAGTCATCGTCGCCGACGACGCCGAGACGCGCGGCGACTTCTGGCGAGTGCAGCCGTGGGTCGAGATCCCGCGGGCCAGCGGCATCCGTCCCCCTTCCTACGTCGGGCTGCGCGCGGCCGACCTCAGCGGCGTGCGCGTCGGCATCCCGCGCATGTACCTCAACGCCGACCCGGACGCGGGAACCGGCACCGGCATCGGCGGGCCGACCGGGCAGCGCATCCAGACGCGCCCGTCGGTGATCGCGCTGTGGGAGGCGGCGCGCCGCGACCTTGAGGCGGCCGGTGCGACGGTCGTGGAGACCGACTTCCCCGTCGTGTCGAACTACGAGGGCGATCGCGCCGGCGCGCCGACGATCGCGACGCGCGGTCTTGTCAGCCCGGAGTACCTGCACCGCGAGATCGTCGACCTGTCGGCGTGGGCGTGGGACGACTTCCTCGGCGCGAACGGCGACCCGGCGGTCTCGACGCTGGCCGTCGTCGACGGCGCGACGATCTTCCCGCCGCCGCCCGGCGCCCTTCCCGACCGCTACACGGGGTTCGACGACGACATCGCGGAGTACCCGCAGTGGGTGCGCGACCACCCGGGCGCGACGTGGGACGACATGCCGGAGCTGGAATCGGGCCTGCGCGGCCTGGAGGAGACGCGGCGCATCGACCTCGAACTGTGGATGGACGCGCTCGGGCTCGACGCCGTGGTCTTCCCCGCGGTGGCCGACGTCGGGCCGGCCGACATGGATGTGAACCCGGCATCCGCCGACCTCGGCTGGCGCAACGGCACGTGGATCGCGAACGGGAATCTCGCGATGCGGCACCTCGGCATCCCGTCGGTGACGGTGCCGATGGGCACGATGGACGACATCGGGATGCCGGTGGGCCTCACCTTCGCCGGGCGCGCGTACGACGACACGCGACTGCTGCGGCTGGCGCTCGCGTTCGAGGCGACGGGCGCGCGGCGCACCGAGCCGCCCCGCACCCCGCGCCTCTAGCCTCCGCACCCGAGCGCCTCCGGCCCCTGAGCCTGTCCGGCCCCTGAGCCTGCCCGGCCCCTGAGCCTGTCCGGCCCCTGAGCCTGTCGAAGGGCCCGCCGCCCCGCTCGTTGAGCGAGGCCGCGCGTAGCGCGCCCGAGACGAAACGCTCCGGCAAATAGAGCATAGTTTCTATATCTGGTCGAAACTCGCCTGTTCAAGAGGTGCGACAAATTCCGCTGTTTCCGCTTGACACTGCGAACATATCTTCTATTGACGCGCTCGTGACGGCGGTCGTCGACGCCCGTCGGCAGATCGCGGCGCTGCAGGCGCGCGAGGCCAAGCTGATGGCCGAGGCCGTCGACCTCGCCATCGCGCGAATGGAGCGCCGCCCCGCGCAGCGTTCGACGGGCCGCGACCTTCCGCTTCGCGAGATCGCGGCCGAGCTCGGCGCGGCGACGCGCGTGCCCGACCGCACGGTGCAGGTGCGCATGGGCGAGGCGACAAGTCTCGTGGAGCGGTTTCCCGCCACCCTCGCGCGGTTCGAGGCCGGCGACCTCGACTCCGGCCACGTTCGGGTGATCGTCGAGGCCGGCCGCGTCATCGACGACGCCGACGTGCGCGCCGAGTACGAGAGCCGCGTGTTGGATGCCGCGAGCTCCGAGTCTCCCAACCGGCTTCGCTCCCTCGCGCGGGCGAGCAGCAGGTCGGCCAGGATGTCGGCGCGCTGCTGCTCGCCGGCGCGCCGTCCGCGCACGGCGAGGGCGACACGTTCGCCGCGATCACCGGCCACGTGCACGTCACGGTGCCGGTGCTCACCCTCGCCGGGGTCAGCGACCAGCCGGCGCTGCTGAGCGGATACGGACCCGTCGATCCGGCGACCGCCCGGCGCCTCGCCGGCCACGCGCCCGGGTGGGATCGCGTCATGTGCCACCCGCACACGGGGGCGGCGCTGGGCGTCGACCGCTACCGGCCGAGCGCCGACCTGCGCCGCCACCTCGTCGCGCGCGATGACCACTGTCGTTTCCCCGGCTGCGCGAGGCCCGCGATCCGCTGCGACGAAGACCACACGATCGACGCCGCCCGGGGCGGGCCGACCTGCGAGGCAGGCCTGTGCCACTTCTGCCGTCGCCACCACACCCTCAAGCACGCGACCGCGTGGACCGTGCGCCAACTCGGCGGCGGGGTCATCGAGTGGATCAGCCCCCTCGGCCGCCGATATCGCGAGCGGCCCGCGAGCACCGTGCGGTTCGTCCCCACCGACTGGGCGAGCCTTGCCTGCGCCGGCGATCCCCCGCCTTTCTGAGCCGGACTATTCAGCCGCCCGCGACGACGCGTGCTCGAACTCGCCCGAACATCGCGCTCGCGCGCACGAAACCTGCACTCGCGCGTGCGATTCGCACGCGCGACTGCAGAAAAGTGGCGCACGAAGTCGTCACCGTGCGGCGCCGCCGCACGCACCGCGGAAGGGATGTGGCGTAGTCACCCGTCCACAGAGAGCCGCAACCGCTCCGCCACGGCGGTGGGCGACTCGGCGAGCCCTGCGTCAACCAGCCGGCGGTCGGCCGTGACGAGCGCGATGCCCAACTCTCGCGCGATGGCAGCCCAGCTCGCGTCGTAGCGAGTCACGAATGCGCGTCCCGGTCGCGACGCACAAGTTGCGCAGACTCGAACGCGCCGCTGTCCTCGAACCTCCTCGTGGATCGTGCGATCGCGGTCGCCGACCCAGCCAGCGAGCACTGCAGCGCGAGCTCGGCGTAGCTCACCACCGCAGCACGGCACTCCGCGCGGTCGAGCTCGACGCCGACGAGCGGATACATGTCGTACGCGTCCTCGAGTGCGACGAGGTTGCGCGCGATCCAGGTCAGCTCGCCCGTCGGGCGGAACGCGCCGGTGGCCACGCCCAGCTCCAGCACCGAGCGGTACAGCATGACCTGCCGCTCCACGATCAGGCGGTGCAGAGGCAGGTACTGCGGATGATCGCGCAGAAACCCGATGCACTCGTAGACCACGCGCAAGTCGTCGCTGATGGCATCCGGCACACCCGCCTCGATCAGCGCGCGCAGCCGCGCCGCCGGGTCGGGAATGCTCTCCACGATGCGCAGCCGCCGCTGGTGGAACTCCTCGAGCACGCCCTCGACCGCGGCGTGCATGAGCTCTTCGAACGAGTCGAAGTAGTACATAACGCTGCCCACGCTGACCTCGGCCTCGGAGGCCACCGATCGCACGCTGGCCCGGCCGAGCCCTCGGGATGCCGCGACCCGGCGGCATGCCGCGACGAGCTCCGCCCGCCGGGCGACGCGGTTGCGCTGCGCCATCCTGCCTCCTACCCCGGGCTGTCGAGCGCCGCCTCGCCCTCGCTTGCAAGCCGCGCGTACTCGTCCGGCCGCGTGCTGCGGATCCGCAACGCGACCACGATACCCGCGACGAACAGCACCGGCACCGGCAGGAGCAGGAGCGCGTTGACCGGCCCGGTCATCGTGGTCACGATCTCGAAGTTCGAGGCGATCAGCACCCAGCCCAGGATGAGCCCGAGGCCGCCGAGCGCCGGCGCCACGATCACACGCCAAGCGCCGTGCCCGCGGCGGTCGCGAGCGAAGAACCCGACCACCGACACGGCCGCGACGCCCTGCGCGAAGATGAGGCCGGCAACGCCCGTGGCGTAGGTCCAGATCGCCAACTGCAGGAAGGGGTCCGCCCCGAGCGCGAACGCCACGAGGATCGCGACGATCGCGATCACGCTCATGGCCAGGCTCGCGACGTGCGGCGCGTTGGTCTTCGCGTGAGTGCGCGCGAGCCGGCGCGGCAGCAGCCCCTCACGGCCGAGCGCGAACAGGTAGCGGCTCGACGCGTTGTGGAACGCGAGCACGCACGCGAAGAAGCTCGTCACGATGAGGATTTGCATCACGATGCCCGCCCACGCGCCGAGGTAGCTCTCGCCGGCGATGAACATCATGCCCTCGAAGTCGTCGGATGCCGCGAGGGCGAGCGCGCCGTCGACGCCGAACGCCACCGTGACCACCCAGAACATGAAGGCGTAGAACGCGGCGAGGAACGCGACCGCGATGTACGTGGCATTCGGCACCGTCCGCTCGGGGTCCTTGGCCTCCTCGGCGTAGATCGCGGTGCCCTCGAACCCGAGGAACGCCCCGAAGCCGACGACGAACAGGGCCGCCGCCCCCGGCGCGAAGAACACGTTGGCGGGGTCGAACGGCGCCGCAGACAGCGGCTCGGGGCCGCCCTGGACGAGCACCGCGACCGCGAGCACGACGAGGATCGCGACCTCCGCGGTCAGCAGCACCGCGAGCACCTTCGCGCCGACGTCGATCTTGCGGTAGCCGAGCAGGCCGACCAAGGCGGCGGCGAGCAGCGACCACACCACCCACGACACGTCGATGCCGAACACGCTGCTGGCCGTCAGCTGGCCGAAGAAGCCGATGAACCCGTAGAACGAGATCGACAGCACCACGTACGCGAAGATCGTGACGAACGCCGTGCCGATGCCGGCCGGGCGGCCGAGGCCGCGCGCCGCGTACGCGTAGAAGGCGCCGGCGTTGCGCACATACCGCGACATCGCGGTGAACCCCGTCGCGAACAGGATCAGCACGATTCCGCACGCGAGCATCGCGCCGGCCGCGCCGATTCCGCCGAGCCGCAACGTGGTGGGCGCGGCGCTGACCACGACCGTCAGCGGCGCCGCGGCCGACATGACGAAGAACACGATGTCCCACGTGCGCAACTTCCCCGCGGCCAGAGTGCCGCTCGTCGTTCCGGTGGTGGTGGTCTCGGACATGGCTTCTCCTCACGAAAGCTGCGCCTGAACGTGCATTCAAACTTCTCGTTTTGCGCCCGTCAAGAGCTGTAACGTAAACGTCACACAGTTCGAACGATCGTTCAACAACGACGGGAGCGAAAGTGCCAAACGCTGTGCGGGCGAGAGATCTGGGAGTGCCCTTCGACGGAGCGCCGGGCGCATTCAACGCGATCACCGACGTGCCGGGCGTCGAGGTCGGGCACACGACATTGCAGCACGGGACGGATGCCGACCCCGACGCCGTCCGCACCGGCGTCACCGCCATCCTTCCCCGCGGACGCGACGGTGTCGGCATCCCGTGCGCGGCCGGCACCTTCTCGCTCAACGGCAACGGCGAGCTCACCGGACGCACGTGGATCGACGAGGCGGGCGCGCTGACGATGCCCATCGCGCTGACCGACTCGCACGCCGTCGGCGCCGTGCACCGCGGGGTCGACCAGTGGGTGCACTCCACGCATCCCGAGGTGTCGGCGCAGTGGATGCTGCCGGTCGTCGGCGAGACGTGGTCGGGCTACCTCAGCGACATCAACGGCGGGCACGTGCGGTCGCGGCACGCGCGCGAAGCCCTGGCGAACGCGCGCAGCGGGGCCGTGGCCGAGGGGAGCGTCGGCGGTGGCACGGGCATGAACTGCTACGGCTTCAAGGGCGGCGCCGGCACCGCGTCGCGCGTCGTCGCGGCGGGCGCGCACCGGTGGACCGTCGGCGCGTACGTGCAAGCCAACTTCGGCAGCCGCGCCGAGCTGCGGATCGCGGGAGTGCCGCTCGGCGCTCGCTCGGCCGCGGACTGCCCGATGGAGAACACCGACTGGTTCGAGCGCGAGACGGCACAGGCCCGGCCGGCGCCGGGAGCGGGCAGCGTGATCGTGATCGTCGCGACCGACGCGCCACTGCTGCCCGGGCAGTGCGCGGCGCTGGCGCGGCGCGTCCCGCTCGGGCTGGCGCGCACCGGCACGACCGGCAGCCACTTCTCGGGCGACATCTTCCTCGCCTTCTCGACCGCGAACCCCGACGCGCTCTCCTCGCGCATGGGGTGGTCTGGCGAGCTGGAGAGCCTGGAGGTCGTGCCGTGGGGCGCGGTCGACCCCCTGTACGAGGCGGTCGTGCAGTCGGTGGAAGAGGCGGTCGTCAACGCGCTGGTCGCCGCGCGAGACACCCGCGGCCGCGACGGGCACGTCTCGTACGCCCTGCCGCACGACGAGGTGCGCGCCGCGTTCGGCGCGTGAGCTGCGACGCCCGCGCCCGGGGTCAGACCCCGTTCACGCGGTCACGCCACTCCAGCAGCGGCTCCACGACCGCCAGGTCGTAGTCGGGCCCGTCGACGGTCGGCACGAGGAGCCGGAACCCCAACTCGTGCAGGGCTTCGACCCCGCCGCCGTCGAGCAGGGGCCCGAAGCCGCGGATCGAGAAGCCGGTGGACAGCTCGATCTCCGCCGCATCCCGCCCCTCCCGTGCGCACCACGCGTGCAGCACGCCGATCTTGCGCGGCAGGTCGTCGAACCGCGTGAAGGTGTGCCAGATGTCCGCGTGCTGCGCGACCAGCCGCAGCGTCTTGCGCTCGCCCTGGCCACCGATGAGGATCGGGATGCGGCGCGTCGGCGCGGGATTCAACGCCTCCCACCGGCGGCGGATGCGCGGCAGGTCCTCGGCGAGCGCGTCCAAGCGGCTCCCCACCGTGCCGAACGGGTAGCCGTACCCGTCGTAGTCGCGCTCCGCCCACCCCGATCCGGTGCCGAACACGAGCCTGCCCACCCCCGACGACCGCGCGGAGATGTGGTCGACGGTGCGGGCCATGTCGGCCTGCAGGTCGGGGTTGCGATACGAGCTGCAGTTCACGAGCGGCCCGAACTCGATGCGCTCGGTCTGCTCGGCCCACGCGCCCAAGACGGTCCACGCCTCGAAGTGCGGGCCGTCGAGCGGCTCGGTGAGCGGGAAGAAGTGATCCCAGGTAAAGACGACGTCGACGCCGAGGTCTTCCGCGCGCAGCACGGCGTCGCGCAACTGCGCGTACGTCGCGTGCTGCGGCGCGAGCTGCACGCCGATGCGGACGGGGCGGTGGGATGCGGGGTGCACGGCCATGTCCGCGACTTTAGCGACTCCGGCTTGTCTTCCAGCCGCGAGTGTGTATTGTTTATCGATATCAACTAATCGTTTATCGATAGGTTTATCATGCATCGCGCCACGATCATCGCCCTCAAAGGGCTCATCGTCCTGCTCCTCGCGCTCCTGCTCGCCTGCCAGCTCTGGGTGCTGCCCGGCGTCGCGGGCGCCATGGCCGTGCGCTACCCCGAGCTCGCCTACCTGCAGGCGCCGGGGGTCGTGATCGGCATCGTGTTCACGCTGTGCGCGCAGGTCGTGCTCCTCTGTGTGTGGAGCCTGCTGTCGCTCGTCGGCAGAGACAGCATCTTCAGCCCTCGAGCGTTCGTGTGGGTCGATCTGAGCCTGGCCGCGGTCGTGGTCGCCACGCTGCTCGTGGTCGGCTCGCTCGCCCTGCTGCAAGCGGCCCCGGCGTCGGGCCCGTCGATTCTCATCCTGTGCCTGCTCGGCATCGTCGTGGGCGCGGGTCTGTCGCTGCTCATCGTCGTGCTGCGCGGCCTGCTGCGCAAGGCGATGCAGCTCGAGCACGACCTGTCGGAGGTCGTGTGATGCCCATCATCATCGACCTCGACGTCGAACTGGCGAAGAAGAAGATGTCGGTCTCCGAGCTGGCCGCCGCGATCGACATCACCCCCGTCAACGTGTCGGTGCTCAAGAACGGGCGCGCCAAGGCCGTGCGCTTCACGACGCTCGACGCGATCTGCCGTGTGCTCGAGTGCCAGCCCGGCGACATCCTGCGCTGGGAGCCCGAGCCCGCAGGCGACGCGTGAGCGCCGTCGCCCCGGCGGTCGCTCCGTCGTGGAGCTCGGTCGCGGTGGAGCGCCTGCTCGATGCGGCATCGTGCCCCGCGTGCGGCGCGCGCTCGGTGCACGAGCAGCGATGCCGCGCGTGCGGAGCCGACTTCCACGAGGTCGGCGCGGAGTTGTGGGATGCCTCGCAGACCGCTGCCGCGGCCCTGCGGGCCCGGCAGGCCGTGCTGGACCGCGTGCCGAGGGTCCCCGCGGCCGCGGCGCGGCC
>NZ_JASGEC010000026.1:0-39498 GCF_047606685.1 Microbacterium sp.
CCGATGCCGTCGCTGCGGGTGCACGATTCCTCGTCACGGAGGATGTCGACGACTACGGGCAACGAGATCTCGACGGCGTCGGGATCTCGGCGGTCAACCCCGATCTGTTTCTCGCGGAGCGTCTCACCCGAGACGCTTACGCCACGGTGCTCGATCTCTTCGTCGAGAGGCAGGTGAACCCGCCGACGACCGCTGCGCGATTTCATGCCGCGGTCGCGAAGAACCATCCGCGGCTGTTCTCCGCGCACGCTGATCTCTACGAGACGGACCCAGATCAGAGCCTGCACCCGGAGCCCACGGTGAACTTTCGCGGCCCGCGATGCATGCGTTGTGAGCAGCTCGTCGCCGATGCCGACACGATTGTCGCCGGGCTCTGCCCCGAGTGTCGATGAGATATCGGACGCCGAGCGCGTCGTCGGGCACCTCGTTGAGGATCCGCGCCAGCACCTGCCGCTGATGCGGGGTGCAGCTATCGATGTCCTTCTTCTCGACGCTGAGCGCCCACCAGAGTGTGCGATTGATGGTGCAGTTGCCGCAGGTGCGCGGCGACACCACGCCCCAGGCGCCCATCCGAGGCGGGAAGTCCCAGCCTGCCTAGAAGCCCTCCTCGGACGCCGGCATCGCGGTCGCACCGCAGGCTTCGCACCAGTGCTCGAATCGCTCCCGGTCCATGAGCGCGGCCGGAGATCTCGATGGCGCGCTGAGACGATCCCTCACGCGTGCGCGAGCAGCTGCAGCGCGATGACCGCCATGGCCAGCGCGGTCTCTATGCCGAGCACGACCAGTCGCTCCCACCAGCGCAGCGTGACGCGGCGCACCGCGACCCACGCGAGCGCGACGAGCGCGAACGCGAGTGCGACGGCGGAGGCGAGCAGCGCCGCGTTCACGTCCCAGCGGGTGAGCGCCGACACGCCGAGGAGAACGAACGGGAGCGCCACGGCAGGCAGCGCGCCGAAGCTGGTGCGCATGGCGTGGACGAGTTCGCCGCGGCTCATCAGCTCGCCGTGGACCACGACGTGCGCGATGACGTCGGCGGTGAACACGGCGAGCACGGTGCCCGCGAGCGTGACCGCCAGGGTCACGAGCGCGTCACCCGCCTCCACGTCCCCGTGCCCGCGCAGCGCGAGGGTGACGGCAAGCGCGGCGAAGATCAGGTAGATGCTCTCCTTGAGGCGGTCGGCGCGCTCGCTCTTCGTCAACGGCTGAGGGCCGGGATGCTGGCGCCCCGACTCGTCGCGCTGCGTCATGGGCTTCATCGTACGGGGGAGCAGCGCGCCGCCGCTCCGGCGCGTCCGTGCTTCGAGCGGGCCAGCAAGCCCGCACGGGGCTCCCGACGTCTAACCGGTGCACTCGTAGAGTGACGAGGTGGGCGCGTCCGCGGGCTGGGTGCAGTTGTCCTCGACCCAGGACCGGATCTCGGTGGATGTCCCGGTGTCGCCGCCGCCGCGTCCGCCGCCGCTGCTGCTTGTGATCACATAGCGCAGCTCTCCGTCGGCGACGAGTTGTTGGAAACGATCGAGTGTCGGCACGGCGTCGCGGCCGTTGAAGCCGCCGATCGGCAGGAACGATCCACCGTCGGAGGCGATGATGAGGCCGGCCGCCGATTGCGCGCCGAACGTCGCCGCGAGGTAGCTGGCCCCATCCTGATGCTCCTCGAGATACGCGATCAGCGCGGTGTTCCCGCCGTTCGCGCCCTGGCGGCCCTGCGCCCGCGCGCCGTCGCCGGTGCTGCGCTGGCCCCCGTCGCGGCGGGTGCCTCCGTCGCGACGCGTGCCTCCGTCGCCGCGTCCAGCTCCGTCACCGCGCCCGCCCCCGTCGTCGCCGCGCGCCGCCCTGTCGCCAGACGCGCCGTTGCCGGGGGCGGCGCGGTGCCCGCTCGCGGAGGAGCCGCCGTTCTGACCGCTGGGAGCGCTGCCCCGCCCGTTCGAGACGACGTCGACGACGCCCCCGGCGACGGGGTTGATCGCCGACGGGTGTGCGATCGTGACGGCCGACCAGGCGATCGGGGTCAGCAGCATCCCGATCCCGGCGAGCGCCGCGGTCCACCGGCGCGCGGCGTGCGGCATCCGCTTGTCCCACACGATCGCGCAGGCGGCGCAGACGGCGACGGCGGCTTGGGCCAGCGACACGGGCACGGAGTATCCGCCGTACGAGAAGCCGACGAACAGCGCGGTGGCCGCCGCGACGCCGAGGATCGCGAGCTGCGGCCACCGCTTGCCGCGGCGGCGGGCCACAGCGAACGCGAGCCCGATCGACAGCGCCATGGGGATCGCGAGGGCCGCCGTGTAGAACTGGTGCATTCCCGCGACCGCCGAGAACATCGCGGCGAACGTGGCAAGCCACACCGTCAGCAACACCGTCATCTGGCGCGGCGCGCGCAACACCCACAGCAGCACGACTGAGAGCGCTGCCGCGGGGAGCATCCACGCGATCTGGCCCGCGAGCTGCTCGTTGAACAGCCGGAACACGCCGGCGTCGCCGGAGTACCGCGGAGTGAACGACAGGTACGCGTCGGTGTCGGCGGTGGCGTCGCCGAATCGGCCAAGCCCGTTGTAGCCGAACACCATCTCCCACGCGTTGTTGCCCAGCGTGCTGCCGATGTAAGGACGGGCGCTTGCGGGGATGAGCGAGACCAGAGCGATCCACCAGAGGGATGCCGCAAGGCTCACCGCGCCGGCAAGCGCGCCGGTCCAGAGCTTGCGAAGCCACGGCTGGGACGTGCACAGCCACGCCGCGGCGAGCGCGGGCCAGACGGCCCACGCCTCGAGCATGTAGGTCTGGAACGAGAGCGCGATGAACAGTCCCGCGACAACGAGCCAGCCGGCGCTTTTCCGGGTGAGCGCCTTGGCCGAGGCCCACGCGACCGCGGAGAGGCCGAGCACGAAGAACGTCTCGGGCTGGTTCGACCGCGCGACGGCGACCAGGATCGGCGTAGTCGCCACAATCGCGCCGGCGAGCAGCCCGGCGGCCGGGCCCAGGAGCCGCTTCGCGGTGAAGGCGACGATGAGCGACGCCCCGACCGCCGCCAGTGCGTTCGGCAACACGACCGCCCAGGTCGAGAAGCCGAAGGCCTTCACGAACAGCGCGGGGATCCAGTACGAGCCCGGGATCTTGTCGAGCGTGACGGTGCCCGCGGGGTCCACGGCTCCAAACAGGAAATTCGACCAGTTCTGGCTCATCGACAACGCGATCGACGCGTAGTAGTCGGAGCGGGAGCCCGTCCACACCGACCAGGTGGTCAGCAGCCCGGCGCTTATTCCCACGACGACGAGGCCGATCGGCCACAGGGCGGGGCGGCGCTCCGGGCGCGCGGGGGCGCTGAGCGGCGGCGCGGCCGGCGGAGCTGGTGAGTCGACCGTGAGAGTGGTCACCTCCCGAAGCTAGCGACGCCCCAGCGCAGAACGCTGTGATCCGCTGATGAATCCCCTGGAGGAGCCCGCCGCCGCCTCGGGGGCAGCCTTAGGACCTCCCGCTGCCGAAGACCTCTCCCTCCATCGCGTCATAGCCCTCGGTCTGCGGGTCGCCGTGCTCACCGGCCGAGATCGCGTACTCCTCCTCCGGGGAGAGCACGAGGCGGTGCCGGAAGAACGCCGCGAAGCCCACGAGGATGACGACGTAGACGACGACGATGGCGACGATCGCCGGCCCGAAGGTCGGGTTCAGCAGGAACCCGACGAAGATGAGCGCGGCGATGACCGCCGCCAGCACGGCTCCCGTGACGCCCCACGGGCTGCGGTACGGCCGGGACACGTCGGGGTACTTCCGGCGCAGGATGAGGAACGCGACCATCTGCAGGAAGTACGCCAGCACCGCCCCCCACACTGCGATGTTCAGCACGATCGCGCCAGCCACCGCACCGGCGCCCTTCTCGTCGACCGCCGCGAGCAGGTCGAGCACGACCAGCGCGACGAAGCCGATCGCCGCGCCGACGACAAGAGCGACCCACGGCGTCTGGCGCTTGCCGGTGAGCGAGAGAAAGCGCGGGTAGTACCCGGCGCGGGAGAGCGAGTACATGTTGCGGCCGTAGGCGAACATGATGCCCTGCAGCGAGGCGAGCAGGCCCACCAGCGCGAACAGCGCGAGCACGGCGGCGAGCTGGTCGCCGACGATCGCGCGGAACCCGTCCAGCAGCGGCTCGGCGGCCACACCGGTCGCCTCGGCGCCGAGAATCCCGGTGTTCAAGAAGAGGACGAGAAGACCGGTGACGATCAGCGTCCCCCGCGCCCAGAACCCGGCGCGAGGGATGTCGCGCACCGGGTCGTGCGCCTCCTCGGCGGCCAGCGGCAGCTCCTCGATGCCAAGGAAGAACCACATCGCGAACGGCAGCGCGAACAGGATCGGCAGCACGCCGTGCGGCAGGAAGGCGCTCTGCCCCGCGTCCGGCGCCATGTCCCACAGGGCGTCCCAGGAGAACGCCCCGGAGAAGACCGCCATCGCCGAGAACACGACGATGATGCCGATCGAGATCACCGAGACCACGATCGCGAAGCGGAAGGAGATCGACGCTCCTGCAGAGTTCAGGCCGATGAACAGCAGGTAGAGGATGAGGTACCAGACCCATCCGGGCAGGGAGAGACCGAGCAGCTCACTGGTGATCGCGTCGACGTAGGACGCGGAGAAGAAGACGATCACCGCGGTCGTCGCGACGTACTCGATCGTCTCGGCGGCGCCGGTGATCAGGCCGCCCCATGGTCCCATCGCGGACCGCGCGAAGGAGTACGCCCCTCCGGTGTGCGGCATCGCCGCGGCCATCTCCCCGATGGAGAAGATCATGCCGTAGTACATGACGACGAGAATGGCGAAGGCGATCAGCATCCCACCGAAGCCCGCGAAGGCTATGCCGAAGTTCCACCCGGAGAAGTCGCCGGAGATGACGGCGCCGACCGCCAGTCCCCACAGCCCCCAGATCCCCGCGCTGCGCTTCAGGGTGCGTTTCTCGAAGTACTCCTGGCCGGCGCGCGTATAGGTCGCGCCACCGACCTTGCGTGCGTCACTGGTCGGTTGAGACATCAGTCCTCCGTTGAGTATTCATGAGACGTCGTGAGCCCGATTGTGGCCCTATTGGTCGCTTCTGTCTACCTTTGGGTCCGAGTTGGCCCTAAGGTGGTGCTCGAGCGACGGACTCCATCGACGAGGACGCGTCGCGACAGCGGCCACGCGGATGGAGCGGACGATGGCGGGAAACCTCGATGTTGCGGAACTGGACGCGTGCATCGCGTCCGGTGAGATCGACACGGTGCTGGTCGCCTTCGGCGACGCGCAGGGGCGCCTCGTCGGCAAGCGCGTCTCCGCGCGGCTGTTCCAGGAGGATGTGCTCGCGCATGGCGCGGAGGCGTGCAACTACCTCCTCTCTGTCGATGTGGACATGAACACCGTCGACGGCTACGCGATGTCGAGCTGGGAGACCGGGTACGGCGACATGGTGCTGCGCTGCGACCCGGCGACCCTGCGGCGCGTGCCATGGCTGGAGGGCTCGGCGCTCGTGATGGCGGACCTCACCTGGCTGGACGGGACGCCCGTCGCGCAGTCGCCCCGCGCGATCCTGGACAGGCAGCGCGAGCGCCTCGCGGAGCGGGGCTGGACGGCATTCGCCGGCACCGAGTTGGAGTTCATCGTCTTCGACGACACCTACCGGGAAGCCTGGGCGCGCGGGTACCGCGACATGACACCGGCGACCGACTACAACGTCGACTACGACCTGCTCGCGTCGAGCCGGCTGGAGCCGCTCCTGCGCGCCATCCGCCTCGCCATGGACGGCGCGGGGATGTACAACGAGGGCGTGAAGGGCGAATGCAACCTCGGACAGCAGGAGATCGCCTTCCGTTACGCGGAGGCGCGCGAGACCGCGGACCAGCACGTGATCTACAAGAGCGGGGCGAAAGCGATCGCCGAGCAGCAGGGCAAGTCGCTCACGTTCATGGCGAAGTACGACCAGCGCGAGGGGAACAGCTGCCACATCCACCTCTCGCTGCGCGACGCGGCGGGGGCGCCGGTGATGGCGGGCGGGGGAGCGCACGGGTTCAGCCCGGTGATGGAGCACTGGATCGCGGGCATCCTCGCCACTCTGCCCGACTTCACGCTGCTGTTCGCGCCGAACATCAATTCCTACAAGCGGTTCGCGAAGGGCTCCTTCGCGCCCACCGGGGTCGCCTGGGGCCTGGACAACCGCACGTGCGCTCTGCGGGTGATCGGCCACGGCCCCTCGCTGCGCGTCGAGACTCGCGTCCCCGGAGGCGACGTCAACCCCTATCTGGGAATCTCCGCGATCATCGCGGGCGGGCTGCACGGGATCGAGAACGAGCTGCCGCTGCCCGATCCGCTGCCCGGCAACGCCTACGCGGCCGACGTGTCGCATCTGCCGACCACTCTGCGGGACGCCGCCCGCCGGTTCGACGAGTCGCCGGTGGCGCGCGCCGCCTTCGGCGACGAGGTGGTCGACCACTACCTCAACCAGGCCCGCATCGAGGTGGAGGCCTTCGATGCCGCGGTGACCGACTGGGAGCGCGTCCGTGGCTTCGAACGACTCTGAAAGCTCAGGGCACGCGAACGGGATGCCGGCTCCCGTGATCGGGCTCACCACCTACCTGGAGCGCGCGAAGCAGGGCGTGTGGGACGTGCGCGCCGCCTTCCTGCCGCAGCAGTACTTCGACGCCGTCACAGCCTCGGGCGGCGTCGCCATCCTGCTCCCCCCGCAGCCGGCCGCCACCGCCGATGCTGTGCTGGAACGGCTTGACGGGCTGATTCTCACCGGGGGCATCGATGTGCAGCCCGAGCTCTACGGTGCCGACCGCCACCCCGCGACGGACCCCGCCCGGCCGGACCGCGACGAGTGGGAACTCGCCCTGTTCCGCGGGGCGGAGCGCCGCCGCATGCCCGTTCTCGCCATCTGCCGCGGCCTGCAACTGGTGAACGTCGCGCGCGGCGGCACGCTCCACCAGCACTTGCCCGAGGCGCTCGGCACGGAGCGCTACCGGATCGGAGGCGGTGTGTTCGCCGAGAATCTCGTCCACATCGACGACGGCACCCGGCTCGCCGAACTGGTCGGGGCGGGGGAGTACGGCGTGCGCAGCTACCACCACCAGGGCATCGACCGCCTCGGCGCCGGGCTCGTCGCGACGGCCCGCGCGGACGACGGGCTCGTCCAGGCGTTCGAGGATGCCGAGGGGTCGCCGCTGCTCGGCGTGCAGTGGCATCCCGAGCAGAACGCCTCGGACCGCCGCCTGTTCGCCGGGCTCGTCGCGCAGGCGAGGGAGTTCGCGGGCGCGGGAGCAGGAGCAAGAGCATGAGCGGTTCCTTCACGATCGTCAACCCCGCAACGGCGGCGCCGATCCGCGAGATTCCCCGCGCGAGAGAGGCAGACGTCGATGAGGCGGTCGCCCGCGCCGTGTCGGCCCAGCGCGGCTGGGCTCGCCTCGCGCCGGCGGCCAGGGCGGAGGCGCTCCGCTCCTTCGCCCGCGTCGTCGAGTCGGCCGCCGAAGAGCTTGCCGCCCTGGAGGTGGCGAACTCCGGGCACCCGATCGGCTCGGCGCGGGGGGAGGCCGCGCACGTCGCGCACGTGCTGAACTACTACGCGGGGGCGCCGGAGCGCCTGATCGGGCAGCAGATCCCGGTGGCCGGCGGCCTCGACGTCACGTATCACGAGCCGTACGGCGTCGTCGGCGTCATCGTGCCGTGGAACTTCCCGATGACCATTGCGTCGTGGGCATTCGCCCCCGCGCTCGCGGCGGGCAACGCCGTGGTGCTCAAACCCGCCGAGCTCACGCCCCTCACCGCGCTGCGGTTGGGCGAGCTGGCCGTCGAGGCGGGGCTGCCCGAGGGGCTGCTGCAGGTGATCACCGGCTCGGGGTCGCTCGTGGGGCAGCGCTTTGTCACGCATCCCGATGTCCGCAAGGTCGTGTTCACCGGATCCACCGAGGTGGGCACCGAGGTCGCCGCGGGCTGCGCGCGGGGCTTGAAGCCGGTCACGCTGGAGCTGGGCGGAAAGAGCGCGAACATCGTCTTCGCCGACGCCGACCTGGAGCGCGCGGCCGCGGCGGTGCCCGCGTCGGTGTTCGACAACGCCGGGCAGGACTGCTGCGCCCGCAGCCGCCTCCTGGTGCAGCGCGGGGTGTACGACCGATTCCTCGAGCTCCTGGAGCCGGCGGTGGCATCGTGGCGGGTCGGCGACCCCCGCGACGAGAGCACCGAGATGGGGCCGCTCATCTCGGCGTCGCACCGCGAGAGCGTGGCCGGGTTCCTCGACGGCGCGCGCATCGCCTTCCGCGGCACGGCGCCCTCGGGCGACGGGTTCTGGTTCGCCCCCGCGGTCGTGCTCGCCGGGCCGGGCGACCGCATCGCGCGGGAGGAGGTGTTCGGCCCGGTGGTGGCCGTGCTGCCCTTCGACGCCGAGGACGACGCGATCCGGCTCGCCAACGACACCGTCTACGGGCTGGCCGGGTCGGTGTGGACCGAGAACCTGGGACGAGCGGTGCGCGTCTCACGAGGTGTGCGCAGCGGGGTGCTCTCGGTGAACTCGCACTCCTCGGTGCGGTACAGCACGCCGTTCGGCGGAATGAAGGCCTCCGGGCTCGGGCGCGAGCTGGGCCCCGACGCCGCGGAGCACTTCACCGAGACGAAGAACGTCTTCTACGCCACGGACGCGCCGTGAGCGCACGGAAGGAGCAAGCATGAGCGTCGATCTCACCCGGAGGCTCGGGGACAGGGTCGCCATCGTCACCGGAGGGTCCGGCGGCATTGGCCTCGCCACCGCCCGCCGATTCGCCGCCGAGGGGGCATTCGTCGTGATCGCGGACATCGACGCCGTCGCCGGGGAGGCGGCAGCGTCCGAGGTGGCGGGCGCCTTCCGGCTCGTCGACGTCGCCGACCAGGAGCAGGTGGACGCGCTGTTCGACGGGGTGGCCGCCGACTTCGGGCGCCTCGACATCGCCTTCAACAACGCCGGGATCTCCCCGGCCGACGACGACTCGATCGAGACGACGGAGCTGCCCGCCTGGCAGCGGGTGCAGGACGTCAACCTGAAAAGCGTGTACCTCTGCTCGCGCGCCGCCCTGCGGCACATGGCGCCCGCGGGGCGCGGATCGATCATCAACACGGCATCCTTCGTCGCGCTGCTGGGCTCTGCCACGTCGCAGATCAGCTACACCGCGTCCAAGGGCGGGGTGCTCGCGTTGACGAGGGAGCTGGGCGTGCAGTTCGCCCGCCAGGGCGTGCGGGTGAACGCCCTGTGCCCAGGGCCGGTGAACACTCCGCTGCTGCAGGAACTGTTCGCAAAGGATCCGGAGCGCGCGCAACGCCGGCTCGTGCACGTGCCGATGGGCCGTTTCGCGGAGCCGGAGGAGCTCGCCGCGGCGGTGGCCTTCCTCGCCTCGGACGACGCCTCGTTCATCACCGCGACCGCCTTCGTCGTCGACGGCGGCATCACGAACGCGTACGTCACCCCCCTCTAGCCATGGCCGACCCCTCCGCCGTTCCCGGTGTCGTCTACCGTCCGCTGCGCGGGGGCAACGCGCTGGAGGAGACCGTGGCGCGGCTGATGCAGACCGTGCGGCTCGGCGTGGTGGCGCCGGGGGAATCGCTGCCGCCCGAGCGGGAGTTGGCCGCGTCGTTCGGCGTGAGCCGGGACACGGTGCGCGAGGCCATTCGCGAACTGGTCGGCATCGGTTACCTGGCACCGCGCCGCGGCCGGTACGGCGGCACGTTCGTCGCCGACCCGCTGCCTCGGCCTCGGACGCCGCCTGCCGGAGACCTGGACGAGGTGCTGGGGATGCGCAGGGTGCTGGAAGCCGGGGCCGCTCGCGCGGCCGCCGGGCGCTCGTTCGACGCGGAGGCGCGGGCAGAGCTGTGGTCGCGGCACGAGTCAGCGACCACCGCGGCCTCAGAAGACTACCGTCGCTATGACACCCGCCTGCATCTGTCGATCGCGGAGGCGGCGGGCATCCCCTCGCTCATCGCGTTGGTCGCGGAGAACAGGGCGAAGATCAACGAGTACCTCGACACCTTCCCGCTGCTGCCGAGGAACATCGAGCACTCCAACGCGCAGCACGAGCGCATCGTCGTGGCAATCCTCGCGGGCAGGCCCGCCGAGGCCGAGGAGCAGGTCCTCGAGCACCTGGCCGGCTCCGAGGCGCTGCTGCGCGGCTTCCTGTCCTAAGCCTCGCTTCGCTGGGAGACTAGCCCAGCGGAACCACCGTCGTCTCGCCCGCGGCGAGCACGACCTCGTTGCCGGCGATCGTGATCGGCAGCGTCGCGCCGTCGGGGCCGAGCGTCTCCACGCGCACCTCCGAGTGGTCGACGTGCACGCGCAGCGCGAGGTCGCGCCAGTGGAAGCGATAGCGCAGCGCATCCCACTCCGGTGGCACCCACGGGTCGATGAACAGGTCGGTGCCGCGCACCTCGAGCCCGCCGAACCCGTTGACCAGGACCGACCACGTGCCCGCGGCCGACGCGATGTGCATGCCGTCGCACGTGTTGCCCTGGTTGTCGGCGATGTCGACGAGCGCCGAGCGCGTGAAGTACTGCAGCGCGCGCGTGTGGTCGCCGACGGTGAGCCCCATCGTGGCGTGCACCGACGGGCTCAGCGAGCTCTTGTGCATCGTGCGCGGCTCGTAGTAGTCGTAGTTGACCAGCCGCGACTCTTTGTCGAACTCGTCGGGGAACATCAGCATGAGCTGCACGACGTCGGGCTGCTTGAGCATCTGCGTCTCGTCGGCCTTGACGTCGTCGTAGCCCTCCGGCCAGATCGGCATGAGGTTCTCGTCCCACTGCGTGATCGGCACGTCGTCGCGGTCGAAGTAGCCGGCGAACTGCTCGATGACGCCGTCGTCGTTCTTCACTGGCTGCACGATGCGGTCGGCGTATTCGCGCCACTGCGCGGGCGTGTCGGCGGCGAGCCCGAGCCGACCGGCCAGCGCCGCGAAGCGGGCCGCGTCCTCGGCGGCCATTTCCTCGAACGTGTCGGCGGCGTAGCGCAGGTGCCACGCCACGATCACGTTCGTGAACGCGTTGTCGTCGACGTGGAAGTGGAACTCGTCGGGCCCCATCACCTGGCGGTAGTGCACGCTGCCGTCGTCGTCGGTCTGGCCGTAGCTCGTCCAGAACCGGCTGGTCTCGAACAGCAGCTCGGCGCCGGCCTCCCACAGGAACTCGCGGTCTTCGGTGGCGTCGAGATAGCGACGGATGCCGTAGGCCACATCCGACGAGATGTGCACCTCCTCGTCGCCGGTCCAGATGCGGATCTCGCCATCCGCCGACCACTTCGGGCACTCCTCGTCGCCGGTGAGCGCCGACTCCCACGCGACGCGCGCCCCCTCGTAGCCGCCCGCGGCCGCGTAGCGCTTCGAGCCCTCCAGCGTGTGGTGCCGGTAGCCGAGCAGCGCGCGCGCCGTGGCCGGCTGGGTCAGCACGTAGAACGGCAGCATCACGACCTCGGTGTCCCAGAACACGTGCCCGCGGTAACCCTCGCCGCTCATCGACTTCGCGCCGATGTTCACCGTCGGGTCGTCCGGGTTCGCGGTGATGAGCAGGTGGTAGATGCTCGAGCGCACCGCCAGGGCGAGCTTGTCGTCGCCGACGACCTCCGCGTCGGTCGAGTCCCACAGGCGCTGCCACGCCTCGGCGCTCGCGGCCAGGATCGTGTCGACGCCGCTGCCCGCCGCCGCGCGCGCCGCCGCGGACGCGCGCGCGACGAGGTCCTCGCCGTCGACGGCGTCGACATCGCGGCTGGTGCGCACCGCCACGATCTTGTCCAGCCGCACGGTCTCGCCCTCGGCCACGCTCGACACAGTGCGCTGGCGCACCGCGTCGGCCGAGCGCACCACCTCGGCGCGGCTCGGGGCGGGGGAGACCTCGGCCACCGTGGCGAACGCGAGGTCGATGCCCGAGCCGAGCGTCCGCGTCGCCAGCGTCAGCGTGCCATCGGCGCCACCGGTCGACTGCGTGGCGAGGTGGCGGCTGCGCGCCCACTTCGCCCACTTCTGCTCGGTCGTGAAGGTGCGCCCCTTCGGGTAGACGGGCAGCGCCTCCATGTTGAAGCGGTCGCCGTCGATGCCGGTGACCACCTCGAGCTCGCCGGAATAGTTCAGCGGCGTCGCCTCGACGCGCACGACGGCGATGTCGCGGTCGGCCATCGACGCCGTGCGCAGGCTGTCCAGCCGCGTGCGGCGGCCGTCGGCATCCTCGAACACCGTCGAGCGCCACAGCACTCCGCCGGCGATGTCGAGCGCCCGGTCGTGCGAGACGACGGTGCACGTGTCGACATCCAACCGCGTGCCGTTCGCGTAGACGGCGGTGTCGATCCAGTCGGGCACGTTCACCATGTCCACGACGATCGAGTCGTGGCCGTCGTACACGCCGGCGATGTACGAGCCTGACACCGCGCCGCGGTGGCCCTCCTCGAGCGTGCCGCGCGCCGCCATCCGGCCGTTGCCGACCGTGAACAGCGTCTCGGACGCGTTCGCCTTGTCGCGGTCGAACCCGCTCTGGCGGATCGTCCACTCGTCGTCGAGAGTGCTCAAGTCCATCTCATGCCTCCCCGCGGGCGCTGCCGTACGCCGCGACCAGCTGCCGCGTCGTGTCTTCGTACGACAGGTAACCATCGAGCGCGGTCGCCGCGGCGCGCTGGGCCCCCATCGCGTTGCCGTACCGGCAGGCGGTGACGATGTCGCCGTCGAGGAGGAATCCGAACCCCATTCCGGCGGCGAACGAGTCGCCGCATCCCGTCGTGTCCACGACATGCTCGACCGGCACTCGCCCGACCTCGTGCTCGACCACCTCGCCCGATTCGTCGAGCGTGTAGGCGACGCATCCACTCTCGTCCAGCGTGACGCTCACCGCCTTGACGCCGCGCTCGAGCGCGTACGCCGCGAAGTCTTTGATCTGCGCCACGGGGATGGGGTCGCCGGGCTTCCGGTCGTCGCCGGGGCCGGGCAGTGCGCTGCAACCGGCCTCCTCGAGGTTCATCTTGAGCACGTCGATGGTGGGCAGCCACTCGTCGATGTCGAGCCACAGCCGCCGCACGCGCTCGCCGCCGATCGACAGCGCGGTGGTGGGGCCGTGCCCGTCGAGCAGGATGATGCCGTCGCTGTTCTCGCGGATGTACTCGAGAGTGGAGAGCGTCACCTCGTAGTCGGTGACCGGCACGCACACGAACGCCTCCGCGTCGAGTGCGAACTCGACGTCTTCCGGCGTGATCGGCGTCATGAACCCGGTCTGCCGCTCGAGGCGGTTGTTCTGGTCGACGAAGTGCAGGTCGATCACGGTGGAGCGGTCGCCGACGGCGCGGATGCCAGTGAGGTCGATGTTGTCGTAGGCGCCGAGGATGTCGCGGATCGCGTCGATGTCTTGCTCGCCCGTGTTCACGATCGGCACGACCACGCCGTCCGGGCCGACGAGTGCCGACAGCGCGATCGCGGTGTACAGCGCGCACCCGTACTTCTCGAGCACGTCGCCGCGGTGGGTGGTCACGTGATCGCGCGGGATGGGGCCGAGAACAGCGATCTTCTTGGGAAGGGCGACTGCTGATGACGTCATTGTCTGCCTCTCGTGGTCGGGGGGAAACCGTGCTCATCTTATGGCGCCCGCCATGCGAACACTCGCGGCGCGGGTGAAGACAGATCTCGACGTGACTCCCTAGAATGGGAGTGTACGGATGCCGCGCGCCTGTGGGGGGTGCGCGGCATCCTGTCTTCGCTCAGGTCGTGACGCTGTCGCCCGCGTCGAGCGCGAAGAACTCGCCGCCGCCCTGCTCGGTCGCCCACGCGAGGCGGTGGCGGTGCATGCCGCGGCCGATGTCCGACAGCGGCGCGTCGTGCGTGCCGAACGCGCGACGCGGCCTCACCGCGAGCACGTAGTCCATCGCGTCGCCGATCTTCAGCCATGGGCCGCCCATCGGCGCGGCGAGCAGCTTCACGTCGACGCCCTCGGGAACGGTGTAGGAGTCGCCCGGATAGTAGAACTCGTCGTTCACCAGCACGCCGACGTTGTCGATGATCGGAATGGACTCGTGGATGACGATGTGCTTGCCGCCGAAGAAGCGCAGCGTGAACGGGCCGACCGCGGCGGTCTGGCCCGGGCGGACGGTGGTGACCTCGTAGTCGGAGGCCGCGATCGCGACGCCCTCCGGACCGTAGATCGGGATGCCGGGGGCCGCCGCCAGGATGCGGTCGAGGTGCTCGGGCGACCAGTGGTCGGGATGCTCGTGCGTGAGGACGACGGCCACAGCGCCGTCGAGGTCGTCGAGCGCGGGGGTGAAGTTGCCCGGATCGATCAGCAGGAGCTTTCCGTCGCGCTCGACGCGCAGGGCGGCGTGCTGGAGCTTGGTGACGCGCATGCCCCGAGTCAACCGGGTGCGCGGGGCGTGTGCAACCGCGCTCAGTCGCGTCGCCGTTTCACACGCTGTCCAGCCGTCTTGGCGAGACCCCGTTCGCGCGGCGAGACCCCGTCAGCGCGGCGAGACCCACGCCAGCGGAGCGGGTTTTGGCGGACGAAGTGGGTCTCGGCGTGGGATGCGGGTCGACCCGACCCGATTTTGTTGGGTTTGGGGCCGCGTGGCATACTTGAACGGTTGTCTAGGGCCCCATCGTATAGCGGCCTAGTACGCCGCCCTCTCACGGCGGTAACGCGGGTTCGAATCCCGCTGGGGTCACCAAATCAGAACTCCCGGCCTTGTGCCGGGGCGTTCGGCACTGTGTCTCGTGTCATCCGGCCGGTGACAGACGCGTCGCGGGCGTACCGCTACGCTTAGGCCTGCGTACTCAGGCGAAGGGGGCTGCGAGTGTCTAGGAACAGACGTGTCCGCGCGAAGGCGCGCCGACTCTTCGCATCCGCGATTGTCGCTGCCGCCGTGGTCGCCAGCGGCCCATTCGTCGCGGCCTCCGCAGCCCACGCCGCGACGACGGTGAGCACGATCAGCGAGCTGACCGCGGCGCTCGCCGGGTGCACGGGCACGGCCGCCGCGCCGACCGCTATCGCGCTCGGCGGCAACATCACCGCCGCCTCGACGACCGTCACGGTCGGCTGCGTCACCGAGCTCGACCTCGCCGGCGCCACGCTGCAAGTGCGCAATGTCGTGGTCTCGTCGGGGCAGCAGTTGACGATCCGCGACACCGGCAGTGGCGGACAGCTCACCGCGACCAGCAGTGCAAGCGCCGTTCCCGGCATCAAGACCGCCGGGGCGAAGCTGATCATCGACAGCGGCGCCGTCACCGCGTCTGGCGGTACGGCCGCCGCGGGCATCGGCAGCAACAACAGCGATGCCGACTCGGGCGAGATCATCATCAACGGGGGCACGGTCACCGCGACGGGAGGCGCCGCCATCGGGGGCGCGGGCATCGGCGGCGTGCTGCCGACGATCACGATCAACGACGGCGTGGTGACGGCGAGCGGCGGCGGCGGGAGCTTGAACGGCGCAGCGGGCATCGGCGGCAACTACCTCCAGGGCGGTGGCGGCCTCATCACGATCAACGGCGGCACGGTGATCGCCAACGGCAGCGGCGGCTCAGGCAGGGGCGGCGCGGGCATCGGCGGCGGATTCAACAACGCCAGCGGCGGCACGGCAACGCAGGGCATGGCCAGCGATGTCGTCATCACGGGTGGCACGGTCACTGCCACTGGAGGAAACGGCGCGGCCGGCATTGGCGGCGGCCGCGGTGGTGGGCTGGGCTCCGTCACGATCACCGGCGGCACGGTCAGCGCGATCGCCGCGGCGGGCGAGGCGGCGGCCGGCATCGGCGGCGGGTATGTGGCGAACTACTCGGCGACCCGGCCCGAGTTCGGCTCGGGCGGCGAGGTCTACATTGGCGAGGCGGCCGACGTGACCGCGATTGGCGCGCACACAGCGGTCGGCAGCGGGGGCATCTCGACTTCGTTCTCGCACCCCGACGTGGTGGAGTTCGGCTCGTTGACCGTTGACGGGACGCTGCGCGTTCCCAGCGGCGCGATGCGGGTTCAGGATTCGATCTCGGACGGTTCCGAGATCGTGGTGGGCGAAAGCGGCGAGATCCTCGGTGCGGCGAGCGACCCCACCGCCGGCGCGACCTTCAGCGGCACGACCTTCTCGGCGGACATCGGCCAGATCGAGAACAACGGCGTGATCGCGCTCACCGAGGCGTACCTGACCGCAGGCGGTGTCTCGGTGTACGCCAACCACTACGAAGTCGACTTTGACGTGCATGGCGGCACTCCGGAGCCCCCGGCCGACGCGATCATCGTGTTCGCCCCTTCTTTCGACGTCAGCTACCGCACCTTCCCCTACGCCGACGACCCCACGCGCGACGCTGCGCTCTTCAAGGGCTGGAACAGCGCCGAGGACGGTTCGGGCAGCGTGTTGAGCGAGGACGCCCAGCTGCCGGGCACGAGCCTCGACGGCGTGGCTGTGCCAGTGACGTTCCATGCCCTCTGGGCAACGGACCCCGAGATCATCTCCGGCCTGCCGGGCGACGAGATCTCGATCACCACCACGACGAGCGGCAGCTTCACGCCCACGATCGAGGATGCCGATGGCTCCTCGTATCCGTTCGATCCGGCGGATTGGAGCATCACCGACGCGGACGGCATGGTTACGCCGAGCATCGATACGGTAACCGGCGAAGTCACGGTCACCTCCTCGACAGCGGGCACGTACGTGCTCACCCTGTCCATTTCCACCGTGGCGGGCGTGATCACGCGCGACATCGAGGTGCACGTCGCGCTGACCAGCTTCACCGCGTCGCCGACCGCGTCGTTCACCGGCACGCTCAAGGTCGGCCAGACGCTGACCGCGAGCGCGGGAACAACCACGGAGCCGACTCCCGACAGTGTGGAGTTCACTTGGTTCGCCGACGGGGTCGAGGTCGGGACGGGACCGACGTACGTGCTGACGAGCGCCGATGCGGGCACGTACATCAGCGTGCGCGCGACCGCGAAGCTGCAGGGGTACGCCGACGCCTCAGACCTCTCGGCCGCGCTCGGGCCGGTGGCGGCGGCCGACCCCGACCCTGAGCCGACTTCCAGCCCGAGCGCCGACCCGAGCCCTGATCCGACGTCTGACCCGAGCACGTCTCCGACGTCCGACTCGAGCACCTCTCCGACGTCCGATCCCGACGACTCCGGGCTCGCCTCGAGCGGGGGCGAGGCACCGGTGTGGATCGCGGCCTTGCTGGCGCCGGCGCTGCTGGCCGGCGGTGCACTCGCCCTGGTTGTCGCACGGAGGAGCTCGCGCTCGCGCGGTCAACTCCCGTAGGCCGGCTCAGGCCCGACGGGGCTCAGGGGTCGGCGATGTCGCCGCGTTTCGTCTCGGGCGCGCTGCGCGCGTCCTCGCTCAACGACCGTTGGCGGCGCCGGCGGCGCGCCCGGAGGAGCCACCACACGATGCCGCCGGCGATCGCCAGCACGACGATCCAGGGGAGGAGGAATCCGAGCCCGATCACGAAGCCGTTGAGCGCGGCCACCAGGCCGTTCCAGCCCGCTGCGAACCCGTCGCCAAACCCGGCCGGGTCGGCGCGCACGGGGTCGGAGCGCTCGACGAGGCTCACGGTGAGGCTCGACAGCGCCATCTGCTCCTCGAGCGAGGTCAACTGCTGCTGGTACGACTCGAGCTCGGCCTGGCGATCAGACAGAGCGGCCTCCACGTCGATGAGCTCGCTGACCTTCCCCGCCTTGCCCATCAGGTCGGTGAGCCGGTTGACCGACGCCTTCAACGCGGAGATGCGGGCGCGCAGGTCGACCGCCTGCTCCGTGACATCCTGCCGACTCACCGACGACGACTCGACCTCGCCGAGCGCCGACAGCTCCTTGATCGCCACGGGCAGATCGTCCGCCGGAACACGCACCGTCACCCACGTGTCGGACAGCGGGGGAGACGACATCGTCTCCTCGTAGCCGCCGCCCTCTTCGAGGTCGCGCGACACTGCCTCGCCGTGAACGCTCATCGACTCGACGTACCCGCCGCGACCTGTCGCCGCTGTGACGACCGCCTGCGCCGCGGCCTCCGCGTCGGCGACGCGCACCGTGGCGCGCGCGGTCGCGATCATCTCGCGCCGCACCGACCCTGCCTGCTGCTCGGACACGTCCGCGGGCGCGGGATCGTCTCGAATCCCGATGCGGGCTATTCTGTTCCGAGCGAGAGGGAGTATCCCGCAAGAGCGTGCTCGTCATCACGACGCCACCCGGCGTCCGGGCCGCACCGCCGACAGCTTCTCGAGTCGGCGGGGGAGAGACTGTCGACCCGTCGACGACCCCGAAAGACCCGCATGACCTTCGAGATTCCCGTCTGGTTCGAGATCGCCTCGATGGCGGTGCTCACCGCCATCCTGATCGCCGACCTGCTCCTGATCGTCAAACGCCCGCATATCCCGAAGATGGGCGAGGCGTCCGCGTGGGTGGGCTTCTACGTCGCGCTCGCGCTCGTGTTCGCGGTGTTCCTGTTCTGGGCGTCGGAGGGGAACAAGGCGGATGCCGCGGGCCAGTTCGTCGCGGGCTGGCTGACCGAGTACAGCCTGTCGATCGACAACCTGTTCGTGTTCGTGCTGCTGATGGCGCAGTTCTCGGTGCCCCGCCGCTATCAGCAGCGCGTGCTGATGGTGGGCATCATCATCGCGCTCGTGCTGCGCGGCCTGTTCATCCTGCTCGGCGCCGCGCTCATCGCGAACTTCAGCTGGATCTTCTACATCTTCGGCTTCTTCCTGGTCTTCACCGCGTGGCGGCAGGCGTTCCCGGGGAACGAGGACCACGACGCGCAACGAGAGACCGGCATCGTGCGGTTCCTGCGGCGCTTCGTCGACATCAGCGACGCGTACGACGGCGCGAAGCTGCGCACCGTCGTCGACGGCAAGCGGATGCTCACCCCGATGGTGCTGGTGTTCGTCGCTATCGGGTTCACCGACCTCGTCTTCGCCATCGACTCGATCCCCGCGATCTTCGGGATCACGCCCAACCCGTTCATCGTGTTCGCCGCGAACGTGTTCGCCCTGATGGGGCTGCGCCAGCTCTACTTCCTGCTCGGCGGCCTGCTCGACCGCCTGCGCTACCTGCACTACGGCATCGCGTTCATCCTCGCCTTCATCGGAGTGAAGCTGTTCCTCCACGCCCTGCACGTGAACGAGCTGCCGTTCATCAACGGCGGCCACCACGTCCAGTGGGCGCCGGAGATCTCCACGTGGGTGTCGCTCGGCGTGATCATCGCGGCCATGGCGGTCGCCACCATCGCGAGCCTCGCCGCTTCCCGCCGCGAGCAGCGAGCGGAGCCGCCGGTGGTATCCTGAGAGGCGTGCGGATCGCTCGTCTTCTCCTTAGCGGCCGCGACGAGTCCTTGTTCTAGGCCTTTCTCGTCGCGGAGTTCGTCGCGGGCCGACATCCCACTTCCAGGAGAACGACAAGAGCTATGAGCAGTCCCGACATGGATGCCTCGGGGATTCCCGACCGGCCACGCACCCTCGCCGAGAAGGTCTGGGACGACCATCTCGTGGTCAAGGGCGAGAATGGCGAGCCCGACCTGATCTACATCGACCTGCACCTGGTGCACGAGGTGACCAGCCCCCAGGCCTTCGACGGCCTGCGCGCCGAGGGCCGCCCGGTGCGGCGGCTCGACCTGACGATCGCCACCGAGGACCACAACACCCCGACCCTCGACATCGACAAGCCGATCGCCGACCTCACCAGCCGCACGCAGATCGAGACGCTGCGCCGCAACGCCGACGAGTTCGGCGTGCGCATCCACTCGCTCGGCGACAAGGAGCAGGGCATCGTGCACGTGGTGGGCCCGCAGCTCGGCCTCACCATGCCCGGCATCACGGTCGTGTGCGGCGATAGCCACACGAGCACCCACGGTGCGTTCGGCGCGATGGCGCTCGGCATCGGCACGAGCGAAGTCGAGCACGTGCTGGCGACCCAGACGCTGCCGCTGAAGCCCTTCAAGACGATGGCGATCACCGTCGAGGGCGAGCTGCGGCCGGGGGTGACCGCGAAAGACATCATCCTCGCCGTCATCGCGAAGATCGGCACCAACGGTGGCCAGGGCTACGTCTTGGAGTACCGCGGCTCCGCCATCCGCTCGCTCTCGATGGAGGGCCGGATGACGATGTGCAACATGTCGATCGAGGCCGGCGCCCGCGCCGGGATGGTGGCGCCGGACGACACGACGTTCGCCTACCTGAAGGGCCGCCCGCACGCGCCGCAGGGCCAGGACTGGGAGGACGCCGTCGCCTACTGGCGCACGCTCCCCAGCGACGAGGGCGCGGTCTACGACGCCGAGGTGTTCCTGGACGCCGCGGAGCTGGAGCCGTTCGTCACGTGGGGCACCAACCCCGGGCAGGGAGTGTCGCTCAACGACGTCGTGCCGTCGCCGGAGCAGTTCGACGACCCCAACGAGCGGGCCGCCGCCGAGCGCGCGCTGGAGTACATGGACCTGGCAGCCGGCACGCCGCTGAAGCAGATCGCGGTCGACGCGGTCTTCATGGGGTCGTGCACCAACAGCCGCATCGAGGACCTCCGCGCTTTCGCGTCGATCATCCAGGGCCGGCGCAAAGCCGACGGGGTGCGCGTCATGGTCGTGCCCGGATCGGCGCGCGTGCGGCTGGAGGCCGAGGCCGAGGGGCTCGACAAGGTGTTCACCGACTTCGGCGCCGAGTGGCGGTTCGCGGGCTGCTCGATGTGCCTGGGCATGAACCCCGACCAGCTGGCGCCGGGCGAGCGGTGCGCGTCCACGAGCAACCGCAACTTCGAGGGCCGGCAGGGCAAGGGCGGGCGCACGCACCTGGTGTCGCCCCTCGTGGCGGCGGCGACCGCCGTGCGGGGGACGCTGTCGAGCCCGAGCGATCTTCCCGCCCTGGTGGCTGAGGAGGTGGGCGCCTGATGGAGAAGTTCACGTCGCACACCGGCATCGCCGCGCCGCTGAAGCGCTCCGCCGTCGACACCGACCAGATCATCCCCGCGGTCTACCTCAAGCGCGTCACGAAGACCGGCTTCGACGACGCGCTGTTCGCCAGCTGGCGCCAGGACCCCGCGTTCGTGCTGAACCAGCCCGCGTACGCGGGCGCGAGCATCCTCGTCGCCGGCCCCGACTTCGGCACCGGATCCAGCCGCGAGCACGCAGTGTGGGCGCTGCGCGACTTCGGCTTCGCGGCCGTGCTGAGCCCGAAGTTCGCCGACATCTTCCGCGGCAACGCGGGCAAGCAGGGACTGCTCACCGGAGTCATCTCGGAGGAAGACCTCGAGGCGGTCTGGGCTGCGCTGGATGCCTCGCCCGGCGCGGAGATGACGGTCGACCTCGAGTCGCGCACGGCGAGCCTGGGCGCGCTTCAGGTTGCCTTCGACATCGACGATTACACTAGGTGGCGGCTCCTCGAAGGGCTCGACGACATCGGGCTCACGCTGCGCAACGAAGACAAGATCGCGCAGTTCGAGGCCCGCCGCGAGGCGTGGCGGCCGCGGACACTGCCTGTCCGCTGACCCGCCGCGCACGACCGGGGAGTGCCCCGAAACGAAGTGAGGCCCATCGCATGAAGACCCTTGTAGACGGCGTGCAGCCGACGCGGACATCCTCCGCCGAACGAGGGTCTCACCGGTCTCAGGAAGCGGAGTCATCGGTGCAGAACACCGCCGAAGTGCTGCGGATCCGCGGCGGACGGCCGCTGCGCGGCCGGGTCGAGGTCAAGGGAGCGAAGAACCTCGCGACCAAGGCGATGGTCGCCGCCCTGCTGGGCGAGACGACCAGCGTGCTGCGCGACGTGCCCGACATCAGCGACGTGCGGGTCGTGCGCTCGCTGCTCGACGCGCACGGCGTGCGCGTCGACAACGGCGCCGAGGAGGGCGAGCTCCACCTCGACCCGAGCGGCGCCGTCTCCGCCCACATCGAGGAGATCGACGCGCACGCCGGGGCGTCCCGCATCCCGATCCTGTTCTGCGGGCCGCTCTTGCACCTGCTCGGCGAGGCGTTCATCCCCGACCTCGGCGGCTGCCGCATCGGCGACCGGCCCATCGACTTCCACCTCGACGCGTTGCGCAACTTCGGGGCGATCGTCGAGAAGCTGCCCGGCGGCATCCGCCTCTCCGCGCCGGCGGGGCTGCGCGGCGCCGACATCCGGCTGCCGTACCCCAGCGTCGGCGCGACCGAGCAGGTGCTGCTGACCGCGGTGCGCGCCCGCGGCGCCACTGAGCTGCGCAACGCGGCGATCGAGCCCGAGATCATGGACCTCATCGCCGTGCTGCAGAAGATGGGCGCGATCATCTCGTACGAGCCGAACCGCGTCATCCTCATCGAGGGCGTCGACACGCTCCGCGGGTACGACCACCGCGCGATCTTCGATCGCAACGAGGCCGCCAGCTGGGCCGCTGCCGCTCTTGCCACCGACGGCGAGATCTTCGTGGGCGGCGCGAAGCAGCAGGAGATGCTCACGTTCCTCAACGTGGTGCGCAAGGTCGGCGGCGACTTCGACGTCCGCGAGGACGGCATCCTGTTCCGCCGCGGCGGCGATCTGCGCGCCGTCACCGTCGAGACCGACGTGCACCCCGGCTTCATGACCGACTGGCAGCAGCCGCTCATCGTCGCGCTCACGCAGGCGCACGGCGAGTCGGTGGTGCACGAGACGGTGTACGAGAACCGGCTCGGCTTCACGGCGGCGCTCAACAAGATGGGCGCCGACATCGTCGTGCATCCGAACGGGCTCTCCGGCGGCGTGCGCCGCGTGCCGCGTCGCGAGCTCGAGCAGGCCGCGGTGATCCACGGGCCCACGCCGCTGCACGCTGCGGACGTCGTGGTGCCCGACCTGCGCGGCGGCTACAGCTACGTGATCGCCGCGCTCGCCGCGGAGGGCGAGTCGATCGTCCGCAACGTGGGCATCATCCGCCGCGGCTACGAGAAGCTGTTCACCAAGCTCGACACGCTCGGCGCCGACTTCGACGTCGTGGGCTGACGTGGCGCGGTCAGCTGCGCAACGCCACGTCTCCCCCGAGAAGGCCCGCCCTGGCGTGTTCTGGCTGCTGGCGACGATCGTGGTGCCGGTGGTCGGCGCGTTCGCGCGCATCCGCATCGTCGGCGCCGAGAAGCTGCCGCGCGACGGGGCCTATGTGCTCGCGCCGAACCACTACAGCGAGTTCGACCCCCTCATCCTCTCCGTGGCGGTATGGCGGATGGGGCGCGCGCCGCGCTTCATGGCCAAGGAAAAGCTGTTCCGCGTGCCGGTGCTCGGCGCGATCCTGCGCTCCGCCGGCATGGTGCCGGTTGCGCGCTCGTCGTCCGCCGCGGCCGCGCGCCAGACGCTGGAGACCGCCAAGCTGCTCGTGGAGCACGGCCGCGGCGTCGTCGTGTACCCGGAGGGGTCGCTCACGCGCGACCCCGACCTGTGGCCCATGCGCGGCAAGACGGGGGCCGTGCGCCTCGCGCTGGCCGGCGGCATCCCGCTCATCCCGGTCGCGCAGTGGGGCGTCCAGGAGGTCATGCCGCGCTACGGCAAGCTGCGCTTCCCGCGGCGGCGCCCGGTGACGCTTGTCGTCGGCGATCCGCTGGATCTCAGCGAGTTCTCGGGGGCCCAGACGCCACCCGCCGGCCTCGTGAAGGCGACCGGCCGGCTCATGGACGAGATCGCGGCGCTGCTGGCCGGCATCCGCGGCGAAGAGGCGCCGTCCCAGCGGTGGGACCCGTCATCGCACGCGCAGAAGGAGACGGGTCGCTTTGAGTCGTAGGCCGCAGGCGCAGCAGCCCCGCGTCGCCGTGCTCGGCGCGGGGAGCTGGGGAACCACGTTCGGCAAGGTCCTCGCCGACGGGGGAGCCGACGTGACGATGTGGGCGCGGCGCGCCGAGCTCGCGCACGAGATCGACGAGGCCAAGCGCAACAGCCAGTACCTGCCCGGCATCAACCTGCCCCGGAGCATGCGCGCGACCCACCACTTGGCAGAGGCGCTGGAAGGCGTGGAGCAGGTCTACCTGTCGATTCCGAGCCAGGCCGTGCGGCAGAGCCTCAAGGGCGTGCGGCCGCTGGTCGCGAAGACCGACGCGCCGATCGTGTCGCTCATGAAGGGGGTCGAGCGCCGTAGCGGCCTGCGCATGAGCCAGGTGATCGAGCACGAGCTGCACTGCGATCCGGCGCGCATCGCCGTGGCATCCGGTCCAAACCTCGCCCTGGAGATCGCCCGCGAGCAGCCGACGGCGGCGGTGATCTCGTCGGTCAGCCACGAGACGGCGCAGGCCGTCGCCCGCCGCGCCCGCAACGCGTACTTTCGCACGTTCGTGAACACCGACGTCATCGGCACCGAGTTCGGTGGCGTCCTCAAGAACCTCATCGCCGTCGCGATCGGCATCGTGGACGGCGTCGGCTACGGCGAGAACACGAAGGCGTCGATCATCACGCGCGGGCTCGTCGAGATGACCGACTTCGCGGTGGCGCAAGGCGCGCATCCCGAGACGCTGCAAGGGCTTGCGGGGCTCGGCGACCTCATCGCGACGTGCCAGTCGCCGCTGTCGCGCAACAACACCGCGGGGCGCCTGCTCGGGCAGGGGTACAGCTTCCAAGACGTCGTGAAGCAGATGCAGCAGACGGCGGAGGGGCTGGCGTCGGTGGCGCCCGTGTTGCAGCTCGCTCGCGAGGCCGGCGTGGTGATGCCGATCGTGGAGCAGGTGAAGATGGTGTTGGAGGGCACGATGAACCCGCGCGACATCGCGCCGCACCTCACGACCGATGACGACACACCGAAGGGTGAGAGGACGCAGAATGGGCATGACGGCGGTGGCGCTGCTCTTTGGCGGTCGCTCCAGCGAACACTCGATCAGCTCCGCGACGGCGGGAGGCGTGCTCAGCGCGATCAATCGTGAGCGGTACCGGGTGATCCCGATCGGCATCACCCGCGACGGCGCGTTCGTCCTCGAAGACGACGATCCCGGCAAGTTCGCGATGGACCCGTCGCGCATGCCCGAGGTGGTCGACAACGGCACGCGCGTGCTGTGGCCGGAGTCGGCGTCGTCGCGAGAGCTGCGGGTTCGGGATGCCTCGGGCGAGCGCTCGCTCGGGGAGGTGGATGTCGTGCTCCCGATCCTGCACGGGCGGTTCGGCGAAGACGGCACGGTGCAGGGGCTGCTCGAGCTGCTCGGCCTGCCCTACGTCGGCGCGGGCGTGCTGATGTCGGCGATCGGCATGGACAAGCACACGACCAAGAGCGTCTTGCGGTCGGCGGGCGTGCCCGTCGTGCCGTGGGCGACGGTCACGCGGGCGGGATGGGACGGCTCGCGCCGCCGGTGGGAGCAGCAGGTTCGCTCGCTCGGGCTGCCGGTGTTCGTCAAGCCTGCGAGGGCGGGCTCGAGCGTCGGCGTGTCGAAGGTGTCGGCGTGGGAAGAGCTGGACGCCGCGATGGACGTCGCGTTCGCGGAGGACGGCACGGTGCTCGTCGAGCAGGCCGTGGTCGCCCGCGAGGTGGAGTGCGGCGTGCTGGAAGGCGGCTCCGGGGCGGTGCCGCGCGTGAGCGTGGCGGGCGAGATCGTCGTCAGCGGGCGCGACTTCTACGACTTCGAGGCGAAGTACCTCGGCGCGCCCGGCATCGACCTGGTGTGCCCCGCGCCACTGCGCGATGGCGAGCTGGCCGAGATGCAGCGGATCGCGGCGCGGGCGTTCGAGGCGGTTGGCGGCGAGGGCCTGGCGCGCGTGGACTTCTTCTTCACGGGCACGGAGTTCTTCGTCAACGAGGTCAACACGATGCCGGGCTTCACGCCGATCTCGATGTTCCCGAAATGCTGGATCGCGTCGGGGCTGTCGTACCCGGCGCTCATCGAGACGATCATCGAGTCGGCGCTCGCCCGCGGCCCGCGCTGACAGCCTCCGGCCCGGCCGCTGAGGGGCCCCCGGTCGTTGAGCGAGCGAAGCGAGACGAAACGCGGCGACCAGGCTAGCGCGGCGACCCCGTGCGCTGCCGAGACCCGCTGTTCGCGCCGAGACCCGCTGTTCGCACCGAGACCCGCGCCGCGGGGGTGGGTTTCGGCGCCGGGGGTGGGTTTCGGCGGCGCGGGTGGGTGTGGCGGGTGCGGAGGGGTCTCGGGATGCTACTGATCGGCGCCGCGGGGCGTGCACTGCCCGTCGACGGGAAGCTGCGACACGGCCGTCGCGACTTCCCTGAGCACGTCGGCCCCCGACACACGGTCGTAGTCGAGGAACACCTCTACCGCCGGCGTGCGCCCGAACGTCGTGAAGCGATAGTTGGGCGCCTCGCTGTCGTCGATGAGCCAGTCGACGCCCTCGACCGTCCGGCATGTGAGCGTGCTCGGCCCGGGCGGCTCCAGGCCGCAGGCCAGGATGACCGCCGCGGTCGGCTCGCCCCACGCCGCGGTCGCCTGCGCGTCGGTCCAGCGGCGGGGCTCGCCGTCGACTGTCTGCGGCAGACGCACCGACACCTCCGCGCACAGCGGGTCGTTGGCGTTCTCGGCGGGCTCAACCGAGACCGTCGTGGCGCATCCCGCAAGCCCTACCGCCGCGGCCGCGAGAGCGACGAGGGTCAGGCGAGCGCGCAGCATCCCTCCAGCGTACGTGCCGGTTCGCGGCTGCCGGCTCGCGGGTGCGTCGGGCTGGGGATGCCGCGAAGTAGCCTGAAGAGGTGAGCACCGCCGACGACCCCGCCGAGGTGCGCGTCGGCGACCTGAGCGAGGGGGCGATCCTCGCCCGCATCCTCGCGCGGCTCGCGCCGAGCGCCGCGCCCGTCGGCCCCGGAGACGACGCCGCCGTGCTCGCGGCGCCCGACGGACGTGTCGTGGCCACCGTCGACACGCTCGTGCACGGGCCGGACTTCCGGCTCGCGTGGTCGAGCCCGTTCGACCTCGGGTGGAAGTCCGCCGCCGTCAACCTCGCGGACGTCGCCGCGATGGGAGCGCGGCCGACCGCGCTGCTTGTCGCGCTCGCGATGCCGAACGACACGCCGCTGCCCTTCGTCGAGAGGCTGGCCGACGGCCTGCGCGCGGCGTGCGACGAGCTGGCTCCCGGCGCGGCGGTCGAGGGCGGCGATCTCACCGTCTCCGACACGCTCACGATCGCCGTCACCGCCCTCGGCACTCTCGACGGCGGCGCGCCCGTGCTGCGCTCCGGCGCCCGTGCGGGCGATGTCGTCGCGCTCGCCGGCGAGGCGGGCGCCGCCGCGCGCGGCCTGGACGTGCTCTTCCGCCGCTTCCGCGACCTCGCCGGCGAGCCGACGCCGATCGCCTTCGACGAGCTCGACGCCGGCGAGCGCGCGTGCGTCGAAGCGCAGCTGCGCCCGCGCCCGCCGATCGCGCTGGGCCCGGTCGCGGCCGCCACGGGAGCGACCGCGATGATGGATGTCTCCGACGGCATCGCCCTCGACGCCACCCGCATGGCGGAGGCGTCCGATGTGTCGATCTGGATCGACAGCGCCGCGCTCGGCGCGCGCCGGGGCTGGGCTGTCGACGGGGGAGAGGACCACGCGCTGCTGGCGGCGTTCCGGTCCGACACGGCGCTTCCGCCCGGGTTCCGGGCGATCGGACACGTGCGGGACCGCGGCGAGGCTCCGCTGCTGGTCGACGGCGAGCCGTACGAGGGCCGGGCCGGCTGGGACCCTTATCGCGACTGGGACTCCGCCACCGGCTGAGCCCACCACAGCGCGGTGTCGCCGTAGCGCTTGTCGCGCGTGTGCTCGAGGCTCTCGGGCAACGCAGGGCGAGGAGACCGCGCCGCGCGTTCGATGACGACGGTGGCGTGCGGCGACAGCAGCGGCGCGAGGGCATCCAGCGCGGCGGAGAGCTCGGGCTCGCCGACGTCGTACGGCGGGTCGAGGAACGCGAGGTCGAACGGCCCGCGCGCGGAGCGAAGGAATGCCAGCACCGAGCTCGCGTGCACGCGGAGCGCGGCATCCTTCTTCAGCGCTTTCGCCACGCGAGCCGCGTTGCGTCGCGCGACCGCGGCGGCCGGGCCCGCCTTCTCGACGAGGTCGACGGATGCCGCGCCGCGGCTCGCCGCCTCGAGCCCGAGCGCGCCCGAGCCCGCGTACAGGTCGAGCACCGCCGCGTCGCGCACCGCGTCGGCCGACTCGAGCGCGCCGAACAGCGACTCCCGCACGCGGTCGCTCGTGGGCCGGGTCCCCGATCCGGGCACGTCGAGAGTGATCGAGCCGGCGCGCCCGGCGATGATCCGTGTCACACGCCCACGATAGCCGCGCCCAGGCGCCCTGATGCGGGCTCGAGGTGGCAGTTCGTGCCGCATCCTGCGCCCCGACTCAGCACGTCGTGCCACTTTGGCGAGTGCCGGTTTCGTGAAGGTGGCGTGAGGCGCCGGGTCGGCAGCGGCGACTCGGCGCAGAGCGACACTTCGGGGCGACGCGTGCGGGCCGAGACGTGCGGGGGCGAGGCCGGCAGGGCCGCGTCGGAGCCCGAGCCTAGACTCGACGCATGCCGTCGTTCACGCTCGACTCGCGCCTCGACGGCGCCGTCGGCGGCAAGACGGCGGCCGCGCTGAAACGCGCGTTCGACATGCGGACGGTCGGCGACCTGCTCGCGCACTACCCGCGCCGCTACGCGCATCGCGGCGAGCTCACCCCCATCCGCTCCCTCCCCGTCGGCGAGAGCGTGACGATTGTCGCCGAGGTCGTGCGCGCGGCGGAGCGGCGCATGAAGAACCGCAAGGGGTCTCTCCTGGAGGTCGTGATCAGCGACGGCCACGGGCAGCTGTCGCTCACGTTCTTCAATCAGGCGTGGCGGCTCAAAGACCTGCAGCCCGGCCGGCGGGGCATCTTCTCGGGCAAGGTCGGCGAGTACCGCGGCACCCAGCAGTTCGCGCACCCCGACTACGAGCTCTTCGACGACGAGTCGTCGGTCGACGCCCGCGCCTACGCGCACACTCCGATTCCGATCTACCCCGCCACGGCGAGCATCGCGAGCTGGCAGCTGGGGCGCATCATCGATCTAGTGCTCGACGGGCTGGGCGACGTGCCCGACCCGCTGCCCGACGATCTGCGCGCGCGGCACGGCCTGCTGGCCGCGCGCGAGGCGGTCGAGCGGATCCACCGCCCGCAAGACGACGAGCAGGCGGATGCCGCGCGGCGCACCCTGCGCATGCACGAGGCACTCGTGCTGCAGACCGCCCTGCTGCAGCAGCGCCAGCTCGTGCGGATGATGTCGGCGACCGCGCGCCCCGCCGGCGCGCTGCTGGAGCGGTTCGATGCGGCACTGCCGTTCGAGCGCACGCCCGACCAGGTGACGGTGGGCGAGCGCATCGCCGCCGACCTCGTCGGCGCGTGGCCGATGAACCGGCTCGTCCAGGGCGAGGTCGGGTCGGGAAAGACCCTCGTCGCCCTGCGCGCGATGCTGCAGGTCGCCGAGTCGGGTGGCCAGTCGGCCCTCATTGCGCCCACCGAGGTGCTCGCCGGCCAGCACCTGCGCACGATCGCCCGCATGCTCGGGCCGCAGCTCGCGCCCGAGCTGATGCCGACGCTGCTCACCGGCCAACAGCCCGCCGCCGAACGCCGCAGGGCCGCGTTGCGCGTGGCGTCGGGGCAGGCCCGCATCGTCGTCGGCACGCACGCGCTGCTCAGCGAGAGCACGACCTTCGCCGACCTCGGCCTCGTCGTCGTCGACGAGCAGCACCGGTTCGGCGTCGAGCAGCGCGAGACGCTGCGCGCGAAGGGCTCGAGCCCGCACGCGCTCGTGCTGACCGCCACGCCCATCCCGCGCACTGTGGCGATGACGGTGTTCGGCGACCTCGATGTGTCGACGATTCGCACGATGCCCGCGGGCCGCGCCGGCATCGAGACCTTTGTCGCCCCCGTCGGCGAGCGGCCGGCGTGGTTCGCGCGCGTGTGGGAGCGCGTGGCAGAGGAGGTGGCCAAGGGACACCAGGCGTTCGTCGTCTGCCCGGCCATCGACGCGTCCACCGCGCTTGTCGACGACGCGCCGGCGCCGGCGGTGGAGGGCGAGGCGCAAAAGCCGCACTGGGGCGTCGTGCAGGTCGCCGACGTGCTGTCGCGGCATCCCTCCTTCACGGGCATCCGCGTCGCAACCCTGCACGGCAAGATGCCCTCCGACGAGAAGGACGAGATCATGCAGTCCTTCGCCGCGGGCGGCATCGACGTGCTCGTGGCGACCACCGTCGTCGAGGTGGGCGTCGACGTGCCGAACGCCTCGACGATGGTGATTCTGGATGCCGATCGGTTCGGCGTCTCGCAGCTGCACCAGCTGCGCGGGCGCGTGGGGCGCGGCGGGGCGCCCGGGCTGTGCCTGCTCGTGACCGAGTCGGCCGCGAGCACTCCCGCCCGCGCGCGCGTCGAAGCCGTCGCTCGCACGCTCGACGGGTTCGAGCTGGCCGAGGTCGACCTCGGGCTGCGCGGCGAGGGCGACGTTCTCGGCGACGCGCAGTCCGGCGCGCGGTCGTCGCTGCGCCTGCTGCGCGTGGTGACTGACGCCGACCTCATCGCGCTCGCCCGCGAGGAGGCCGAGCGCATCCTCGAGTCCGACGCCCTGCTCGACGCGCACCCGGGGCTCGCCGCGGCGATCGAGCGCCGCGTCGGCATTCAGGAGCGCGCCGCGCTGGCGAAGAATTAGGCTGGCTGGCATGAGCAACCGGATCGCTGTCGTGCCTGGCTCGTTCGATCCGCCGACGCTCGGCCACCTCGATGTCATCCGCCGCGCCGTCTCGCTGTATGACCAGCTGCACGTGCTCGTGGTGCACAACCCGGGCAAAGAGGCGCTGCTCCCGATCGCGCAGCGCGTCGCGCTGCTCGAGCAGTCGATCGCCGAGTCCGACATCGACGGCGACGTCACCGTGGCGTCGTGGAGCGTCGGACTGCTCGTCGACTACGCCACCGACGTCGGCGCGAGCGTGCTCGTGAAAGGCATCCGCTCGCAAGTGGATGTCGCCTACGAGACGCCGATGGCGATCGTCAACCGCCACCTCGCCCACGTGGAGACGGTCTTCCTGCTGCCCGATCCCGCCCACGCGCTGGTGTCGAGCTCGCTCGTGCGGCAGGTCGCCGGGCTCGGCGGCGACGTGTCGCCGTTCGTGCCCGCGGCGGTCGCGCGCTTCCTCGACGGGTCTTGAAACGGGCGGCTAGACTCCCGGGGTGAGAAGCCGCCGCCCGGGTCCCTTCAGCGTGCACGTGCGCGACATCATGCGCCGCCCCGGCGAAATGCGCGAGGTCGCATTCGACGCGACCGCCCCCGTGCAGTGGGGCGAGGGCTTGGTCTCGGTCGCTGCGGGCGAGCCGATCGAGGTGGACACCCGCCTCGAGTCGGTGCACGAGGGGATCCTCGTCACGGCCGAGGCCGAAACCGCCTACGAGGGCGTCTGCGGACGGTGCCTCACCGACATCCGCCAACCGCTGAAAGTCGAGTTCCAGGAGCTTTTCGCGTATCCTGGTGAGGAAGCAGCCGACCTCGAAGTTCAAGACGACCACGTGGATCTTGAAACCGAGGTCAGGGACGCGATCGTGTTATCGCTTCCGTTTCAGCCGGTGTGCCGGCCGGATTGCCCGGGGTTGGACCCCGAAACAGGCGATCGGCGGGATGGCAGTGCCGGTGCTGCTCCACGAGAAGCCCTCGATCCACGCTGGGCGGCGCTCGCGGAGTTGCAGACGGACGCGGACGAGAACGCGTGAAGAACAAGACCTCACAAGCGAAAGAAGAGCAGCCATGGCCGGTAACCCCCCGAAGCGGAAGGTCTCCCGCTCCAACACCCGTTCGCGCCGCGCGCAGTGGAAGGCGGAAGCGCCCGCGCTGGTGAAGACGGTTGAGAACGGCAAGGTCGTCTACAGCCGTCCGCACCAGGCGAAGGTCGTCACCGACTCGCAGGGCACCGAGCTGTTCCTGGAGTACAAGGGCCGCAAGGTCGCCGACGTCTGATCCGGCCTTGAGGTCGTGAGCGACATCGTCATCGAGCACTCGTTGCTCGCCGAGAAGCTCGGGGTCGAGATCGACCCCGAGCTTCTGTCGCTGGCTCTCACCCACCGCTCGTACGCCTACGAGCACGGCGGCGTGCCGCACAACGAGCGCCTCGAGTTCCTCGGCGACGCGGTGCTCGGCCAGGCCGTCACGGTGTCGCTGTTCACGCGGCATCCCGACCTCGACGAGGGCGCGCTGGCCAAGCGCCGCGCCAGCGTCGTCTCCACCGTCGCCCTCGCCGAGGTCGCCCGCTACATCGAGCTGGGGGAGCACTTGCTCCTCGGGCGAGGCGAGGAGCAGACCGGCGGCCGCGACAAGGACTCGATCCTCGCCGACACGATGGAGGCCGTCATCGGCGCCACCTACATCTCGGCAGGGCAAGAGGCCGCGACCTCGCTCGTGCTGCGGCTCGTCGAGCCGCTGCTGGCCGATCCCGAGCGGTACGGCGCGGCGATGGACCCGAAGACGAGCCTGCAAGAGCTCGCAGCGCGCCGCGGGGTGACCCCTCCGGTGTACTCCGTCGACTCGACGGGCCCCGACCACGACCGCGTGTTCACGGCGACCGTCGTGGTCGGCCCGGTGACGGCGACCGGCACCGGCACGAGCAAGAAGACGGCCGAGATGGCCGCGGCGCTCAGTGCGTGGCGAGAGCTCGGCGACGAGCTCGTCGACGACGCGTGACCGGTGCCTGAGCTTCCCGAGGTCGAGGTCGTCCGGGCGGGCCTCGAGCCCGCGGTCACGGGCGCGCTCGTGACGAGCGTCGACGTGCTCGACGAGCGCGCGCTCACCCGGCACGCCGGCGACGGCGCGGCATTCGAGCTCGCCCTGGCCGGGCGGCGCATTGCGGGAGCCGCCCGGCGCGGCAAGTTCCTGTGGCTGCCGCTCGCCGACGGCGGCGAGGCGCTGGTCGGTCACTTGGGCATGAGCGGGCAGATGCTGCTGCGGCATCCCGCATCCCCCGCCGAGCGGCACGAGCGGGTGCGGATCTCGATCGAGCACCCTGCGCACGGCGAGCTCGCGGTCGTGTTCGCCGACCAGCGCACCTTCGGCTCCCTCGCGATCGACACGCTGCTGCCCACGCCCGACGGTGCGGCCGGCGGATGGGGGACGGATGCCGCGGTGGCGCCGAGCCAGGTGGCCCACATCGCGCGCGACCCCCTCGACGCCGCGTTCGACGACGGCCGGCTGCGCGCGTTGCTGCGGCGCAAGGAGTCGGCGATCAAGCGCGTCCTGCTCGACCAGACGGTGCTCAGCGGCGTGGGCAACATTTACGCCGACGAGGCGCTGTGGGCGGCCCGCATCCATCCCGAGACGTCCGCGCGCGCCCTGTCGACGCGCGCCGTGAATCGGCTGCTCGCCGAGATCCGCGCGGTGCTGCTCAAGGCGCTCGCCGAGGGCGGCACGAGCTTTGACGCCCAGTACGTGAACGTCAACGGCCAGGCCGGCTACTTCGCGCACTCGCTGAACGCGTACGGGCGCGCTGGCGCGCCGTGCCCGCGGTGCGGTAGGCCGATTACGCGTGAGCGCTTCATGAACCGCTCGAGCCATTTTTGCCTCGGCTGCCAGCCGAAACGTTAGACGATGCTTCGTGTTCGCAACGCCGTTCCTCGGTCGGATGACTCGCCTCGACTCACTGCACGTCGATGCATAATCGGCTCATCGCAAATGAAGGTGTAGGTGGGGTCTGAGGCTGCCGGTCTTCGATTAAGAGGGGGCGTTGCCGGTAACCTTGAGTTGTGTCGAGACCCGCCGTGACGCCCGAGACTCTCGTTCTGCGCGAGTTCCTCGACGCGCGACGCGATGAGTTCCGGGTGCTCCTGGCTAAGTACGCCGCGACGAACCCGAAGCTCTTCGGCTCCGTTGCGCGTGGCACTGCGCATGCCGGAAGCGATATCGACATCCTCGTCGAGATGGACCCGGCTGACGGGAACCTTCTCATGCGGGCCTCCGGACTCATGGAGGAGACCCGGGCACTTTTCGGCCGCGACGATATCGACGTGTTCCCGGCCCAATTGCTCAAGCGCACGATTTCGACCTTGGTCCTCGAAGACGCGGTCCCGCTGTGAGCCGAACCTCCGAACAGCGAATCTCCGACATGCTGCAAGCCATCGACCGGTGCCAGCGCTATGTCGGCGCTCTCGGTAGCGACGACCAGGATCTCGTCACGATGGCCGAGGACGCCATCGAGCGGAACCTCCAGATCATCGGCGAAGCGGCGAACCACCTTCCGGCGGCGATCACCGAAGCCCACCCCGGGCTCTCATGGCCGCAGATCCGCGGCTTCCGCAACCTCCTCGTCCACCAGTACTTCGGGGTTGACGCCGACATCATCCGTGAGGTCGTGGGGACCTATCTGCCGCCGCTTGCAGAAGCGTTGCGTCGGCATATCGCCGTCGAGGGATCGGACGCGTCGGCTGCCCCTCAACTGCGCTCTGAAGATTCGTGAGAGCTGCTCTGACGCGAAGACGCGCTCATCTGTCCATCGTGGGAAGTGGGGCTACTTCGCCCGCTCGCTGAACGCGTACGGGCGCGCTGGCGCGCCGTGCCCGCGGTGCGGCCGCCCCATCGCGCGCGTGTCGTTCATGAATCGCTCATCGCACTTCTGCCCACGGTGCCAGCGGCGGCGCTGACTGTTCCGTCGCCGGAGCGGGCATGTCAGGCGAGCGCGCCGAGACCTGCCGAGCGCGCCGAGACCCGCGCGCCCGCGCCGAGACCCGCCGCGGGCGCGCGGGTGTCGGCGCGCGTGAGGGGTCTCGACGCGAGGGGTGGGTGTCGCGTCCGGCCGGCGGCATCCAGTCGGTCACGCCAGCACCTTCTTCCACGCGCCGACGTATGACACGGGTGTGAAGCTGATCGCCACGTTGATCGCGAGCATGTGGGCGTTCTCCTCCGCGTTGAAGGTCGACACCCGCGGGGACCGCGGGGCGATCGACCGCCACCGCAGCAGATTGGCGCACTTCACCACCATGCCCAGCCGATGGCCGCGATGGTCGGGGTCGACCAGCGTGCCGAACTGGTGCGTGGGTGCCTCCGGCTCGGCGGCGAGCGCCCCGATGTCGTTGTAGGCGACAAGCTGGCCGCTCTGCACATGCTCGACCGCGGCGACAGACACCGTCATGCCCATCGCGGCGAAGCGGTCTTCGCGGCGGCGGACGCGGCCGGCATCCCACTCGTCCTTCTCCACGACGAGGTCTCCGGCGGGCATGTCGGTCGCGAGCCGGCCGCGCACGCGCGCGAACTCGCCGAGCAGGTGGTCGGGCGTTGGAATGGTCCACTCCAGGAGGCGGTAGTCCGGGCCCGCGGCTGCCAGGGCGTCCGCCAGCATCCGCTCGACCTCGTCGAACTCGCCCTGCAGGTCGAACGCGCTGTTGCGCTCGACCTGCCCGAGCCGATAGCCGTGGTCGAGGAAGAACCGAGTCTGTCGGTCCTGCGCGGGGATGCTGCCGAAGCCCGTGGGTGGCTCGAGCCGCCGCCCGGGGGAGTCGGGGCGGTGGAGCGTGTACGTCTGCAGCGTGTGCCGCCCCCGCCGCAGCGCCTCGCCCTCGATCTCCTCGAGCAGTGCGTCCTCGATGCCCTGGCCCCACAACGACGGCTCGACCCACACGTCGAACTCCACGGCCTGCTCGCCCTGGACGCGCAGGAGCATCGCGCCGACGCCGACGAACTCGCCGCCCCGCTCGGCGGTGAAGCCGACCCGCACGTCGTCGGTCTGGTCGGCCCACAGGGCGAGGATCTCCTCGGCGGTGTCGTCGAGGTCGTCGGTGCCGGAGTCGTGCCGCGCCGCGGCGTTGCCGATGCGCTCGATCGCGCGCACCACCCCGCGCTCGTCCTCGTCGAGGCTCGCGGGCATCGTGATCGGCTCGATGACGAGCGCTGTCTTCTCAGGCATCCAGCACCTTCTTCCACGCGCCCTCGTACGCGATCGGAACGAAGCCGATCGCCTCGTTGATGTCGAGCATGGGGCGGTTCTCCTCCGCGTTGTAGGTGATCGCCTTTGGCGACTCGGGCGCGATCTGCTCGTGCCACACCTTCAGGCCGGCGCACTTGACCAGCATGCCCAGGCGGTGGCCGCGGTGCTCCTTGAGCACGAGGGTGTCCTCCTGGTGCGTGGGCCGTGTGCGGTCCTCGCCGACCACGAGCTCGTTGAAGGCGACCAGCGTGCCGCTGTCGATGTGCTGCGCTGCCGTGATCAGAACCGTCTGCCCGCCGTCGAGGTAACGCTGCTGGTGTCGCAGGATGCGCTCGGCGTCCCACTCCTCCTCGTCGAACTCGAGGGCGGCCATCGGGGTGTCGGTCGACATGCGAGACTTCACCCAGGCGTAGCCGTCGAGGTGCTCGACCGGGGTCGGAAACTGCCACTGCACGACGCGGTACCCGTCGCTGCGGCCCTCCGCGTCGGCGAGCAGGCGCGCGACATCCGGCGCGGACGCCTGCAGATCGAGCGCGCTTTGCCGATCCGCGCCCGACGACGTCGCCGTCGAGGACGGCTATCCACATCAGGCGGAGCTGGTCGGGATTGGAGTGGTAGTGCGGCAGCAGCGCCTCGGCGGCCATCGCCTCGTCGTCGCCGCCGGTAACCTCGCGGTGCACGAGGTTGCGCACGCGCACCATCTCGACGAAGTCGGCGGCGTCAGGCGCGTCGACGGATGCGGGAATGGTCAAGGGGCGCAATTCCACCCGGGCGATCGTGGAGCTCATCGTGTTCGTCCTTTGTCACATGCGGGCACCGTGAGCACTTGCTCATCGACGTCGGCCCGCTGGCGGACGTCGACGTTCAGCGTGGACATGGTGTTCCTCTTTCGAGTCGAATGGAGGTGAGGGTTGTGCCGCCAATCGGCGGATGCGCTGGAGCGCGGACGAGCCGTGTGCGGCGAGCGCTGTGCGCGGGCGGATGCCTCAAGGGGCGGCCTGTGCCGGACCCAGAAGTGGGCAGAGCTCTCCCGTGGAGCGCTCAGCCAGCCAGGGAGGCGAAGGCGTAGAAGGACCCGGTCGCCGGCACGAGAACGACTCCTCCGCGAGCAACGCGGGCAACGTGTGTGATGTGCATCATGGCGACCTCCTTTCGACTTCTGACGCGAGGAGCGACGCTAGCGCAGGAGTGATACGCCGGTCAAGCATCCCGGGCGTGTCGCGCATCGCGCGGCCAGCCTCGGAAGCGGATCGGATTCGCTCCGCTACGGTTGGTCGGGACATCTGCCGAAGCCGACCGGAGGCGCGTTTCATGCACCTGAAGAGCGTCACGCTCAAGGGCTTCAAGTCGTTCGCGCAGCCGACGACGTTCGTGCTGGAGCCCGGAGTGACGTGCATCGTCGGGCCCAACGGGTCGGGCAAGTCGAATGTCGTCGACGCGCTGGCGTGGGTGATGGGCGAGCAGGGCGCGAAAACCCTTCGCGGCGGCAAGATGGAGGACGTCATCTTCGCCGGCACCGCGACCCGCGGTCCGCTCGGGCGAGCCGAGGTCCGGCTCACGATCGACAACGCCGACGGCGCTTTGCCGATCGAGTATGCCGAAGTGACGATCAGCCGGACGCTGTTCCGAAACGGCGCGAGCGAGTACGCGATCAACGGCGACGTGTGCCGGCTGCTCGATGTCCAAGAGCTGCTGAGCGACTCCGGGCTCGGCCGGGAGATGCACGTCATCGTGGGCCAAGGGCGCCTCGACACCGTGCTGCAGGCGTCGCCGGAAGACCGGCGCGGATTCATCGAGGAGGCTGCCGGCATCCTCAAGCACCGCAGGCGCAAGGAGAAGACCTTGCGCAAGCTCGAGGCCATGGAGGCGAACCTCACGCGCTTGAGCGACCTCGCCGGCGAGATCCGGCGACAGCTCAAACCGCTGGGACGGCAGGCCGAGATCGCGCGCGAGGCGGCGACGATTGCCGCCGTCGTGCGCGACGCGCGCGCCCGGCTGCTCGCCGACGAGCTCGTGGCTCTGCGCGCATCCCTTGCCGACCACGCGCGCTCGGAGCACGAGCGGCACGCGGAGCGGCTCGTGCTGCAAGACCAAGCGGAGCAGACGCGGCTGCGCATCGAGAGCCTCGAGCAGGGCGCCGGCTCGGAGCGCGTCGACGAGGCGCGCCGAGTGGCGTTCGGCTTGGAGCAGGCGCAAGACCGCTTGCGCTCGCTGTTCACCCTCGCGAACCAGCGGCTCGCGCTGTTGGGCGACACCGAGCAGGAGACGGCAGCGGCCACGGTCACTCAAGCGGCGATCGACGAGGCGCACGCGGAGGTGGGGGAGCTGTCGGCGGCGGTCGGCGGGGCGTTGGATGCCGCGGCGGCGGCCGGTCGCGAGGTCTCCCGCGCGCGCGCCGAGCTCGACGCGCTCGACGCGGACATCGCGGCCCAGAGCGCGCTGGTCTCCGAGCACGACCTGCGCCTGGCCGAGCTGCGCGCGGCGGCGGAGGCCGCGGCCAGCACGCTGTCGGCGGTGCGGGCGGGAGTGCAGCGGCAGCAGCACGCGTTGGATGCGGCGACCGCCCGTCGCACCGAGGCGGAGATCGCCCTCGAGGCAGTCGAGCCGGCGCTGGAGGCCGACCAGGCGTCGGCCGAGCACGCGGCCGCGTACGAGCGCGCGCAGCGCGAGGCGGCCGACGCGGAAGCGTCGGTGAGCGCGCTGCGTGAGCGGCTGCACGCGGCCGAGCGCGAAGCGGACGCGCTGACGGCGCAGGCCGCCGCCTTGAGCCGAGCGCTCGATGTGCGCGGCGGCGCGGCCGACCTCGTCGCCGTGGGAGCGCCCGGCGTCCGGGGGATCGTCGGCGATGCCGTCCAGGTCAAGCCCGGCTTCGAAGCCGCCATCGCGGCCGTGCTCGGACCGCTCGCCGAGGGGGTGCTGGTCGACACCTTCGACGACGCCCGGCTCGCCGCAGCCGCAGCCCGAGACGCCGAGGTCGGGGTCGTCGACTTCGCGATCGCGCAGGCCGCCGCGGCGCGCGCACCGCTGCCGCACGCGCCCGGCGTCGTCGCCGCGCGCGATGTGGTGACCGCGCCCGACGGTGTGCTTGGTGTGCTGTCGTTTGTCGCGGTCGCGGACGACCTGGACGCCGCGCTCGCTGCCATGCCTGCGCTCGCCGCGGTGGAGCCCGGCGGGCCGGTGACGATCGTCACCCGAGCCGGAGAGGTGGTCACCGAGCACACGCTGCGCGCAGGTTCGGGCTCGAGCCGCTCGCGCCTTGAGTTGTCGGCAGAGCGCGATGCCGCGTTGGAGCGGCTGTCGGAGATCCGCGTCGTGGCGGATTCGCTGCGCGCGGCGCTGGGCGATGCGACCGAGGGCTTGGACGCCGCGCGCGCGCGCACGACATCGGCGCTGGACACGCTGCGGGCGCACGACGCGGCGCTTGCGGCGCGAGCCGAGCAGCTCAACCGCGCGACGGTGCGGCACGAGGCGGCGGTCGCGGAGTGCGAGCGGCTCGCGTCCGGCCTCGCGCAGGCCGAGGCCGCCGTTGCGGACGCAGAGGCGAGAGCGCGCGAGGCCGACGCCGCGCTGCAGGCGGCCGCGGAGGCGCCGCGGCCGATCCTGGACGCCTCGGCTCGGGACGGCGTGCTGGCGGCGCTGGAGACCGCCCGAGAGGGCGAGATGCGGGCGCGGCTGGAGGTGGAGACCCTCCGCGAGCGTGTGCGGGCCGGTGAGGCGCAGGCGGCGGCGCTCGAGCGCCGCCGCGACGCCGAGCGCGCAGCGG
>NZ_JASGEC010000027.1:0-5665 GCF_047606685.1 Microbacterium sp.
CGAGAGGGAAACGCCCGGTCCCATTCCGAACCCGGAAGCTAAGCCTCTCAGCGCCGATGGTACTGCAGGGGGGACCCTGTGGGAGAGTAGGACACCGCCGGACTTCTTTCGTGAAATGGCCACCCAGAGTTGGGTGGCCATTTCTCGTTAACGCTACGGAAGGCGCTCATGGCAGGTGACGGACGCAGGGATCGTGGACCACGCCGCGGTGCGGAAGGCGGGCGAAGCCAGGATGGCGGGCGCTCGCGCCGTTCCCGTGACGGTGAGCGGAAGCCGTTCGCGAAGCGTGACGGGGAGCGGAAGCCCTTCCCGAGACGTGACGGGGAGCGCAAGCCGTTCCCGAGACGTGACGGGGAGCACGGCACGTCGTCGCGGCCGCCGCAGGACTCCCGGCGACGGGAGCACGACGATCCCGACATTCCGGAGGGCGTCACCGCCCGCGACCTGAACCCGGCGGCGCGCAACGAGCTGAAGACGCTGAGCAAAGAGAACGCCGAGGGCGTGGCCCAGCACTTGGCGATGGCGGCCGCGCTGATCGACGACGACCCGGCCCTCGCGCATCGGCACGCGCTGGCGGCGTCGCGCCGTGCCGGCCGCATCGCGGTCGTGCGCGAGACCGTGGCGATCACCGCTTACGCGCTCGGCGACTTCGCGCTGGCGCTGCGCGAGTTGCGGACCTACCGGCGGATTTCGGGCCGTGACGACCAGATCGCGCTGATGGTGGACTGCGAGCGCGGCGTGGGCCGACCGGACCGGGCGCTCGAGGTGGGACGTGCGGTCGACCGCGCGGCACTGCCGACCGCCGTCCGCGTGGAACTGGCGATCGCGCTCTCCGGCGCGCGGCTCGACCTCGGCCAGCCGGAGCGCGCGCTGCTCGAGCTCGACATTCCGGAACTCGATCCCGGTCGAGCGTTCGCGTGGAGCCCCGCGCTGTTCGCGGCGCGCGGGGCCGTGCTCGAAGAGCTCGGCCGCGACGACGAGGCCGCCAGGTGGCGGCAGCGCGCCGAGGTCGCGGCGGCGGTTCTCGACGACGAGCTCGCGTCAGACGACGTCGTCATCGTCGAGGAGCTCGAGGAAGAGCAGGCCGAGGGCGAGGACGACACCTGATGGGCATGTTCACGCGCACCACGCGCACACCGTTGGACGGCGTCGACGCCGTGCTGGCCGACCTCGACGGCGTCGTGTACGCCGGGCACAAGGCGATCCCGCACGCGGTCGACGCCCTCAACCGGGCTGCCGAGACCCGTCGGCTCGGCTACATCACGAACAACGCGTCGCGCACCGATGTCACAGTCGCCGGCCAGTTGCGCGAGCTCGGTCTGCGCGTCGCGCCCAGCGATGTGATCACGAGCCCGCAAGCCGCGATGCGGCTCCTCGCCGAACGTGTGCCGGCGGGCTCGACCGTGCTCGTCGTCGGCGGCGACGGGCTCGTCGTCGAGCTCGAGCGGGCAGGCTACGCGGTCACGCGCAGCGCGGACGACAACCCGGCGGCGGTCGTGCAGGGCTTCGCGCCGGAGGTCGGCTGGAAAGACCTCGCCGAGGCGGCGTTCGCGCTGAAGGTCCCGGAGGAGGAGGGCGGCATCCCCTGGATCGCCACGAACACCGACTGGACCATTCCGCGCGACCGCGGCGTGGCGCCGGGCAACGGCACGCTGGTCTCCGCCGTGCACACGGCGGTGGGCCGTCTGGCCACCGTGGCGGGAAAGCCTGAGACCCCGATCTTCGAGGAAGCGGTCGCGCGCTTCGGCGCTCGGCATCCCCTGTTCCTTGGCGACCGCCTCGACACCGACATCCTGGGCGCGAACCGCGCCGGCATCCCGTCCGCGCAGATCCTCACGGGAATCGACCGGCCGAAGCACGTGCTCGCGGCCCCGCCCGACTCGCGGCCGACGTTCATCCTGTCCGACCTGAGCGAGCTGCACGAGCCCTACCCCGAGGCTGTCGTCAAGAACGGCGCCGTGAGCGTGGGCGCGTCGACCGTGCGCGTCGACGGGGCCGACGTGCGCATCGTCGCCGAGGGCAACCGCCAGATCGACCTGCTGCGCGCCGGCGCGCGCGCGATCTGGGACAGCGGCGCGGCGATCTTTGTGCTGCGCGTGCCAGAACTGCTGTACGCCGACCCCTTCCACCGTCCGTAGACGAGATGGACGCCGAGCGACGCTACCCCGCGACGATCGCCGCGGCGGTGGAGCACGAGCTGGCGGTGAAGAAATCCCGGTTCATCGCGCGCGTTGTGCCGGTCGGCTCTCCCGACGAAGGGGAAGCGGTCATCGCCGCGATCCGCAAACGGCAGTGGGATGCCTCGCACCACTGCGCGGCAATGATCACCGGACTGCTGGGCGAACAGGCGAGGTCGTCCGACGACGGGGAACCGTCAGGAACCGCGGGCGTGCCGATGCTCGAGGTGCTGCGCCGGCGAGAGCTGACCGACCTCGTCGCCGTCGTGACGCGTTACTTCGGCGGGGTCAAGCTCGGTGCCGGCGGCCTCGTTCGCGCCTACTCGTCAGCGGTGTCGGAGGCGCTCGATGGCGCGTCGCTGGTGCGGCGGCGAACGCTCGTGCGCGTCACGCTCGAGGCTCCGCACGCGGACGCCGGGCGCTACGACAACCTGTTGCGGGAGTGGGCCGCGCGCCACGAGGCTACGCTCGGCGACGTCGTCTACGCCGCGGCGGCGACGTTCGAGCTGTGGGCGCCGCGCAGCGCGATTGCCCGGCTGCGCGACGACATCGCTGCCCTCTCGGGAGGAGCGCTCGGCCCGGCAGTGGGCGAGGAGCGTGTCGTCGACGTCCCGGCGCGAGGCTAGGAGACGTATTCTGGGCGCATGGAGCGGACCGGTGGACTCGATCACGACGACTCGGCGCGCGACGACCTCGTCTCGGCGCTCGAGGTGATCGAAGAGCAACCGCTTGCCGAGCGCGCCGCCGGCTACGCGGCGTTGCACGACGAGCTCGCCCGCCGCCTCGACAGCGGCCCGGCGTGACGAGCCGACTCGACACCGCTCTCGCCGAGCGCGGCCTTGCCCGCTCGCGCACCCACGCGCAGAAGCTCATCGCCGACGGGCTTGTGACAGTCGACGGATTGCCGGTGGTGAAGGCCTCGACCCCGGTGGCCGACCACGCCGCGCTGTCGGTCGCGGCATCCGACCACTACGTGAGCCGCGGCGCGCACAAGCTGATCGCGGCGCTCGACGCGTTCGACGTGGTTCCGGCCGGGCGCGTGGCGCTGGACATGGGCGCGTCCACAGGCGGCTTCACTCAAGTGCTGCGCGAGCGCGGCGCCCAGCCGGTGATCGCGGTGGACGTCGGACACGGGCAGCTCGCGGCATCCCTCGCCCTCGACCCTGGGATCGTGTCGGTGGAGGGCTGGAACGTGCGGCACATGACGCCGGCGTCGCTCGCGGAGGCGAGCGGCGTCGCCGACGCGCCGTCGGTCGTCACCGGCGACCTGTCGTTCATCTCGCTCGCGCACGTGCTGGCGCCGGTCGCGTCGGTCGCAAGCGCAGACGCCGACGTGGTCTTGCTCGTCAAGCCTCAGTTCGAGGTGGGGCGCACGGCGGTGAAGGGCGGGCTCGTGACCAGTTCGGCCCTGCGCGCCGATGCGGTCGCGAACGTGCTGTGGGCGGCGTGGGACGTAGGACTCGGCACCTACGGGGTCATCGCGTCGCCCCTGGCCGGCACGCACGGCAACCGCGAGTTCCTCGTGCACCTGCGGCCGGGAGGCGACGGCAACCCCACGGTGTTCCTGCCCGAGCTCGACCGCCTCGCCGGGCTGTCAGCGCGCTAGCGTCACGGGTACTTGCTCGGCATGCACGCCATCACGATGAGGGCGATGCTGCCCAACGGCACGAACGACAAGAAGATCCACGCCCAGTGCAGACCGGCGTCGCGTAGGCGGCGGACGGTGAGGGCCAGCGACGGGACGATGAGCGCGAGCATCCACGCGAGGAGCGCGTAGAAGACGAGAAAGCCCGCGAACGGCACGATCGTGAGCACGAAGGCGCCCGCCGTGACGATGACGGTGAACAGGGTGAACCACCAGTACTCGGCGAGCGAGGCCCGCCCGTCGAAGGCGGCGTACTTGGCGAACACCACGCGAATCGCGTCGCCCATTCCCCGCACGAACGGCCGGTCGTCGACGGGGGAGCGCCATGCCCCGACCGGCAGTGCGTACGCGGATTGCGCGTAGGGCTGAGACGGGGCGTACGGTTGCGCCGTCCCCGCGGGGCTGTACGGCTCGACGGCGTACGCGGGAGGCGTCGCGTACGCCGACGGAGGGTACGTGGGGGAGGCGGATGCGGCGCGCGTAGACGCCGTCCACTGGACGCCGTCCCACCAGCGCTCGCCGGGCGTGCCGCTCGGGTCGGGGTACCAGCCTGCATCCACGCCGTCGGTCGTCATGGTCCTCCTCGCATCCGTCGCACCATTCAACCGCATGTGTGCCCGGTGTGCGCGGCGAGACCCACTGCGCGCGGCGAGACCCGGGCCCGCGCAGCGGGTTTCGGCGCGGGAAAGGGGTTTCGGCGCGGGAAGGGGGTTTCGGCGCGGGAAGCGGGTGTCGGTGCGGGCAGGGGGTGCCGGGCGGCGGACACCCGGGCTCCGGCCGCCGCCGCGGCCGGCGATCCGACAGAATGGAGGGGCAGGCGGAAGACGGGCGGGAGTGGAATGGCAGACGAGCGCGACATCCTCGTCGTCCTGCACACCCAGCGCGACGACACCGTGGAGGCCGCTGTGCGCGTGTGCGCCGCGCTGCGCGACGCGAACGCGCGACCCGTGCTGGCGCAGAGCGACCTCGACGACATGGGCGAGCAGACCGCGCTCCTGGACGGCATTGCCGTGCTGGGCCGCGACAGCGAGCTCGTCGACATCGAGCTGGCAATCGTGCTGGGCGGCGACGGCACGATCCTGCGCGCTGCCGAGCTTGTGCGCGGCGGCAAGGCTCCGATCCTCGGCATCAACATGGGCCACGTCGGCTTCCTCGCCGAGATCGAGCGCGACGAGCTCGACGACGCTGTGCGGCGCGTCATCGAGCGCGACTACGTGGTCGAAGAGCGCCTCGCGCTCTCGGTGCAGGTGACGGATGCGACAGGCGCGCCCCTCTACGAGACGTGGGCGTTGAACGAGGCGACGGTCGAGAAGGCGAGCCGAGAGCGGATGCTGGAAGTCGTCGTCGAGATCGACGGCCGCCCGCTCACGTCGTTCGGATGCGACGGCGTCGTCGTCTCGAGCCCGACCGGGTCGACGGCGTACAACTTCTCGGCAGGCGGGCCGGTGGTCTGGCCCGAGGTCGAGGCGATCGCGGTCGTGCCGCTGTCGGCGCACGCGCTGTTCGCGAAGCCGCTCGTGGTCTCGCCGTCCGCCGTCGTCGCGATCGAGGTGCTGCCTCGCACGAACGGCATCGGCGTGCTGTGGTGCGACGGCCGCCGCTCGCACGACTTGCCACCCGGCGCTCGTGTCGTGGCGCAGCGCTCGACCGACCCGGTGCGGCTCGCGCGCCTCCACCCTGCGCCGTTCACGGACCGGTTGGTGCGGAAGTTCCAACTGCCCGTGTACGGATGGCGGGGCCCGCACGGCGGCCCTTCGACAGGCTCAGGGAACGCGACAGGCTCAGGGAACGCGACAGGCTCAGGGAACGCGACAGGCTCAGGGAACGCGACAGGCTCAGGGAA
>NZ_JASGEC010000028.1:0-2793 GCF_047606685.1 Microbacterium sp.
CGCGCCCGCGCCCCGCGCCCGCGCCCCGAAGCCCGCGCTGCGCCCGGCCCCCGGCATCCCGAAACTCACCGCGCACCCCGAAACCCACCCGGCATCCCGAAACCCACCCCACAGGCGTGCGTTTCGACGCCGAAGGGGGGTTTCGGCGCGGAATGTGGATGTCGCGCGGCCCTCAGCGGCCGTCAGCGGCCGCGGTGTGGTGGCGGATCACCTCGCCGACGACGAAGTTGAACCACTTCTCGGCAAACTCGGGATCGAGGTCGGCGTCGATCGCCAACTGGCGCAGCCGTGCGATCTGCTGCTCCTCGCGGGCCGGGTCGGAAGCCGGCATCCCGTGATCGGCCTTGAGCACCCCGACCTGCTGGGTCGCCTTGAAGCGCTCGGCGAGAAGGTGGATGAGGGCCGCGTCGATGTTGTCGATGCTGCCGCGCAACCGCCGCAGCGTGGCCAGCGCGTCGTCGCGGGTCGGTTCGGACATGGCTCCTCCTCGCCTCGACCCTACCGGCCGCGGGGCGCGCGTGAGCTCATCGCCCGGATTGCCCGGCCCAGACGGCGCGACAGGCTTAGAGTGGCTCCATGAGCGACGCCGAGCACACCGCCGCCCCCGCCGACTCGGCGCAGCCAGTTGACGCCGTGGCGCCGCCCGCCGCGCCGGACCCGGCGGCGGTCGCCGGCCGAGCGCCTCGCGCATCCTGGGCCCGCCTGAGCAACCCGTTCGCGGTGGGGTTCAGCCTCACCCTCGGCGGCCTCGTCGCGATCTTGCTCGGCATGGCGATCTCGAACCTGTCGACGGTGATCATCTACGTGGTGTTCGCGCTGTTCGCCGCCCTCGGACTCGACCCGCTTGTACGGCTGCTCGAGAGGCGCAACATCTCCCGCCCGTGGGGAATCGTGACGGTCTACGGCGGCTTCGCGGTGCTGCTGGTGGGCGTGCTGTGGCTCATCATCCCGACCGTGGTCTCGCAGATCGCGCAATTCATTCGCGACGTGCCCGACATGGTCAGCGACTTCCAGTCGTCCGATGTGTTCGCGTGGCTGCAGAGCCACTTCGGCGACATCGCGTCGACCCTGCTCGATCAGGTGCAGACCTTCCTCAGCGACCCGAGCAACATCGCCGCGATCGGCGGCGGCGTCGTGCAGGTCGGCGTCACGATCGGCACCACGATCTCGGGGCTCATCATCATCCTCGTGCTGAGCCTGTACTTCCTCGCGTCGCTTCCCACGATGAAGCACGCGTTCACCCGCCTCGCCCCGGCCCGCAACCGGCCGACCGTCTCGTCGCTCACCGACCAGATCACCAATTCGATCGGCGGCTACCTCGGCGGCATGGTGGTGCTCGCGTCCTGCAACGCCGTGCTCACGCTGATTCTCTACCTCGTGATGGGACTGCCGTTCCCGGTGCTGATGGCAGTGACCGCGTTCTGCATCACGCTCATCCCGCTCGTCGGCTCCGTGCTGTTCTGGGCCGTCGGGTCGCTCGTCGCGCTGTTCAGCAGCCCGGTCGCGGCGCTCGTGTTCGCGATCGCGTACCTCGTGTACATGCAGCTGGAGGCATACGTGCTGACGCCGAAGGTGATGAACCGCACGATCTCGGTGCCTGGCTCACTCGTCGTGATCGGGGCGCTCGTCGGCGGCACGCTGCTCGGGTTGCTCGGCGCGCTTGTCGCCATCCCGGTCACCGCCTCAATCCTGCTCATCATCAAGCAGGTCGTGATCCCCAAGCAAGACGCGAAGGTCTAGCCGGGTCGCCGCTCACTTGCCGCAAATCGCGGCTCGGGATCGCAGAACGCGGCAACTTCAAGCGGGGCAGACCAGTGTGCCGCCCGCGCGTCAGCCCCGCACCGGCAGCAGGCACGACGGCGTCGGCGCCTCGACCGTGTGGCGCACGCGGCCCGGCACCCCGGTGCGCTCGTCGAGAGCGAGGGATGCCACGGAGTCGGATCGCTGCCCGGCCACCAACAGGGTGTCGCGCACGACGACGTGGTGGCGTGGCCAGTCCACTCCCGACTCGACGAGCGCCACCTGCTCGAGCCGCTCGCCCTCGCCGCGCACGCGCAACGTGGCAATCGTGTTCGACCCGCGCAGCCCCGCGTACAGGAACTCCCCGTCGCGCGAGCGGGCGAGCTCCGCCCCCGTGTCGGTCGGGCTCGCCGCGGGCGACGCCGGCACGCCGCCGCGCAGCGTCCACCGACCCGAGGCGTCCGGCGCGAGGATGAACACCTCGCCCGAGAACTCGGTCACGACGTACAGGTGTCCGCTCGGATGCGCCATCATATGCCGAGGGCCGCATCCACGCGGCAGCACGACCTCATGGTCGGGTCGCAGGCCCGCGGATGTCTGGCGCCAGATCCGCACGAGGTCGAACCCGAGGTCGGTGGTGGCCACGCGGCCGTCCGGCAGGAAGGCCGCGGAGTGCGCGCGCGATGTGCGCGCGTCATCCGTCGACATTCCGATCTCGGCATACGGGTCTCGCGCTGCCTCCGCGGCCCGCGACGCGCCGAGCCCGCCGTCGGCGGCCAGCGGCATCCACGCCACCGTGCCGTCGCCCCAGCAGTCAGCCACGAGCGCGCTGCCATCGGGCGCGACCGCCGCGTGGCACACGATCTCGCCCGCGCGCACCGGCTCGCCCAGCGGCTCGAGCGTCGTCTCGCCGCTGCGCCGGAAGGCGCGCACCGTGCCCTCGCCCTCCATGGCGGCGTACACGACGTCGAGCGTCGGGTGCGCGGCCACCCACGAGGGCGATCCCGGCGCGGCGGCGGCGTCGCCGCCGAACGCCAACGGGCCGCCGGCGAG